>DATBZF010000096.1:0-21934 GCA_036513315.1 Roseiarcus sp.
GTTCAAGTCCCCGCCGACGCTGAAGTAGCGACCTTTGGCGTCGATGAGAACGGAGCGGACCGCGGAATTGACGGAGCATTCCGTCGCCAATTCGTTGAGTTCGCGAGCAAACTGACGATCGAATGGATTGCCGCGCTCGGCCTGGTCCAGCGTGATATGCGCGACGCCGTCTTTGATCTCGAAAACGAACGAGGTGAGTTTCATTTTATTAAGCCCTCCTACGGGATGGAGCAGCGACCGCGTCGCCTTCGGCTTCCGCCGAACCCCTGGATTGCGTTCGCCGCTTCATCACGTCCTCCCGTCTGTCGCGCGTCGGCATCGGCCGATCGCCGGGGCTGCGGCGTTCCGCGCGTTCGCCTCGCCGCCCGCTCGACAATAATTGTAAACATGCATACTGTATAGAAGGCCCCGGTGTCTACCGGAATTCTCGTCCACCGAATGCGCCGGCTGGCCGACCGCTTTCTGACGCGGCTGACGCCACCCGCGGGCGCGCCGTGCGTTGCCGAGACAAAAATGATGTGCTAGTGTATTATAAATTGGCTGACTGCGGGCGCGCCTGTTGCTGGCCCGATCGGGGTTGGAGCGGCGGCTTGTCGACGCCGACGACGATTGCGATGCGCCGGGGGCGACGGACAAGGGATGATGGAAGCAACGCGAAAGCAGTCGAATCCGCGCCCTCCGCTCCGCGCAGGTTCTGCATTTTCCGATGATGGGAGTGCGCGTGGCGGGACATTTGAGGATGTAGGCGCGCTTCGCCTCCGACTTGGCGACTACCTCAGCGAGCAGACTGGAAGTCCGGTCGCGGTCGATCGCCTCGTAAAGTTTCCCGCGGGTTTTTCCTGGATCACCTATGGCGTAAGCGTGACGGGCTTCGCGCCGGCCGCTGAACTCATTCTGAGGTTGGGGCCGCCCTACGGACTGTTCGCGCCCTATAGCGCCATGCCGGAGTTCCTGTCGCTGAGCGCATTGCGGTCGAGCGCCGTTCCGAGACCGCGCGCCTTTTACGCCAGCGACGACGTCGCGATCCTCGGAGCGCCGTTCTTTGTGTGCCAGCGCGTCGATGGCGACACGCCGCTGCCGTGGGGCGGCCAGGGCAGCGCCTTGGACGGCGACCGCCGTGAAAGCCTCGCGCGCGACTTCATCGACTCGCTGGCGGCGTTGCATGGCTTCGACTGGCGCGCGAGCAGCCTGGCGCAATGGGGCGAAAGTGTCACCGTGGACAACGCCGCCGCGCTTCAGATCGAGGAATGGCGGCAGCGCTTTCAGCGCTGGGCGTTGCGCCCGCACCCGATGGCGCACCTCGCCTTCGCCTGGCTGGGTCAGAACCAACCCAAGGCGTCACGCGTCGCGATCGTGCACGGCGACTATCGGCTTGGCAATTTCCTGGAGCGCAACGATCGCATCACCGCAATTCTCGACTGGGAACTCGTCCATTTGGGCGATCCCATCGAGGATCTCGGCTGGGCGTTCTTGCCGCAATATCGCGGCGGCACGGGCCTCGTCTGCGGGCTGGCGAGCGAAGCCGACCTCCTCGCGCGCTATGAAGCGCGGTCGGGCGCTTCGGTCGATCGCGGCGCCTTGAAATTCTATATCGTTTTTTCGCTTCTCAAACTCTCGCTCACCCATATGGCGGCGGCGCGATGTTTCGAAGACGGCCGCTTCAATGATATGCGCATGCCGGCGATGGCGACGCAAATGGCGCCAGTATTTCGGCAGCTCGAAAAAGCGTTGGAGCGCTCATCTTGAACAATTCACTGCCGCGATTGATCGACGGCATGATCGCCACATTGCGCGGCGAGATCATCCCGCATGTCGAGGGCGACTTCGCGCGCGGCCAAGCCTTCGGTTTGATCTATATGCTCAACAGCATACGCTTGCGCGCGGCGTGGTCGAACGAATTTCTCTGCGAACAGCTTCAGGCGCTCGACGAGGCGAGTCGCGACCTCGAAGGCGTGATGACCGATCTGCCGGGAGCGCCCGCCTTGACGCTGCGCGCGCCGTCCGGGTTGCCGACGGCCGTCGAACTCGAATCGATGCGCGATCAGGGCGCCGCCCGCGTCTGCGAGCTCATCGATTGGCTCGCCACGCATCGCGCCGGCGCGCCGGCCGTCGCCGTTGCGCGCGCCGAGGACATCATCGACCGATACATCCATCGGCAGTTGAAATGGGAGCTGTCGACGAGCGCGAAACCTATGTTTGACGAAATTTCCCGTGGATCAGAGAAAGGCGCCTGAGAGGGCGAACGAGAAATGCTTTCGCAACAGGACGACTTTATCGGGCATCAACTCCCGACCACCTTCGATCACGTGATGAGCAGCGATCCGACCTGGATGGAGCGCCTCTGGTACACAGGCCATCCGGCGCCAGGCGGCGACATCATCTTCGACATAGGCTTGGGCTGGCATCCCAATCGCAACGTGATGGACGGATTCGCCGGCGTGACGGTCGCCGGCGTTCAGCACAATTTTCGCGTCTCGCGACGCTTGCGTCCAAATCCACTGACGACTGCGATCGGGCCGCTGCGCATCGAGATACTCGAAGGCTTGCGGCGCCATCGGCTCGTGCTGGACGCCAACGAATCCGGCCTTTCGTTCGACCTGGAATTTATCGCGACGATGAATCCGCATGAGGAAGAGACGCACTTTCGACGCCGCAACGGCCGCGTCACCGAGAATATGGCGCGCGCGCAGCAACTGGGCCGCTATCGCGGCTGGATCGAGGCCGCCGGCGTCAGGCGCGGCGTTTCCGATGAGGCGTGGCTCGGACAGCGCGATCATTCCTGGGGAATCCGGGCGGAAATGCGCACCGACGAGACCCATCCGCCGCTGACGTTTTATCCGCCCTTTCTCTACGCCTGGACGACCGCGCAATTCACGACCCGCGGGCTGCATCTCTTCTTCAAGGAACGCGCTCCCGGCGACAAAATCTATATCTCCGGCGAGGAAGTGCTGCCGATCGGCGAGCGTGCGAAACCGGGCTCGCGCCTGCATGACATCAGTCACGACATTGTCTGGGCGGCCGATCCGCATGGCCAGACGGTCGAAGCCGCCGAGTTTGAGGCGCGTTTCGCCGACGGCTCGAGTCGGCGCATCAAGATTCGCGCCCTGCCGGGGCGATATTTTCTGAAAGCCGGCCTCTATGGCGGCCTCAACGGCTGGTCGCAGGGCGACGACAAGGGAAAATTCTATAGCGAACACGAGGCCTGGAACCTTGGCGATCCAGACGTGCGCCGCGTCGCGCGCACGCTCAGCGATCATGTCATCGAGGTGACTGACAATGGCGAGGTCGGCTACGGCATCATGGAATATGGCGTCGGCAAGGGTTACGCGCGCTATCCCGAAGTGCAGATGCATCCGCCGATCTGACCTCGACCCTGCGAGTCCTCGCCCATGAACAATTTCAGCACATTGCTCGTCGAGTCGCGCGGACCGATCGAGATTCTCTCACTCAACCGTCCCGACGCGCTGAACGCGGTCAATCCGGCGATGATCGCCGAAGCGATCGCTTATTTCAGCGGCCTCAGCGAACGCCTCGATGTCCGCGTCGTCATTCTGCGGGCCAATGGCCGCGCGTTCTGCGCCGGCGCCGAACTCGGGTCGGAGGCTTTCGCCGCGCGGGGGGCAGGGCGGCCGCAGCGCCAGATTCTGATGCAGAAACACTATTCCGGCCTCGTCAGATTGATGCGCGGTTGTCCGCAGCCGATCATCGGCCTCGTCCACGGCGCCGCCTGCGGCGCCGGCTTGTCGCTCGCGCTGGCCTGCGACGTGCGTTACGCCGGGCCGAACGCAAGGCTCAACGCCGCCTATCTTCGCGTGGGGCTAGGCGGCTGCGACATGGGCGCGGGCTACCTGCTGCCGCGCCTGATCGGATTGTCCGTCGCGTCCGAACTTCTGATGAGCGGCCGCTTCATCCATGCCGATCGCGCGAAAGCGGTCGGCCTCGTCAGCGATGTCGTCGCGGAAGACAAGCTCCTCGATACCGGCCTGGAGCTTGCCGCGGACATGCTGAGAGCCTCGCCAATGGGCTTGCGCATGACCAAGGAGACGCTGAACGCGGAGATCGATGCGCCGAGCCTCGAGGCCGCGCTGACGCTCGAGGACCGACAGCAGGTGATGCTATTGGAGACCGACGATCACCGCGAGGCCGTCGCCGCGTTCAAGGCGAAGCGGCCGCCGCGCTATGAGGATCGCTGACGCCGACGGCGCGGATTTGCTCCCACGCGTCAGATCAAAGCCGGATCACGCGTGTGCTCCTGAGGTCGCGCGACAAGGGCGACCTGACGATTGATCATGCTTGCGCCATACCCATTTTGCGCCTCGCCGCGCTATAGTCGGCCGCCAGCCATTCGATATAATCCCCCGCGGGACCCGACGACTTGACGGCGCCGATGCCCTGACCGGCGCTCCAGATGTCGCGCCACGCCTTGGCGTTCGATCCGCCGCCTGAAATGTTCACCCCCGAACCTTTCGCCCGAATGAGCGTCTTCGGATCGAGGCCGTTGGCGAGAATCGATGGGCGCAGGAAGGATGCGTTGACGCCGGTGAAGCCGTTGGTGATCATGATGTCCTTGGCGCTACCCTCGACAATCATCCGCTTGAATTCCGGCTGCGTGTTGGCTTCCGTGGACGCAAGGAAAGGCGAGCCGATATAGGCAAGATCGGCGCCGAGAACCTCGGCTGCAAGGATTGCGCGGCCCGTTGCAATGCAGCCGGACAGAATCAAAAGGCCGTCCCACCACTCGCGGATTTCGGCGGCCAGCGCAAAGGGCGAGACGCTGCCAGTATGTCCGCCCGCGCCGCTTGCGACCGCGATGATCCCGTCAACGCCGGCGTCGACGCATTTGCGCGCGTGATAATCGCTCACGACGTCGTTGAGAACCAGACCGCCATAGGCGTGGATCGCATCGACGATCGCCGCGCTCGCCGCCAGCGCGAGAACGACGATCGGGACCTGATGCGCGACGATGATGGCCAGATCGGCTTCGAGGCGCTCATTTGTGCGATGCGCGACGAGATTGATCGCGTAAGGGACCGGATGACCCAGAAGCTCGCGCTTGATCCGCGCGATATCGCGATCGAGCTCGGCGGTCGTTCGCGGATTGAGCGCCGGCATCGCGCCGATGATGCCCGATCTGCATTGAGCAATCAGCAGGTCCGCCGTCGAGGCGATGAACATTGGACCGGCCATGACGGGAATGCGGAGCGCCTCTCGCAGCGTGCGCGCCAAGTTGGAGCGTTCCTTCATCCTTCGCCCTCAAACGAAACGAGCCCCTGATCGAGAACCTTTCTGTCGCCGACAAAAGCCTGAAATAGCGCCTTGCCCTCGCCTTTCCATATTTTGAAAGCGAGCAGATCGCCGGGGAAGACGACGCCCGAAAACCGACATTGCAGGGCCGTCACCTCAACCGGAGTGCGTCCGCTTGCGTCCGCCGCGGCGATGGCGGCCATGCCGTAGCTCGCCAATCCGTGCAGTATTGGCCGGTCGAAGCCGGCGCGTCTGGCGGCATCTGGATCGACATGCAACGGGTTCCTGTCGCCCGACAGGCGGTAGATAAGCGCCGCGCGTGGGCTCACCTGCACGGTCACGTCAGCGTCCGCCGGCCGATCCGGAATGAGGGAAGGCGTTGCTGGCGGCGCGGCGCCGTCATATCCGCCGTCGCCGCGCAGCAGCAGCGTCTGCTGCAGCGTGCAATACAAAACGCCCGTCGGACTGGAAATGCTGCGCTCCAGTACAAGAACCGCGCCGCGGCCGGGGCCGCGGTCATGAAGCGCGATCACCTTGGCGCGGCCGACGACCTCGGCCGCCGGGGGCAGCGGAATATGAAAGCGGGCGGCCTGCTCCGCGTGAACCAGTTTGACGAAATCGACGCCGAATTCCGGCGCCGCGATCCACATGCCGGGCGACGCCAAGGTGACGGCGAAGGTCGGAAGAACGACGAGATCAGTCTCAAAGAGGTAACGTAGATCGCCGCGATTGCATGGGTCGGCGCCGAGCCCGAGACCCAGCGCATAGAGGATCGCGTCGCGTCGTTCGTATCTGTGCTCGATCTCCGCGAAGCGATGGTTCAGCAGGCGCTCGGGTTGGATCGCCATGGTCTCAGACCGGGTCCCATGTGAACACTTCGCCGGAGCGCTGCAGCGGATAGAAATCGTTCGCGAACATCGGAAACACCCGTTCGGCGATCGTCTCCGCCGTCCATCCGTCCGACGTATGCGCAGTCCGGATCGGGCGCGGTTGAGAGAAAAGATAAATCTCGTTGTTGCGCACGCCGAAGATCTGACCCGTGACTGTCGCGCCGGCGTCGCTCAGCAGCGCGGTGACGAAGGGCGCGATTTTTTCCGGCACAAGCTTTTTCAGACCCTCGACGCGACGCTGCTGCTCAGGGGTGTTGGTCGGAATCGAATCGATCATCCGCGTCCAGGCGAAGGGGGCGACCGCGTTGGAGCGCACGTTGAAACGCTGCATGTCGAGCGCAATGGATTTCGACAGGCCGACGACGCCAAGCTTCGCCGCCGCATAATTGGCCTGCCCGAAATTGCCGACCAGGCCCGACGTCGAAGTCATATGGACATAGGCGCCGGAGGCCTGACCCTTGAAGAAGGGCGCCGCGGCGCGGCTGACGTTGAAGCTTCCCTTGAGGTGGACGGCGATGACCGCGTCGAATTCCTCCTCGGTCATCTTGTGGAACAGGCTGTCGCGCAGATTGCCGGCGTTGTTGACGACCGCGTCGATGCGTCCGAAAGCCTCCACCGCCGCCTGAACCATCGCCTGGGCGCCGTCCCAACGGGCGACGTTGTCGGGATTGGCGATCGCCCTCCCGCCCGCGGCGACGATCTCGTTGACGACATCCTCGGCGGGGGATGTCGCGCCCGCCTCGCCGGCGAGCGACACGCCGAGATCATTGACGACGACCGCCGCTCCCGCTTGCGCAAGATCGAGCGCGACGCCGCGCCCGACGCCGCGCCCCGCGCCGGTGACCAGCGCGACTTTGCCTGACATAACGCCCATGCTTTCGACCTCAATAGCTCTTGGGAAGGCCGAGCGTCTTCTCGGCGATGAAGCACATGATCAATTGCTCGGTGATCGGCGCCAGCCGCGTGAGCGAGGCCTCGCGATAGAGCCGTTCGACGTGGTATTCCTTGGCGTAGCCGAAGCCGCCATGCGTCGCGACGGCCTGCCATGCCGCCTCGTGGCCGGCGCGGGCGCCGAGAAATTTTGCGCTATTGGCCTCGGCGCCGCAGGGCAGGCCGGAATCATAGAGCTCGGCGGCTTTCATCGTCATCAACCACGCCGCTTCGAGATACATCCATCTCTCCGCCAGCGGGTGCTGGATGCCCTGGTTCTGCCCGATCGGCCGATCGAAGACGACGCGCTCCTTGGCGTAACGCGTCGCGCGACGAAGGGCGTCCTGCCCGATCGCGATCGCCTCGGCGGCGATCAGCACGCGTTCCGGATTGAGGCTATGCAGGATATAGGAGAATCCCTTGCCCTCCTCGCCGATGCGGTCCTCTTCGGGAATGAACAGCCCGTCGATGAAGATCGCGTTGGAATCGACCGCCTTGCGGCCCATTTTGGGAATGCGATGCACGTCGATCTTGGCGCGGTCGAGGTCCGTGTAGAAGATCGTGATGCCGTCAGTAGCCTGCGCGCAATCTTCGAATTTCGTCGTGCGCGCCAGCAACATGATCTTGTTGGCGACCTGCGCCGTCGAGGTCCAGACTTTCTGGCCATGCACGACATAGCCGCCTTTGACCTTTTCGGCGAATGTCTTGATCCGCGTCGTATTGAGGCCCGCGTCCGGTTCGGTGACGCCGAAGCAGCACTGGTCTTCGCCTGAAATCAACCTCGGCACCCAGCGCGCCTTCTGTTCCGGCGCGCCTTTGACGACAATGGGATGTGGACCGAACAGATTGATGTGAACGGTCGAAGCCGCGGCCATCGCGCCGCCGTGGCTGGCGACTTCATGCATCATGATCGCGGCCTCGGTGACGCCGAGGCCGGCGCCGCCATATTCCTCCGGCATGGTGATGCCAAGCCAGCCGCCTTCGGCCATGGCGCGGTGAAACTCGTGCGGGAACTTGCCGTCTTCGTCGCGTTCGAGCCAGTAGGCGTCGTCGAATCGGGCGACGACGGCGCGCACGCCTTCGCGAATGGCGTTGCGTTCTTCCTCGGTCGGCAACGGTCTTAAATGTTTCATGGCGCATTTGCTCCCGAACGATCTGGCTTCGTCACGCCGAGGCCAATGTCTTGCGCGCGGCCTTCAGATGGGGAATGTCGAACATTTTTCCGTCTATCCCCAGCGTTCCCGCGCCAGGATTGGCCGCGAAGGCGGCCACGATTTTCCTGGCCCGTTCGAGTTCCGCTTCGGAGGGCGCATAGCAGCGATTGATCGTGGCGATTTGATCGGGGTGGATCGCAATGCGTCCGGAAAACCCGTCCCGGCGCGACTCTCGGCAATCGCGCTCCAGGCCTTCCGCGTCCTTGAAATTTGCGTAGAGCGTGTCGATCGGCGCCGCTTCCGCTGCGCTCGCGGCGAAGAGACATTGCGCGCGCGCGATCCGATAGGGAAAGGTCCATTTTCCGTCCGGTTCCTTGTTGTCCGTCGCGCCGATCGCCGCGCCGAGATCCTCCGCCCCCCAAGTCAGGCCGACGAGCCGGGGATGGGCCGGCGCATAGGAGCCGAGCGCGAACATCGCGCGCGGCGTCTCCGTCGCAACCACCGCGAGCTTGACGGCGCCTTGCGCCATCCCGGCCTTGGCTTCCAACGCGTCGAGGTAATGGCCGATGCGCTCGATGTCGGCGGCGCCGTTCGCCTTGGGGATGAGCAGCCCATCCAGGCCCGGCTTGACCACGGCGGCCATGTCGTCGAGCGTCATGCCGGTGTCGAGCGCGTTGACCCGGACGAAGAACGCCCACGGGCGGCTCGATCGCTCGCCGACGAGGCCGGCGACATGAGCGCGAGCCGCGGACTTTTGGCTTGGCGCAACCGCGTCTTCAAGATCGAGGATCAATGCGTCGGCGCCGGATTGGGCAGCGCGGGCGAATTTGCGTTCGCTGTCGCCGGGCACGAAGAGAAGGGAGCGCAGCCTCATGTCGGCCGCCGCAGCATGAGCGCGACGCGGCGGCAGGTCGCGATGACCTCGTCGCGCTGGTTGAACCCGCGATGCTCGAAGGTGACGATGCCCTGCGTCGGTCTCGATTTGCTCTCGCGCAGCGCCGCGACCTTGGTCTCGGCGCGGATCGTGTCGCCGGCGAAGACGGGCTTGGGAAAGACGACCTCTTCCCAGCCGAGATTGCCGACGGTCGTGCCTAAGGTCGTGTCCTGGATGGACAGGCCGACCACGAGTCCCAAAGTGAAGATCGAATTGATCAAGGGTCGGCCGAACTCGGTCGTCTTGGCGTATTCGTGATCGATGTGAATCGCCGCCGGATTATAGGTCAGCGCGGAAAACAGGATGTTGTCCATATCCGTCACGGTGCGGCGGATCTCATGAACGAAGGTCTGGCCAACCTCGAACTGCTCGAAATATTTTCCGGCCATAATTCTGGTTCCTTCAGTTCATTCGGCCGAGGATAGAAACCGCGGCGACGCTGTTGAACGGCGCGCCGCCGAGATTGTGGGTCAATCCGAGATTGACGTCTTCGCGCTGCCGCGCTCCCGCGCGCCCGAGCAATTGCGTATAGACCTCATACGCCATGCGCAGACCGGACGCGCCGACGGGATGTCCGAAACATTTCAGGCCGCCGTCGATCTGGCAGGGCTGCGCCCCGCCGCGGTCGAAGCGTCCGTCGAGAATGTCGAACGACGCGCGCCCCTCGTCCGCGAGGCCGAGATCCTCCATCGTGACGAGTTCGGTGATCGAGAAACAGTCGTGCACTTCGGTGAGCGCAAGGTCGGCGCGCGGGTTTCCGATCCCGGCCTCGGCATAGGCGCGTCTGGCGGCCTGCCGCGTATTGGCGACGAAACTGCCGTCCCAGGCGCCATATTGCGTTTCCCAGCCGTGGCTGGCGCAAAGTTGGACCGCCTTCACGGTGACGGGATTTGCGACGCCGAGTCCGCGCGCGATATCAGGCGTGGTGACGATCGCGCAAGCCGCGCCGTCGGAAACGCCGCAGCAATCGAACAGCCCCAGAGGGTCGGCGATCATCGGCGCCTTGAGGATGGTCTCCATATCGACGGCCTTGCGCAGATGCGCCTTGGCGTTGAGCGCGCCGTTCTGATGGCTCTTCCAGCTCACATGCGCCATGGCGCGTTTGAGATCGGCGGCGGCGATGCCGTGGCGCGCCGCATAGGCGCCGGCCAATTGCGCAAAGGACCCCGGCGCGGAGCCGTAAGGCATCCATAAATCGTTGGCGAGACCCTTCGTTCGCAGCGGCAAGCCGCCATAGCCGGTGTCCTTGAGCTTTTCAACGCCAAGCGCCAGCGCAAAATCCACAGCGCCCGCCGCGACGGCGTAAGCCGCCGCGCGCAAAGCCTCCGAACCCGTCGCGCACATATTCTCCACACGCGAGACCGGGATGCTCTTGAGCCGCAAGGCGTGAGCAAGCGGCAATGCGCTATTGCCGACATTGATGTCGTCGAGCGCGTTGCCCATCCAGGCGGCTTCGATTTGGCCGCGCTCGATTCCGGCATCCGCCAGCGCCTCCTCGAAGGCATCGACCATCAGGTCTTCCGGGCCCTGGTCCCAACGCTCCCCGAACGTCGTGCAGCCCATGCCGATGATAGCGACCTTGTCTTTGATACCGCTGGCCATGGGCTTAGCTTTCGATGGGCGGGCGCTGCGCCGGCGCCGCCTTCCAGAAATAGGTTCTGAAGCCGCGCTTGTGATCATGCGATTTGATCCGCAGGCGCATCCTCACCGTATCGCCGACGGCGAATCCCTTGGCGTCGGCGTCGGTGAATTCCATCATCACCCGGGCGCCATTTTCAAACTGCACGAGCCCGAACCAGAACGGCGGATCGGGGGTGAAGTTGAGACGGTCCGCGGTGACCGAGACGATCCGCGCGGGAAGGTCGGCGAGTCTGACGTCCTCCAGCGGCTCCGGCCCGACCGCATCCGGACGGACGGGGATGCGGCTTTTGGGGAACTGGACGTTTCCCGTCTTGTCGCGTCCGCCGATGAAGCCGATCATGTCGCGTCCGTAGCGTTCGAGCGCGGTGGCCTGCGCCTTTTGTTCAAATTCCGAGCGCACGCCCCAATCGAGATCGATCGACCCGGTCAGGCTGAGGAAACGAACATAGTCATCGAATGCGCGCCCGGAATTGACCGAGGCGGCGGCTTCCCGCGCGCCCGGCATCGCGCCGGTCATTTCGAACACCAAAGCGTCGCAACCGCTGCCGAAGCCCGCCAGCAGAATTCTGTCCCCGGATTTCGCCTTGTCGCAGGCGAGCGCGAAGGCGAACAACGCATGGGCGGCGCCGAGATCTCCAAGGCTCTGCGCGAGGTCGCCGGCCAGGTTCGGCGCCGTGACGCCCGTAAGGCGCGCGATGTCGCGCCAACACCCGGCCAGCGGCTCATGCACGGCGGCAAAAGCGATCGAGGAAGACGCGATGTCCGCCATCGCGCAGGCGGCCTTGATGGCCGGGGCGAGGATATGAGCGACGGCCGTCTCGCGCACGAACCGCTCTTCATAGGCGTAGGGCTCGGGATGTTCGTGCGACGCATAGAGGTCGACCATATCGTGCGAAGCGCTGGAATAGCCGATCAGCCTCGCGGCGCCTTGATCGGCGACGCAGGCCGCCGCGCCGCCGTCGCCATAGGCGAGATGCTGCGCGCCGCCCGCTTTCGCGGCCCGCTTTTCGCCCGCCGCGACGAGCGCTTCGCCGCGCCCCAAAAGGGTGCTCAGCAATGCCGCGACCGCGCATCGTCGCGAGCCCGCGACATCGTTCGTTCGCGTGTCGGCGCCAAGCGCCAAAGCTTCGGCGAGCAGTGTCGCATGCGACCTCTCGATGAAAGGCGCGGAGGTCGAAGCAAAAATGACGGCGTCCGGCGCTTCGGCGACGCCGCGCGCCGCCTCGACCGCCAATGTCAGCGCGTCCTCGTCCCAACCGGCGACGGCGCGGCGGCCCGCGGCTCTGCCGCCGAGTCCGGAAAATTTCAACGCCTTCGCGGCCGCTTGCCGATCCATCCGAAGCAGCGGCGCATAAACGCCTATCGCTGCGATGAACCGGTCGCCGATGTCTTGCGCTTTGCGTCCAGGCAAGTTTGTCACCCTTCTCCCATAGACGGTTCTTGACAGCTTTTGGCAAAGTTGTAAATAGGTTTACGATATCTCGGTCGCCATTTCTGACAATCGTTGAAATTGAAGGGCTCGCGCCATTATGAGCATGGACATCTTCCGTAGCGATGCGCTGGCCGGAAAGTCAATTCTCGTGACGGGCGGCGGCAGCGGTCTCGGCAAGGAAATCAGCAAGGCGCTGGTCGCCAAGGGCGCGGCGGTTCACATCTGCGGGCGCCGCGTCGGCGTGCTCGAGGAGGCCGCCAGCGAGATCGCCGCTTGCGGGACCGCGCCAGTCTTCAGCCACGTCTGCGACATCCGCGATGCAGACCATGTCGAGGCGATGATGGAAGCGGTCTGGAAGGCCGGACCGCTGACGGGCCTCGTCAACAATGCCGCGGCCAATTTCATCGCCCCGACAAAGGATCTGAGCCCGCGCGGATTTCGCGCCATCACTTCGACCGTCATGGACGGCAGCTTTCACGTAACCTTGGCTGCCGGCAAGCGCTGGATCGCCGGCGGCCTGAAGGGGTCCGTGGTCAGCAATCTCGTGACCTGGGTCTGGTCGGGTTCGGCGTTCGTCGTGCCCTCGGCAATGGCGAAGACGGCGTTGCACGCGATGACGATGTCGCTCGCCGTGGAATGGGGTCCCTACGGCATCCGCCTCAATGCGACGGCGCCGGGTCCGTTCCCGACCGAGGGCGCATGGGAAAAGCTCAATCCGATTCCCGACGCGCGCTCGAGCGCCACCAATGCGGATACGGTGCCGCTGCGGCGCTACGGCCAGATGCAGGAATTGCAGAATCTCATCGTCTTTCTGTTGTCCGACGGATGCGACTATCTGACGGGGCAGACGATCGCGATCGACGGCGGTCAACATCTGGCCGGCCCAGGCACATTCGCTGACCTCGGCGCGATGACCGACGAGCAATGGCGCGCCGCGCGCGAGGCGATCCAGAAATCAACGCAACGAGAAAAAGCGCAGCGCACGCCCGGCTCGTGACCGAACCGAAGAGGCAGGAAACGCAATGATCGAACGATCCCTCTTTCGCGAAGAGCACGAGATGTGGCGCGCTGCCGTTCGTCGCTTTGTCGAAAAGGAAATCGTGCCCTTCCACGCGCAATGGGAGCACGACGGCATCGTCCCGCGCGAACTCTGGCTGAAGGCGGGCGCGCAGGGAATGCTCTGCTGCACCGTGCCCGAACAATATGGCGGTCTCGGCCTCGACTATCTCTTCGACGTGGTCGTGTTCGAAGAATTGTGGCGGGTCGGCGCAAGCGGTCCCGGCTTTCTCATCCACACCGATCTCGTCGCCACCTATCTGCTGACCTTTGGCACCGAGCAGCAGAAACTGGAATGGCTGCCGAAAATGGTTCGCGGCGAGGCAATCGGCTCGCTCGGCATGACCGAGCCGCATGCCGGCAGCGACCTCAAGGCCGTCCGCACTCAGGCGATCCGCGACGGCGACGACTTCATCATCAATGGCCAGAAAGTCTTCATCTCCAACGGCCAGCTTTGCGACCTCGTTGTCCTGGCGACGAAGACGGACAGCGGCGCCGGCGCCAAGGGGATCACGCTGTTTCTCGTCGAGTCAAAGCGCGAGGGCTTCAATCGCGGCCGCAACCTCGAAAAGCTCGGCATGAAGGCGCAGGATACATCCGAACTGTTCTTCGAAAACGTGCGCGTGCCCGCCAGCAACATGCTGGGGGCGGAAGGGCGCGGCTTCTCGCAGATGATGACGAAACTCGCGCAGGAGCGCCTGGCGCAGGCGATCCGCTCGGCGACCGTCACCGAGACCGTTATCGAATGGACGGTCGATTATACGGCCGAGCGCAAGGCGTTCGGCCAGACCATCGCCGATTTTCAGAACACGCAATTCGTGCTCGCCGATCTCAAGGCGCGCGCGACGATGGCGCGCGTGTTCACTGACAAATGCATCGCGCTTTTCATGCAAGGCAATCTCGATCCGGTCGACGCCGCCATGGCGAAAATGGTGACCTCCGAACTGCATTGCGAGACTGTCGACAAATGCCTGCAATTGTTCGGCGGCTGGGGATACATGTGGGAATATCCGATCTGCCGCGCTTACGCGGACGCGCGCGTCGTCAAGATCGCCGGCGGATCGATCGAAGTGATGAAGACGATCATCGCGCGGGATATGTTCAAGAACCGCCCGCAGATGAAGGGGAGGCAGGAGTGACGGGACGAGGTCCGACGACGGACCGGTCCGGCGCGCTCCGACGCGAATTACGCTATGGTCCCGCCTCGGCGAAAACCGCTATTTCGAGGGGCTCATTTTGACCAAGGATCTGAACACCAGCCTGCGCTTCGGCTTTCTCATCCATGACGTCTCGCGCTTGCGTCGCGTGGTCGTGGATCGTTCGCTCAAGCCGCTGGGCATCACCCGATCGCAATGGTGGGTGCTGGCGTTTCTATCGCGTCGCGACGGCATGACGCAGACGGCGCTCGCCGCCGATCTCGATCTGACCAAGGTCGCGATCGGCGGATTGCTCGACCGCATGGAGGCGGCGGGTTTTGTCGAACGTCGCGCCGATCAGACCGACGGCCGCGCGCGCCGCGTCTATCTCACGCGGGCGGGGGCTAAAATGGTCAGCGCCATTCGCGAAAGCGTCGAGACGATCGAGCTGGAAATCCTCAATCGGATTCCGGAAGAGGCGTTGGCGCAGGCCGCGGAAACCTTGAAGATTCTGAAGGACACATTGCTGGAAATGACGGGCGCCGAGCCTGAAGAGGCGGAGGGTTCGGAATTGAATCTGGTCGATTGAATCATAGGGAGAAGACAGCGTGCGCGGACTGAAAGACAAAGTTGCGATCGTGACTGGCGGCGGACAGGGCATCGGTCGCGCCTTGAGCCTCAGGCTCGCGGGAGAAGGATGCAAGGTCGCGATTTTCGACCTCAATCCAGAAGCCGGCAAGGAGACCGAGAAGCTTGCCGGCGACGCCGTCGTGAAGACGTATGAAGTCGACGTCGGCGACTACGCCGCCGTCAAGGGCGCCGTCGCCAAAGTCGAGGCGGAGCTCGGTCCGATCTGGGCGCTCGTCAACAATGCCGGTTGGGACCGTCCGCTGCCGTTTCTGATGACCGACCAGGCGCTCTGGGACAAGATCATCCGCATCAACCTCTACGGGCCGCTCAACACGCATCACGTCGTCGCGCCGCTGATGGTCGAAAGACGCGCCGGGCGCATCATCAATATCGCCTCGGACGCAGCGCGCGTCGGGACGAGCAACGAAGCGGTCTATTCGGCTTGCAAGGGCGGGTTGATCAGTTTCACCAAATCGGTCGCGCGCGAACTCGCGAGCAAGGGCGTCCTGCTCAATGCCGTCTGCCCGGGCCCAACGAACACGCCGATGATGGCGTCGGTGCTCGGCGAGGGCGAACAGGCGGTGAAATGGAAGGACGCGATGGTGCGCGGCATTCCGCTAAAACGCATGGGCGAGCCCGAAGACTACGCCGGCATCGTCGCGTTTCTGGCGTCCGACGATGCGTGCTTCATGACCGGTCAGACCATTTCGGTGGCCGGCGGCATGAACATGATCTGAACGAGCGGCCATAATCATGCGTCGGCGTACCGGCGCGATCGGAGGAAACATCGTGAGCAGTTCCGTCGCATTCGAAGACATCCTTTACGAGGTGCGCGAGCGCGCCGCCTGGATCATCATCAACCGGCCAAAGCTGTACAATGCTTTCCGCGCCCAGACGATGGAGGAGCTGATCAAGGCGTTTCAATCGGCGGGCGACGACAAGGGCGTGTCGAGCATCGTTCTTACAGGCGCGGGCGACAAGGCGTTTTGTACGGGCGGCGATCAAAGCGCCCATGAAGGTCAATATGACGGGCGCGGCATCGTCGGTCTGCCGATAGACGAATTTCAATCGATCATTCGCGACGTGCCCAAGCCCGTCATCGCGCGCGTCAACGGCTTCGCCATTGGCGGCGGTAATGTCTTCGCGACATTATGCGATCTCACCATCGCCGCCGACACCGCCAAATTCGGCCAGGTCGGCCCGAAGGTCGGCTCGGTCGACGCGGGTTGGGGAACCGCTCTGCTTGCGCGCCACATCGGCGACAAGCGCGCGCGTGAAATGTGGTTTCTCAACGAAATGTACACGGCGCAACAGGCCTACGAAATGGGTCTCGTCAACAAGGTCGTGCCGGCGGCCGAACTCGACGCCGCCGTCAAGGCGTGGACCGACATTCTGGGCGAGCGCTCGCCGACTGCGCTCGCTCTCGCCAAGCGCTCGTTCAATGCCGACAGCGAGAATATTCGCGGCATCGGCTTGCTGTCGCTGAGCGCCGTCAAGATGTTTTACGATAGCGAAGAATCCAAGGAGGGCGTGCGGGCGTTCAAGGAGAAGCGCAAGCCCGACTTCCACAAATATGTGAAGTAGCGACGCGACGGCCGGGATGGCTCCTGTGCGCATCGAACCCGACGAGATCGCTGCGATCCTGCCGCGCGGCGGGCGAACTCTGGTGCTCGCTTGTTCGGGCGAGTCGCTGCTGCTTGCCGACGCCGTCATGCGGGCCGGCGACGCGTTGGGCGCGATGACGTTCACCGGAATCTTTGTGCCCGGCCTCAACACGCGCACCTATCTCGCCAATCCGTCATGCCGCGTCGAGACGTTCTTCCTGACGCCGGAGCTGAAAGGCGCGGGCGCCGCGGTGACGTTCCTGCCGCTCTGCTACAGAGACATCCTCACGCGATTGCGGACTGTCGCTATCGACGCTGCGTTGTTCATGGCGTCTCCGCCGGATGCGACGGGCCTCTGCGGCTTTGGGCCGGTCGTGGATTTTCTTGCCGAGCTCTGGCCGCGAATCCCGGTCCGCATCGCTCATCTCAATCCCGCCGTTCCGCGCGTCAACGGCGTCGGCATTCCGCTCTCCGAACTTACCGCCTATGTCGAGGGAGCCCAGCCGCTGCCGGGATTCGTCGATGCGGCCGCGGACAGCGTGACGGACGCGATCGCGGATAATGTCGCGCGCTGGATTCCAGACGGCGCGGTATTGCAAACCGGCCTTGGCAAGGCGCCGACCGCGGTGCTTCGCGCGGTGAAAGGTCGTCGCGGCCTGCGCATCCATTCCGGGCTCATTGGGGAAGCGGTCGTCGATCTCCAAGAGGCGGGCGCGCTGGCGGCGGGCGTCGCCGTGACGGGCGGCGTCGCGATCGGTTCGCCGCGTCTTTACAAGGCCGTCGAGAGTTCCGCCTACGAATTTCGACCCGTCTCGCACACCCATGCGCCGCGCGTCATCGCCGGCTTCGAAAACTTCGTTGCGATCAATTCGGCGATGGAGGTCGATTTGCTCGGCCAGGCCTATGCCGAAATGGGCCTCGGCGGCCTGATGTCCGGTCCAGGCGGCGCATCCGACTTTGCGCGCGGCGCATGGTGCGGCGGCGGCCTGCGGATCGTCGCCTTGCCGGCGTCCGCGGCCAAGGGCGCCGTCTCCCGCATCGTCGCGCCAAATGCGGGCGCTGGCCCAGTGTCGCTCGGACGGATGGACACCGACATCGTTGTCACGGAATTCGGCGCCGCCGATCTTCGCGGCCGTAGCCATCAGGAGCGCGCCGAAGCGCTGATCGCCATTGCTCCACCCAATCATGGCGCGGCGCTCGACAAGTCATGGGCGGCGTTCGCCGCGAAGTTTTAGAAAACAGGGGGAGGCCCATGTCCAAGCGTAAGGTCATCATCAGTTGCGCCGTGACGGGTTCGATTCACACGCCTTCCATGTCGCCCTATCTTCCGGTCACGGCCGCCGAAATTGCGGCGTCCGCGCTCGGCGCCGCCGAAGCGGGAGCGGCGATCGTGCACCTGCACGCCCGCAACCCGACCGATGGTCGGCCCGACCAAAGCCCGGAGGCCTTCGAGCCGTTTCTCAAGGTGATCAAGCAATCGTCCAACGTTGTCGTTAATCTGACGACGGGCGGGTCGCCTTACATGACCGTCGCCGAACGCGTGCGTCCGGCTGAGAAATGGAAGCCCGAGGTCGCTTCGCTCAACATGGGCTCGATGAATTTCGGCCTGTTCCCGATGCTCAAGCGCTACAAGGACTTCAAACACGAGTGGGAGCCGGCGATGCTGGAGGGCTCGCACGACCTCGTGTTCAGGAACAGCTTCAAGGACATTCGCTACGCGCTGGAGACCCTCAACGCGACCGGCGCGCGCTACGAGTTCGAATGCTACGACACGAGCCATCTCTACAACCTCCATTATTTCCTCGGCGAGGGGCTGGTCCAGGCTCCGCTGTTCATCCAGACCTGTTTTGGCCTGCTCGGCGGCATCGGCGCCCATCCCGAGGACGTGATGCATATGAAGCGCACGGCCGATCGGCTGTTCGGCGACGGCTATCGCTGGTCGGTGCTGGCCGCCGGCAAGAACCAGATGCAGGTCGCCGCCATGGCCGCCTCGATGGGCGGCAATGTTCGCGTCGGTCTCGAGGACAGTTTGTGGCTGGGCGCCGGCCAGCTCGCGAAAAGCAACGCCGATCAGGTACGCCAGGTCAGGCAGATCATCGAGGGCCTCGGGCTTGATGTCGCGACGCCTGACGATGCGCGGGAAATCCTGTCGCTCAAGGGCGGCGACCGCGTCGCATTCTGACGATGGCGAAGGAGGCGCGGCGATGAGTTTAGAGACGCCGAAACTCGAGCAGTTCCGACTTGAATTCAGGGACAACGGCCTCGTTCATCTGATCTTCGATGCGCCAGGCCGGACGATGAACGTATTCTCGAACGCGGCGATTCATGAGCTTGGCGCGTTCGGACGATGGCTGTCTCAGAGCGACGCTCGTGGCGTCGTCATCCGTTCGGGCAAGGACACCGCCTTTTGCGCCGGCGCCGATCTGACCGAACTCGGCGTCGCCTACGATATGATCATGCAGACGCCGCCGAACGCTCGGTTCAATGCGGCTTTCGACCATTTCTTTCGATTGAGCCTCGCGATCCGCGCGCTCGAGACTTCGGGAAAACCGGTCGCGGCGGCGATCGCCGGGCTCGCGTTGGGCGGCGGCTGTGAGCTTGCGCTCGGCGCGCATTATCGCGTGCTGGTCGATGATCCGCGCGCCGCCTTGGGCCTGCCGGAATCGCTCGTCGGATTGTTGCCGGGCGCCGGCGGCACGCAGCGATTGCCGCGGCTGATCGGCGTCGAAGCGGCCCTGCCGATTCTGCTCGAAGGCGCGAGATTGTCGGGTGAGGCGGCGTTGAAGGCGGGCCTTGTCGACCAACTCGTCAAGCCTGGCGAGGAAGTCGCGGCCGCGGAGGCTTGGTTGTTGACGGCAAAGACTCCCATTCAGCCCTGGGACCGCCTTGACTGGCGAGCGCCGTCTCCGCCCGACGTCAGCGGAGCGTTGAGCGCGATGCGCAAAGACGTCCTCGCCCGAACGCTCGGACACGATCCGGCGCCGCTCGCCATCCTGGATTGCGTGGAATTCGGTCTCGCCCAATGTTTCGATGGCGCCATCCGCAGCGAGATGGCGATCTTCTCGCATCTGATTCAGCGGGCGGAGCCGCGCAACATGATCAGAACCCTGTTCCTCGGCAAGACCGAGTTCGAGCGCCTGAAGAGGAAGAACGCGGTCCCCGCCTTTGTCGCTCAGGTCCTCGCCGCAGTCCGAACGATCGTCGCGCAAACGGGCGATGAGGCGGAGGCGCTGGCGGCGGCGGGGTTCGTCAACGCGGCCCGTTCGCGCATCGCGCCCGTCCGTGACCGCGCCGCTCCAGGCTATTGGATCGACAGCGCCGTCGAAGATCCGCGCTGCGCCAAAGCGCTCGCGGTTCTCGACCGCATCGCCGAGGCCGCAGCGCCCTGGGCCGCGGGCCGCACTCCGGCTGAATTGCAGGTCGCCGACTACGCCATCGTGAGCGAAACAGGCTATCCCGCCTATCTCGGCGGTCCCTTCGCATTCGCCGCCTCGCGAGCGAAGGAGCGCCAGTCGCAGCCGTAAATATCATCGCGCTCGTGAAACTGGCGGTCGGCGACAACGTCAAGATTTGCGTTAAGGCGGACGGCCTCGCCTCAATTTAGAGGCCTACGATTTCACACGCGCCGCGATCGAGCACCAGCGTTTGGCGCTCGATAGCCCAGGCCCGGAAACGAATTGTTTCGCCTTCATCGAACATTTCGACCCGTATCGTATCGCCGGGAAGGGTCGGCGCGACGAACCGCACCGCCATCGCGCGCAGCCGGTCCGGCCGCCGCGGCGCGAAGCGTTTCAAGATCGCGCGGCAGGCGACGCCCATCGTATTGAGGCCATGCGAGATCGGCCGATCGAATCCTGCTTCACGCGCGATCCGCGGATCGGCGTGGATCGGCATGTAGTCGCGGCTGACCAGCCGATACAGCAACGCCGCTTGCCGCGCCGTTTGGTAATCGATGCCGGCGGTCGGAGAGGCATCGGCGGCGAGAGGCGCCATGGTCGGGGGCGGCGCGCCGTGGTCGCCGCAGCCGCCGTCGCCTCGCAGGAATTCCGTTGCGCGCAGGCTCGCCAGCCGCTCGCCGCTCCCCGAATCGTAAAGCTCCGTGTCGAAATAGAGCAGGGCGCCGCGCCCCGGCCCCTTATCGACAATCGCGTGTATGCGATGGTCCGCGCGGACCGACCCCTGGGCCGGCAGCGGCCGGTGCAGACGGAAGCGTTCTTCGCCGTGCAGGGCCTGGGTCCAGGCGATTCCGGTCTCCGGCTCGGCGATCCAAAGCGGCGGCCAACCGAGCGTCACACACATGCTCGGGATAACAAGCTGCGCACGACCTTCATAGACATAGGGAAGTTCATCTTCGTCGAGCGGGTCGTCGCCCGTTCCCAGCCCGAGCGCATAGAGCGCCGCATCGCGCCAGTCGTAGGATTGGCTGATCGGGGCAAATCGGCGCGCGATGACATGTTGGAGGTTCATCGATCAATTCCTCGGGCGCGGCGCGACGGCCACCGTCGCGCGCAATCGGGCGTTCGAAAGGCGACGGAGCAGAATATCGCTACGCATGCGTACTAGTTTCGTCAAGCGCTCGGCGCGGCGTAGCCAATGGGGCGCGCGAAGGCGGAAAATGCTTCAACCGCTGCCGCCTCAAGACGCCAGCCTTTCTTCGGCCCAACAAGGTTCACGAGCGAGCCGGCCGTTTTGACTTGCGGCGGAGTAGGCTGATATGATAAACTAGTGCACTAATAACAAGAAATACCTCGCGAACCCACGCGACAGAATGGAGAAAACGTTCATGATGGGGGCCGCGCTTTCGAACCTATCGGCGTTTGCCGGGTCGGCGTGGGAGCGCGCATCCGCCGCTCGGCGTCGCGATTGCTGCCCCTGGCTCGCGGCGCACGACGCCATGGCGCCGCGATGATCTGGTCGTTGATCGCCAACTCCCTGGCGCTGGCCTCCCTGCTGATCATGCTCGCGAGCGGGCTCGCCCTGATCTATGGGCTGCGCGATGTCATCAATTTCGGGCATGGCGCGATCTACATGCTCGGCGCCTATGTCGGATACACGGTCTCGCTCGTTGGCGGATTCTGGTTGGCTTTGATCGTGACGCCGGTCTTGCTCGCGTTCGTGGGGGCCGCGTTCGAATATCTGGCGCTGCGGCCTCTGCAACACCGGTCGCACATCGAGGTGGCGCTCGTCACTCTGGGGCTCGGCGTCATTCTCGGCCAGATCATCATCTTTTTCTACGGCGGCGCGGCGCGCAGCGTGGACGCGCCGCAAATCCTGTCGGGTTCG
>DATBZF010000097.1:0-13659 GCA_036513315.1 Roseiarcus sp.
GTAGCGGGCGGGGAAATTCTCGACGAAGCGATAGGCGCCGCCGTCGGCGTAGTGGAACTTGCCCGAGATCACGATGTCGCGCAGCCGGCCCATTTCCTCCGGCCCGAAGGTGACCGGGCGCTGCGCGCCCATTTTCACGCCGGTCCAGCCATTGTCGTTATGCGAGGCGGTGACCATCGCCACGGCGGGAACGTCAAGATCGAATTGCGCGAAATAGGCCATCGGCGTGATAGCCAGGCCAATGTCATGCACCTTGACGCCCGCCGCCATTAGCCCGGCGGTCAACGCGTATTTGATCGAGGAGGAGTAGCTGCGAAAATCGTGGCCTACGACGATTTCCGGCGCAATGCCCATATCATGCAGCAGCGCGCCGAGGCCGAGCCCCAAAGCCTGCACGCCCATCAGGTTGATTTCTTTTTCGAACAGCCAGCGCGCGTCATATTCGCGAAAGCCGGTCGGCTTCACCATCGGGCTTGATTCATAATCGTAAGTGTTGGGGAGAAGCTGCGCTTTCGGCGTGGGATACATGAAGGCCTCGATTGGGGCGTGGGGGCGGCGATGGACGATGAGACTTGGTAACGGATTGAGCGATCGATACAAGGACTGTGAAGGTCCAACCTGGTCTGCGGCGGCGACCGCGAGGGCCACGCCGCCAAGACGCCGTCAACTCTAGGCGAATGCGGAGCATTCGTCCGCAGGCTGCGCCGGTCCTCCACCTCGTTTCGGCGCCTTCGGCGTGACTGCGCCCCGTCGGCGTGGCAAATTGCTACCACGTTCCTTTGGTGGACAAAGCCATTGGCGGGCGAAGCGGTCAAGGCCGGCGAAGCCGCTCGCGAAGCGGGTCGACTTGACGGCTTTGCACGACGTTGGCAGCGCATCGATGGCTAGGATTGGCCGTCTCCGTACGCCACGCTTGCATAATCCTCGCCCGACCCGATCAGCCGCTCTCCCACCCTACTGCCGCAACACCAGCCTCCCAGCCCTTTGCTCGACGCTGGCGAGGCGCTTGAGAAAGCTCATCCCCAGAAGATCGACGGCGCCCGCGTCGGGCGCGGCGACCAGCGCTTTGACATCGCCAAGATAGATCGACCCGAGCGTCACCTCGCTTAGATTCACCGGCGCCACCGCCGCGACGCCATTGGCGGTCTGCGCCCGCAAGGTGTAATCGGAATTAAGAACGTGCAGACCGATCCGCGACGCCGTCTGATAGGATATGACCACCATCGTCGCGCCGGTGTCGACCAGCATTTTGACGGGTGCGCCGTTGATATAGACCTCAGTCGCATATTGGCCGCCGCCATCGGCGTCGATGGAAGCCTCGGCGCCATCGCTCGAGGCCGGCGGACTCAGCGCGACATTGGCTTTGGCCGGCGCGGCGATCGTCTGAACAGGCGGGCGCGCGTCATTCGAAAAAAACGTCAGCAATAGGTTCGGCGCTACTAAGCCAAGAAAACAAGCGCCGACCGCCACTATAACGGCAAACCGCAACATATTGTCACCAAGCCCGCGGCCGTGATCGGCTTCGCTTACGGACGTCCGGAAACTAGCGCCAATCCGCCAATGAGCCGTTAATCGGCTGACATAAACACGGCGCTGCGCCGCGGCGATCGCTGGTTGGCGGGCGCGATTGCACGGGAGACGGTGAAGCCGCGGTAAGCCCGATTCAGACAAATCGATTGAGATGGTTCTCCAGGAATTCCTGCCGGCCCGATCGCGGCTTCGGGTCGATCCTGTCGCGGGCGACGCGGGCGGCGATGTCTTCGAGCGAAGATCGCCCGGAGAGCATCGCCTTGGCGGCGGGCGCATCCCAATCCGCGTAGCGCTCGACAAGAAACCCATCATACTGGCCGTCCTCGATCAGCCTCGCGGCCGCGGTCAAAGCCTGCGCTGAGATATCGAGGCCGCCGATATGGCCGATCAGCAGGTCCTGCGGCTCGATCGACTGGCGACGCACTTTGGCGTCGAAATTGAGCCCGCCCGGCGCGAGGCCGCCGCTCTTGAGGATGTGATAGAAGGCGGGGACCAGTTCGGCCGCATTATTGGGAAATTGATCGGTGTCCCAGCCCGATTGATAATCGTTGCGATTGGCGTCGAGCGAGCCCAGCAGGCCGAGCGAGACCGCCATCGCCACTTCATGTTCGAAGGAATGGCCGGCGAGCACGGCATGGCCGACTTCGATATTGACCTTGACCTCTTTCTCGAGCCCGAAGCGCTTGAGGAAGCCGTAAACCGTCGCGACATCGTAATCATATTGATGCTTGGTCGGCTCCTGCGGCTTGGGCTCGACGAGAATGACGCCCTTGAAGCCGATCTTGTGCTTGTAGTCGATGACCAGCGACAGGAAGCGACCGAGTTGTTCCTGCTCGCGCTTGAGATCGGTGTTGAGCAGCGTCTCATAGCCTTCGCGGCCGCCCCATAGCACATAATTGGCGCCGCCGAGCCGATGGGTGGCGTCGATCGCGTTCTTCACCTGCGCGGCCGCATAGGCGAAGACATCCGGATCGGGATTTGACGCCGCCCCCGCCATATAGCGGGGATGGCTGAACAGATTGGCCGTGCCCCACAGCAGTTTCACGCCCGAGGCCTTCATCTTGCCCTCGAATATCTCGGTGATCTCCTGAAGGTTGCGGCCGAATTCGGCGAGATTGGCGCCTTCGGGAACGACATCGCGATCATGGAAGGTGAAGAAGGGAACGCCGAGCAGCGCCAACATTTCGAAAGCGACATCGGCCTTCAGGCGGGCGTCCTTCATCGTCTCGCCGAACCACGGACGCTCGAATGTCGGCGCGCCGAACATGTCGGAGCCAGGCCAGGCGAAATTGTGCCAGTAGCAAACGGCGGGGCGCAGATGCTCGGCGAGCGTCTTGCCGAACACCACTTTGTCGGCCTGATAATGGCGATAGGCCAGCGGATTGGCGCTATGCGCGCCCTCGAAGCGAACCGGCGCAATGTCGCCGAAAAAACCGCTGCTCATGTTTCAACTCCCCTCGATCGCTTTTTATGCACGGGCGCCGGCGCGCCGCCGGCCTGGTAATCGCAATTAATTTGGTTCCCGCATTTATTTCGGCGCGACGATCCCTGTCAATAGAACTGGGATAGTCTCGTCGCCATGATCGATTCGACGACTGATCTCTTTGCAACGCTGACCGCGCCGGCCCCTGCCCGCGCCGCCGCGCGCGTCAGCGACCGGTCTGCTCCGCCGTTCATCGACCTGATCCGGGAATTTTGCGCGATCGGCCGGCCTTCCGTCGAATTGCAGGAAGGCGTGATCCGCTATTTCGTCAACGAGTTCTGGACCTCGGGACAACGCCAGGCCCATTCCATTCACGAGGTGAGCTATCGCGCCTGTTTCAAGCCGCAGCTACCCGAATTCTTCATCGAACGGCTGACCCGGACTGGCGACGCCGTTTACGATCCGTTTATGGGGCGAGGCACGACGCCGCTCCAGGCTGCGCTGATGGGACGCCGGCCGGTCGGCAATGACGTCAATCCGCTCAGCGTCCTGCTCACCAGGCCGCGCCTCAATGCGCCGACGGCCAACGCGCTCGTCCGCCGGCTCGACGAAATCGCCTGGGACGCCGGCAAAGTCGAGGATGCCGAGTTGCTCGTCTTCTACAGTCCGCGGACCCTGCGCCATCTCTCGGCGCTGCGTCATTGGCTGATCGAAAAGGCGCCGCTCGCCGGCGCTTCATCAGCGCCGGACGACTGGATCCGGATGGTGGCGATCAACCGCCTGACCGGCCATTCGCCCGGCTTCTTTTCCGTCTATACGCTGCCTCCGAACCAGGCGGTGTCGGCGCAATCGCAGCGGAAGATCAACGAGAAGAGGGGGCAGACGCCGCCCGACCGCGACATCAGGAAACTGATCCTGAAGAAGACCGCCTCGCTGCTCGGCGACGGACCGGTCGGCGCCCATCCGACGCCCCTGCTGATGACGGGCGCCGCGCAATCGACGCCGACGATCAGGAGTGCCTCAATCGATCTCGTCGTCACCTCGCCGCCCTTCCTCGACGTCGTGCAATATGCCGAGGACAATTGGCTGCGAAGCTGGTTCGCCGGCATCGATGCGGCAAGCGTCGCCATCGCCCATCATCGCACCGAGGAGGGCTGGGCGAATATGGTGCGCGACGTGCTGATCGAACTCGCGCGCGTGACGCGCCCGGGCGGCCATGTCGCCTTCGAAGTCGGCGAAATCCGCCGCGGCAAGGTGCTGCTCGAACGCCTGGTCTGGCAGGCCGCCGAAGGCCTGCCGTTCGACCGGCTGTTCGTCATGGTCAACCAGCAGGAATTCACCAAGACCGCCAATTGCTGGGGCGTCGGCAATAATGCGAAGGGGACGAACACAAACAGGATTGTGGTGATGCGGCGGCAGTGAAGGGAGAACGTTGCAACGCTCCACAACCCGCGAAAGGCTTCGCTATTGAGCCATTGTTCGCATGGAGGCGATTTTTTCACCCCTGAGACCTTTGTCAATGATGGCCTTTCAGGCCACCGCCGAAGGCGGCGACCGCTCCGCGGTCGTCATTGACAAAGGTCTCAGGGGTGAACACGCTCCGCCATGCGAAACGATGGATCGCACCCGACCAGTTCGATGAGAAATCAAGACCCGCGGCCAGCAGAACTCTGACTCACCCCTGCGCAACAAAAGCCCTCTTCGGAAAAGCGCTCTCGACCACATCCAGGAAAGCCCGCACCTTCGCCCCGACAAGCCGACGCGAACTCTGCAGCGCCCATAGCTCCACGGCGGGTCCGACAACTCCCCAATAAGCGAGGCGGCCCTCCGCGATATCGTCGGCGACAAGAAGCTTGGGCAGCAGCGCCGCGCCGGCGCCGGCGCGCACGGCGTCGTGCACCATCAACAGCGATGACAGGCGCAGCGCCGGCTCCGGCCGCAGACGCATTTCCGCGCCCCGCGACGCGCGCATGCGCCAGACGAGATCGGCAGGCGAATTCGTCAGCAGCACCGCCTTCACCGGAATATCGGCCACGTCATCGGCTGCAGGCGCCGGACGCGGCATATCGGGATGCGCCACGACAAGACGCTCGTCATTGAGAAATCGGCGGCCGACAAGGCTTTCGTCCGGCGATGGATCGACCCGGATGACGAGGTCATAGCCGTCCTCGACGGGATCGACCTTGCGATCCTCGGCGACGATCTCGAGCTGGACGTCGGGATAGGCGAGCGCAAAGCGGGCGGCGATCCTACCGAACGCGACATGGGCGATCACCACCGGCGCACTGACCCGCAGGCGCCCGCGCGGGGTCGCGGCGCCGAGCGCCACCGCCTCTCCCGCTTCCGCGATTTCCGAGAGTGGCCCTTCGGTGCGCGCGTGCAGCGCGCGGCCCTCATCGGTCAGCCTGAGGTTCTGCGATCCACGGTCGATCAGCCGCACGCCGAGACTTTGCTCCAGTTCCGCCACCCGGCGCGACAACGTCGCCTTCGACCGGCCGGAGACGCGGCTGGCGCGCCCGAAGCCGCCATGGGCGGCGACCAGATTGAAGTCGGACAAGGCTTTCAGTTCCATTTCCGTCTGTTCCATTTTCGAGACGACATGTCCAGATTCTGGCATCTCCTCAAAGAAAGCGGAACGGCTAATTTGCAACTCATCGCGGGGGAAGTTCCGCGACCACAACAGGAGATTTTGCTATGACCATTCTCGTCACCGGCGGCACCGGCACGATCGGCGGCCAGGTTCTCAACGCCCTGCACGGCCGCGGCGTCGAGGTTCGCGCGCTCACCCGCTCGCCAGGCAAGGCGCAGCTTCCCCTGGGCGTCACGCCGGTCGGCGGCGATCTCGCCGATGTCGATTCGGTGCGCGCCGCGCTCGCGGGAATCGACACTTTGTTCCTGCTGGTTCCCAATGTCGCCGACGAACTCACCCAGGCGATGCTGACGCTGACGCTGGCGCGCGAGGCCGGCGTCAACGGCATCGTCTATCTCTCGGTGCTCAAGGGCGAGGCCTATGCCGACGTGCCGCATTTCGCGAGCAAGCACACGGTCGAACGAATGATCGAGGCGCTCGACCTTCCCGCCACCATCCTGCGCCCCGCCTATTTCATTCAGAACGACATTCGCCTGAAGGAGCCGTTGCTGAAGTTCAACGTCTACGGCATGCCGATCGGCGCCAAAGGCCTCTCCATGGTCGACACCCGCGACATCGGCGAGGCCGCGGCGATCGAGCTGACGCGCCGCGCCCGCAGCGCCGCGCCGCTTGCCCGCGAGACTTATACGCTCGCCGGTCCCGACGCCCTGACCGGCGAGGCGATCGCCGCGATCTGGAGCGAGGCGCTCGGCCGCGCCATTCGCTACGGCGGCGATGATCTTGCGAGCATGGAGCAGCGCCTCAAGACGACGATGCCGGCCTGGCATGCGCTCGACCTGCGCCTGATGATCGGCCGCTACCAGAACGACGGCGCCGTGGCGACCCCGGACGACATCGTCCGCCTCAGCAAGCTGCTCGGCCGCGCGCCCCGCTCCTACCGCGACTTCGCGCGCGACGCCGTGGCGCAATGGGCGAAAGGCTGATCGGGGCGCGAGGCCGAAGGGAACAGCACGCCTCCTCCGGCGACGCCCTGCAACGCATGAACGGCTTCGCTATTGAACCATTGTCCGCATGGAGGACATTTTTTCACCTCTAAGGCCTTGGTCGATGACAAACTCGTCGTCGACACCGGCGGCGCGCAAGCGCGATTGCAGTTGGGTCTGCCCGAACCATCACCGCGCCCCCGCCCCCGCATCCGCCGCGCCCGGCGTGGTCGCGGCGACCTCCGGCGAGACCTGCGCTCGCGCACGCCGGCGATGGCTGATCACCAGCGCGGCGAGCGTCACCACATAGGGCGCGATATCGGTCAATTGGTTCGGCAGGCCCTGGCTTTGCAGCTTGACGCCGAAAGCGTCGGCGAAGCCGAACAACATGCAGGCAGCCGCCGCATAGAGCGGGTTGCCGCGGCCGAGCATCACCGCCACCACCGCGATCCAGCCGCGTCCCGCGCTCATATTCTCGGCGAATACGCTGACCGCGCCAAGCGAGAGCTGGGCGCCGGCGAGGCCGGCGAGCGCGCCGCCGACGAGGACGGTCGTCACCCGATAGGCGTTGACATTGACGCCCAGCGTCTCGGCGGCGTCCGGCTGCTCGCCGACGCCGCGCAATCTCAGGCCAAGCGGCGTCCGGAACAGGACCACGCTGACGATGGCGACCAGCGCCCAGGCCGCCCAGGTGAGAATCGTCTGCCGCCCGAAGCCCCAACCGATGATCGGAACATCCTGGAGCACCGGCATGCGAATCCTGGCGAGGCTGACGATGGCTGGATCGCTGAACGTGCCGCTGACGCCGAATATCACGCGCAGGAGATAGGCGGTGAGGCCCGAGGCCAGCAGGTTCATGCCGATGCAGATCACCACCGCGTCGCCACGAAACATCGTGGCGCCATAAGCGAGGATCAGCGAGAAGGCGATTGCGGCGAGCATCGCCGCGGCGACGCCGCCCGCCGCGCTCTGGGTGAAATACCCGCCGACGATCCCCGCGAAGGCGCCGACCAGCATCTGGCCTTCGAGCGCCATGTTGAACACGCCAACGCGCGCGCAGAGCACGCCGGCGAGCGAAGCCAGCAGGATCGGCGTGATCGCCTGGACCGCCGATTGCACCAGGAAAGGCGTGATGAGGCCGCTCATCGCGTGGCTTTCCCGGCGCCGTGGCGCATCGCCAGGAACAGGATGACGATCGATTGCAGCACCATGGTCAGAACGCGTGGCACGGCGATCTCGCGCTGCATGGCGAAGCCGCCGGTCTGCAACGCGGCGAAGAACAGGCCGGCGAGAATGGCGCCGGCCGGCTCGCCATTGGCGAGCAGCGCCGCCATCAATCCCGACCAGGTGTATGACGGCGTCAGCAGGGCGTCGTCGATGAAACGGAATTGCGAGCCGAGCACGATGATCGCGCCGACCAGCCCGGCGATCGCGCCGCTGACGAACATCACGCGCATCGCCTGGGCGTCGAGACGCACGCCGCCATAGCCGGCAAATCGCCGGTTGATTCCCCGCATGCGCAGTTCGTAGCCCGCCACCGTGCGCCGGTCGACGAACAGTACCAGAAGCGTGATGCTTGCGATGATGAGGAGACCGATATTCAGCGGCCCGCTCAAATTCATCAGCCGCGCGCCTTCGGGAACCAGCGCCGTCTGCGGCAGACCGGTCGTCGCATCGCGCAGGGGAAAGCGCACGATGTAAGACGCGACGCCCACCGCCGGATAACTCAGCAGCAGGCTCGATATCAGCATCGGCACCCCATGCCGCGTCTCGCCCCAGGCGGCGAGCGCGGCATAAAGACCGGCGGCGATTGCGGCTGCGCCAAGAGCTGCAATCGCCACGAGCGGGCCGGGGCCGGGGAGATAGACTGGGATGATTGCGGCGACGAGCGCGCCGATCACCAATTGCCCGTCGCCGCCAAGATTGACCATGCCGCCGCGCAGTGGGATCGCGGCGACCAGGGTCATGCCGACGAGCGGTGTCGCCCAGTTGAGCGTATTGGGCCAATTGTCGAAGGCGAGCGCGCCGAGGAATATCTGCGCGTAAGCGTCGAAGGGATTGGCGCCGGACGCGAAAACCAGCACGCCGCCGACGAGCGCGGCGAACAGGATGGCTATTGCCGCCGAGGGCGGGCGCCAGCGCCGCGCGGCGGCGTCTTCGGGCCGGGACGCTGCGCTCACGCCGCCTCCGGCGCGCGCCCGGCCATCAGCAGGCCGAGCGTTTCCTCATCGGCGCGCTCGCGCAGCAGGTCGGCGAGGATGCGTCCCTCGTACATGACGAGGATGCGATCACTGAGCGCGAGGATTTCGCTGAGTTCGGACGAAACGAGCAGGATGGCGCGGCCGGCATCGCGTTCGGCGATGAGCTCGGCGTGGATGAATTCGATGGCGCCGACATCGACGCCGCGCGTCGGCTGTTCGGCGATCAGCGCCGGCGCTTCATGCGACAATTCGCGCGCGACCACGACCTTCTGCAGATTGCCGCCGGAGAGCGAGCCGACCGGCGCGCTTTCGCTTGTAATTTTGACGCCGAACCTGGCGATCAGCGCGCGCGCCCGCGCCGCAATGGCGCTGGCGTCGATCAGGCCGCGCCGCGCCAGCGGGAAGGCGCGATGAAAGCTCATCGCGAGATTGTCGGCGGCGCTCGCCGGCAGCGCCGAGCCGACGCTGGCGCGGTCCTCAGGGATATAGGCGATTCCCGCCGCGCGGCGCGTTGCGACATCGGCGCCCGAAACATCGACGCCGCCGACGCGCACCTTGCCGCCGTCAAGCGGCCGCAGGCCGACCAAAGCCTCGACGAGTTCGCTCTGGCCATTGCCGGCGACGCCGGCGAGGCCGACGATTTCGCCGGCGCGCACTCGCAGCGCGACGTTGTCGACGAGCGGCTTGCCGCCCGCCGCCGATATGGTGAGATCGATCGCCTCCAGCAGCGTCGCGCCAAGCCGTGCGGGGCCCTTGGCGACCGTCAAGTTGACGCTGCGCCCGGTCATCGCGCGCACGATGGCGCGCGCATCGGTCTCGCTGGTTTTCACCTGTTCCGTCACGCGGCCGTCGCGCAGCACAGTGACCCGATCGGTAATCGCCATCACTTCATGCAGCTTGTGGGTGACGAAGAGGATGGTGCGCCCCTCCCCCGCGAGATGGCGCATCACCGCGAACAGGCCGTCGCGCTCGAGCGGCGTCAGCACGGCGGTCGGCTCGTCGAGGATGAGGAGGCGCGCGTCGCGATAGAGCGCCTTGAGAATTTCGACGCGCTGGCGCACGCCGACCGAAAGCCTGCCGACAATGGCGTCGGGATCGACGCCGAGACGATGCCGCTCAGAAAGCTCAGCGACGTTGCGCCGCGCGGCGCGCCGGTCGATGAAAGCGCCGCGCCGCGGCTCGGCGCCATAGACGATGTTCTCCCAGACGCTGAACGAATTGAACAGCTTGAACGCCTGGTGAACCATGCCCATGCCTTCAGCGATCGCATCGACCGCCGAGCGGAAATGCACCTGCGCGCCGCGCAGCAGCACGCGACCTTCGTCTGGCTTTTGCAGGCCGTAGAGGATGCTCATCAGCGTCGATTTGCCGGCGCCGTTCTCGCCCATGATGCCATGAATCTCGCCGCGCGCGACGACGAGATCGACGTGATCATTGGCGATGAGGGCGCCGTAGCGCTTGACGATGCCGACCGCCTCGAGCTCTGGAACGGCGGCCCCGGCCACGCCCTATTTCGCCGTCATGGGGTCAGCGATCGTCAGGGCGCCGCTGACGATCTGGTCGCGCAAGGCTTTGACCTTGGCGATCGCGTCGGGAAAATCGGCGATCGTGCATTTGGATTCCTTGACGTTGTCGTCAAGGCCGGTCAGCGCCATGCCGCCTTCCTTGAGGCCGAGCGCGGCGACCGGCTGCTGCGATCCCGCCACAATGCCCTTGACGGCGAGCTCAACGGCGACGTCGGTTTTCTTTTCGACATTGTCCATCACCGCGCCCGGCGACTGCGGGCACTGATTGACGTCGACGCCGAAGGCGCTGGCGCCGCCGGCGTCCTGCACGGCTTTGAAAATGCCGCCGTTCGAGCCCGCCCCGGCGGCGAGTATGCGGTCGGCGCCGTCGGCGAGCATGGCGGCGGCCCGCTCCTGGCCGCGCGCCGGATCGGAGAACGGGCTATTGCCGCCAACCCACAGGGTCGGCGAAATCTTGACGTCCGCCTTGGCATAGCGCGCGCCTTCGATGAAGGCGTCGGTGTAGCGGTGGAGGAAGGGGATATCGAGCGCGCTGATCGCGCCGACCTTGCCGGTCTTGGTGGTGAGCGCGGCTTCGGCGCCGGTCAGGAAGCTCGCCTCATATTCGCGGAACACCGAGCAATAGATGTTCGGTTTCAGGTTCTTGAACGGGCAGCTATCGATCTGCAGGAACTTCACGCCGGGATAAGCGACCGCGACGTCAGGCAACATGTCGTTGAATTCGAAACCGATGACGATCACCACCTGGGCGCCGGCCTTGGCGGCGGCCTCCAAATTCTGCCGCTGCGTCGTCGGATCAGTGCTCTCATAGGTCTTGGCGTCGGCGTCCAAAGCCTTGGCGACGCGCTCCGTGCCGATCTTGCCGAGTTTGAGGAAATCATTGACGCCGATGGCGTTAGGCGTGACGTAGATGAAGAGGGATTTCGCCTCAGCCAGCGTGGCGGCCGATGCGAGAAGCCCCGCCAAAGCCAGGCGCGCCAGTCTCAATGATAGTTTCACGCTTTTGCTCCGCTCTTTGCGAGGACGACCCAATCGAGGCCGCCGGAAATGGCTGGGCAAATTCGATCAGAACTTTTGCCGCTCCGCAATGGACTCGACATGAGTCATGATGACGAACGGCTTTGAGCGCGCAGGGAACGGAGCAATGCGAACAACGTGGCTGGATCTTGCTCCTCTTATCGTTGGACTTGCTTTCTGCCCGACCGCGCTGGCGCAGAGCGGCTCATTGCTTTCGGGCGACTATGTCTGCGCATATGGTTGCCGGTTGACGGACGCGCCGCCAAGCATCGCCATCGATGGCGACAAGGCGACCTGCACCAATGAATATGGCGGGCTCTTTCATGGCAGGCTGCTGGCTGACGATGTGCTGTCCTGCTTCAACAAGACGGGGCGGCTGTCGGGAGACGGAAGGACCATTCAATGGGAAGACGGCGTGATTTGGCGGCGGCTTACCAGGCCGACCCCTCAAACGCCGCCCGTGGCGACAGCGCCTCATTGATTGCAGGGAGGCGGTTATGCGCGAGGCGCCGCCAAGATCAATCGGGTCTTGTCACAGCGCAGGGCGGCGCCTGCGTCCCCCTCAAAGCTGAATAACCCCCAGCCGCGCCGCATGCGCCACGGCGTCGGTGCGGCCGGTGGCGTCGAGCTTGTCGATGAGGGAGGCGACATGAAACTTGACAGTATGGATCGAAATGCCGAGGCGGCGGGCGATCGTCTTGTTGGAGACGCCTTCGGCGAGATGGCCGAGCACTTCGCGTTCGCGCGGCGTCAGCGCGCCATCCGGCCCGGCAGGCGCCGGCGCCCGCGAGGAGACAAGCGCGACATCGACCGTCTCGCCCGGTTGCGCCAGGCGCAATCCCGGCACGTCGGACAGTAGCGCCGCCAGGCGATCCGCAAGTTCCGGATCGTCTATCTCGATGGCGACGGCTAGAGGCGCTGGCGTCCGTCCATGGGTCAATTCTCAGGCCTTTCGCCTATCGTTAGCGTGGCTTCCATCGGCTGCCCGGCGCGCACGAGCGATAGTTTCACCTTTCGCCCGACGCTTTCTGGCCCGAGCGCCCTGAGCAGCGCGCGCACGTCCTGCACCGGCCGATCCTCCCATGTGACGATGATGTCGCCCTGGCGCAAGCCGGCCGCCGCGCCCGGCCCGTTCGGCGCGACATTCATCACGATGATTGCGGCGGCGCCGCCATCGTCCAGCTTCGTCGTCCGCAGCCCAAGGCCGAGATAGCCGCGCGCGATCCGGCCGTGCGCCTGCAATTTGGCGGCGACCCGTTCGATGGTCTCAGCCGGGATGACCAGCGCCCGTCGCCGCGGCCCGAACACCACCATGCCGAACGCGCGGCCCGAGGCGTCGAGCGCGAGGCCGCCTTCGCCGTTGCGGCGCAAGGAAAGGTCGAGCTCAATCCTGGCGTCCATTTCGCCGCCGCGCAGCGAGCGCCATGCCGGGCCGGCGACTGCGACGATGCCGGCGGCGGCGATCGGCGCGCCGTTCTGGGCGCCGAGGGCGAGCGCGAAAGCGCCGACGCGCGGCTTCGAGGCCTCCAGCGCCACGACCGGCGCATCGCTCCGCTCGATTTTGAGAAGGGCGATGTCCGTGCTCGCGTCACGGCCGACCACAGCGGCCGGAATGGTATCGCCGCCGGACAATGCGACGGAAATCTCGCCATCCTCGGCGAGCGCCTCGTCGGCGGTGACGATCAGGCCCGACCGCCAGAAGAAGCCGCTCGAGCGCCAGCGGGGGGAATGAACGGCGACGAGCGACGGCGCAGCGCGCCCGACAAGATCGGCGAGCGCGTCGGAAGGTTGCGGGCTGGAAGCGGATGTGGAGTTCGACATGGGGACCTCGCTGGATTGCCGCCAAGCTAGGCCCCGGCGCCGCTGCCGCCTACTGGCCAGGCGGCTAGGCGGCGCGATCCCCGCGTCCCGATTCGCTTGCGAGAGAGCCGCTCAGTGGACGCGGAGTAAGGCAATCGCGTTCTGCGCCGCCCTTCGACGTCATGGCCGGGCTTGTCCCGGCCACCCCAAGGCGAATGCGTAGCATTCGTCCGCTCGCGGCGCCGCTGCAAACAAACCTTGAAGTTGGCGATAGCCTCTGGGCGTGGACGCCCGGCACAAGGCCACGGCTGTCCGGTTCGAGTCATCGAAGACATTGGCGCGCCGAACTCCCTCCCCCCTTGTGGGGGAGGGCCGGGGAGGGGGGTCGCGCTAACCTCACAGAATATGGGCCTTTGCGAGGATTCGGAGAGGTCGGCGCGACCCCCCTCCCTAACCCTCCCCCACAAGGGGGGAGGGAATTCCAGCGTTCCATTCGTCCCTCGAATCCATGTCCTCAGAGATGCAGATCGTCTCAATCCTCAGCGATCTGTGGGCTCTCCAAGTTGCGTAGATTTCCTCAACCGGACAG
>DATBZF010000098.1:0-92039 GCA_036513315.1 Roseiarcus sp.
CTCGTCCCCAAATCCCCCAACCCCATATCGCTCCACATCGACCGCGCTCAAATCCATCATCGGCTCCAGAATCTGCCCCTGCAGCGAATCGGAGTTCGTCAAAAAACTCAAGGAAAAGATGTGTGCATCGAATAGCCGCAAGGCGGGGCGAAGGGGTGCGCGCGTGTCCTTCGCCCCGCGTAGCGGGGAGAAGGTGGCGCGAAGCGCCGGATGAGGGGCGGCGCGACCTATCCGTTCTTAGCGCTTGACGATCCCCGCGCGACGCTTGCTCATAGGCACACGTCCAAGGAAACATTGACAGGAATCGCCCATGACGACCTTCGCTGCGCCTTCCTCGCGCGCCGATTGCCTCGCGCGCGACGCCGACGATCCGCTTCGATCCTTACGCGATCGTTTCGTTCTGCCAGACGGGCTCCTCTATCTCGACGGCAATTCGCTCGGGCCGATGCCGCGCGCCGCCGTCGCCGTCTTCTCGCGCACGATCGAGGAGGAATGGGCGCGCGATCTCATCGGGAGCTGGAACAGCGCCGGCTGGTTCGACCTGCCCTCGCGGCTCGGCGACCGGCTCGGCGCGCTGATCGGCGCCGCCCCGGGCCAGACGCTGGTCTGCGATACGACCTCGATCAATCTCTTCAAGGCGATCCATGCCGCGATCGGGCTGCGGCCTCATCGCGACGTCATCGTGGCGGAGGCCGGCGCTTTTCCGACCGATCTCTATATCGTCGAAGGCGCGATGGCGTCAGCGGGCCGGCCGCTGCGCAGGCGGCTGATCGGGAACGACGGCGCGATCGAAGCGCTGCTCGACGAACATGTCGCCGCCGTCGTCCTCTCCCATGTCGATTATCGCAGCGGCCGATTGCTCGACGTCGCCGATATCACGCGCAAAGTCCATGCGGCGGGCGCACTGGTCATCTGGGATCTCTGCCATTCTATCGGCGTCATCGAATTTCCCTTCGATGCGGAGAATGTCGATTTCGCCATCGGCTGCACTTATAAATATCTAAACGGCGGCCCTGGCGCGCCAGCGTTTATTGCAGTCGCGCAGCGACTTTTGAGCGAAGCGCGCAATCCGCTTTCCGGCTGGTGGGGTCATGCCGCGCCTTTCGCTTTCGATCGGGACTTCCGGCCCGATCCCGGCATCCGCCGCTTCCTGTGCGGAACGCAGCCGATCCTGTCGATGCGCGGCGTCGAGGCTGCGCTCGATGCGCTCGGCGATGTCGCCATTGCCGATCTCAGGCGCAAGAGCCTCGCTTTGACCGATCTTTTCATCGCGCGCGTCGCAACGCTGCTGCCGGAACTCGCGATTCTGACGCCGCGTGAGGCGGCGCTGCGCGGCAGCCAGGTCGCGATCGCTTTCGACAAAGGCTATCCCGTCGTGCAGGCGATGATCGAACGCGGCGCGATCGGCGATTTCCGCGCGCCCGACATCATGCGGTTCGGCTTCGCGCCGGCCTATCTCGGCTTCGTCGATGTCTGGGACGCCGCCGAATTGCTGAGCGATTGCATCCGCGGCGAGGTTTGGCGCGATTCGCGCTACAACCAGCGCCACGCCGTCACCTGACCGGCGCCCCATCCAGCAGCGAGCGAGAGAAATGACCGAGGCCCCTTTCGATCCATCCGAGGATGGCGCTACGATGAGCTTTCGCGGGCGCATGTCCTATGGCGGCTATCTCCATCTGGACAAATTGCTCGACGCGCAACGGCCGCTGTCTGCCGCCCATGACGAACTCCTGTTCATCATTCAGCATCAGACTTCCGAATTGTGGATGAAGCTCGCCATCCATGAGGTGAACGCCGCCTGCGGCAAGATCGCCGCCGACGATCTGCAGCCTGCGTTCAAAATGCTGGCGCGGGTTTCGCGCATATTCGAGCAATTGAATTCGGCCTGGGATGTGCTGCGCACGATGACGCCCAGCGAATATAGCACGTTCCGCGCGGCGCTCGGCCAATCCTCGGGCTTCCAGTCCTATCAATATCGCATGATCGAATATCTCGTCGGCAACAAGAACGCCGCGATGATGCGCCCGCATGAGCATGACAGCGCGCTGCTGGCGCGGCTGGAGGCGGCGCGCCAGGCGCCGAGCCTTTACGACCTGACGGTCCGGCTGCTCGGCCAGCGCGGCTTCGCCATCGACGAAAGGATTCTCAAGCGCGATGTCGCCACGACGCATGAAGCCGACGAGAGCGTGCGCGCCGCCTGGGCGTCGATCTACCGCGAGCCGCGGCGCTTCTGGGAGCTTTACGAACTTGCCGAGAAGCTCGTCGATTTCGAGGATTATTTCCGTCGCTGGCGCTTCAATCACGTCACCACCGTCGAGCGGGTGATCGGCTTCAAGCGCGGCACCGGCGGCACGTCGGGCGTTTCCTATCTCAGGCGGATGCTCGATGTCGTGCTCTTCCCCGAGCTCTGGCAGGTAAGGACGGACCTGTGAGCGTCGCGGCCTATCCGATCGCCGATTGGGACGACGCTTACGCCAATACGATCCACATTCCCGACGGACCTGCCTATCCACCGCGATGGGCTGCGCAAGCCCAGGCGTTTCGCGAGGAGCAAACGGCCGCTGGCAAGGCGCGCGTCGATCTCGCCTATGGACCAGCGCCGCGCAACCGGCTCGATCTCTTCTATCCCGAGGGGCCTCAGAAAGGTCTTGTCGTCTTCATTCACGGCGGCTTCTGGAAGGCGTTCGACAAATCCTCCTGGTCGCATCTGGCGGCGGGTTCGCGGAATGCGGGCTTCGCCATCGCCATTCCTTCCTATACGCTCTGTCCCGAGCTGCGCATCGCGGGGATCGGAAAAGAGATCGCCGCCGCGATCGAGTTCGCGGCGAAACAGGTTCTCGGCGAAATCCGACTATGCGGCCATTCGGCCGGCGGCCAGCTTGCAACGCGGATGATTTGCGAGGCCTCGCCGCTCAGCGACGACACGATCTCACGCATCGCGCGAATCGTCTCGATCTCCGGGCTGCACGATCTGCGGCCGCTGATGGCGACGAAAATGAACGATACGCTGGGCATCGAAGCACAGGAAGCGAAACTGGAAAGCCCGGCTTTGCTGGCGCCGCGCCCGCATCAAAGCGTCGCTTGCTGGGTCGGCGCCGACGAACGTCCGGAATTCATTCGCCAGAGCCGCATTCTCGCTGAGATGTGGAAGGGCCTCGATGCGCGGATGACAATGGTGAAAGAGCCCGGCCGCCACCATTTCAACGTCATCGACGGCCTCGCCGAACCGGGTCATCCGCTGACCCAGGCGTTGCTCGGCGGTTGACGCCGTTCAGTCTCCGGCGCCGACTGGGCCGAAGGTCGGCACGAGATGCAGTTCCGCGCCCGTATACGGATTGGCCAAAGCGACTTCCTCGTTCAACTCGACGCCAAGGCCGGGCTCGCTGGAGGGGATGACATAGCCCTGCTCCCAGCGGATCGGCTTCTTGAGGATCTCGGCATGGAAGCCGCTCCAGGTCTCGATGCTTTCGAGGATCAGGAAGTTGGGGCTGCAGGCGGCGAGCTGAATATTGGCGGCGCCTTCGATCGGCCCGCAATAGAGATGCGGCGCGATCTGCGCATAATGGGCCTCCGCCATGCCGGCGATCTTCTTGGCTTCGAGCAGGCCGCCGACCCGGCCGAGCGCCATTTGCAGGATCGAGGCGGCGCGCAATTCGAGCAGGCGCGCGAATTCATATTTTGTCGTCAGGCGCTCGCCGCTGGCGATCGGGATTTTCGTCGCTCGCGCGACTTCCGCCATTTGCTCGGGCATTTCGGGCGGCACCGGCTCCTCGAACCACAGCGGATCATAGGCTTCGATCCGCCGCGCCAGGCGAATGGCGCCCGATGTGGTGAACTGGCCATGCGTGCCGAACAGGAGGTCGCAGCGATCGCCGACGGCGGCGCGGATTTGCCTGCAGAAGGCTTCGGAAAGATCGAGCCGGGCAAGGCTCGGCTGGCGCGGATCGAGCGTCGAATAGGGGCCGGCCGGATCGAACTTCACCGCGGTGAAGCCCATCTTCATATAGTCGAGGGCGCGATTCGCGGCGGCGTCAGGGTCGCGGTAGACAGGCGAATCGGCATAGGCGTCGCCATCCTCGCCGCCGGGATAGAGATAGGTGTAGCTGCGCAGGCGCTCGTGCACCTTGCCGCCGAGCAGCGCATGGACGGGCTTGCCGGCCGCCTTGCCCAGAATGTCCCAGAGCGCCATTTCGATGCCCGACAACACGCCCATCAGCGAAATGTCGGGCCGCATCGAATAGCCGCGGCCATAGACGTTGCGCCAGATCAATTCGATTCGCGAGGGATCGGCGCCGAGGACGTGACGTTCGAACACGTCCTCGATCATCGCGACGATGACTTTGGGGGCGAAGCTCGCCGCGTAAACCTCGCCAATGCCTTCGACGCCGTCGTTGGTCGTCAATTTGAGAAACAGGAAATAACGCCCGCCGAAACGCGGCGGCGGATTGCCGACGACGAAGGTTTTCAGTTCCGCGATTTTCATCGACAATCCCGTTCAGATCAGTGGCCGCGGCGCGACCTCAATTTCGAAAGCCTGCGCGATGCGCGCCAGAGCGCTCAGGTTCTGCAGGGTCAGCAGGCCGTGCGAGAGATCAAAGACGCCCAGCCGCCTGAGCTTGGCGATCGTCTTGTTGGTATGAACAAGCGAAAGCCCGAGCGCGTCGGCGATATGTTGCTGGTTAAGCGGAAACAGCAGCGTCTTGCCGCTCGCCATGCCGAGCAGAGCGGCGCGGCGGTAGAGGCCGATGATCAAGGCGGCGACGCGCTCGGTCGCGCTTCGCGCGCCAACGCTGGTCAAATTGTCGTCGACCTGGCTTTCCTCGCGCGCGCCCAGCCAGGTCGTGTCGAAGGCAAGCTCCGGCATCCGTTCGAACAGCGCCCAGATCTTGGCTCTCGGAAAGACGCAGAGTTCGACCGCGGTCAGGGCGACGACATCGTAAAGCGAGTCTGAGAAGAGCGACGCCTGCAGGCCGACCAGGTCGCCAGGCAGCAGGAAATTGAGAATTTGCCGCCGGCCGTCCGGCAGAATTTTGAAGCGGAACGCCCAGCCGGAAAACAGCGTATAGAGCTCCGCCGCCTGGCCCGCGTGGATCAGCCAGCTTCCCGCGTCCTGATGCAGATGATTGCTTTTCATCGACTGGATGAAGTCGATCTTGTCGTCCGGCAGCTTCTTGAAGGCCGAAAGCGCTCTGACCGGGCAAGCATGACAGGTCGTTCGCACCCAAGCCTCCACAACCGGGCCGCCGCTCTTGGCTATGTCAAACGACACAGCGCAGGACCACGGTCGCCGATACACATCCTTAGCTCAAGAACTCAACATCCGACAGCTGCTTGAGCCCGGAGGGTCCGACATAATGGAGGAAAGCGCCCAGGCCTTTCGCGGCCACATGCAGCGCGCGATCAGCTTGCTCAATCTCCATATCCAATATCAGGAAAACGCCAACGATCCGGCTTTTCTCAAGAAATTGCGGATGCGGATGGAATTGTTGGCCGAAGCGCTGCCGCTGGCGGCGCGGGCGTCGGAGCGGATGACGACAATGGCCGAGACATTCGCCGCGGCCGAGGGAATCATCGCCCGCATTTACGATCCCGATGGAAGAAACACTTGCATTTACACTCTCGACGACCGATCGGTCGACCAGCCGACGCTTGCGACGCTGGGGCAGATATTCGCCGAATTCCTCAGCAATATCTATTCGCGGGCGACGCCCGAGAACGCTCCCCGCCGGGTGGAGGTGAAATTTTCCGCCGACGCCGGCCAAGGGCGTCTCCGGGTACGGGACGCGGCTGCCGCGTCGACCGAGCCGCTCGATCAATTGACAGTGCGGGTGATCGGCGAACTGGCGCGAAGTCTTGACGGCGCGGCGCGATTTGACGGGTCGAACATTCACGACGCGGAGCTGACCTTCCGCTCGCCGGCTTCCCCGACCGGATCGCCATAAGGAACGAAAGCGATGTCCGGGCGTTCCGCAAACCGGGATGCTCGCTGCGTTCCGTGCGAAGGGGATTATCCAATGTCGACGATGACGAAAACCAAGCCTGTCGGGGACACCAAGCCGGCCGCCCTCAATACGCCAAGCGATATCTCCGGCGCCAACGCTATTGCGACCGCGCTCAATCATATCCTCGCGGATAGTTTCGCGCTCTATCTGAAGACCAAGAATTTCCATTGGCACATGAGCGGTCCGCATTTCCGCGACTATCATCTGATGCTCGACGAGCAATCGGACCAGATTTTCGCCACCACCGATCCGATCGCCGAACGGGTTCGCAAGCTCGGCGGCAGAACGGTCCACTCGATCGGTCATATCGCGAAACTGCAGACGATCAAGGACAATGATGCCGCCTTCGTGTCGCCGCTCGACATGCTGACCGAACTGATGGCCGACAACAAATCGGTGGCGGCGAGCATGCGCAAGGCGCACGAACTCTGCGATGACCACAAGGATGTCGCGACGGCCAGCCTGCTTGAGGTCTATATCGACGACACTGAGCGCCGGACCTGGTTCCTGTTCGAGGCGACCCGAGGCGCGGACAGCAGCGGCCACTGAAGCGCGGCCAAGCTTTAGACGGGGGGCCGGATCGCCGGCGCATCGTTCGGGATTTCTCTTAAGGATCAGGCGATGCAAACGGCGGTTCCCGCTTCTCCCGTTCTGGTCAAACAGCCCGAACGCCCCAAGCTTCTGCAAATTCTTGGCCCGGGGCTGATCACCGGCGCCTCGGATGACGATCCTAGCGGCATCGCGACCTATTCGCAGGTCGGCGCGCAATATGGCTATGGCCTCGCCTGGACGCTGGTGCTGACCTATCCCCTGATGTGCGCGATCCAGGAAATCGCCGCGCGGATCGGCCGCGTCACCGGCGCGGGGATTGCCGGAAACCTGCGGAAATTCTATCCGGCATGGCTGCTCAATAGCATTGTCGGGCTGCTCGTCATCGCCAATACGATCAATATCGGCGCCGATCTCGGCGCGATGGGCGCGGCGCTGAAACTGTTGGTCGGCGGCCCGCAATTACTTTACGTCGCGCTTTTCGCGCTGCTCTCGGCGCTGCTCGAAATATTCGTTCGCTATTCCCGCTACGTCTCGGTCTTGAAATGGCTGACCTTGTCGCTGTTCGCCTATGTCGCGACAGTTTTCGTGGTCAAAGTGCCCTGGGCCGAGGTCGGCCATGCCCTTGTCGCGCCGTCGCTGTCGTTCGACGCCGATTATATCGTCGCCGTCGTCGCCGTCTTCGGCACGACGATCAGTCCTTATCTGTTCTTCTGGCAGGCCGCCGAAGAGGTGGAGGACGAGCAGGAAAACCCTGAAGCGCGCCCGCTGAATAAAGCGCCGGAGCAGGCGCCGGCGGAATTATCGCGCATCCGGGTCGACACCTATCTGGGTATGGCATTGTCGAACCTGATCGCGCTGTTCATCATCATCACGACGGCGGCGACGCTGCATGCGCATGGCGTCACCGATATTCAGACCTCGAGCCAGGCCGCCGAGGCCTTACGGCCGATCGCCGGAAATTTCGCCTTCGCCGTGTTCGCCGCCGGCATTATCGGGACAGGACTGTTGACGCTGCCGGTGCTCGCCGGCTCGGCCGCCTACGCCCTGGGCGAGGCGCGCGGCTGGCCGGTCGGGCTGGCGCGCAGACCCTTGCAGGCGAAAGCCTTTTATGGCGCGATCGCGGCGGCGACGATCATCGGCGCTATCTTGAATTTCACGCCGATCGATCCAATCAAGGCCTTGTTCTGGAGCGCCGTCGTCAATGGAATAGTCGCCGCGCCTGTGATGGCGATGATGATGATCCTGACGATGCGGCGCGATATCATGGGCGGCTTCACCCTGCCGCGCCCTTTGCAGGCGGTCGGCTGGCTCGCCACGATCGTGATGGCGCTGACCATCGTCGCCATGGCCGTCACCGCTATTCGATAAATTCTTTACCGGGCGATCGAGGGGCGTTGCTCCTCCGGCGCGGGAGGGCGTCGCAAAAAAAACCGGCCCCCGAGGGGGCCGGCGTGATCGCTAATGAGTCCGTGGCGTCACAGGTTGCGCTGCGCCGCGTCGTCAATCTTATTGGCCGCATCCTTGGCGGCGTTTTTCGCATCGCCGACCGCCTTTTGCACCTTGCCCTTGACCTCCTGGGCGATCCCTTCGGCCTGGAGCCGATCGGATCCGACGGCGCCGCCGATATTGCGCTTGGCGGCGCCGGCGATTTCGTTGCCGACGCCCTTAATTTTGTCCGTGGTGCCGCTCATGATAAACTCCTTAAAATTGACCAGACGACCGATTGTATTGGATTGATTAGTGGTGCCAGAACAGAGCAATCAAAATGATTACTGGAAGTGGCACGCCAATCAGCCAAAGCAACGCTCCGCGACCGAGTCCCATGATGCTCTCCTGTTGTTGGCTCCCGATACTTGAGTGACGTTCGAGTATCTGGGCCAAATAATCCGTCTGAACGTGGATAGTTCCAAAAAAATTTGACGCCGCGCGCCAAATCTCGCAGATAGCATTCTGGGACTGTTTCTTGCATGCCCTGAAACGAGGGCTGGCAGCCGGTCGTTAAGCCATCGGGGCGATTCCCGGTTTTCGACCTTGCAGTTCGTCCGCCGGCGCATATCTTGGAGCTGGAGAGTGCAAATGACAGATTCGTTTGGGGATAAACTCGTTGAAGCTCTGAAGAAGCTGGATACATTTGGCGACGTGGCGCCGGCGCACGTTCAAGATCCAACCACGATGATCATCAGGCAGATCGCGGTCCAAGACGATCTCATGCGTTGGGATTCCGATCGCGGCCATTATGTCTTGACCCTCACCGGACGACGGCGGATCGCCGCGCGCAGCGGTCATTCCGCTTCGGTGCTGCGGTTTCGCAAGCGCGACGAGAAGGACGAGAGCGGCTCGCGCCGTAAGGCGTGACCGGCCTCGCGGTTTGACGGGCGGCGCTTTGGATGACGATCTTCGCAGAACGCTGAGCGATCAGGCGAAGCTGAGAAAAACCATCACCTATGCGGCCCTGGCGGAGCGTCTCGGTCTGAAGCCGCCGCAGACGATCCATCGTCTCGCGCAAGCGCTCGAGCGCCTGATGGACGAGGATGCGGCCGCGGGCCGCCCGCTGCTGGCGGCGCTTTGCATCAGCAAGGCGCGGCCCGGCTTGCCGGGCCCGGGGTTTTTCCTGAAGGCGCGGACGCTTGAGCTCCACTCGGAGCAAGCGGACGAGCGCGCATTTCACACGTCCGAATTACGTCGGGCGATCTCCTTTTATGGTTCGAGCTAGGTCCGGGTTCAGCAATGGGCGCACAATTGACCGGCCGGCGGATTGTCGTTCCCGAAACGCGCGAATTGCGCCTGCTGAGCGCCATGCTCGCCGAGCGCGGCGCGATCGTGGTTCCCTGTCCGCTCGTGGCGATCCGGGACGCGCCCGACCCGGCGCCCGTCGCCCAATGGCTTGAGCGGTTCATCGCGCGCCCCTGCGACGATCTCATCCTGCTCACTGGCGAGGGGCTGCGGCGGCTGGTCGGCGTCGCGGAGCGAAGCGGCCTGCGGGATTCCTTCGTCGCGGCGCTTGCGGCTCCGCGAAAAATCACGCGCGGGCCCAAGCCCGTGCGCGCGCTGCGCGAGATCGGCCTCGAGGCCGATATGACGGCCACAGTCCCCACCAGCGGCGGAGTGATCGACGCGCTTAGCTCGTTCGATCTTTCCGGCCGCCGCATCGGCGTCCAGCTCTATCCCGACGGCGATCATCAAGCGCTGCTCGGCTTCCTCGCCGGGGCGGGGGCGGAGGCCGATCGCGTGCTGCCCTATGTCTATGCGTCCGAGGCCGACGACGAGCGCGTGCTGCAAATCATCGACGCCATGGCGGCGGGCGAATTCGACGCGATCGCCTTCACTTCTTCGCCGCAGGTGCGACGGTTCCACGAGGTCGCCGCCAGGGCCGACCGGAGCGAGGCGGCGCGACAAGGCCTCGCGCGCGTGCTGGTCGCCGCCGTCGGGCCGGTGGTCGCGCAGGAGCTTGCCGCGATCGGCGCGCGCGTCGACGTCGTGCCAGCCAACGAGACCTATTTCATGAAGCCGCTCGTCCGTGAGCTTGGCCAGGCTTTCGCCGCCCGGGCCGCCGCTTCATCCCCTTAGTCGCGCATCGACGGTTGTGTTTCTATCCTCACGGGCAAGCTGACCCGTCCGTAGTCGATTTCAAACCCCGATCGCCCACGCTCCTCACCTTTGCGCTGTCTCCCAATTCGGCGCTTCGTAATAGGGGGCGTTGGAGGCGGCGAGCGGGGGGCGGCCGTGGATGAGGTCGGCGGCCTTCTCGCCGATCATGATGGTCGGCGCATTGAGATTGCCCGAAGTCACCGACGGCATGATCGAGGAATCGACGACGCGCAGGGCGTCACAGCCGATGACGCGGGTGTGCGGATCGACCACTGCGAGGGGATCGTCTTTTCCGCCCATCTTGCAGGTTCCGGAAGGATGATAGGCGCTCTCGACGTGGCTCCGCACGAAGGCGTCGATCGCTGCGTCGTCGACGACATCGGCGCCGGGCCGGATCTCGCGGCCGCGATAGGGATCGAAGGCGCTTTGCGCGAAAATCTCTCGCGTCAGGCGCACGCAGGCGCGCATCTCAATCCAGTCCTCTTCGTGGCCCATATAGTTGAACTGAATACTGGGATAATCGCGCGCTTCGGGCGATTTCAGACGCACCCAGCCGCGGCTCTTCGACCGCAATGGCCCGACATGGGCCTGAAAGCCATGTTCGCTGGCGAGGCCCGCGCCGTCATAGCTCACCGCGAGAGGTAGGAAATGGTACTGTATGTCGGGATAGCGTACGCCAGCCCGCGAGCGGATGAAGCCGCCCGTTTCAAAATGATTGGTCGCGCCATGGCCGCGCCCGCGCAACAGCCAGTGCAGACCGATCAGGCCGCGCGAGATGAGGCCGGTCTGGCCGTAGAGCGTGATCGGCTTCTTCGAGGCGATCTGAAAATAGAACTCCAGATGATCCTGCAGGTTCTCGCCGACGCCGGGCAGATCATGGACAACGGGAATATCCAGCGCCCGCAGCTCCTGCGCCGGTCCGACGCCCGATAATTTGAGCAGTTGCGGCGAATTGATCGGCCCGCCGCTGAGAATCACTTCGCGGCGCGCCAGCGCGACATGATCGCGACCGCGTCTCGAATAGCGCACGCCGGTCGCGCGGCGCCCTTCGAACAGCACGCGCGTCGCCAGCGCATGGGTGGCGACTTCGAGATTGCCGCGTTTCATCGCGCGCCTGAGATAGGCGTTGGCGGTCGACCAGCGCACGCCGTCCTTCACCGTCATGTCGAAACGGCCGAAACCTTCCTGCCGCTCGCCATTGATGTCCTCGGTGACGCCATAGCCGGCCTGCCGTCCCGCCTCGACGAAGACATCATAGAGCGGATTGGCGATCGGGCCGTAGCGCGTCGCCAGCGGCCCCTCGCCGCCGCGATAGGCGTCGGCGCCGTCGCGTCGTCCTTCCGCGCGCCGAAAATAGGGCAGCACGTTGCGATAGCCCCAACCTGCCGCGCCTTCTTCTTCCCAGCGATCGAAATCATGCGGATTGCCTCGGACATAGACGAGGCCGTTGATTGAGGATGAGCCGCCAAGCACCTTGCCGCGCGGGATGGCGAAGCGGCGGCCGCCCAGATGCGGCTCGGGTTCGCTTTCGTAGCGCCAGTTATATTTGCTTGTGTTCATCGGAATCGAAAGCGCGGCCGGCATTTGGATGAAAGGCGAGCGGTCGGAGCCGCCAAATTCCAGCACCAGCACGGTCGCGCGTCCGTCCTCCGTCAGGCGATCGGCGAGCACGCAGCCCGCCGAGCCGGCGCCGATAATGATGTAGTCAAATTGTTGGTTTTCCTGTCCGCTCATGACAGCTTCTTAGCGGCGCCGAACGCCGGCGCCTATTCCCTCGCCAGCCGCAGCGCGGCCGCCGCCGCGAAGGGCGCGCCGGCGAGGGCGGCGAGCGAAAGCGCACAAAGTACGAGGAAGGGCATGGCGAACGGCGCCGCGCCGCCGCTCGCTGCGGAAGCCGCCCCGACGCCGAAGATCAACACCGGAATCGTCAGCGGCAGCACCAGAACCGCCATCAGCAGACCGCCGCGCCTGAGCGAGACCGTCAGCGCCGCGCCGATCGCGCCGATCAGGGTCAGCGCCGGCGTGCCGACGATGAGGCTGGCGGCGACCAGCAGCAGCGCCTTGGCGTCGAGAGCCAGCATGAGGCCGAACAGCGGGCTGAGGATAATCAGCGGCAGGGCGCTCGCCGTCCAATGCGCTGTGCATTTCACCAGCACGACGATCTCCAGCGGCAGCCGCGCATGGACGAAGAGATCGAGCGCGCCGTCTTCCTCGTCACTCTGGAACAGGCGGTCGAGGCCGAGCAGGGTCGCGAGCAGCGTCGCGATCCACAGGATTGCCGGCCCGATGCGCGACAGCAGGTTGAGGTCGGGGCCGATCGCGAAGGGCATCAGCGCGACGAGAATCAGAAAAAACACTGCGCCGGTCGAAGCGCCGCCGCCGATGCGGCGGGCGATCCGCCATTCGCGCAGGAAGAGGGCGGCGATCGCTTGTCTCATGTGGGCGCCATTTCCGCCGCGCCCAGCTTCAGCTCCTGGCCGGCGAGTCCGAGCGGCGCATGGGTCGCCGCGACGATGAGGCCGCCGGCGGCAAGATGCGCATGCATGATGTCCGCGAGCCGCGCCTGCGCGGCGGCATCGAGCGCCGCCGTCGGTTCGTCGAGAAGCCAGAGCGGACGATATGCGACAAGAAGCCGCGCCATCGCGACGCGCCGCCGCTGTCCCGCCGACAGCGCGGCGACCGGAAAATCCGCCGCATGGGCGAGGCCGACGCGCGCGAGCGCGGCGCCGACCGATAGCGTCCGCACCGGCGCGGCATCTGCGCGGAGCATCGCAGCCCAGAAGGCGAGATTCTCGCCCGCCGTCAGCGCGGCTTTCAGCGCATCGGCATGGCCGAGATAATGCGCCTGCTCGCCGACACTCCGCTCGGCGTCGCCGCCTTCGAGGCGGATATCTCCCCCCGCGATCCGCAGCAGCCCGGCGATCGCGTGCAGCAGGCTCGACTTGCCGGCGCCATTGGGTCCGGTGACGATCAGCGCCGCGCCGGCGCCCGCTTCGAACGACAGGCCGGAGAACAAGCGCCGGGCGCCGCGCTCGATAGTGATGTCGGCGCCGATCAAGCGCATCGAGGCTTCTCCGCGACGCCTTTTTGGGCGCCCTGACGCCATTGTGGTGTAGCCCGGCGCGACGAACTTATCTATAACCGTTCCAATCTTTCCCCAGCCGCCCTCCGGAGTTCAGTCGATGGCCAGTCTCGACAGTTTCAAATGTCGCAAGAAGCTCACTGTCGGGGCCAAAACCTACGAATATTTCTCGCTCAAAGCCGCGGAAAAGAACGGCCTCGCCGGCATTTCTCAGCTCCCCTATTCGATGAAGATCGTCCTCGAGAACCTGCTGCGAAACGAAGACGGGCGCACGGTCAAGAAAGCCGATATCGAAGCGGTCGCCGCGTGGCTCGACAATCGCGGCAAGCATGAACATGAGATCGCGTTTCGCCCGGCCCGCGTGCTGATGCAGGACTTCACAGGCGTGCCGGCGGTCGTCGATCTCGCCGCCATGCGCGACGCGATGGTGGCGCTCGGCGGCGACCCCGACAAGATCAATCCTTTGGTGCCGGTCGATCTCGTCATCGACCATTCGGTGGTCGTCGACTTCTTCGCCACCAACAAGGCGCTCGGCCAGAACGTCAAGCGCGAATATGAACAAAACCAGGAGCGCTACCGCTTCCTGAAATGGGGCCAGCAGGCCTTTTCCAATTTCGCTGTGGTGCCGCCCGGCACCGGCATCTGCCACCAGGTCAATCTCGAATATCTCGCCCAGACGGTGTGGACGCGCAAAGAGAAGACAGGCCGCACCAGCGTTGAAATCGCCTATCCCGATACGCTTGTTGGCACCGACAGCCACACCACCATGGTCAATGGCCTCGCCGTGCTCGGCTGGGGCGTCGGCGGCATCGAGGCGGAAGCGGCGATGCTCGGCCAGCCTTTGTCGATGCTGCTGCCCGAAGTGATCGGCTTCAAGCTGACCGGCGATCTGCGCGAAGGGGTCACCGCCACCGATCTCGTGCTGACGGTGACGCAAATGCTGCGCAAGAAGGGCGTCGTTGGCAAATTCGTCGAATTTTACGGGCCGGGGCTCAACGCGATGTCGGTCGCCGACCGCGCGACGATCGCCAATATGGCGCCCGAATATGGCGCGACCTGCGGTCTGTTTCCGGTTGACGTGCAGGCGATCCGCTATCTCGAAACGTCGGGGCGCAAAGGGCCGCGCATCGCGCTGGTGGAGGCTTACGCCAAGGCGCAGGGCTTCTATCGCACGCGTCTCACGCCCGATCCGGTCTTTACCGACACGCTCGCGTTGGAGCTTGGCGAAGTGACGCCGTCGCTCGCCGGCCCGAAGCGGCCGCAGGACCGGGTCGTGCTTTCCGGCGCCAAGATAGGCTTTGCCGGCGCGATGGAGACGGAATTCAAACAGGCCGCCGAGATCGCCCAGCGCCACAAGGTCGAGGACGCCAATTTCGATCTCGGCCATGGCGACGTGGTCATCGCGGCGATCACCTCGTGCACCAACACTTCCAACCCCAGCGTGATGATGGCGGCCGGCCTGCTGGCGCGCAACGCCGTCGCCAAGGGGCTGACGGTGAAGCCCTGGGTCAAGACTTCGCTGGCGCCGGGCAGTCAAGTGGTCGAGGAATATCTCAAAGACGCCGAATTGCAGAAGTCGCTCGACAAGCTCGGCTTCAACATTGTCGGCTTCGGCTGCACCACCTGCATCGGCAATTCCGGGCCGCTGCCGGAAGCGATTTCGGCGACAATAGCCAAACACAATCTTGTCGCGGCGGCGGTGCTGTCGGGCAATCGCAATTTCGAGGGCCGCGTCAATCCTGACGTGCGCGCCAATTATCTCGCCTCGCCGCCGCTGGTGGTCGCCTATGCGCTCGCCGGCTCGATGCAGGTCGACCTGACCAAGGATCCGCTCGGCCACGACAAATCGGGCGCGCCGGTCTTCCTTTCCGACATCTGGCCGACCAGCCAGGAGATCGCCGATCTCGTCGACAACACCATCACCGCCAAAATGTTCAAGGCGAAATACGCCAGCGTGTTCGACGGCGACGCCAACTGGCGCAAGGTGAGGGTCCCCGCGGGCCTGACCTATTCCTGGGACATGGGCTCGACCTACGTTCAGAACCCGCCCTATTTCGAGGGCATCACGATGGAGCCGAAGCCGATTACCGATATTGTCGGCGCGCGCATCCTTGGCGAATTCCTCGATTCGATCACCACCGACCATATTTCTCCGGCCGGCTCCATCCGCGAAAAGAGCCCGGCCGGCCAATATCTCACCGAGCATCAGGTGCGCCCGGTCGACTTCAACCAATATGGAACGCGGCGCGGCAATCATGAAGTGATGATGCGCGGCACGTTCGCCAATATCCGCATCAAGAACCAGATGGTGAAGGACGCTTCCGGCAATGTCGTCGAAGGCGGCTACACCATCCACTATCCCTCCGGCGAGCGCATGCCGATCTATGACGCGGCGATGCGCTACCAGAAGGAAGGCGTGCCGCTCGTCGTCTTCGCGGGTCGCGAATATGGCACCGGCTCGTCGCGCGACTGGGCCGCCAAGGGTACGAAACTTCTCGGCGTACGCGCCGTCATCGCCCAGAGCTTCGAACGCATCCATCGTTCCAATCTCGTCGGCATGGGCGTGCTGCCGTTGCTGTTCGAAGAGGGAACGTCCTGGCAGACGCTCGGCCTGAAGGGCGATGAAAAGGTCACCATCCATGGCCTGACGCATGACCTGCGCCCGCGCCAGAAAATGGAGGCCGAAATCGTCTCGGCGGACGGCTCGGGGCAGAAAGTCCCACTGATCTGCCGCATCGATACGCTCGACGAACTCGAATATTTCAAGAACGGCGGCATTTTGCACTACGTGCTGCGGCAATTGGCGGCGTGAGCTGAGGCGGCGACGCCGTGTAGTCCTGCTCGGACTGATCCGAGCCCGGCGCGTCCGCCATTTGCGATAGGTTGGCGGCGACCGATTTTGTGCATCGACACGAGTCGCGCCCCATCGCGGTAACGCCAAATCGCTGCGCCGGATGAGCCGGCTCCGCGGCCGACATTGCGCCGCGGCCAAGAAACCAAACGCAAGCGTCTCCCGCCTGATCCAGGCCGGATGATTATGATATGGGGTTGTCAGGTAACCATCTCGCGCGGCGAATCGTTTTTGTCATAAGCTTCAATCGTTCTTTTTGGCGGAAAACGCTGCATCGGCGCTCTGGGCCCATTTCCAGCGCCGCTACGCGCGTCGCCAGCCCCGGCTTCAACAGAATAAGCGTCACCAACTACGTCAGCGCAAGCGATTATTGCACGCAGCATTATTGGCGCTATCTGCGCGCTAATTGGATTTTAGCCCGATCCGTCGGACAAATTACGAGTAAAAATATGCATGTATTACGACAAATGGCAGGGCGCTCAACCGCCGGAAAAATGTTCACCGCCGGTTGTCAATCCTCCGGAATGGTCTTTTGCTGCCGCCGGAAGCCGATCCCAGGCGCTTGTCGATGCTGACGGCCAATCCGCCGGCTGCGACGTAGCGATGTCGTGTGTCTCGTAGAGTCAACCGATGCGGATTGCGCAATATCGAGAAAGAGCGTACGCGGACGCAAGCGTAATTTCGTAAGCTCTCGAGAACAGTGTGGGGATTGCAGTGAGTATATTGGGAAAGAACGGCGTCGAAAAAGTCACGGCTACTATTCAGTCGTTCGGAAAGTGGTTCTTCGATCTGCTGTTAAACGCCGCCATCGTCGCGGGGTTGCTGCTTGCGGCCAAGCAGACCAACAATATGGCGATCAAGACGCTTGCCTATGCGGCGTGGGCGATATTCTTCCTGTACGTCGGCTCGTTTTTCATTCACTTCCGGCTGGATCTGTTCGATTGGGTGAAGGATCTGCGCCTTCGCACTCTCCTCGAATTGGCTTCCGGCATCATCCTGGCCGTCGTCATCGTCACATGCCTCAATCTGATGTTCCAAACCATGATCGCCGCCGCGGTGTCCGCAATTGAATTGAGCAAGTAGACTTGGTTCAAAGCGCCTCCCATCGTGAGCAACTGACGACAAAACTAGCCTTTTTGGGCGGGGAACCGCCCATTCGCCTGGAGCGCCCTGATCTCCATCTCCCGAGTTTCCAACATGCTCCGCAGATATTCCACGGCGCGGCCGGAGGCGCCGTTGCGCTCCATGGAATCAAGATATCTTCGCTCCTCCGTTTGAAGGGCCCGCAAGTTCTCAAGCCTTTTGAGATCGGGGAACTTCCAGTGAAGGAAATTGGCGACCGATTGGCGGTCCTGTTGTTTGGTCTTTGGCAAGGCGCCATCGAGCATCGTCATTTCCGTACTCCGAATCGGCAGCGAACCAGTTAAGTTTCCGCGTCCGCGACAAAGGAGCCAATCGGTACGGGCAGTTTTGCACTGGCATATTCGAGGCGCCGGAGGCCTTATCGAGGGCCTTTGAAGCAAGGCATCGCTGTCGAAAGGGAGCCGAATGGCGACTGACGAAGTGGGGCAACCCGGGCAAGACCAGGGCGCATCCAGTTTTCCGCAAAGGGAGGCGCGCGGCCTCCGCGGCCTACTGGTTATCGGCTGCGTATTCGCGATCGTCGGCGGATACACCGACGCCTATTCCTATCTCGCGCATGGTCACGTTTTCGCGAACGCCCAGACCGCCAATGTCGTCTTCATCGGGATCTACGCCTCTGGCGGAGACTGGGGGAACGCGGTGCGCCATCTTCCTCCCATCGCCGCCTTCGTCCTCGGCGTAGCTGTCGTCAACCTCCTCGGCGTGCGGTCGCAAAAACAGGAGTTCCGCGCGACGCTCGTTTGTCAGAGCTTCGAGCTTGCGATTCTGATCGCTCTCACCGGCGCCGGGCCGAGGCTGCCCGATGAATGGATCGTGCCGGCGATTTCATTCGTCGCCGCCATTCAGAACGCCAGCTTCGACACGATCGGCGCATGGTCATTCAATTCAGCGATGGCCACCGGCAACCTACGTAGCGCGACCACCGGCCTCATCGCCTGGACGATGGGCCGCAACCCTGAAGACAATCGCGGCAAGGCGGTCGGCCTCGCGCTGATCTGCATCGCATTTCTGGCGGGCGCGGCGGTCGGGGGCTACTACACCCGGCTCGATGAATCCCACGCGCTCGCCCCATGCGCGATTATCGTCGCATTCGGGATTCTGCTGACGTGGCGGGAACGCCAGATACGCCGACGTCTGCCCGCGCGGCTCGATTTGGCGAACTAGCGACGGTCTGCGCCTTACGCCGCGCCCGCCGCGATCAGCGCCGCCAGGCGCGCGATATGGTGCGTAATATCAGGCGCGCCGGTCATTTCACCGAACGTGCCGCGCGTCATTGGACCGAGCGCGATGAGATTGCGCTCGATCGTTCCGTCACGTGCGATGAGATGCGAATCGCCGTCGACGTCGAGCCCGAGGCCGACCGGATCGGGGCGCGCGAGGCCGGCTTCGAACAGAGCCCGCACCAGCGGATTATGTGCGGGATCGCGGTCGGGGCCGACGCAGAGGACGATCGCCTCGAAGCGTCTCTCCCCAAGCGCTCCCCCGGGGCGGCGCAGGCGCACGACCAGGGCGCCGGCGTCCGCGTCGATCGCGGTGACGCCCGCCTTCTCGACGACGAGCCGGCCATCGGCGATCGCCGCCGTCAACGCCTGATGCACCTGCGGCGCGACGCGGAAGCGATGTACGTCCCAGAAAGGCAGCAGCCGGCGCGCGATCCTGCGTCGCTCGGCGGGCGGCAGCGCCGGCCAGAGCTGGGCAAGGCTGAAGCGCAGGGCGTCCGCCGCCGGATGCCAGCCGAGACCTTGATCGATCGACATGCGCGCGCGCTGTCGCGCAAGGCGGAGCAGCGCCAGCGCCGTGCGCGGTGGCGCGGCGCCGTCGAGAAAGTTGGGGTCGCTGCTGAAGATTCCATGCGGCTGCGCCATCAACCCGCGCCGCGAAACGGCGGTAATCCGTCGAACGCCGCGATCAAGCAGGGTAGCGCCCATATCGGCCATGGTGAGCCCGGTTCCGACGAGGAGCACGTGGGCGTGCACGTCGATCGCGGCAAGTCCGTCCGGCCGCCAGGGATTGGCGATCAGGCCGGGATGGCCGGCGGCCGCGTCGCTGATGGGGCAGGGCGGGCCGGCGACGGCATGGCCGAAGCAGAGCGCGACGCGGTCGACTTCGACGGATTCCCCATTCGACAGCGCGACCGACCAGCCCGCGCCGGCGCGGGCGACCTGCGCGGCGCGCGCGCGATGATGGCGCAGGCGCACACGCGGCGCGGCCGCGAGCGTTCGCGCCAGCGTGTCGGCGACATAGGCGCCGTAATGGGCGCGCGCGACATAATGATTGCCAGATGCGTCGGTGCTGGCGCCGTCGCCCGGCAGGATGCCGCGCTGGAAGAACCAATTCGTCGCATGCGAGGATTCTCCCGGCAACAGGCTCATGCGCCCGCTCGGCACGTTGATGCGGTGACGCGGGTCGCGCGCGCTATATGCGACGCCCGCGCCGAGCGCGGCCGAAGGCTCGATGACGTCGATGTCGAGCGGGCCTCGAACGAGACGCGCCAGATGAATGATGAACGCCACGCCGGTGAAGCCGCCGCCGACGATTGCGAAGCGAGGCGGCTCAGTCATCGGGAGGGCGATCGGGCGATTGTGATCAAAGGGGGATCCTTCTCGCGCGGGCGTGCGCATCGTAAACGGGGACGCTATCTCGATGCAGTTAATCGATATTGTCAATTTAGTGAGCTGCAGCTCAATCGATCGCGGTTCCGTTATTGAGCCATTGTTCGCATGGAGGCATTTTTTTCACCCTTGAGGCCGCGTTGTGGTTCCGTTTCGCCAGGCGACACGATATCTCGAAAGCGATCGTTTTTGAGAGGCGCGGACGGCGAATGCGGAATCGACCGAGACCCCACGAGTTCGCCTCTCGAAACTCATTCTCAATCCCTATAAGTCCGGCCCGGCCGCCCCACCCCGCGAACCAAAATCCGTCACCGTCCGCCCCGATTTCCTCCGCGATCCAGCGCTTGAACGCCCGCACATTGGCGCTCGGCCGGCGCTCCGCCGCCGTCACCAGATAATAGCCGAGCCCGCTGCGCGCGCTGATGCCGAAGGGCGCGACCAGGCGGCCGTCGGCGAGGCAATCGGCGACCAGCAATTGCCAGGCGAGCATGACGCCCTGGCCGCCGATGGCGGCCTCCAGACAGAGCAGCGGGTCGGAGAAGGTCGCGCCTTGCAGCAGCGCAACCGGAGCGGCGCCCGCCGATTCGAACCAACGCTCCCACGCGAACATGCTGCTTTCGTCGCGGATCGCATATTCCTGCGCGAGGTCGGCGATCGTCATGAGCCGCTTGCCGATCGCAGGCGCGCAGACCGGGAAGATTTCCTGCGGCAGCAGCAATTCGGCCTCGACATCGGGCCAATGGCCGTCGCCCATGCGGATCGCCAGATCGACGTCGGAGCGGTTGAGATCGATCAGCCGCGAGGAGGCGTCGATGCGCAGGGCGAAGCCCTCATGCCGCGCGTAAAGACGGCTGAGGCGCGGCACCAGCCAGCGCGAGGCGAAGGCGGGCGCGACAGAGACCACCAGAATATTGCCGGCGGCGTCAGCCAAAGCGACGGCCTGTTTGAGTTCATTAAAGGCCGCCGACAGCCGTGCTGCGAACAACGCGCCGAACTCGGTCGGGACGAAGCCGTCGCGTGCGCGGGCGAACAAAGGCCGGCCGATCTGTTTTTCGGCGCGCCCGACCTGCTGGCTCACCGCGCTCGGTGAAACGCCGAGTTCGTCGGCGGCCTTTTGGAGCGAGCCGCGACGCGCCACCGCCTCGACCGCGCGAAGGCCGTTGAGGTGAACGGAATTGAGTCCAGGCACTTTAGATTTCCTAAATATGGTCAGTCGAAATCTGGATTGAAATGACAGAATTATTGGCAGAAATGGTGGTCAGCCGCAATAAATCGCGAGTTGGCCAGTGAAGATTATCTCAATCCTTCAAGCCCTGTTCGGTAGGCCGTTTCCCGCTTCAGCGGACGAACAGGATGGCGCCCAATGGCTGGAGCCGCTGGATCACCCGGAGATCAAGCGCATGTCCCTACGCGAGATCGCCGATCTGCCGCTGAACCAGATCCGCTACGCCTGCGCCCGGCAGGGCGTTCCCGCACGGCCGCCATCGCGGACGGCGCATTGCTGAGACGCGCTCAGGCGAGCGCCTTCAAGGTCGCCTCGTCCGGCTGGCCGTCAAAATATTTGCGCAATGCCTCGGCGAAAATCCTCTCCGGCGCGACTGTGGCGAAAAGCGTCATCGACGAGCGGAATTTCAGATCGTCGGGACTGCCGAAAATCTGATGCGCGGAGCGGTCTGCAACTTGGCAGACCGCGCGTGTGCAAGCGATCAGCCGCGGCCCGAGCAGCGGATGCGCGAGATAAGCCTGCGCTTCGCGCCTTGAAGCGATGGCATAACGTTGCGCCATCGCGCTGAAGCCGAGCCCGGCGATCTGCGGAAAGACGAACCACATCCAATGGCTGCGCTTGGCGCCGGCGCTGAGTTCTGCGAGGGCCTGGTCGAAGACGCCCGCTTGCGCGTCGACGAAACGCTGGAGGTCGTGCGGATCGTCCATCGTCGGCTCCTGTCGATGCGCACAATATCAGATCGGCGATTAGGGCAAATATGCATCGCAAGCTCCCGATATCGCGCGACCGGCTCCTGAAGTCGGCGCCTCTGCCGCCGCCCATTTGCCAGCCTCCGCCGCCCCGGCCTAATCTCGCGCGGCGCCGGCGGATGCGCGCTTGGGGGAGGCGTCATGGGCCATATCAACTATGTCTGCCTGCGCGGCAAGGTGCATGCCTTCGCGCCTGCCGCGCCGGCGAGCAATCCGCATCTGTGGGTCCTGCTCGACGTCGGCGGCGAGCAATGGTTCGCCACCATCAATGTGCGCTCCGACAAGGGCCAGCCCGGCGATCCCGTCGGCAAGTCCTATCTCTATTATCTGATCGACAGCGACTTCCATCATCCGATCGTGCCCTCGATCCTGGCGCGCCCGCCCGGGCTGTCGCAGGTCGAGCGCAGCTATTCCGCCGGCGCGCTCGATTTCCAACGCGGCAATCTGTTCAATCCCAGCGCGATGCGCGTGCTGCCGATGGACGGCGACGGGGACGACAATCTCGTCCATCGCCTTGGCGCGATTCTGGAGGTCGCCAAGAATACCGGCAGCGACGTGTTTTTTTACGGCAACGGCTTTCACAAAGACAATCCGCATCAGACCGACGCGGCGTTCGGCGCCACGCCGGACACGCCCTTCGGCGTCGACAATATCCATATGGTGCAGGGCGACCCCAAGGCGATCGACCAGCGCGTCAAGGAGAACGGAACCTGGCATGACGGCGCCTGTTTCATCTGGGACGTGCAGGCCAAGCGCATGACCGGCGCCTTTCTGGCGTTCCAGACCCAGGCCTGGCACACCAACGATAATGGCGATGTCATCTATGGCGCCACCGGCTCGGAAGCGCCGCGCTATGATTTTTCCAATGGCCTCGGCGCGCCTTTGCCGCTGCCCCAGCGCGCGGCGGAGCTCACCTCGCTGCATCGTGCGCCCGATGGAACCGGCGCGCTCAACCTCGCCAATATGACCAATGCGCCGGTCGATCTTACCGGTTGGACGATCCTCGCCGATGCGGAAAAGTCGCTTCCCCTGCCGGCCGGCGCACTTGCGCCAGGCCAGCCGCTTTCCCTGCCGCTGGCGGCGGGCTTTCTCAACGACGCCGGCGGCATTCTCACCCTCGTCAATTCAGCCAGTCTGAGGGTCGACGGCGTCGCCTATCTTGGCGGCGATCCGGTCAACGGCTGGAGCACCAGCTTCTAGCGCGCGAGGCGCCCGGGACGGTCGCGGTCCCAGATGCCGCCGCGCGGCAAATCGTCCGTTCCCAACGCGCCGCGGTGGCGGGGCTGAAGTCGGGTTGCGCGGCCAAAAGTCCTATGTTACGCAACGCCCGCCTTGGGGTCCGGGGGGCGCGGGCCCCGCCGCGAGGCATCCTCTTCGTTCCCCGGATTTGGCGGCCGCGTCGCGGCGCTGGATTTTGCGGCGAAGCCCAGCAAGATTGAGCCCAAGAAAGATTGAGCCATTGGCGCAAGAGGAAAACATCGTTACGGGAATGGCGGGGCGCTACGCCCTGGCCCTGTTCTCCCTGGCGCGCGAGGGCCAGGCGACCGATCAGGTCGCTGCCGCGCTGAAGACATTCAGCGGCATGATCGCTGAGAGCCCCGATCTCGAGCGCCTGGTGCGCAGCCCGGTCTTCTCGGCCGAGGATCAGGTCAAGGCGCTCGGCGCGCTGCTCGACAAGGCCGGCATTACCGGAGTCGCCGCCAATTTCATCAAGCTGGTCGCCGCCAAGCGCCGCCTGTTTGCGATCGGCGACATGATCGCGGATTACGACAAGCTCAATGATTCCTATCGCGGCGTCGCGCGCGCCGAAGTGACGAGCGCCGCCGCCCTGTCGGATTCCCATGTCGCGGCGCTGAAGGACGCGCTGAAAGGCGTGACCGGCGGCAAGGATGTCGAAATATCGGTGAAAACCGATCCTTCGATCATCGGCGGGCTGATCGTCAAGCTTGGCTCGCGCATGGTCGACGGCTCGCTCAAAACCAAACTCAATTCAATTCGCACCCGTATGAAAGAGGTCGGCTGATGGATATCCGCGCCGCTGAGATTTCCTCCATTCTCAAGAACGAAATCGCCAATTTCGGCAATGAAGCCGAGGTGACCGAAGTCGGCCAGGTGCTGTCGGTCGGCGACGGCATCGCCAGAGCCTATGGCCTCGACAATGTCCAGGCCGGCGAGATGGTCGAATTCGAGAATGGCGTGCGCGGCATGGCGCTCAATCTCGAGAGCGACAATGTCGGCATCGTGATTTTCGGCTCCGAGCGCGACATCATGGAAGGCCAGACGGTCAAGCGCACCGGCGCTATCGTCGACGTTCCCGTCGGCAAGGAATTGTTAGGGCGCGTCGTCGATGCGCTCGGCAATCCGATCGACGGCAAGGGCCCGATCAATGCCGCCAAGCGCGCCCGCGTCGACGTCAAGGCGCCCGGCATCATCCCGCGCAAATCCGTGCATGAACCGATGGCGACCGGCCTCAAGGCGATCGACGCGCTCATCCCGATCGGCCGCGGCCAGCGCGAATTGATCATCGGCGACCGCCAGACCGGCAAGACCGCGGTGGCGCTCGACGCCATCCTCAATCAGAAGCCGCTCAACCAGTCGGGCGACGAGAAGATCAAGCTCTACTGCGTCTATGTCGCCGTCGGCCAGAAGCGCTCGACGGTCGCCCAATTCGCCAAAGTTCTCGAAGAGCATGGCGCGCTCGAATATTCGATCATCATCGCCGCCACCGCTTCCGATCCGGCGCCGATGCAGTTCCTGGCGCCGTTCGCCGGCTGCGCGATGGGCGAATTCTTCCGCGACAACGGCATGCATGCGCTGATGATCTACGACGATCTGTCGAAACAGGCGGTCGCCTATCGCCAGATGTCGCTGCTGCTGCGCCGCCCGCCGGGCCGCGAAGCCTATCCTGGCGACGTGTTCTATCTGCATTCCCGCCTGCTCGAGCGCGCCGCCAAGATGAACGACGAGCATGGCGCCGGCTCGCTCACTGCGCTGCCGGTTATCGAGACCCAGGCCAACGACGTTTCGGCCTATATCCCGACCAACGTCATTTCGATCACCGACGGCCAGATCTTCCTGGAGACGGATCTCTTCTACCAGGGCATCCGCCCGGCCGTGAACGTCGGCCTCTCGGTGTCGCGCGTCGGTTCGGCCGCGCAGACCAAGGCGATGAAGAAGGTCGCCGGCAAGATCAAGGGCGAACTCGCGCAATATCGCGAAATGGCGGCTTTCGCGCAGTTCGGCTCCGATCTTGACGCCACCACGCAGCGCCTGCTCAATCGCGGCTCGCGCCTGACCGAGCTCCTCAAGCAGGCGCAATTCGCGCCGCTCAAAATGGAGGAGCAGGTCTGCTCGATCTATTGCGGCGTCAACGGCTATCTCGACAAATTGCCGCTCGATCGGGTCAAGCCGTTCGAAGACGGCCTGCTGGCGACGCTGCGCAGCAAGAGCCCCGAGATTCTCGAAGCGATTCGCACCTCGCGCGACCTGTCGGACGATGTATCGGCCAAGCTGAAGAGCGCGGTCGAGGCATACGCGAAGAGCTTCACCTGATGTTTCTTCCTCCCCCTTCATGGGGGAGGGTCGGGGAGGGGGGTCGTCCTTTCCGCAAAAGGATTTTCTTTCGATAGGATAGGGCGGTGCGACCCCCTCCCTAACACTCCCCCACATGGGGGGAGGCGACGCGCGTGGAGAGCTTTAGCGATGCCGTCCTTAAAGGACCTCAGAAACCGGATCGCCTCCGTCAAATCGACGCAGAAGATCACCAAGGCGATGCAGATGGTCGCGGTCGCGAAATTGCGCCGCGCGCAGGCCGCCGCCGAAGCCGCGCGCCCCTATGCCGAACGCATCGAAACGGTGCTGACCAACCTTGCCGGCGGCGCCGCGGATGGCGCCGAGGGGCCCCGGCTGTTGACCGGTACCGGCGCGCAACAGGTCCATCTTCTTCTCGTCTGCACTGGCGAACGCGGACTCTGCGGCGCCTTCAACACGTCGATCGTGCGCCTCGCCCGCGAGCGGGCCAATGCGCTGATCGCGCAGGGCAAGACGATCAAGATCATCTGCGTCGGCAAGAAAGGCTATGACCAGCTTCGTCGCACCTTTGAAAAGCAGATCATCGATCTCATCGACCTGCGCGCGGTGCGCACGCTCGGCTACGCCAACGCGCAGCCGATCGCCAAAAAGGTGCTCGATCTTTTCGAGGCCGGCGAGTTCGACGTCTGCACCCTGTTCTATGCGCGCTTCAAATCGGTGATCGCGCAGATCCCGACCGCCCAGCAATTGATCCCGCCCGAATTCGAAAAATCGGACGAGGACGCGCCGGCCTATGAATATGAACCGGAAGAAGGCGAGATACTCGCCCAATTGCTGCCGAGCGCCGTCGCCGTGCGCATCTATCGCGCTTTGCTCGAAAACATGGCCTCTTTCTACGGCTCGCAGATGAGCGCGATGGACAATGCAACGCGCAATGCCGGCGACATGATCAAGAAGCTGACGCAGCGCTACAACCGCACGCGCCAGGCGATGATCACCAAGGAATTGATCGAAATCATCTCGGGCGCCGAGGCGCTCTGATCCAACAAGCCGCGCTTGAATGGGCGGCCCATAGCGAAGCGAGGACGACAGAAATGGCAAACGCCAACAGACCGACCGGCCGCGTAACCCAGGTGATCGGCGCCGTCGTCGACGTGAAGTTCGACGGCCATCTGCCGAAAATTCTCAACGCGCTGGAAACGACCAACAATGGTGCGCGCCTGGTGCTCGAAGTCGCCCAGCATCTCGGCGAAAGCGCGGTGCGCTGCGTCGCCATGGACATTTCTGAAGGGCTGGTTCGCGGCCAGGACGTCACCGACACCGGCGTGCCGATCTCGGTTCCGGTCGGCGTCGGCACGCTCGGGCGCATCATGAACGTCATCGGCGAGCCGGTCGACGAAGCCGGCCCGATCAACGCCGAGGCGCGCCGCGCGATCCACCAGCCGACGCCGAGTTATGCCGAGCAATCAACCGAGGCGCAGATTCTCGTCACCGGCATCAAGGTCGTCGATCTCCTGGCGCCTTACGCTAAAGGCGGCAAGATCGGCCTGTTCGGCGGCGCTGGCGTTGGCAAAACCGTGCTGATCCAGGAGCTGATCAACAATGTCGCCAAGACGCATGGCGGCAATTCGGTGTTCGCGGGCGTCGGCGAGCGCACCCGCGAAGGCAACGACCTCTATCACGAATTCATCGAATCCAAGGTCAACGCCGATCCGCATCATCCCGATCCCGACGTCAAATCGAAATGCGCTCTGGTGTTCGGCCAGATGAACGAGCCGCCGGGCGCGCGCATGCGCGTGGCTCTGTCGGGCCTCACCGTCGCCGAACATTTCCGCGACCAGGGGCAGGACGTTCTGTTCTTCGTCGACAACATCTTCCGCTTCACCCAGGCGGGTTCTGAAGTGTCGGCGCTGCTCGGCCGCATTCCCTCGGCGGTCGGTTACCAGCCGACGCTCGCCACCGACATGGGCGCGCTGCAGGAACGCATCACCACCACGACCAAGGGGTCGATCACTTCGGTGCAGGCGATCTATGTCCCCGCCGACGACTTGACCGATCCGGCGCCGGCGACTTCGTTCGCGCATCTGGACGCGACCACCGTTCTGTCGCGCACGATCGCCGAAAAGGGCATTTATCCCGCAGTCGATCCGCTCGACTCGACCTCGCGCATGTTGACCGCCGCCGTCGTCGGCGAGGAGCATTACACGGTGGCGCGGCAAGTCCAGCAGGTGCTGCAGCGCTACAAGGCCTTGCAGGACATTATCGCCATTCTCGGCATGGACGAATTGTCCGAAGAGGACAAGCTGACGGTGGCGCGCGCCCGCAAGATCGAGCGCTTCCTGTCGCAACCCTTCGACGTCGCCGCCGTATTCACCGGTTCGCCCGGCGTCCAGGTCAAGATCGAAGACACGGTCAAGGGCTTCAAGGGCATTATCGAAGGCAAATACGACAGCCTGCCGGAAGCCGCGTTCTATATGGTGGGCACCATCGAACAGGCCGTCGACAAGGCCAAGAGGCTGGCGGCGGAAGTCGCGTGATCAGCGCCAGTCGGCTTTAGGGTGGAATGACATGGCCAGTTTTCACTTCGAACTCGTTTCGCCGGACAAGCTTCTGTTCAACGGCCAGGCCGAGGATGTGCTGGTGCCGGGAACCGAGGGCGATTTCCTTGTCTTGCGCGACCATGCGCCGGTCATGACTTCGCTGCGGCCCGGCATCGTCGATATCGGCGAGGCGCAGGGCAAGCACACGCGCCTGTTCGTGCGCGGCGGCTTCGCCGACGTCAGCGCCGCCGGCCTGATCCTGCTCGCCGAGACGGCGATACCGGTCGACGAACTCAGCGCCGAGCGCCTCGGCGGCGAGATCAAGGACGCCGAGGAAGACCTCGCCGACGCTACCGACGACCAGAAGCGCCTCGCTCAGGAAAAACTCGACCGGCTCAAAGAGCTGAAAGACGCGCTGAAGTTTTGAGCGCCGCCTGTCCCCTCGCCCCGCCTGGTCCCCTCGCCCCGCAAAGCGGGCTTCGCGGGGCGAGGGGACTGGCGGTCGGGGTCCGGCGCTCGCTTACGCCACCTTCTGCTTGGCCTTCAGCCAGCCGCGGTTGACGATCACCTCGGCGATCTGGATCGCATTCAACGCCGCGCCCTTGCGCAGATTGTCCGACACGCACCACAGCACGAGACCATTGTCGACGGTCGGGTCTTCGCGGATGCGCGAGATATAGGTCGCGTCCTCGCCCGCCGCTTCATGCGGCGTGATATAGCCGCCCGGCTCGCGACGGTCGATGACGAGACAGCCGGGCGCCTCGCGCAGGATGTCGCGCGCCTCGTCGGCGCTGATCGGGTTCTCGAACTCAATATTGACCGCCTCGGAATGGCCGATGAACACCGGCACGCGCACGCAGGTGGCGACCAGCTTGATCTTGGGATCGAGGATTTTCTTGGTTTCGGCCACCATCTTCCATTCTTCCTTGGTGAAGCCGTCCTCCATGAACACGTCGATCTCGGGAATGACGTTGAAAGCGATGCGCTTGGGGAACTTCTTCGCTTCGACCGGATCGGAGACGAAGACCGCGCGGGTCTGCGCGAACAATTCGTCCATCGCATCCTTGCCGGCGCCCGACACCGATTGATAGGTGGCGACGACGACGCGCTTGATCGTCGCCTTATCGTGCAGCGGCTTCAACGCGACCACGAGCTGGGCGGTCGAGCAATTGGGATTGGCGATGATGTATTTCCTGGAAAAACCCTTGGCCGCTTCGGCGTTCACTTCAGGCACGACCAGCGGCACATCGGGGTCCATCCGCCAGGCCGAGGAATTGTCGATGACGACGCAGCCGACGGCGCCGATCTTGGGCGACCATTCCTTCGACACCGATCCGCCCGCCGACATCAGGCAGATATCGGTGTCGGAGAAATCATAATGTTCGAGATTTTTGCACTTCAGCGTTCTGTCGCCGAACGAGACCTCGCGGCCCAGGGAGCGGGACGAGGCGAGCGCCACGACTTCGCTCACCGGGAAGCGACGCTCCGCCAATATGTCGAGCATTTCGCGGCCCACATTGCCTGTCGCGCCGACGATTGCGACCTTGAAGCCTGCCATCTCACGATTTCCTTTGCTGGCCGATATTCCCCCGCGTCGCCCCTGACGGGGCCGTCCCTCAAACCCCCGCCGGGGGAGGAACCGGAGCCGAGGGCAAACACTAGACCGTCGCGCCGCCTTTGTGGGCGGCGGGCTGGGTTTTCGTCAGCCGTTTCGATGTCGCGGTCGTCATGATTCGTCCGGGGCGCGCGTCACATCGGGAGCGCATGACGTTGAAAACCATGTCGCGGGCTCCAAGTCAATCGAAGCGTTGAATCGGGATTGCGCGTCCGGCGATGAGTCGCTATACCCCGCCGACCTTCTCGCATCGGTCCTGCACGGCTGATTGGGGACGGGGCGATTAGCTCAGCGGGAGAGCACTCCCTTGACATGGGAGGGGTCACAGGTTCAATCCCTGTATCGCCCACCATTTTCGGCCATTGACGCGCGCAGTCGCGTCAAGGCATAGGCTGAAAACACGCCAGCCAGAGCCAGCGCCATGCCGAACCAGGTGAGCGCATAGCCCAGGTGATTGTTGGGAAAGGCGAGGATCGTTTCGCCCCCTTCAGGCAGGTCGCCGGGATTTCCCGCCGCATCCGCATCGACCGTGAAGGGCGCCGCGCGCTTGAGCTTCAGCGCGCCAGCGATCGCGCCGGGGTCGCGCGTGAACCAGTCGCCGCGCGCCGGATCGTCTGACGGCGTGAACCAGGTGCGCGGCTCGCTGGCGCGCATCAACCCGGTCACCGCGACATTGGCGGGGCCTTGGCCGCTCTGACCGGCGAAGCGCGCCTTCTCGTCTTGCGGGATAAAGCCGCGATTGACGATGACATAGGCGCCATCCGCCAGACGCAAAGGCGTGAGGACGAGATAGCCGGGCCCGCCGAAGCGGCCGCGCGGCTCGTCCAGCGCGCGAAACACCAAGGCCTGGTGGGCGAATTCATAGGTTCCGGCCAGGCTGACATGGCGATATTCATAATCGCCCGGCGCCAGCTTGGCCCAGTCGGCCTCGGGCGGCGCATCGACGGGGGGCGCCGCTACGCGCGCCGAAACCTCGGCGATCAGCGCCTCCTTCCAGCCGAGGCGCTCCAATTGCCATGCGCCGAGGCCAATCAGACCCACGACGCCCAGCAAGGTGAACAATCCTGGCCAAAGCAAAGAGCGCAGCGCCGTCGACATCGTTTCAGTTCTTCATTTGGCCGGGCGCCGCCTTGTTACGGTATTGCAGGGCGATAAGCAGACCTTTGAACGGCCTGAGCAGGCCCAGACAAACAATGACAGTGAGCGGCAGGAATATGACCATATGAACCCAGATCGGCGGCTGGTAGGCGATCTCCGTCCATAGCGCCAAACCGAGGACGGCGAATCCGCCGAACAGAGCGATGAACACCGCCGGGCCGTCGCCCGAATCGGCGAAGGAATAATCGAGGCCGCAATTCTCGCAATGAGGCGCGACATTGACGAAGCCGGAAAACATCCGCCCGTCGCCGCATCGCGGGCAACGCCCCGCCAGACCCGCTGAAATCGGCGAGATCGGCGGGTAATCATGGTCGTTGGGACCCATCGGCGGGCGCAATCCGGCTACAGCTTCGCGAAAGCACGAGCCTCTAATCGGTATAGGCGCCGCGCTGTTCCAAGGCAACAAGCCCGCGATTAGAGGACTTCGCCCTGTCAGCCCGTATATTCCTGGGCGAACGCGATTTCACTTGGCCGAGAAATGCTTTAAGCAGCCCGTGAATCGTCTTTCCTCCAAAAAGGATGCTCATGTCCGACATGGTTGATCGCCGCACCCTGTTGAAAGGAGCGGCAGCGACGGCTGCCGGCCTCGCCTCCGTCGCCGATTTTCGCGCGGAAGCCGCGGAGAATCTGCGCCTCGCCGAGCCCGCTGCGTTTTCCTACGACGGACTGAAGGCGCGCGCCCGCGACATGGCGCGCTCGCCCTATGTCGGGCCGCCCCGCCCGGCGCCCCAGGTGGTGCAAAAGATTAATTATGAGGAATGGGGCAAGATCACATTCCGCACCGACCATGCGCTGTTCGCCGACGGTCCGGGCCGGTTCCCCGTGGAATTCTTTCATCTCGGATTGTTTTTCCAGAAGGCGGTCGATCTTCACGTGGTTGAAGACGGCCAATCGCGCAAGATTATCTATGACCAATCCTATTTCGACATGCCCGCCGATTCCATCGCGCGGCAAATGCCGGAGGGCGCGGGCTTTGCAGGTTTTCGCATCCAGGAATCGCGCGACGGCGACCTCGATTGGCATAAGAACGACTGGGTCGCTTTCCTCGGCGCGGCCTATTTCCGCTCCATCGGCGAACTCAGGCAATACGGGCTTTCCGCGCGCGGCGTCGCGCTCGACGTCGCCGTGGCGGATCGCTCCGAGGAATTTCCCGATTTCACCAATTTCTTTATCGAATCCAGCGAAAGCGCCGACAGCGTCGTCCTCTACGCGCTGATGGAAGGCCCCTCGATCGTCGGCGCCTATCGTTTTGTGATGAAGCGCGGCAAAGGCGTGGTGATGGATATTGAGGCGGCGCTGTTCATGCGCGCTTCCGTTTCGCGTTTCGGCATCGGCGCGTTGACGTCGATGTATTGGTTCTCCGAAACCAAAAAGGAGACCGCCATCGACTGGCGCCCTGAGGTGCATGATTCGGACGGGCTGGCGATGTGGAGCGGCAATGGCGAGCGGCTTTGGCGCCCCCTCAACAACCCGCCGCGCATCATGGTCTCCGCTTTTTCCGACAATAATCCGCGCGGCTTCGGCCTGCTTCAGCGAGACCGCGTGTTCGATCATTATCTCGACGGCGTCAATTATGATCGCCGCCCGAGCCTTTGGGTCGAACCCTTACCGGGCCCGCAGGGCGAGGGTTGGGGCAAAGGCTCCATCCAGCTTTGCGAGATCCCGACCGACGACGAAATCCACGACAATGTCGTCGCCATGTGGGTGCCCGAAAAGCCAATCCCCGCCAATGGCGAGGTCGATCTGCATTATCGCCTGCATTGGCTCGCCGATGAGCCCTATCCGTCCAAGCTCGGACGTTGCGTGGCGACGCGCCTCGGCCGGGGCGGCCAGGCCGGTCTGCCGCGTCCGGCGGGCGTGCGCAAGTTCATGGTCGAATTCCTCGGCGGTCCCCTCTCCACACTGCCGTACGGCGTTATGCCGGAAATGGTGCTCAACGCATCGCGCGGCTCGTTTTCGGCTTATCGACTCGTCGAAGCTGTTCCCGACGATGTTCCCGGGCATTGGCGCGTCCAATTCGATCTTGCCGGCGTCAGTGGGCCCGATCCGGTCGAGTTACGCTGCTTCCTGCAGGCCAATGGCGAGACGCTCACCGAAACCTGGATGTTTCAATACCATCCGTTTTGACGCGTCGAGCCGGCGATCGCCGTTCCAACTATCCGCCAGTCCAGGCCGTTCTCGCGAGTGCTGCATCGCCTGAGGGCCGCGGAACATCATCGTGGCGGTCCTTTGAGGACGCTGGTGAGCCTCGTCAAGCACAAGGTCGACTTCGGTCGTCGGATGACTTAGCGTCATGCCGACCCGACCGAATTGCCATGTCGAGGCCTAGATTTTGGGGTGAGCGGATGACCCAAAGGGTGACTATCGCGGCCACAAGTCTCATTGTTGCAACATCGCTGCTGCTTGCAGGCGCAACCCAGAACGCGCAGGCGCAGCAGGCTGATTTTTCCGGCAAATGGAGCTTGAGCGGTCAAATAATAGCCGGAAGGAACTTCATAAGCTTTGCGCAGATTTGCGACCTCAAGCAGACAGGCGACCAGCTTGCGGGTCCGTGCCGAGGACCAAATGGCGGATGCTCGGCAATCGGGGTAATCAGCGGCGCTAACGTGGACATGACTTGCCGTACGTCCTTCACCAACGCGCCCAATCTAGCAGGAATCTCAACTTTTCACGGTGCGCTGGGCACGGATGAGATCGTCAGAGGATCATGCAGCCACTCCCGTTTTCCGGGAGCGAACGGCGTTTTTGCGATGATGAGGGTCTGAAGAATCGCGAGTAAAGACCTCGCAGGCCCGCTCGTTTCGGTTGCCGTCATCTCGCAAGAAGCGCTGCAACCGGTGTCGGAGGACCCGAGGCGGGTGATCGCCAAGGCGTCAGCAAAAGCGTGCGGGGGCTGAACCGGGGCGGCGCTGGCGTGGTGCTTGAGGGGCTAATGAGACGGTGGATGACTTGGTGGTCATCGGACAGGATAGCGATCCTTGTGGGCTTCGCGCTGACCATCGTAAGCCTTATTGGCGGCCAGGCGTATGTCGAGCCCGCCATTCAGGCGGCCACTGCGATCGACCAGGAGATAGCGGCCAAGCGGGCCAGGATGATGATTATTGACGACGCCGTCGCTCTCGATGACTTAGCTAAACAGTTCGGAGGCGCGGTCTTCATCGCCCAGCCCCGGTCGATCGATGGCGTCGTCGCCGCTGAAACCCTCCAAGAGCTGAAGAAACGAAGCCTCCTTCATCGTCATGATGGGGTACGAGCAACCATCGCCGGGCTTGGCATCGCCGGTGAAATCGACTTCCCGAGCGTATCGCGCGCCTACGAGGCGCTCGTCGATGCCGAAAATCGCAATTTTACATTCGAGAACTATCGGGCGGCCAATGACTTTGACGCCGACATGACGTCCAGAGCCATTAAAGACCAGAGTTCGGATCGAATGCGCATCCTTGCGCTTCAGCGGTTGCGAGCCCCGGCAATCGCGGAATCCGACTGGCGCGGGCTCCTTATTCTGATTGTTTCGTCTTTCGGCTCGCTCCTTATACTGATTGCAACCCTGAAGGCGTCCAATCGCTCTCCGCCAATTCCGCCACGCGCCCCCATCGATCCGCGGCAGGCCGCGATTGCCCTGCTTACTGCGGCTCTTGCCGAAACGCGCGCGCGCATCGCCGCGACCCCTAGTCGGCTTGCATGAAAGATTTTCCTGATTTCTCCCGCCTCATCGAGTTTACGCGATGCCGTCTCTAGCGCCGTCCACTCTGCTCGTTTGGCGCTATTGGACCGCCAAACGGCTGGCCATACTCATCGGTTTCGTTCTCACGATCCTCGGATCGCTAGGCTCCCATTTCTACGTCGATACGATGCAAGACCGGAGTGCGTGGTTCGACCAACAATCGAAGGACATGGTCGCAAAAATCGACACGCTGAAGAACGCGCAAGCGCAATATCTGCTTTTCCAACAACAGACGTCCCTGGTTTATGCGCTCAGCTCGGTTGGATTCGGGGCGACAGATGATGCGACTCGAGCTCAAATATCCAATCTCTACCAGCTTTCGCTGCTCGACCGTTCTAACGCCGTACGCGCGATGATCGGTGAACTCGCACGCGCCAAAGTCATCGACTATTCTGAAACCAGAAACAAATACGCCGCTCTTATCGATACGGCTCGAAAGGATTTCTCTGTCGCTACCTACACAAGCGTCGATGATTTCGAGCGATCGACGATGGACCAAGCTAACTCTCTCATGAGCGCGCTCCAGCAGAATTTTTTGAGCCTGGGCCAAGCAAAGACGGAGACGGATCGAGTTGTTGATCAACGCAAGGTCACTCTGCTTGCCCTGATCACGCTGGGGTCCGCTTTCTTGCTTGCCGCCAATCTCATCTCGACAGGCAAGGAGGAAGCAGCGGTCAATCAGCCGTCCGATACGACCGCTGCTGCCGACGATCGCGTCGCGGAGCTTACAACCGCCGCGCAAATAATCGAAATGGCGATCGATCAGGCTAAGAACCTCGGCGTTCGACCATAGGGCCTCGTCGGAACGATGGTCCCGCGGCGCACCACAGGCGCGAACGTCGCGAATAGAAACGCGTGCGTCGAATGACGTTGTCGATCGCAGCGTTGGCAAACCAGCGCAAAGGGCGGCTCGCTCCGGGCCGAACCGTTCGAGATTTACCCGGTGCAGCTCGGAGATGCGATCGTGGTTGGCGTAAGAGCTTCGACGAGTATCAACTCGCAGCCAATGTTTTGCGGGTCGAGGCGAAGCAGTTCGTGGGAAGACGGTTGCGGGATCGTCTCACTCGTCGCACGAAGGTGATTGATAAAGTCGCCCAGGGCCCGAGCCGCGGCGGCGTGCGACAGCTCCGATGTGGGCGCGAAGGCCACGCATTCGGGAAAATCGGGGAAATTCACGATTACCCCACCGAGAGGGCTATCGAATACAACTGCGAAATACCGAGGCATAATCCGTCCCCCGACGATCGAACGTCGTTCACCGCGCACAGTAGAACCTTTGCGTTACGGACAGACCCGCTTAAACCGTTCAAATCTTACGGACGCCATTGATCTCCGGTTGACGACGAAAACGATCGAACGCGCGAGAATTCAAGGAGAGCGCGACCGCGCCAGCGCGATAACCTGCCTGCTTCCGACACTCGGGTCTCAGCAGCCCCAGGTGAAGGCGCTAGAGCGCGCCATCGTCGAATTCCTCAAAGCGCCCAGATTGAGAACGCCACAAGGCACGCCAGCGCGGCGATCCAAAATAGACCTATCTCGAGGAATGGTTTGAATGGTCCAGGCTGCCAAGTCGGCTGTGGACTCGGCGCGCGAGAAGTTCGTTGTATCTCGTCCCGGAAAGCAACAATTTCGCGTGCGCTCGACACGCCAATCGCCTCGCCGGGAAATTGGATCGGAGGTTGCGCCATTGTGGAACAGTCCTCGTTGGATCGGCCGGAGCAACGCAACTGTTGGACCGAGGCAAGGTTTTTAGGTAACCGCGACCTGGGACTGCTTAAAAAAAGCGACTAAGCCGATCGTCAAGCAAGCGTCGATAGTCATTTCTGTTCTCCCCGTTGAGCCGAACATGCCTGCATCCGGTGGCGACAGCTGTGGCGGGAGCCACACTGCAGGTCGTTCGATGCTTTGTTACGGGATGGAAAAACGCCCCCTCAGCTTCGGGGCCACGAACGCGGGGAAGTTGGGGAACCCAGGGCCTCGGGTGATGTTGAGACGAGCGGGCCGATCTTACTTCAGGTTGCTGGAGACTTCGCCGAGCGTGGGAGCAGGAGAATGAATAAAACGGACGACGCACCGGTCGATCTCGCCGACCATGTCGATGAAACGATTCGATCTATGGCCCGGCTTCATTCAGAGCACCAAGAGAATGCGACATTCCTGCAGCGCGCCGTCGGTTATATAACTGCTTTCCTGGGTCAACCCGCGGTCGCCGGCGGCCTCGCGGTGGCGATTGCCTGTTGGATCGTCGCGAATTTGCTTGCGGCGTCATTTGGATATCGCGCGCCCGATCCGCCGCCGTTTCAGGGGCTGCAGGGTGCGATGACTTTGATATCTCTGTTCATGGTCTTTCTCATTCTCGGCGCCCAGAAGCATGAGGACGCCATGAACAAGCATCGAGAACTGCTGACGCTGGAACTGGCTATCTTGAGCGAACAAAAGACCGCCAAGGTGATCCAGTTGCTTGAGGAATTCCGGCGAGACAGTCCGCATATTCATGATCGAATAGACCGGGATGCAGAAAAATTGGCGCAACCCGCCAATCCGCAGTCGGTGCTGGACGCCATCAAGGAAACCCGGAATTCCGGCGCACAGGTCCCGAGACCCTAGTTGTCGGAAACCGTTGCGATACTTGGGCGCTCCGATGTCATATGACTCAAAGTGGCGGTGAAAACCGTTCGACGCCAAAAAATGGCGAGATTGTGGCGCTGGCGCTACAGCATTCGCGGCCGTCACCAGTTTAACTGTGCCGGTCGACGCTTGGAAGCGTCGATTCGGAGGCGCCATTGCTTGCCGCAATCGTAGTTTTGACCGTCGCCATCGTTGTCGCTGTCTGCGCCGTTGCAATTTGGATTGATGCGCGCGAAGCGGCGCGCACGCCATAGCGCATGCACGGTCCCGCAAGCTTGCCAGCGCGATCACACTTAAGGCAATGTTGCTGTCAACCAACAAAAGCTAACTATGGCAGGCAAAACCGAGATCAGATCGGCGCCGATTGGAATTCGGGTAACGCCTTCGGTGAAAGCTGCGGCTGAGGCGGATCGTCGTACGTGGGCCTCGATGATTGAGCTCCTGCCGCCGTTTGTGAATTCGACGCCGGCGGCTTCCAAGGTCAACTGAATGTCGGCGATGGACGCGCGGCTCGGCGATGGAGCCGGTCGGCCATGACGGCTTATCTTGAACTGACGGTATTGGCGCTTGCCGGCTTGCTCAGCCTCGCCCTGGCAGAACGATATTTGTGACGGCTTTATCGCAAACCAATCTGAAACGATAGCGCGCCCGTTCCGTAAAGGAACTGGCCGCCCTTGAGTTGCGTATCCAGGCGCCGGCTAGGGCCGTCCCGCAATTCCCCCAGCTCGGGACGGCCCTTCATGCGCTTCTCCGATTGAGACGCAGCGCCCGCCGTTGCTGCCGGCGCCAGCCACCCCTGGGGCCGCGCCGGAGATTAACCGCCAGGTCGGCCAGTCCCGGCGCCAGGCGCCGGACCAGCCGCCGCGCGCGTTCACTATAGCGCGTTATTAACCTTGTAACTTCGTATAAATTTTATGTTTCTCAAACGCGGCCGACGGGGCGCGTTGCGTTGAGCTCCGCCGGTCCGGGCCGCGAATGCCGGGAGGCTCCTCGCGGGCCGGCCACTGCCCGATCGGGACATCGCCATGCCTCAGCGTTTCGAATCCCACGTTTTCTCGCCGCGCCTCAACAAGTTGATGCGGGAGGCCTTCGAGGCCGCGTGGCCGAAGGCCACACTTATCGAACGCAACAGGAAACTGACGCGCCAGCTGTTGGCGAGCGCAATCATCGATCAGGTCATCGCTGGCGCTGAAGATCCAGACCAGATCGCCGCGGCCGCTCTCGCAACCTTGGCGGTCGCAAAGAACATTTCCTCGTAGAGCCGGATTCGACTCGCTCCCCGCCCGGTGGTTCGCGCCTACTTTACGGTAATCGCCAAACCGTTGAGGTCCGCGCTGACGATAGCGCCCACCGAATCGCCAGTAAGGCTCAGCACGGCGCCATTCTGGTTGGTCAGCACGATCGCTTGCACGCCCCGCATGACGGCTGCGCCGACGCTCCCGGCGGCATAGACGCCGGCAACATCAGATGGACCGCGGATATGGCTCACCACGCCGCGGAAGTGCGTCTCGGATGCGCCGAACGTGAACCCATAGCTGAGGCCGCCGATGTCAAGCGCATATCGCCTGCCGTGAAACAAGAGCGAACCGGAACCTGCCGAGCCGCCGATGACGAAGCCTGCCTTCAATACTCTCAAAGAAATACTGCCGCTGTCGGCATATGCCGGGAATTCAATTGCAGTGCCGACAAGCGTCAGCAATGCGATCAGACTTGAACGAAATACGGATGTCACGCGCATGATTTTAGCACTCCCCAGCATAAGACGAAGTTTCGCACCGGCTCTTCGATCCGGGCCATCATATCCTGAGGAAGACTCATATGACCAGCGGTGCGGTCGCCCCGATTTTAGCAGGCTCTCCTGTGCGTCAGGGAAGCCCTCGGGCAGCAATGTCCCACAGCCGGTCGCCGCTGTGATGGCTCAGAGAGGCGCCGACGCCCGCTGACGGAGCTTCACTTAAAGTCGGCCCAACTATGTGGCGCGTTGGGCTGCCCGTGAAAGACCCTTAGACCTTTGGGCGTCGAAACGATGTCTCCATCAACGAGCGTTTCGTCATTGAGAAGCGCCTCCGTCGGATCCGGCGTTGGCGTTTGCGAACATTTTGATCTTCGCGCCGCCAGGCACGCAAGCCAATCGTCGTGCCGCTGTCGCGCAACGGCGATACGCGACTGCCAGTCGGCGCTTTCGGTCGGATTGTCTTCGACCCCTTCCGCCGCTACGGACGCTTCCCCCCGAGTGGGAGAGGCGGGCAGGCTCGTCGCATCGCTCGCGTCAGAACGCGCCGCTTGGGCGCAAGCGACATTTGCCGCGCATATTATGGCTACCAACGCCGAGGCTGCTCGCAGATATCGAATCGCTGACCTCCTCGTTCTGTCGGAGGCGGCGCTGCCGCATAAGTCGGCAGCAATCCACCTGGCTATCGTATCGCGCTGGCCGCCTGTTGGCCATTCGCAAAAAAAGAGCGAGCCGGCGCCGGCGGCCCTGGCTGGCGGTTGATCACAGGCTCGCTTGCGGCATCGCGGCGGAAGGGCGTTTCGTGCGATATTGGCTGCGGGCGGCCGCGCCGGCGGAGACTGCGCTCACCGCAAGCAAAGACACCCACGACATTTGTGAGAAATCGTCCGCCAGAAACGCCAAGGTAAGATCGCAGGCGAAAGCGGCGACCAGATAGGGCGCGATCTTGGCTCCCGTGGAGCCGAGGGCGCGAAACCCAAGCCAGGCAAGCGCCGAAGCGAGCAATGCGCCAATAATCCCCAGTTCATACCATATTTCGAAAAGGGCGACGCGAGGGACTGATACGGTCGCCAGCCCTATGTTGATTCCGCGGATCGAGGTGTCGATCCCATGGCCGGTGAACAGTCTGAACGGTTCGTGCAGAAGAATCTCGGCGGCGCCAGCCAGCGACAAGAATGGCCCCGACAGGCTCGAAAGCTTCGCATGGAAGAACCATCGCGACAGCGTCGGCGAAATCGCAGGCGCGAGCGGAGAGAGGATGACGATTCCCGCGGCCAGGATAGCCAAGTCGAAGACCGTTCGTTTAATGTCGGAAATCGCGAAAGACAGCGTGAGAACGCCGACAAACAGCGCCGCCGCCGGGATAGGGGCGCCGATGGCGAAACTGAACGCCGCCGTCAGGATCATCAAAAGCCGCGCCAAGCCGTTGCGCCCGCGCGCCGCCAGCCCCGCCATCGCCGGCCACAGCATGATGACAAGCGCGACGCCGCTACGCTCAATCTTTTCGGTATAAGAGCCCAGGCCCGCATGGTCGGCGAAGGCCAGCGCCAGGATCGCGACCATCGCCAATACGACGCCTACCGGAAACAAATAGAGGTCTGCCGCCCGCATATTGTCTCGCAAGCAGGCGAGCGCGACGATGACCAACAGCGCGGTTCCCACTAGTTTGAAGAGATGCTCCATCGCTTCAATCGGAAATGGCGTCCAAGCCAGTGAAAGCGCGGCCCAAGCGATCAGCGCAAGGCTGACCATTCCCAATGGCGACCAGAGCGCCTGGTATAGGCGTCCGCTGACCCCTTTGACGGGATTGAGCATGGCGGCAACGAGCAAAAGCGCCATGCCGATGGGGAAAAACAAATAAATTGCGCGCGACGAAAGCGCTTCGGCGCAAGGCGCCCCCAATGCGAGGACAACGTAGCCAAGCCGTTGCAACAGACGCGCGGCGTCTTCAGCGGCGTCGCCAGAAGCGGGAACGGTAAAGCTGGCCATCAAAGAGGGTCTCACTCAATACAAGCACTATAAGGCGCCGGGGTGGGCTACACTGTGGGATTACAGCAACGGTCGTTGCAATATTGGCACGGCCGGGACAGCTCGGCGGCTGGCGCGCGACGTCTACGCCAGCCGCACCATCAAAGCGCCAGCAAGCACAAGGGCGGCGCCGACGAGCCTGCCGAAGGACAATTCGCGCATGGCGAGGCCGAACAGGCCGAAACGATCGATGACCAGGGCGCCCATAAGCTGTCCGGCGACGACCAGACAAAGCAGCGCGCCGGCGCCGATGCGCGGCGCGAGAAAAACATTCGCGGCGAGATAAATCGCCCCGATCGTTCCGCCAGCGAGCAGCAGGGCAAGCGGTTGTCTCGCGATATCGGCGAATGTCGGGATTTGACGAAAGGCGGTGAGATTGGCGACGGCGATCACCGTCAATCCGACGGCGAAGGAAATCATCGTCGCCGCAATTGGGCCACCGATACCGCGTCCGAGCTGCGAATTGACGCTCGCCTGAAAGGGGAAGATGAACCCCGCGAAAACAGCCAGGAGCGAAAACAGGATTGCGAGCGGCGACATCCAATGTCCTTCCGGCCGCCGGAGCGGCGCATTAAAAAGGGCGCGGCGCAAAATCTTGCGCCGCGCCCGCGGGTTCGAAATCGCCGCGCTGGTTTATTTCGCCATCGCTTTGTCGATGACGGCGTTGCTGAAGGCGCCGGTGGGCTCTTTCGAGATCACCGGATCCGAGCCGCCGGTCAGCAGGGTCTTGACGGTCCGCGCATAGTCGGCGGGGTCGAGCTTGCCGTCGGAGCCGGCCGTCAGCTTGTTGATCTCGCTCATCATCTGCTGCTGGTGATGCTCGGTCTGGGCGCCCGTCGCATCATTGTCGAGCACGATTTTGGCGGCGGCGTTGCTATTGTCCCGCGCCCAGGCCCAGCCCTTCATCGAGGCTCTGACGAAGCGCGCCATCTTGTCGACGAAGGCGGCGTCCTTCAGCTTGTCCTCCATCACGTAGAGGCCGTCTTCCAGCGTCGCGACGCCCTGATCCTCATATTTGAAGACGACAAGCTGGTCGGGCTTGTAGCCGGCGTCGATGACCTGCCAATATTCATTGTAGGTCATGGTCGAGATGCAATCGGCCTGTTTCTGGATCAACGGATCGACGTTGAAGCCCTGTTTGAGCACTTTCACGCCGCCCGGCGAACCGTCGGTCTTGAGGCCGAGTTTACCCATCCAATTCAGGAACGGGTATTCATTGCCGTAGAACCAGACGCCGAGCGTGCGATTTTTCAAATCGGCGGGCGCCTTTACCCCTGTCTCGGCGCGGCAGGTCAGCTCCAGACCGGAATGTTTGAAGGGTTGCGCGATATTGACCATCGCGACTCCCTTCTCGCGGGTCGCCAGCGCCGCCGGCATCCAGTCGACGACGACATCGGCGCCGCCGCCCGCCAGCACCTGTTCCGGCGCGACATCGGGGCCGCCCGGTTTGATCGTGACGTCGAGCCCTTCGTCCTTGTAGAAGCCCTTGTCCTTGGCCACGTAATAGCCGGCGAACTGCGCCTGCGTCACCCATTTGAGCTGCAGCGTCACCTTGTCGGCGGCGTGCGCGGCGCCGACGGCCAGCAACGCCGTCGTCGCGACCAATCCAACAATAGCTTTCTTCATCGACTTCCTCCTCCTGCTTTGAAAAATCATGTGTCTCTCTGGCGATAGGACGCGTGCCAGAACGTCACCCTGCGCTCGATCAGCGCAACGAGTCCATAAAACAGCGAACCGGCGAGCGCCGCCACGACGATCGTCGCCCAGACCATGTCGATGCTCATATGCCCGACCTCGGTGCTGATGCGAAAACCCATGCCGACGGTCGGCGTGCCGAAGAATTCGGCGACGATGGCGCCGATCATCGCCAGCGTCGTATTGATCTTGAGCGCATTGAAGATCAGCGGCAAGGCGGCGGGCAGCCGCAATTGCCGCAGCGTCTGCCCATAGCTTGCGCCATAGGTCTTCATCAGATCGCGCTCCATCGCGCCGGCGCTGGCAAGTCCCGCCACCGCGCTCACCAGCATCGGAAAGAAGGTCATGATGACGACGACGGCGGCCTTGGATTGCCAATCGAAGCCGAACCACATCACCATGATCGGCGCGACGCCGACAATGGGCAGCGCCGAGACGAGATTGCCCAGGGGCAGCAATCCGCGCTGGAGGAATTGCGAGCGGTCGATCAGGATGGCGATGATGAGGCCAGCGCCGCAACCGATGGAATAGCCGGCGACGACGCCCTGGATGGTTTGCGCGAAATCGGCGGCGAGCGTCGGGACGGAGTGAACAAGACGTGAGAAAATCGCCGACGGCGCGGGCAGGATGATGACGGGCACGCCGAAGCCGCGCACCACCAATTCCCAGACGATCAGCACCCCCGCGCCGAACAAAGCGGGGGGCGCAAGATCGGCGGCGGCGCGCGGGTTCATCGCGCAAAGCCCATGCGTCGGGAGATGACGCGGTCGGCGACGCCGATGAGCCCGACCAGCGCCGCCGACAGCGCGGCGGCCGTGAACAAAGCCGCCCAGATTTGCACCGTCTGGCCGTAATAGGAGCCGGCCAGAAGACGCGCGCCGAGGCCGCCATCCTCGCTCTTGGTGACTTCGGCGACGACGGCGCCGACCAGCGCGGCGGCGACGCCGATTTTCATGCTGGCGAAGAAGAACGGCGCACTGGCCGGAGCGCGCAATTTCAGGAACGTCTGCGCCCGCGTCGCGCAATAGGTGCGCATCAGGTCGAGTTGCAAAGGATCGGGGGAACGCAGACCCTTGACCATGCCGACGGTGACCGGAAAGAAACTGAGATAGGCGGCGATCACCGCTTTCGGGATGATGCCGGTGATGTCGAACTGGTTGAGAATGACGACGATCATCGGCGCCAGCGCGATGATCGGAACCGTCTGCGAGGCGACGATCCAGGGCATCAGCGATTTCTCGAGCGCTTTCAGATTGACGATGACGATGGCCAAAGCGATGCCGAGCGCCGAGCCGATCGCAAAGCCGAGCAGGGTCTCCTGCAAGGTAATCAGCCCATGATAGACAAGGCTGCGCTTGGATGTCGGCGCGGTCTCCAGCACGGTCTTGTCGAGTTCGGCGACGATCTGATGAGGCGCGGGAAGTTTCGGGCGCTCCATATTGAGGTCGGCCAGCGCCAGATCGCCAAGCGAATAATCAGTGACGCCGGAATTGGCGAAGAAATCGCGCTGGATCGGCGTGTTCATGAAAATCGCACCGGCGTACCAGACCGCCAGCAGTGCTGCGACGACGATGGTGACGGGAAGGACGCTCTTCATGCGCGCGCGCCGGGGTCCAAGAGAAGGAAAGAAGCGCGCTCAATCCTCATAGGAATGCCCTTCGCGCAAGCCGTGCCGGACGCGGTTGGCGACTTCCAGAAATTCCGGCGTCTCGCGGATGTCGAGGGTGCGGTCGCGCGGAAAACCGCATGCGATGACGTCATGGATGCGCCCGGGGCGCGGCGACATCACGACGATGCGCGTCGACAAGAACACCGCTTCCGGGATCGAATGGGTGACGAACAAGACAGTCTTTTTCGTCACGTCCCAAAGACGCAGCAATTGCTCGTTGAGCTTGTCGCGAACGATCTCGTCGAGCGCGCCGAATGGCTCGTCCATCAGCAACAGGTCGGGGTCGAAGGACAGCGCCCTGGCGATCGAGGCGCGCTGCTGCATGCCGCCTGACAATTGCCAGGGAAATTTCTTGCCGAACCCGGTCAGGTTGACGAGCTCGAGACCCCTGGCGACGCGCGCGTCGCGATCGGCCTTGGGATAGCCCATGATCTCGAGCGGCAGCGCAATATTGCGCGCCACGCTGCGCCAGGGATAGAGCGCCGGCGCCTGGAACACATAGCCATAGGCGCGGTTGGCGCGCGCTTCTTGTGGGCTCATGCCGTTGACGCGAATGAGGCCTTTGGTCGGCGCCTCCAGGTCGGCGATCGCGCGCAGAAGCGTGGTCTTGCCGCAGCCTGATGGACCTATGAAGGAGATGAATTCCCCACGCTCGACCGCCAGGTTGATACCGCTCAGCGCCTGCACCGGCCCATCGGCGGTGACAAAGCTGAGCGACAGATCGGCGACATCGATCACCCGCGCGCCAACGCTGGCCTGGTCATTGGTGGCGAGCGGGCTCAGCATATTATCGCGCGACGCCTTTGGCTGCGGTGTGCTGCTTCCAGGCGGCCAGCGCGCGCGCCTCGGCGGGGAAAGGTTCGCGCCTGACGAATTTGCCGCGTCCCGGCTCGACCTGGATCTTGCCGTCGCGCCATGGCACTTCGCCGCGCGACAAGGTGAAGCGCGGCAGGCCTTGCACCTTGACGCCTTCGAAGACGTTGTAATCGATCGCCGAGAGCTGGTTGGCGGCGGAGATCGTCTTCGACGCCTTCGGGTCCCAGACGACGATGTCGGCGTCGGCGCCCGGCATGATCGCGCCCTTGCGCGGATAAAGGTTGAGGATGCGCGCAATGTTCGTCGACGTCACCGCGACAAACTCGTTCATCGTCAGGCGCCCGGTGCCGACGCCATAAGTCCACAGCACCGGCATGCGATCTTCCAGGCCTCCAGTCCCGTTGGGGATTTTGGTGAAATCGTCCTTGCCATAGGCTTTCTGCGCCGTTGTGAACGCGCAATGGTCGGTCGCCACGACATGCAGCGAACCGGCGCGAAGGCCGTTCCACAAATCGTCCTGGTTCTTCTTGTCGCGGAAGGGCGGCGACATCACGCGCCGCGCCGCATGCTCCCAATCCTTGTTGAAATATTCGCTCTCGTCGAGAACGAGATGTTGGATCAGCGGCTCGCCATAGACGCGCATGCCCTTGGCGCGGGCGCGCCGGATCGCCTCATGCGCCTGGATGCAGGAGGTATGCACGATATAGAGCGGGCATCCCGCCTGGTCGGCGAGCATGATCGCGCGGTTGGCCGCCTCGCCTTCGACTTCCGGCGGGCGCGACAAGGCATGACCCTCGGGGCCGGTGATGCCGGCTTTGAGATATTTGGCCTGCAGGGACGCGACGACATCGCCATTCTCGGCGTGCACCAGCGGCATCGCGCCGAGTTCGGCGCAGCGTTGGAACGAGGCGAACATCTCTTCGTCGTTGACCATCAGCGCGCCCTTGTAGGCCATGAAATGCTTGAAGGTCGTCACGCCTTTTTCGACGACCTTGCCCATCTCCTCGCGCACTTTGTCCGACCAATAGGTGATGCACATGTGGTAGGCGTAATCGGCGCAGGCGGTCTTGGAACGCCGATCCCAGTCCGCCCACGCCTCCATCAGCGGCTGGCCATTGCCGGGGATGCAGAAGTCGACGACCATCGTCGTGCCGCCCGAAAGCGCCGCCTTGGTGCCGCTCTCGTAATGATCGGCGGAGGTCGTGCCCATGAAGGGCATTTCGAGATGGGTGTGCGGGTCGATGCCGCCCGGCATGACGAAGCAATCCGATCCGTCGAGGGTCGTATCCCCCTTCAGATTGGGCCCGATCGCCGCGATCTTTTCGCCCTCCACGAGAACGTCGGCCTGGTAGCTGCGATCGGCGGCGACGACGGTTCCGCCTTTGATGACGAGCGACATGTCTAGTTCTCCAAGAATTGGGTGGGGAAGCCGCTTTTCACGCCACGATCTCCGCCTTCTCCAGCACCGCATGCATCAGCACATTGGCGCCGGCCGTCGACCATTCCTGTTTGATGTCTTCGCTTTCGTTATGGCTGATTCCGTCGACGCAGGGCGTGAAAATCATCGAAGTCGGCGCGACGCGGGCGAGGTAGCAAGCATCATGCCCGGCGCCCGAAACGATATCGCGGTGCGAAAGGCCGAGGTGTTTGGCCGCCCGGCGCACCGCGCTGACGCAGCCTTCGTCGAAAGGAACTGGCGGATAGTAAAAGACCTGCTTGATATCGGCGGTCAGGCCGATCGCGCTTATGATCTTCCCGACGCCTTCTTGCAGCGCGGCGTCCATCTCGCTCAAAGTGGCGTCAATCGGATGACGGAAATCCACGGTCATGAAAACCTCGCCGGGGATCACGTTGCGCGAATTGGGATAGGGGTTGAGCATGCCGACGGTCGAGACGGCGAGCGGCGCTTTGGCGAGGCCAATCTGATTGACGAGTTCGACGATTCGCGCGGCGCCGAGCAGCGCATCCTTGCGGCGCGGCATCGGGGTCGAGCCGGCATGGCTCTCAAAACCGGTCAGGCGGATTTCATACCAGCGCTGACCCTGGCCATGAGTGACGACGCCGACATCGATCGATTCATCTTCAAGAATCGGTCCCTGTTCGATATGCAATTCAAAAAAGGCGTGGATCGGCCGGCCGCCGATGGGCTCGCCGCCCTTATAGCCGATGCGCTCGAGTTCATCGCCCAGTTTCTTGCCTTCGGCGTCGACGCGCGAATAGGCGAATTCTTTGGTATAGGCGCCAGCGAACACCCCCGACGAAATCATCGCCGGCGCATAGCGCGACCCTTCTTCGTTGGTCCAATTGGCGATCTCGATCGGGCGGCGCGTCTTGATGTTGAGATCGTTGAGCGATCGCACCACTTCCAGCGCGCCCAGGACGCCTAGAACGCCGTCGAATTTGCCTCCCGTCGGTTGGGTGTCGAGATGGGAGCCCATCATCACTGGAGCGAGATCATCTTGGACGCCGGGGCGGCGGGCGAACATGTTGCCCATTTCATCGACCTTGACGACGCAACCCTCTTTCTCACACCATGTAGTGAATAGCTCGCGCCCCTGCTTGTCGAGATCAGTCAGGGTCAGGCGCTTGCAGCCGCCTTTTGGCGTGCCGCCAATCTTGGCCATTTCCATGAGCGCGTCCCACAGCCGCTGGCCGTTGATGCGCACATTCGACAGGTCTGACATCGCCCCGGGACTCCCCTCAAAATGCGCTCAACGCTATTATGAATTTGACCAAATGGTCAAATGCCGCGATCTTGCGCAGGGCGCCGATAATTGGGGCGCCGCGATGATGGGAATTTCAGAGCGAAGCGGGCGTCGTTTCCGCCAGAGAGAAGACCGGAAAACAAAGACCTGCGCCGCCGGCCGGCTCTCCGCGTCTGCGATCGGGGCGGGAATCGCGAGGGCCTCTTTTTGAACAAGCCGTTGGTAAAATTATCCATCCGCGCCGAAAACGAGCGAATGATACTGGAGGCGGCCGAGGCCGTCTTCGCCGAGCAAGGTTTCGGCGGCGCGACAACGGCGGCGATTGCGACGCGGGCGGGCGTGCCTAAGGCCAACCTTCATTATTATTTTGCGACCAAGGCGGCGCTTTATCGCGCCGTGATCGAGCGGGTGCTGACGGCATGGCTGGCGGCCGCTTCTTGCTTTGACGAGAGCGACGATCCGCGCGAAGCGCTGTCGCGCTATATCGGCGCAAAAATGGATCTCGCCCGCTCGATGCCGCTGGGGTCGCAAATCTGGGCCAGCGAAATCATGCGAGGCGCCCCGGTCATCCAGGATTTTCTCGAAACGACGCTCGCCGATTGGGTGGAGTCGCGCGGTCGCGTCGTGCGGCGCTGGATCGGGGAGGGGAGGCTGCGGCCGATCGAACCGCGCTATCTCTTCTATATGATCTGGGCGACGACCCAGCATTACGCCAATGCCGCCCATGAGATTTCGACCCTCGAGAACGGTCGCTCGCTCGACGACGGAAAGTTCGAATCGGCGCGCCGGCAGGTGATCGAGACGATCGTCGAAGGGGTGATCGTGAGGTGACCACGCGCCGCCGCCGTGTTATGTGCGCCACGCAAAAATCTATTTGAGCACGCAAAGATTTATTTGAGGAAGGGCTATTATGAATTGTCGACTCGCGCGGTTTCGCGCCGCTGCTTATGTTTCCGCCCTGATCGTTCCGTTGGCTTTATGCGCGTCGCCGACGCTGGCTGCGGGGGCCGGATGTGACGGAGGCAAATGGCCGCTATCGGCGGTTCAGGGCCGGTTTGGCGGAACATTGCCGGCTGTCGCCAACGGCGATTCCTTGCCGAGGCTCGGCGCCCCGGTGCTGGTGAACCTTTCCGCGCAGGCCGATGTCGCCTTCGTCCATGCGCCGGCCCGCGCGGCAAAGGCCAATCCGGCCTATGCGGCGATCGTTAAGCTGGGGCCGGAGCCGGCCGCGACCTATCAGGTCACGGTTTCCGACGGGGCCTGGGTCGACGTGGTCGAGGGCGGCGAAATCGTCAAGCAATCGGGCTACGTCCATCGCAAGGATTGTCCCGGCGTCGACAAGAGCATCCGCTTCAAGACCGACGGCGGCCCGCTGGCGATCCAGATCAGCGGCGCTTACGCCAAGACGATCAAGCTCGAGGCGGCGCGCGCTGAGTGAGAAAGACGGCCGCGCGCCATCGCCGGCGACGACGGGTGAGGACGCTAGTCCTCCTCCGTCTTTCGCAAAGTGCAAAGGCGTGAAAGCTGTTCGAGAAACAACTTTCGCTCCGCTGGCGAACCGACCAGAGCGTCGAGGCGCGCCTCATGCGCGGCGCGGATCGTATGGAATTGTTCGATCGCCGATTGTCCTGTCCTGGTCAGGTGGAGCGCATTGGCGCGTCGGTCAGAGGCGACCTGATGACGCACGACTAGCTTTCGCCGCTCGAATTCGTCGACCAGCTTGACAAAATTCGACTTCTTGATCCCAAGCGATTGCGCGATCGCCGCCTGCGAGGAGCCGGGATTACGATCGATCGCCGTCAGCACCCCATATTGGGAAGGACGAATATTGTGCTCGGCGAACGCGCGGATGAAATCGTCGAAGACGGCAAGCTGCGCGCGCCGAAGCTGATAACCGATGACATCGATGAGTGGGGACAAATCAATTGGGCCGGCGGCGTCGCACGCAATCCTCTCGTCCACCTCGTCCAGCATTATGGCTTCCTTCAAACTCTCAACTCCTTCTTACAACCCGACCTCGCCCTGGCGCCAATATACCCCAGCGCTACCCCAGTTTTACAGCTATTCAAAGAAAAACCGCGCGCGATTGCATTTTTGCTAGAGTGAATACTCTGTATCGCTTTCTCACGAATGGCGTCGATCTGGTTTCGGCGAGCACCCTCTTCAAAGAACACGTAGTCAAAGCGTTTTACGCCTTCATCGATCAAAGCGCTCCAAATCTCTCTGACCCTCTTGATATCGCGAATACGCATGGCGATCAGATTGAGGCCCGATATCCGTCAGGATGCCGAGCGTCTTCGGAACTCTCTCTTCTATGAAATCGGCGCTCAAGTTCGTGGCGATCGTCTGGATATCTTGGTCGTCGATGCCAAGCATCACAGATTGGCGTTATGCGTGCGATTAATGTCGGTATATCGTCGATAAAATATCAATGTCAAGCAACAATTGACGCCTCGAGGTCGCCGCGGCCCAAGAAAAACCGTGCGTCACGCTATCGTCGCAGGAGCGAAAAACTCTTGACGCCTGCCAAGCACGCCGCTAGTTTGCCGGCGTGTTGGACTTTGGGCGGGTGAGACTGTGGCTTTGATCCTTATCGTATCGACGGCGCTGGAGACGGGACAAGCATAGGGCTTGCGATCCCGAATCTGGCGCTACCCGAAGGCCCGAGAGGGCCTTTTTTATTGCCTAAAATTCCTCGCAGCCGCTCGTTAACCAAATGGGAAGATCGCGGCATCCCCTAAGAACCGACGGAGCACGGATATGTCGAAACAGATGACCGGCGCGGAAATGGTCGTCGAGGCGCTCAAGGATCAGGGCGTCGACGTTCTGTTCGGCTATCCCGGCGGCGCGGTGCTGCCGATCTATGACGCAATCTTCCATCAGAACAAATTGCGTCACGTGCTGGTGCGCCACGAACAGGGCGCCGCCCATGCGGCTGAAGGCTACGCCCGCTCGACCGGAAAAGTCGGCGTGCTGCTCGTCACCTCGGGACCGGGCGCGACCAATGCGATCACCGGCCTCACCGACGCCTTAATGGATTCGATCCCGCTCGTGTGCATCACCGGTCAGGTGCCGACCCATCTCATCGGTTCGGACGCCTTTCAGGAATGCGACACGATCGGCATCACCCGCAGTTGCACAAAGCATAATTATCTCGTGCGGCGCGTCGAGGATCTGCCGCGCATCCTGCATGAAGCCTTTTATGTCGCCACCAGCGGGCGGCCTGGTCCCGTCGTGATCGACATACCCAAAGACATTCAATTTGCGAGCGGCGCCTATACGTTCCAGAAAAACATCCAGCACAAGACCTATCGACCGCAGGTCAAGGGCGATCTCGGCCGCATCAAGCAGGCCGTCGAGATGATGGCCAAGGCGCGCAAACCGATTTTTTATACCGGCGGCGGAATCATCAATTCGGGACCGACGGCTTCGACCCTGCTGCGTGAACTCGTCCGCCTGACCGGCTTTCCCATTACCTCGACCTTGATGGGGCTCGGCGCTTATCCCGCCTCCGACAAGCAATGGCTAGGGATGCTCGGGATGCATGGCTCTTTCGAAGCCAACAATGCGATGCATGATTGCGATCTGATGATCTGCGTCGGCGCGCGCTTCGACGATCGCATCACCGGGCGTCTCGACGCCTTCTCGCCGCATTCGAAAAAAATCCATATCGATATCGATCCGTCCTCCATCAACAAGAATGTCAAGGTCGATCTCGGCATTGTCGGCGATTGCGCGCATGTGCTGGAAGACATGGTGCGTTTGTGGCGCACCGGCGCGGCCAAGGCTGATCCGGCGGCGCTCGCCAAATGGTGGGGCCATATCGATCAATGGCGCGCTAAAAATTCCTTCGCGTTCCGTAATTCGAACAAGATCATCAAACCGCAGCATGCGGTGCGCCGGCTCTATGAACTGACCAAGGACCGCGACGTCTACATCACGACCGAAGTCGGTCAGCACCAGATGTGGGCGGCCCAACATTTTCATTTTGAGGAGCCGAACCGCTGGATGACGTCGGGGGGCCTCGGAACGATGGGCTATGGGCTGCCGGCGGCGATTGGCGCGCAGATGGCGCACCCCGATTCACTCGTCATCGACATCGCCGGCGAAGCGTCGATCCTGATGAACATGCAGGAAATGTCGACAGCGGCGCAATATCGCCTGCCCGTCAAGATTTTCATCCTGAACAATCAATATATGGGCATGGTGCGTCAGTGGCAGGAATTGCTGCATGGCGGACGCTATTCGGAAAGCTACACCGAATCGCTGCCCGATTTCGTCAAGCTCGCCGAGGCCTATGGCGCGAAGGGCATTCGCTGCTCGGATCCGGCCGACCTCGACGCTGCGATCAAGGAGATGATCGATACCCCCCAGGCGGTGATTTTCGATTGCCTCGTCGATCAAAAGGAAAACTGCTTCCCGATGATCCCGTCGGGCAAGGCGCATAACGAAATGCTGCTCGCCGACCTCGGCGACGACGCGGGCGTCGAAATCGGCAATGTCATCGACGAAAAAGGCAAGATGCTGGTGTGAGCCGGCTGCCTACGGGCACCCCGCGCCACCTTCTCCCCGCAGGGCGGGGAGAAGGGTTTCACTGACTGAGCAAGGACCATAAGCATGAACGCCCCCGCGCCGCCACCTTCCCCCTATTCCTCCGCGATCGGCAAATCGAATCCGGAAAGTCACACGCTGTCGGTGCTGGTCGACAACGAGCCCGGCGTTCTCGCGCGGGTGGTCGGCCTGTTCTCGGGGCGCGGGTTTAATATCGAGAGCCTGACGGTGGCCGAAGTCGCGCATGAGACGCATCTGTCGCGCATCACCATCGCCACATCAGGCACGCCCGAGGTCGTCGAGCAGGTCCGCCATCAGCTCGAGCGCCTGGTGCCGGTCCATTCGGTGACGGACCTGACCCTGACAGTCAGGGCGATCGAACGGGAGCTGGCGATGGTCAAGGTGCGCGGCAAGGGCGAGAATCGCGTCGAGGCGTTGCGGCTCGCCGAGGCGTTTCGCGCCAAAGTGATCGACGCCTCGATCGAGAGCTTCATTTTCGAACTGACCGGCGCGCCGCGCAAGATCGACGATTTCGTCGAACTGATGCGACCGGTCGGCCTCGTCGAAGTCTCGCGCACCGGCGTCGCGGCGATCTCGCGCGGGCCCGAGCCGATCTAAAGCCCGCCGCCATCCATCCTCGGCGAACTCCCGACGAAACCCGCGTCTTGCATTTGGCCGTCGGACGGCACAGATTCAGACCCAAGCGGAGCCAATCCGCATGCGCCCGTTTCGGGCGGCGGGAGAGGTCATGGATCGCGTTCATAAAGATTCGCCGGCGGCCGCCCTGTCCGATATTTCGCTTGGCGACCGTTTCGACCTGACCAAATCGCCGGTGCTGCTGAATGGGGCACAGGCGGTGGCGCGGCTGCTCCTCGCGCAAAAGGAGCGCGACCGCCGCGCCGGGCTCAACACCGCCGGCTTCGTCTCGGGCTATCGCGGTTCGCCGGTCGGCGGCCTCGATCTGCAATTCACCCGCCTCGCCAAGTCCTTCAAGGCGAACGATATCCACTTTGAGCCGGGCCTCAACGAAGAACTTGCCGCCACCGCCATCTGGGGGACCCAACAGGCGGAAATGCGGGGCGAAGGTCGTTTCGATGGCGTCTTCTCGCTCTGGTACGGCAAGGGCCCCGGCGTCGATCGCTGTGGCGATGTGTTTCGCCACGCCAATCTCGCCGGCACATCGCCCAATGGCGGCGTGCTCGCCCTGATGGGCGACGATCATACCGCTGAATCCTCAACGACGGCGCACCAGTCAGAATTCGCTTTCGTCGATGTGATGATGCCGATTCTGTCGCCCGCCGGCGTGCAGGAAGTGCTCGACTATGGCGCGCTCGGCTGGGCGCTCAGCCGCTACGCCGGCGTCTGGGTCGGCCTGAAATGCATCAAGGACACCATCGAATCGACTGCGGTGGTCGACGCCTCCCTCGATCGCATCATTCCCGTCGCGCCGAGCGATTTCCCGATGCCGCCGGGCGGCCTCAACATTCGCACCCCCGACGGCATTCTCGAGCAGGAAGCGCGCCTGCAGGAGCATAAGCGCGCCGCAATGGTCGCCTGGATCGCCGCCAACAAGCTCAACCGCATCATCGCCTCCGGCGGCGCCGATCCCAAGATCGGCATCATCACGATCGGCAAGTCCTATCTCGACACCCGCCAGGCCCTCGACGATCTGGGCATCGATGAAATCAGTTGCAACGAACTCGGACTGCGCCTCTATAAGCTCGGCTGCGCCTGGCCGATCGAGCCGGCCGCCTTGCGCGAATTCGCGCGTGGGCTCTCGCTGATCATCGTCGTCGAGGAAAAGCGCTCGCTGATCGAAGTGCAGGTGCGCGAGGAACTTTACGGCGAGCCCAACCAACCGGTCTGCATCGGCAAGAAGGACGAGGCCGGGCGCTGGCTGTTTCCTGTCAAAGGCGCGCTCGACCCCAATGACATCGCCATCGCGATCGGCGAGCGGCTGCTCAAATTCCATCCGAGCGAAGCGCTAAGCGCACGCGTCGCCAAAGTCAGACGATCGCAGGCCGCGCTCGCCGAGATCAGGGAAGTCGCCATACGCACGCCCTATTTCTGCTCGGGCTGCCCGCACAATCGCTCGACGGTGATCCCGGAAGGCGCGCGCGCCTACGCCGGCATCGGCTGCCATTTCATGGCGCAATATATGGATCGCAGCACTGACGGCTACACCCAGATGGGCGGCGAAGGGGCCAATTGGATCGGCGAATCGCATTTTTCCAAACGCCCGCATGTGTTCCAGAATCTCGGCGACGGCACCTATAATCATTCCGGCGCGCTCGCCTTGCGCTGGGCGATCGATTCCAAAGTCAACGTCACCTATAAAATCCTGTTCAACGACGCAGTGGCGATGACCGGCGGCCAGCGCCACGAGGGTGGCCTCAACGTGCCGCAGATCGCGCGCCAGGTCGCCGCCGACGGCGCGAGGCGCATCGTGGTTGTCGCCGACGACATCGGCAAATATCCAGCCGGAACCGATTGGCCGGCCGGCCTGACGCTGCGCCAGCGCGACGATCTCATTGCGGTCGAGCAGGAGCTCAGCGCAGTTCCTGGCGCGACGGTGCTGATCTACGACCAGACCTGCGCCGCCGAGAAACGCCGCCGCCGCAAGCGCGGCGAATATCCTGACCCCGACAAGCGCGTCATCATCAACGAACTCGTCTGCGAGGGCTGCGGCGATTGCGGCGTCAAATCCAATTGCGTCTCGGTGCAGCCGCTCGAAACCGAATTCGGCCGCAAGCGGGCGATCGACCAGTCAAGCTGCAACAAGGACTTCTCCTGCGCTGACGGCTTCTGTCCGTCTTTTGTGACCGTTCATGGCGCCAAGCCAAAGAGGATGGTCGGCGCGGCCAAAGCGGCGCCGGCAAGTCCAGAACCTTTGCGGCGCGAGATCGGCGACAAGCCTTATTCGATCATCGTCACCGGCGTCGGCGGCACCGGCGTCGTCACCATCGGCGCGATCATCGGCATGGCCGCCCATCTCGAGGGCAAGGGCTGCGGCATGATCGACATGGCCGGCCTTGCACAAAAGGGCGGGGCGGTGTTCAGCCATGTCAAACTGGCGCGAAGGCCCGAGGACATCCACGCTATCCGGGTCGCCGCCGGCGACGCCGACCTCATTCTCGGTTGCGATCTCGTGGTGTCGGGCGCCAAGAAAGTGCTCGCCGCCGTGCGCGGCGCCGAGACCGGCTTCGTCGTCAACAGCGCCGAACTCTATCCTGGCGATTTCACGCGCAACGCCGATTACTCGCTGCCCGGCGAGCGGCTGAAACGCGCGATCAGCGCGGCGAGCGGCGGCGCGGCGAAATTCGTCGACGCCACCGCGGCGGCCAATGCTTTGGTCGGCAATGCGATCGGCGCCAATATGTTCGTGCTCGGCTACGCCTATCAGACCGGCTATATCCCGCTGTCGGCCGAGGCGATCCGCCGCGCGATCGAGCTCAATGGCGAGGCGGTGGTGATGAATCTCGCCGCATTCGACTGGGGCCGCGCGGCGGCGGCCGACCCTTCCGCCATCGAGGCGAGCCTCCATCGCGAGGGTCAGTCGAAATCCGCCGGCGACGAGAGCCTGGTTGCGCTCGTCGCGCGCCGCGCGGCGTTCCTGACCTCCTATCAAAACGCCGCTTATGCCGCGCGCTACCAGGCGCTGGTCGCGGGCGTCGCGGAAGCCGAGAATAAGCGAACGCCAAACGCCGGCGGTCTTTCGAAAGCCGTCGCGCGCTATTCGTTCAAGCTGATGGCGTATAAGGACGAATACGAAGTCGCGCGGCTCTACACGGACGGCGCGTTCCAACGACAGGTCGCGCGGGCCTTCGAAGGCGATCTGCGCTTCGAATTCCATCTCGCGCCGCCGCTGCTCGCCAAAAAGGATCCGGCGACCGGCGAGGCGCGAAAGATGCGCTTCGGGCCGTGGATGATGAAAGCGTTCGGGGTGCTGGCGGCTTTGCGGTTTCTGCGCGGAACGCGATTCGATATTTTCGGCTATTCGGCCGAGCGGCGCGAAGAACGCGCCTTGATCGCCGACTACGAAGCGCTATGCGCCGAACTGATCGCCGGCCTGACGCCGGCCAATCACGAGACCGCCGTCGCGCTGGCGTCGCTGCCGGAAAAAATCCGCGGCTACGGCCATGTCAAGACGCGCCATCTTGCCGCCGTCCGGCCGGAATGGCGGCGCTTGCTCGACGCCTGGCGCGCGCCGCCCGTGCAATTGCGCGCGGCGGAATAGGAGCGGGGCGGCTGGTGAGAGCGGGCTCGCGTTGGGTGGCGTCATCTGGCGCCGGGACGGAGTACGCTCAAAGAACGTTGAGATCGGATTCCTTCATTGATTTCTTGGGCGGAGCGAGGCGCGGAAGGAGATTGAAGTCAAGGACGACGGCGGAGCCGTCGCCGCCCATAGCAGTCAGCCTGCTGACTGCGTAAACTTGTTAGCAATGGCGGTGCGCTTCGCGCATCCTTGAGTTCAATCTCCTTCCGCGCAAAATGGCCTCCAAGAGATCAATGAAGGCTTATCGCCAAGCGAGGCGGCGCGCATCCGCGTCGGCTCAAGTGCGACACCACTTAGTCGCAGGCCAGCCCGTATTGTTCTTTCATCTGGCGTCGCTCCTCAGCCGAGGCATGCGCCAGCGCCGGACAGACTGTCGCGTTGCCGATGATCTTGCCGTTCTGGAAATACATCCAGTCGCCGATATCCTGCCGCGTGAAATGGATTGTCTGACCGCCGGATACGTTGCGCAGCCACTCGGGGTCATTGCCGATTCGCCCGGAAAAGGTTGCGCCTTCCGTGTGCAGATCGATCACCCAGAACCATTCGACCTGGCTGGCGGCGCCTTCGCCCGGCAGCACGAAAGCATAGCCGGGGGCGCCGGGCGCATCCACCAGGCCGATCTTCACCGCAAATCGATCCGCTCCCGGCGGCGGAGTGCGCCATTTCGCGAGAAACCCGTCGAGCCCCGCCGCCGCATGGGCGAAAGCGGCGGTCATGGCAGGGTCGCCCTTCGGAACCATGGTGACGGGATTGGGGTCGCCAGCCAAGGCCGTTCCCGAGTGGGATACAATTAGCAAGAGGACCGCCGCGGACAGGCGAACTTTGAACGCCGTGCGCGCCGCGACGAAATTGGGCCTCGTTGGCAAACCAAAAAACATGATCTTCACCCGGGTAAATGATGCAGTGAGATTATTGCGCTTGGCCCTGGGGCTAATCTTACGGTCAGCGGCCTTAATCCTGGCGCCTGCGTGGCAGGCGCATCCGCCGCGTAATTGAATAATCGTCGATATATCGTTGATAAAATACGAATGTCAATCATCAACCGGCGTTCCGGGAAGACCTGACCCAGTTAGCGCGATTCGATGTGGAATGGCGGAAGGTATGTGGGAGCGCATCGCGATTGAGGAACTGCGTGACGCGAACCCCGCGAGTTCTAAGAGCGTCCGCGATTTGGCGCGCTACTGCACTGTTTCGCCAGCATCGACGATAAACGCCCGAGCCGCGTCGAGAAGGTGCGCGCGCTGCCGATCGCAGAGCGTTCCTACAAATCGTGTTCCGCGGGACGCGAATGCCTTGCTAAACGCTCAGGCTGATCTCGATCGACTCACTTGTTCGCCGCGGTCCATGCGCCCCACGCCCCACCCCTCACCCCGCCACCGGCACCGCCGCCGGATTATTGGGATGGCTTGTCCAATTGGCGGCCGGTCTGTCATAGGCGAGGCCGGTGCGCGGATCGACGCCTCGCGTGCGATGGACGAGCGTGATGCAGCTTTCGACCGGGCAGACCAGCACGCAGAGATTGCAGCCGACGCATTCGTCGTCGTTGACGACGAATTTGCGCTGGCCGTCGACAACAGGGAAAATCGCCTGGTGCGAGGTGTCCTCGCACACGATGTGGCAGCGGCCGCATTTGATGCAGAGGTCCTGATTGATCTCGGCCTTGGCGACGTAATTGAGGTTCAGATATTGCCAGTCGGTGACATTGGGCACGGCGCGGCCGCGGAAATCCTCGATCGTCCGATAGCCTTTCGTCGTCATGTAATTGGTCAGGCCGGAAATCATCTCCTGCACGATCTTGAAGCCATAGGTCATCGCCGCGGTGCAGACCTGCACATTGCCGGCGCCGAGGGCGATGAATTCGACCGCGTCGCGCCAGGTGGTGACGCCGCCGATCGCCGATATCGGCAGGCCGCGCGTTTCTGGATCCCGGGCGATTTCCGAGACCATCGACAGCGCGATCGGCTTGACCGCCGGCCCGCACATGCCGCCATGCGTGCCTTTGCCCTCGATCGCATGCATCGGCGTCATCGCATCGATATCGACGCCCATCAGCGAATTGATGGTGTTGATCAGCGAGACCGCGTCGGCGCCGCCAGCCTTGGCCGCCCGCGCCGGCGCGCGAATGTCGGTGATGTTCGGCGTCAGCTTGACGATGACGGGCATGCGCGTATGCGCCTTGCACCAGCGCGCCACCATTTCGATATATTCGGGCACCTGGCCGACCGCCGCGCCCATGCCGCGCTCGGACATGCCATGCGGACAGCCGAAGTTAAGTTCGACGCCGTCGCATTCCGTTTCTTCCACCCGCGCCAGAATCTTCTGCCAGGAATTCTCGTCGCAGGGCACCATCAGGGAAGCGACCAAAGCGCGATCTGGCCATTTGCGTTTTACCTCCTTGATCTCCTGCAGATTGATCTCGAGATCGCGGTCGGTGATCAGTTCGATATTATTGAGCGCCATCAGGCGCCGATCGGGCCCGTAGACCGCGCCGTAACGCGCGCCTGAGACATTAACCACCGGCGGCCCAGCTTCGCCCAAAGTCTTCCAGACGACGCCGCCCCAGCCGGCGCGAAAAGCGCGCTCGACATTGGTCTTGCGGTCGGTCGGCGGCGCCGAGGCGAGCCAGAACGGATTGGGAGATTTGATGCCGAGGAAAGTGGTGCTGAGATCGACCATGGTCCGCTCCTTCAGCTCTTGAGACTAGCGCGCAACGCCGCATCGATCGAACGCGCCGCCTGCTTGCCGTCTTCGACGGCGCCGACGGTCAGGTCCTGGCCGCCGTAAATGCAATCGCCGCCCGCCCAGACGCCCCGCGCGCTGGTGCGGCGCTCATCGTCGACAAGAATGCGCCCGTCCTTGCCTTTCAGCGCGCTCTCGCCGCCGAACGAGGCGGGCGTCAGCAATTGGCCGATCGCGCCGAACACGATATCGGCCTCGAGGCGGAAGGTCTCGCCGGCCCCGACCAGCCTGCCGCCTTCGTCGCGCGTGCGCTCGAACGTGACGGCGCTCACCTTGCCGTCGGCGCCTTCCAGCGCGACGGGGCGTGACCAGGTGCGAATCAGCACGCCATGCGTCTGCGCGAGATCCTGTTCAAATCCGCTCGCCTTCATTTGCTCCTGGCCGCGGCGATAGACGATCGTCACCAGCTCGGCGCCCAGCAGCTTCGCCTGCACGGCGACGTCGACCGCCGTCATGCCGCCGCCGATGACGACGACGCGCCGCCCGACCGGCAGCGTGGTCAGATCCTCGGCCTGCCTGAGATCGGCGATATAGCCGACCGCGTCGATCACATTGGCGAGCGAGGCTTCGTCGGTCAGGCCAAGCTTGTTGACGGCGGCAAGACCAAGCCCAAGAAAGACGGCGTCATAATCGCGGCGCAGCGCATCAAGATCGATGTCCCGGCCGAGCGCGACGCCATGTTTCACGGTAATGCCGCCGATCGACAGGATGAAGTCGACTTCTTTTTGTGCAAAGCCGCCCGGCGTCTTATAGGCGGCGATGCCATATTCATTGAGGCCGGCCGATTTCTCGCGCGCCTCGAAAATGGTGACGTCATGGCCGCTGACCGCCAGCGCATGAGCGCAGGAGAGGCCGGCCGGGCCGGCCCCGACGATGGCGATTTTCTTCCCCGTCGGCGCCGCGCGCGTATAGGGATTCTTGCCCGTCGCCATCAGCGCATCGGTGGCGTAGCGCTGCAACAGGCCGATGCGCACCGGCTTGCCCTCGGCCGCCTCGCGCACGCAGGCTTCCTGGCATAAAGTTTCGGTGGGGCAGACCCGCGCGCACATGCCGCCCATAATATTTTCATCGAGGATGGTGCGCGCGGCGCCGAGTGGGTTTTCGGCGGCGATTTCGCGGATGAACAGCGGAATGTCGATCGAGGTCGGACAGGCCTGCTGGCAGGGCGCGTCATAGCAGAAATAGCAGCGGTCGGCCTCGACCAAAGCCTCATGGCGGCTGAGCGGCGGATGCAGGTCGCCGAAATTGGCGGCCAGCGTTTGCGCGTCAAGAAGGCCGGCGGCGACGCCCGCCGGCGCCTTTGTCCCTTGAGCTGTCGTCATGCGAACCCCCGTCGGCCCGACCGGCCGGGCTTCGGCGCAGTCAAATCTTGACCGATCGGTCAGGATGCTTGCGCGGCTTTCCTGCCTTGTCAAGTCAACACCGCGCCTTGCGCGCGTCATGCAAAATCAATGGGCGCCGGCGCCCAGATAATGGCCCGATCGCGCAGGCGGGCGGCACAATCTGCTTGTCGATCGCCGCGTCTTTGTTAGGTTGCGCGCCTCATAGGAAAGGGCGCTGCTTGAATCGACTGTCGCTAACCTCGGACCGGACGATGCGCCTCATGGCGTCAGGGCGCCATGACGGTTGAAATTGGTCGTGATGACCGCGTGCTGGTGACAGGGGCGTCGGGTTTTGTCGGATCGGCGGTGGCGGCGGCGCTGTGCGCGCGGGGCCATTCGGTGCGCGCGCTCGTCCGTGCGACGAGCCCGCTCGCCAACCTGCCGCGCGAGGGCGTCGAGATCGCGCAAGGCGACCTGCGCGACCCCAAGGCGATGGCGGCGGCGATGCGGGACGTGCGCTATCTGTTTCATGTCGCCGCTGATTATCGGCTTTGGGCGCGCGACCCCGGCGAGATCATGACGGCCAATGTCGAGGGGACTCGCAACGTCATGCAGGCGGCCTCGCAGGCCGGCGTCACGCGCATCGTCTATACGAGCAGCGTCGCGACATTGGCGCTGCGCGACGGCGCGGCCGCCGACGAGAGCGTCGGCCTCGACGAGAATCAGGCGATCGGCGCCTATAAGCGCAGCAAGATCGCCGCCGAACGGCTGGTCGAAGCAATGATCGGGCAGGGGCTGCCTGCGGTCATCGTCAATCCCTCGACGCCGATCGGCCCGCGCGACGGGCGCCCGACCCCGACCGGGCGCATTCTCATCGAGGCGGCGCGCGGACGCATGCCCGCCTATGTCGACACCGGCCTCAATCTCGTCCATGTCGACGATGTCGCGAGCGGGCATCTGGCGGCGCTGAGAACGGGGCGGATCGGCGAGCGCTATATCCTCGGCGGCGACGATGTCGCGCTCGGCGATATGCTCGCCGAAATCGCCGCCATGGTCGGCCGCAAACCGCCGCGTGTGAAGCTCCCCCGCGCGCCGCTGTTCCCGCTTGCCCTGGCGGCGGAGGCGATCGCGCATTTCACCGGCCGGGAGCCGTTCGCGACGCGCGACGGGCTGAGGATGGCGAAATACCGAATGTTCTTTTCCTCAGCCAAGGCCGAGCGCGAGCTCGGCTATCGCCATCGTCCGTGGCGCGAGGGCTTGCGCGATGCGCTCGCCTGGTTCCGGCAGGACGGCCGCCTGCCATGAGTCTCGCTCTCGCCGCTCTCGCCTTCGCCATCTGGCTCTACATGCTTGTCGCGCGCGGCGGTTTCTGGCGCGCGCGCGAACGCGACGAAACCTGGCGCAATCCCGATCCGCCGCGCTGGCCCGATGTCGTGGCGGTCATTCCCGCCCGCGATGAAGCCGAATGCGTCGGCCAATGCGTCGGCTCGCTGCTCAGCCAGAATTATCCTGGGCATTTCTCGATCGTGCTGGTCGACGATGAAAGCGGCGATGGAACCGGCAATGTCGCAACCGCCGCCGCCCACGCCCTCGGCGCCGACGATCGGTTGACGATTCTGCGCGGGGCGCCGCGGCCGGCGGGGTGGAGCGGCAAGGTCTGGGCGATGAACCAGGGATTTGAAGAAGTCAGCCGAAGCGCCGCGCCGCCGGCGCGCCTGCTGTTTTGCGACGCCGATATCGCGTTCGCGCCCGACGTTTTGAGCCGGCTCGTGCGCCAAGCCGAGGCAGGCGACTGCGCGCTCGTATCCTTGATGGCGAGGCTGCGCTGCGAGAGCTGGGCGGAGCGTGCGCTGATCCCCGCCTTCGTCTTCTTCTTTCAGATGCTCTACCCCTTCGCCTGGGTGGACGATCCCCGCAACCGCACGGCCGCGGCGGCGGGCGGCTGCATGTTGGCGGATCGCGGAGCGTTGGCGCGGGCCGGAGGATTTCCCGCGATGCGCGCCGCCTTGATCGATGATTGCGCGCTCGCCGCGCTGATGAAGCGGCAGGGGCCGATCATGCTGGCGCTCACGCGCGGCGTCGTCAGCCTGCGCGCCTATCCCAAGCTTGGCGACATCAGCGCGATGGTCGCGCGTTCGGCTTACGCGCAGCTCGACTATTCGCCGATTCAGCTTCTCGGCGTCGTCGCCGGCATGACGTTGACTTTCCTGGTCGCGCCGTTCGCGGCTTTGTTCGCATCGGGCCTTGCCGTTCTGTTTGGCCTCTTCGCCTGGATTGCGATGGCGCTTGCGTTCCAGCCGATGTTGCGCTTTTACGGTCGCGCAACGTCATGGGGCCTCGCTTTGCCGCTGATCGCGGCGGCCTATCTGGCCTTCACGCTCCGATCCGCCTACCTCTATTGGCGCGGGCGCGGCGGTCTGTGGAAGGGACGCGTTCAGGCGAACGCTCGCGGAGAGAAACGATGAATGGGGAGGCCGCGCTGGCGAGCAAGACGGAGAACGAGGAAAATTTCCCCGTCGCTTCGCGCCTGATCGCGCCCCGCTTTCGCGCCATCATTATCGCCTTCTATCGCTTCGCGCGCAAAGCCGACGATGTCGCCGACCATCCCGATCTCGCGCCGCAGGACAAGCTCGACAAGCTCGCGGCGCTCGACGAGAGTCTCGCCGGCGCGCGCGGCGATGCGGAACCTGAGGGGCGTGTCCTGCGTGAGACGCTGGCCGCGCACAAATTAAGTCCCGTACACGCGCATGACCTCATCGCCGCCTTTCGCCTCGACGTCACCAAAAACCGCTATCGCGACTGGCAGGATCTGATGGATTATTGCACGCTGTCGGCAATGCCGGTCGGGCGTTTCGTGCTCGACGTGCATGGCCAAAGCCCGGCGCTGTGGCCGGCCAGCGACGCCATTTGCGCGAGTCTGCAGGTCATCAACCATCTGCAGGATTGTGCGCAGGATTACGCCCGGCTCGACCGCGTCTATCTGCCCGAGGATGCGCTCGCGCGCGCTGGCGCGAGCGTCGCTGACCTTAAGGCGCCGCGCGCCTCTCCTGAATTGCGCGCCGCGATCGTTGATCTCGCGCAAAAGTCCGGTGCGCTGCTCGATCAGGGCGTGGGTCTCGACGCGCGCGTCGGCGATTGGCGGCTCGCTTGCGAGATCGGCGCGATCGTCCGTCTTGCGCGCGCCAATGTCGACCGCCTGATGAAATATGATCCTCTGAGCGAGCCTGTCCACCCGAGCAAGGCCGTATTCGTGTGGACGGGACTGATCGGCGCCGCGCAGGGCGCAATCGCACGGGCCAGGGGCGAAGGCGCGCTCGCGCCGGCCGGGGCGAGAAGCAAATGAACGCGCCGTCGCCGAGCCTGCCCGCGCCGCGCGGCAGTTCGTTCTATGTTGCGATGCGCGTATTGCCGCAACACAAGCGGCAGGCGATGTTTGATATCTACGGATTCTGCCGCGCGGTCGACGACATCGCCGACGATTGCGCGCGTGCAAGAGAACCTCGCCACAGCGAGTTGCAGGCATGGCGGGACCATGTCGATGCAGTCTTCGCCGGCCATCCGCCGCCGGCTCTCGAAGGGCTCGCGCGAACGATTCGAGCCTATGACCTGCAGCGCGTGGATTTTCTCGCCATCATCGATGGCATGGACATGGATGTGGCGGCCGACATCAGAGCGCCCGATTGGTTGACGCTCGATCTTTATTGCGACCGCGTCGCCAGCGCCGTTGGTCGTCTATCGACGCGCATCTTCGGCCTCGATGCGCGCGACGGCGAACCTCTCGCCGAACATCTTGGTCGCGCTTTGCAATTGACCAATATCCTGCGCGATCTCGATGAGGATCAAGAACTCGGGCGCCTCTATCTGCCGCGCGAGGCGTTGGACAAGGCGGGCATTTCCGACAGCGATCCGGCGCTCGTGCTCGCCTCGCCGGCGCTTGGCGCCGCGGCGCAGCCGGTGATCGAGGAAGCGCAGAGGCGGTTTCGCCTCGCGAAAAATGTCATGGATCAATGTCCCCGCGCGGCCGTGCGCGCGCCGCGCCTGATGGCGGCGGCCTATGGCGCCATTCTCGAACGTCTCCTCCGCCGCGGCTTCGCGCCGCCGCGCGCGCCGGTGAAAGTCTCGCTCGTGCGTCTGGCGCCCGCGCTTCTACGCTACGGATTTTTTTAATGCAGCGTCCGGTCATCCATATCATCGGGGCTGGACTTGCGGGGCTTTCGACGGCCGTCGCGCTTGGCCAGAGCCCGTTCGATATTATCGTGCATGAGGCGGCGCGGCAGGCGGGCGGTCGGTGCCGCTCCTATTTCGACGAATCTTTGGGCATGACGATCGATAACGGCAATCATTTGTTGTTGTCGGGCAATGATTCGGCGCTCTCCTATCTCGACGCCATCGGCGCGCGCCAGGAATTGCGCGGGCCCAAGCGCTGCGAGATCGCCTTCGCCGATATGGCGAGCGGCGAGCGCTGGACGCTGCGCCCCAACGAAGGGCGGCTGCCGTGGTGGCTGCTGCTGGAAAGCCGTCGCGTGCCGCGCACCCGCCCCGTTGATTATTTGTCCGCTGCGCGGCTTCTGCGCGCTTCCAGGCAGGCGAAGGTCAGCGACGTCATGGAATGTTCGGGGCCGCTATACGAGCGCCTCTGGGGGCCATATTTTCTCGCGGCGCTCAATACCGACCCGCGCGGCGGCTCCGCCGCGCTCGCCGCGACGATCCTGCGTGAGACATTGGCGCGCGGCGGGCGCGCCTGCCATCCGCTGGTGGCCGCCAACGGCCTGTCGCGCGCCTTCGTCGATCCCGCGCTGAAATTGTTGCGCCGAAACGGTGCGCAGGTGCGGTTCGAACGGCGCTTGCGCGCGTTTGATTTCGCCGGGGATCGCGTGGCCGCGTTGGAGTTCGAGCATGATTCGATTGCGATTGGTCCGCAGGACATGGTCGTGCTGGCGGCGCCCGCCCATATCGCCGCGACATTGACGCCCAACATCTCGACGCCGCTGACTTTCAACGCCATTCTCAACGCCCATTTCAACGTCGCCCCGCCGGCCAACACGCCGCCCATTCTTGGCGTCGTCAATGCGAAGGTGCAATGGTTGTTCGCCTATCCCGACCGTCTCTCGGTGACGGTCAGCGACGCCAACGCCATGATGGATCTGCCGCGCGAACAACTGGCCGCCGACCTTTGGCGCGAAGTCGCGGGGCTCACCGGTCTTTCCGACGATTTGCCGTCCTGGCGCGTGATCAAGGAGCGGCGCGCCACTTTCGCCGCTTCGCCCGAGGAGGACGCGCGCCGCCCCACCGCGGAAACGAAATGGTCGAATTTGCTGCTGGCGGGCGATTATGTGCAGAATGGCTTGCCGGCGACGATCGAGGGGGCGATCCGTTCGGGACAGTCTGCCGCGCGATTGACCATGCAACGGTTCGGCGGCGCCTGACGGCGCCGGCTTCCGTCATCCAGCGCGCGCACCATGCGCGCGCGATGGCGATTGGCTCACAATCCTCCGCCCGTCAGTTCGCGCCGGCGCTCTCCTTGGCGCGCTTTTCGCTGGCGTCGATCTCGGCGATCTTCGTCTCGACATGGCGCGAGAAGACGAATTCGGCGGGGCGCTGATTGTCGAGCGGGATGTCGGGCGCCATCGGCCCGTCGGTGCGTATGCCGGAAACCGCGATTTTTAGCATTTTCAAGGGATGGTTGAACGCATCGGTGACCGCGCTCGCCTCAAAGCCGCTATGGACCATGCAATCGGCGCATTTCTCATAATTGCCGACGCCATATTTGTCCCAATCGGTCGTCTCCATCAACTCTTTGAACGTCGCGGCATATCCTTCGCCGAGGAGATAGCAGGGCCGCTGCCAACCAAAGACCGTGCGCGTCGGATTGCCCCAGGGCGTGCAATGATAGCTCTGGTTGCCGGCGAGGAAATCGAGGAACAGCGAGGATTGGTAGAAGCCCCAGGCCTTCGTGCCCTTGCCCTTGGCGGTCTTGCCCTTGGCGAAAATATCGCGAAAGAGCTGCTTGGTGCGGGTGCGGTTGAGAAAGTGCTTCTGGTCGGGCGCGCGCTCGTAGGCGTAGCCAGGCGAGATGGTGACGCCCTCGACGCCGAGCCGATTGGTCTCGTCGAGAAAAGCGGCGACGCGAGCAGGATCGGCGCCGTCGAACAAAGTGCAATTGATGTTGACGCGAAAGCCCGCGGTCTTGGCGGCTTTCAAAGCGTCGACCGCGCGGTCATAGACGCCCTTCTGGCATACCGAGCGATCGTGCATTTCCGGATCGCCGTCGAGATGGATCGACCAGTTGAAGGCTGGGTGCGGCTTGTATTGCGCGAGTTTCTTTTCCAGCAGCAAGGCATTGGTGCATACCGTCACATATTTGCCGAGCGCCAGCGCCTGGGTGACGATTTCGGGCAATTCGCGATGCAGCAGCGGCTCGCCGCCGGCGATCACGACGACCGGCGCGCCGCATTCCTTGATCGATGCGATGGCGTCGGCGACCGAAATGCGCTGGTTGAGGATTTTGTCGGGATAATCGATCTTGCCGCAACCCGCGCAGGCGAGATTGCACCGAAACAGCGGCTCGAGCATCAGCACAAGCGGATAGCGCTTGACGCCGGCAAGCCGCTGGCGAAGCACATAGGCGCCCACCCGCGCCATTTGCATCAAAGGTATGCCCAAGCGAAGAATCCTTCACAAAACGAGTTCAATGACAGGAACGTTTGCGGCCCGACGTTCGATCCGCCTTCTCTACAACATTTGCGCCACAAGGGGAATTGGCGCGTCTTCGTGGCGAAACAAGGGAGACCGCTGGTCAAGCGGCCCCGAAAACGTCGAATGGAGCAGGAAAATACGATTGGAGCGCCTTCGTCCATTCTTTCTGACGATTTACAGTCGGCTTTTGGCGCATAAGCCGGTTATTTTCTGTGCATTGCCGTAGCCGCCAAGGCGGAATTGGCTCGTTTTCCGTATACGTGTTCTTTGAAAATCAATTGCCGGCGGCGGCGGGGCTGGACAAAACGGCGCTCGCAATATTTTGATCTCGGATTGCAATTATTGGCCGTCCGTTCGAAAAGGCTGCGTCAATTGGTGGCGGGAGAGGCCGCCCACCGCGCCACGCGCCTCGGGATCGCGCCGCTTGGCTGGGCGCGTCGCCCGGCCCGCCATCTATGGCGGGAATTGCCTGACGTTCACGCGGAAATGCGCGCCGCGATCGAGACTTGCGGGGCCGACCAGATCTGGGCCCCGGCCTCTGAAGGCGGCAATCCCGACCATGACGCGCTGAATGCGCTCGCCGGCCTGTTCGCCGATCAAGTGAGCGTGCTTGAATTCGCCGAATATAATTTCCTCGGCGGCCGCCCGCAGGCGCAGCAATTTCCGCAGCCGCGCGGCGACGACCAGACGATCGTCCTGACGCCCGAGGAGCAGCGACAAAAGAGCGCGCTGCTGCGTATTTACGCATCGGAGCGCCAGAACCTTGGCTATGTCGGCCTTGCCCACGAATGCTGGCGAAGATTGGGCGCCTACGACTACAGTCTGCCGCCGCATCCCGGCGTGCTCTGGTATGCGCGTTTTCAATGGGTTGCGTTCCGCCACCCGCGCGTCGATTTCACCAGGCCGGAGGAGGTGTCGCGCGCGATCGTCGCTTATCTTGACCGACAGGCGCCGTTGCACGCCGGCGCGCCGACAAGCGATTGACCAAAGCCGCGGCGGGGCGGCTTGCACATCGATCCGGGCGCCCCATGTACCCTGCGCGAGCGCAGCCCACGAGGTTGCGCCGCTGCTGCAACGTATCTCCGAAAGGGTTATGCATGAGCCAACATAACGCCGCCGCGTCCGGCCAGTTCGCCATTGGCGGAGACCTGCCCGTCAATCGTCTCGGCTTCGGCGCCATGCGCATCACCGGTAGCGGAATCTGGGGCGAGCCGGAAGACCGCGCCGAAGCTTTGCGCGTGCTGCGACGCCTACCGGAACTCGGCGTGAACTTCATCGACACCGCGGACAGCTACGGGCCTCAGGTCAGCGAGCGACTGATTCACGAAGCCTTGTTCCCGTACAAAGACCTGGTCGTCGCCACCAAGGCCGGCCTCGAACGGCCGGGCCCGAACCAATGGACGTCGAACGGGCGTCCCGAATATTTGCGCAATGGCGTCGCCGCCAGCCTCAAACGGCTCGGCGTCGAGCGAATCGATCTGTGGCAGCTTCACCGGATTGATTCCGCCGTGCCGCGCGACGATCAGTTCGACACGATCGCCAAGATGCAAAAGGAGGGGCTGATTCGCCATGTCGGCCTCAGCCAGGTCAGCGTCGAGGAAATCGAGGCCGCGCAAAAGTTTTTCAAAGTCGCGACCGTACAGAACCTCTACAATCTCGCCGACCGCTCAAGCGAGAAGGTGCTCGACCATTGTGAGACTCATGGCATCGGCTTCATTCCCTGGTATCCGCTCGCCGCCGGCGATCTTTCGCGCCCCGGCTCGGTGCTTGGCGCGATCGCCAAGAAGGTCGGCGCCTCGCCGAGCCAGATCGCGCTCGCCTGGGTGCTCAAGCGTAGTCCGGTCATGCTGCCGATCCCCGGCACGGGCAAAGTCGCCCATCTCGAGGAGAATGTCGCGGCGGCCAGCGTCGCTTTGTCCGACGCCGACTTCAAGGCGCTGGACGCCCAGGCGCGCGGGAGATAGCGCGGCGCTCAGTCTTCGCTCGCCGCGTCGAGGGCGGCGAAATCGGCGGCGCTCAGATGCAGCGCCGCCGCCTTGATAAGGCTGTCGACCTGCGGCAGCGACGTTGCGCTGGCGATCGGCGCGGTGACGCCGGGTCGCGCGATCAGCCAGGCCAGGGCGACTTCGGCGGGCTTGGCGCCCATCCCTTGCGCGACCGCGTCGAGCGCCCCCAATATGCGCGCGCCGCGCTCGTTGAGATAGGCTTTGACGCCGCCGCCGCGCGGGCTCTGCGCGAGATCGGCTTCGCTGCGATATTTGCCGGACAGAAAGCCCTTGGCAAGGCTGAAATAAGTGATGACGCCGATCTCCTCGGCGATGCAGAGATCGCGCAATGCGCCGTCGAAACTGCTGCGGTCATAGAGGTTATATTCCGGCTGCAGCACGTCGTAGCGCGGCAGCGATTTGGCTTTCGCGACGTCCAGCGAAGCGCGCATTTGTCCAGCGTCGAGGTTGGAGGCGCCGATGAAACGCACCTTTCCCTGCTGGACGAGATCGCGATAGGCGCTGAGCGTTTCCGCATAAGGCGTATCGGCATCGGGCCAATGCGAGAGATAGAGATCGATGTGATCGGTCTGGAGGCGCTTCAGCGAGGCCTCGACGGCCTCGGCGATATAGCGCGCGCCCAGGCCCTTCTTGCCCTCGCCCATCGGCGACCCGACCTTGGTGACGACGATGACCTCGCCGCGATTGCCGCGGCGCTTCATCCAGTCGCCGATGATCGTCTCGGATTCGCCGCCCTTATTGCCCGCGGCCCAGGCCGAATAGACATCGGCGGTGTCGATCGTATTGAAGCCGGCGCCGACGAAACGGTCGAGCAGATCGAACGACCGCTTCGCATCCGCCGTCCAGCCGAACACATTGCCGCCGAACACCAGCGGCGCGATTTGCAGGCCGGTGCGGCCGAGACGACGTTTCTGCATGATTGGCTCCATCCGGCTGGCTTGGGAATGAGAGGCATTGCTATATCAAACCATAGGAAAGCCGAGTCCTCTTTTGAAATTTCAGGGTCTGGAACGCTCCCTCGGCGTTCAATTTATTTGGAGCGCCGCTTCCAGCCTGCGCCAGGCGTCGTCGCCCGCCGGGATGCCGAAGCGCAATCTGTCCGACAAGTCGGCGAAAGGGCGCACAAGAATGCCATGGCGCAGGAGATTGGCGAAAACATCCCGCGCTTTTTCATGACGGGCGAGGCGAAACAGCAGCGTGCCGCCGAGCGCCTCGAAGCCGCTCCCGATAAGGAGGCGATCCAGCCTGCCGGCGTCCGGTTCGAGTCGAAGTCGCGTCTCTTCCAGCCATGAACTATCGGCGAGCGCAACGGCGCCAATCGCAATCGCCGGCCCGCTCACCGGCCAGGCGCCGAGGCCGGCGCGTAACCGTCCTTCGAGATCGGCCGAGGCGATGGCGAATCCGAGCCGCGCGCCGGCGAGTCCGTAGGTCTTGCCAAATGAGCGCAGCACGATCGTATGGCTGGCGGGAAGGGCCGGGATGAGGCTCTGCCCGCGACTGTCGAGGTCCATGAACGCTTCGTCGACGACCATCATGCCGCCGCGCGCCGCGATTCTGCCGTGCAGTTCAACAAGCGAATTGCGGCTGACAAGGCGCCCGTCGGGATTGTTCGGGTTGACGATTATGGCTACGTCGAACGAAGCGAGATCGCCGATCTTCTCGACCGCCGCAACGCTCGCCCCTGCCGCGCGCCACGCCCGCGCATGGCCGCCATAGGTGAAGCCGAGCACGCCGACGCGCGCTCTTGAGCGAAGCCGCGCCAGCAATTGCACGATCGCCTGGGCGCCCGAGGCGGCGACGACTTTCTCGGCGCTCGCGCCATAGCGGCGCGCCGCAACGGCCTCGAGCGCGGCGAGTCGATCGGGTTCCGGCAATCGCGCCCAGACATCCGGCGCAAGCGCAGGCAGCGGATAGGCGGTCGGATTGACGCCCGTGGACAGATCGATCCATGGCTCCGGCGCGCTGGGATATGCCCGGCGGGCGGCGCCGAGATTGCCGCCGTGATATGCCAATTCCCGCAATGCCGCTTCGAAGGGCGTTTCACTCACGATGCATTTCGCCTTGTCGCCTCAACTGGCCTTCGCGGCGCTTGTTATCGAGGCCTTTGCTGGATATCCCGCTGTTCTCTACCGCGCGATCGGCCATCCCGTCACCTGGATGGGGGCTTGGCTCGCCTGGCTCGATTCGCGCCTGAACCGGCCAGCGCTGTCTTTCCCTGGGCGTCGCGCGGCCGGCGCGCTCGCGCTCGCTTTGCTGCTTCTGCCGGTTGGCGGCGTGGCGATTGCTGTGACGCTCGCGGCGCCCGCCGGCTGGCTCGGCTTTCTCATCCTCGCCGCGATCGCCGCCGGCCTGCCGGCGCAGCGCAGCCTCGATGCTCATGTCAGCGCCGTCGCGGAGGCGCTGGAGCGCGAGGGGCTGGCGGGCGGCAGGCGCACCGTGGCGATGATCGTCGGGCGCAATCCGCAGGCGCTCGACGAAGCCGGCGTCGCGCGCGCGGCGATCGAGAGCCTCGCCGAGAATTTCGCGGATGGAATCGTCGCGCCGCTGTTCTGGATCTTGATCGGCGGGCTCAGCGGCGGAGCCCTCTACAAGGCCGTCAACACTGCCGATAGCATGATCGGCCATCGCAGCGAGAATTACATTGCCTTTGGCTGGGCGGCGGCGCGGCTCGACGATCTCGTCAATCTGCCGGCCTCCCGCCTCGCCGCTTTGTGGCTCGTTTTGGCGGCGTCGATCGCGCCACGCGCGTCCGCATCGGCCGCGGTCGCGGCTATATGCCGCGACGCCGGAAGTCACCGTTCGCCTAATGCCGGTTGGCCGGAAGCGGCGATGGCCGGTGCGCTCGGTCTGAAGCTGGCCGGACCGCGCGTCTATGGGAATCAAAGAATCGATGACGGCTTCATGGGCGATGGTCGTTACGAGGCGGGCGCGTCCGACATCAGGGCTGCTCTGCGCCTCTATCGCATCGCTGGCCTGCTGCAGGCTTTCGCGATCGGCGCGCTCGCGCTTACCGTGCCAGTTTGAAAAGCCGATCGAGGTCGACATGTCTTGCCAGATGCGCGGCGAGTTCGTCGAGCGTCTGCTCGATCTGCGTTTCATAGGCGAGTTCCGAACGCGCACCGAGGCCCGCCAGCCAGGCGGCGCGCTGGCGGTCGTCGCCGAAAAGCCCATGGACATATGCGCCCATCACGCGGCCATCGGGCGATATCGCGCCATCCGGCCGTCCGTCGGCGAATCGCAGAAGCGGCGCCGCGCAACCCGGCCCGTCCGTCCTGCCGATATGCATCTCGTAGCCGTGGAAGGGCGCACCATTGGCAAGGCAAACGCCGTGCACGGCGCTGAGGATTTTTTCGCCTGAAAGGACGGTCGAAACGTCGAGCAGGCCGAGCCCGGCGACTTCGCCGATCAGTCCTTCCGTCCCATCGGGATCGGCAAGCCTTTCGCCCAGCATTTGATAGCCGCCGCATATGCCGAGCACACGGCCCCCGCGCCGCCAATGTGCTGCGATGTCGATGTCCCATCCCTGTTCGCGCAGAAAGGCGAGATCGGCAATCGTCGCCTTGCTGCCGGGCAGGATGACGAGCGCGGCCTCGGCTGGAATCGGCTCGCCCGGCGCGACCATGACGAGGCGCACCCGCGGCTCGAGCTTCAACGGGTCGAATTCGTCGAAATTGGCGATGCGCGACAGCACCGGCACGGCGATCGTCACGCCCTCGCCGATGGTCCGCTGTCGTTCGAGCGCGAACGCATCCTCGGGCGGCAGCCGCGCGGCGGCGGGCAGGAATGGGATGAGGCCGAGGCCGGGCCAGCCGGTATGGCGCTCGATGATGCGCATGCCTTCATCGAAGAGTGTGGCGTCGCCGCGGAATTTGTTGACGAGAAAGCCGCCTATCAACGCGGAATCGGCAGGATCGATCACCGCCTTGGTGCCGACGATCTGGGCGATGACGCCGCCGCGATCGATGTCGCCGATGAGAATGACGGGGATATCCGCGGCGCGCGCGAAACCCATATTGGCGATATCGCCTCGTCGCAGATTGACCTCGGCGGGACTACCGGCGCCTTCGATGAGAACGAGATCGGCCTCGCCTTTCATATGCGCGAAGCTCTCCAGCACCGCCGACATCAGCTTCGGCTTCCAGCCCTGATATTCTAGCGCCTTCGCATTGCCGGCGACGCGGCCCTGCACGACGACCTGCGCGCCAATGTCGCTCTGTGGCTTCAGCAGGATCGGGTTCATATGAACGCTTGGCGCCGTCCGGCACGCGCGGGCCTGCAACGCCTGCGCGCGGCCGATCTCGCCGCCATCAGGCGTGACGGCGGCGTTGTTCGACATGTTTTGCGGCTTGAACGGCCGCACCGCCAGTCCGCGCGACGCGAAGGCGCGGCAGAGGCCGGCGACAATCAGCGACTTGCCGACGTCGGACCCGGCGCCCTGAAACATCAGCGCGCGCGCCCGCGCCATATCAGTACTCGATCCCTTCCTGGGCGCGCACGCCGGCCGCGAAATGATGTTTGACGAGCGCCATTTCGGTGACAAGATCGGCCGCTTCGATGAGTTCGGTCTTGGCGTTGCGGCCGGTGACGACGACATGCAAATCGCCGCGGCGCGCGCCGAGCGCCGCCACCACTTCGGCGAGCGGCAGATAATCGTAGCGCAGCGCGATATTCAACTCGTCGAGCACGATCAGGCGGATGGTCGGATCGGCCATGAGTTCCAGCGCGTTGGCCCAGGCCGCCGCCGCCGCGGCGATGTCGCGCTGGCGGTCCTGCGTCTCCCAGGTGAAGCCCTCGCCCATCGTGCGCCAGATCATCTGCTCGCCGAAGCGCTCGAAGCTTAAGCGCTCTCCGGTCGACCATGCGCCCTTGATGAATTGCACCACGCCGACCCGCCAACCGCGCCCGAGCGCCCGCAGGGCAAGGCCGAAAGCGGCGGTGGATTTTCCCTTGCCGGGGCCGGTATGGACGATCAGCAGGCCCTTGGATTCGATCGGCTTGGCGGCGACCTCGGCGTCCTGGACCGCCTTGCGCCTGGCCATCTTGGCTTTGTGCCGCTCGGCTTCATCGTCGCCCCGATCGCTCATGCCGCACCTGTTCCCAAAGCCTTGCAGGCGCAGGAGTGTCGCAAGCCCCGCCATTTGACAAGGGGCGGGCAAGCTGGGAAACACATGAGATGCACGGTCCTTCCCTCGGGAAGGTGAAAAGGGAACATGGTAGGGAAACCGATCCATGGCCGCCCCCGCGACTGTAAACAGCGAGTCGGCGCCAAAGGCCACTGGATCATGCCGATCCGGGAAGGCGGCGCAGGCCTCAAGCGCTGTGAGCCAGGAGACCTGCCGTGCGCTGATGTCTCGAAGGGCCGCCGGTGGGGCGGCCAGGGAGTGGATGATGACCGCCCTTTCGTCGCGCTACCCCCGCGCCTGTCTGCGGCAAGCTGCAATTGTTTGTCTCCCTCGTCGATGACCGCCAGACTCTCCGGACCAGGCGTCACGATTTTCGTCTGCATTACCTGCAGGCATGAGAATGAAGAGGGCGTGCGTCCGGGCAAGACTTTGTTTGATGCGGTGCAGGCGCGTCTTCTCGACCGTGGCGAATGCAATGTCGCGCTTCGCGCCGTCGAATGCCTCTCGGTCTGCAAGCGTCCCTGCACTCTGGCCTTGGCCGGGCCAGGCAAATGGACCTATGTCGTCGGCGACCTCGATAAGCACGCGAGCGTCGAAGACATTCTCGACGCCGCGCGGAAATTCGCCGCGACCGACGACGGAATCATTCCCTGGCGCGAGCGGCCGCAATCGTTTCGCAAGGGCGTCGTCTCCCGTACGCCGCCGCTACCCAAATCGCTCGAGGAAGTCTGAGCATGCTAGGCAAAATTCCTGTCACCATCGTCACCGGCTTCCTGGGTTCGGGCAAGACGACATTGATCCGCCACGCTTTGATCCACGCGCATGGGCGCCGGCTCGCGCTGATCATCAATGAATTCGGCGATGTCGGCGTCGACGGCGACATTCTCAAATCCTGCGGCGCGACCTCCTGCGCTGAGGAGAACATCGTCGAACTCACCAACGGCTGCATATGCTGCACGGTGGCGGATGATTTCGCGCCGGCGATCGCCGCGCTGTTGTCGCGCGAGCCGAAGCCTGAGCACATTGTCATCGAGACTTCCGGCCTCGCGCTGCCCAAACCGCTGGTCAAGGCGTTTGAATGGCCGGAGCTTCGCGCCAGGCTGACGGTCGACGGCGTCATTGCCGTCGTTGATGCGGGCGCGGTCGCCGAGGGCCGATTCGCCCACGATCCCGAGGCGGTGGCGCGCCAGCGACAGGCGGATCCTTCGCTCGATCATGAAAATCCGCTCGAGGAAGTCTATGAGGATCAATTGCTCTGCGCCGATATGATCGTCCTCAACAAAACCGACCTTCTCCCGGCGGCGGAACTCGCGCGCGTGCGCGCGGACATCGCGAAAGCGATCCCACGCGCCGTGAAGATCGTGGAGACGCATGAGGGGCGGATCGATGCCGATGTCCTGCTCGGACTCAAATCCGCCGTCGAGGACGACCTTGCGCGGCGGCCCTCCCATCACGATGCGGAAGAAGGACATGATCACGACGATTTCGATACTTTCGTCGTCGACCTTCCCGTCATCAGCGACGCCGACGCTTTCCTTGCGCGGCTCGCCGATGTCGCAGGGCGGCATCAGGTCCTGCGCATGAAAGGCTTCCTCGATGTCGCCGCCAAGCCGATGAGACTGCTGGTGCAGGGCGTCGGCCAAAGGTTCCGCCGCGAGTTCGACCGCCCCTGGCGGCAGGATGAAGCGCGCCGCGGCCGTCTCGTGGTGATCGGTGAAAAGGGGATCGACCAGGGCGCCATCGCCGCCGCTCTCCAGCCTTAAGAAGCGCCGCCATGCACATCGCAAGGATTGAGAGCCGATCCCTCGATGAAACCGTTCCGGCGATCGATCTCGATCAATCGCCGGCCGATGTGGCGTTCCTGTCTTTCACCGACAGCGATCTTTCCTCGCTCGCCGCCGCCTGGGAAAAGGGCGCCGATCGCCTGCCCAGCCTCCGCCTCGCCAATCTCGCGCTCCTCAAACATCCCTTCTCGGTCGATCTCCATATCGAGAAAGTCTGCGCCAAGGCGCGCCTGGTGCTGGTCCGGCTGCTGGGCGGCATGGACTATTGGCGCTACGGCGTCGACGAACTCTCCGGAATCGCGCGCGCGCGCAATATTCAACTGGCGATCGTGCCTGGCGATCGATTTGAGGATGCGAGGCTCGACGCCGCCTCGACGCTCCCCCCGTCGGATTTGCGCCAGCTCTGGCGTTATTTCGAAGAGGGCGGCCCGGACAATATGGCCGACTGCCTGCAATTCATCGCGCATCGTCTTGGATCGCCGCTGCCGGCGGCGGGGCCGTGCGTCGTTGCGCCTTTCGGCCTTTATGAGTGCGGCCGCCGGACGAGCGCCAGCCGAGCGCCGCAAGCGCTGATCGTCTTCTATCGCTCGATCTTCCTCGCTTCCGATACGGCGCCGGTCGATGCGCTGGCGGAGGCTCTCGCCGCGCGCGGCATGGGCGTGTGCTGCGCCTATGTCACCAGTCTCAAGGATCGGCAAGTCCAGGCGCCGCTCGCGCGCCTGTTGTCGCAGACGCCCTTCGACGTCATCCTCAACGCCACCGCTTTCTCGGCGCGGCTCGATGAAGGCGGCGGCATTCTCGACGCCGCCGACGCGCCGGTGTTGCAGGTCGTGCTGGCCGGCGCGGCGGAGCAGCAATGGGCAGGTTCGACGCGCGGTCTCAGCGCCGCCGACCTGGCGATGAATGTCGTGCTGCCGGAGATTGACGGGCGCATCCTCAGCCGCGCCATTTCGTTCAAGCAAGAGACGCAACGCAGCGAGCGGCTGGAATTCACCAGAATCGCGCATGCGCCGATGACCGATCGTGTCGCCTTCGTCGCCGATCTCGCCTGCGCCTGGGCGCGTTTGCGTCGCAAGCCCGCGTCGCAGCGGGCGATCGCCTGCATCCTGTCGGATTATCCGGCCAAGGGCGGCCGTGTCGGCTATGCCGTTGGCCTCGATACGCCGCGCAGCGTTCTGGCGATCGGCGCGACGCTCGGTGAAGCAGGCTATGATGTAGGGGCTCTTCCGTCTGAGGCCGATCTTATCCGGCGCCTATCGTCCGGCCCTGGCGAGGCCGTTTTTTTTATCGAGGAATATGAGCGCGCGCTCGCGCAGCTTCCCGATGAGTTTGTCCGCTCGGTTCGGTCGACATGGGGCGAATGCGCTGACGATCCCGCGGTATGCGTGGGCGCATTTCACTTTCCGATTATCCGCGCTGGCAAGCTCATCGTCGCCGTGCAGCCCGATCGCGGCCATAGCGCGACGCGCAAGAGCGAATATCACGATTCCAATCTCGCGCCCCGTCACGCCTATGTCGCGTTCTATCTGTGGCTGCGCGCCATCGAGCGCATCGACGCGATGATCCATTGCGGGACGCATGGCACGCTCGAATGGCTGCCCGGCAAATCTGTCGCCCTTTCGGCCGCCTGCGCGCCCGAGGCAGTGCTCGGCGCGATCCCGGTGATCTATCCCTTCATCGTCAACAATCCCGGTGAAGCCGCGCACGCCAAGCGGCGCATCAGCGCCGTGACGATCGGCCATCTGACGCCGCCGCTGATGGCGGCGGGCTCGCATGGCGCAGTGGCGGAACTCGAAGGGCTGTTCGACGAATATGCGCAGGCGCAGGCGCTCGACCCGCGCCGCGCGCGCGCGATCGCGCAATTGATCCTGGAGCGCGCCGGGCAGAGCGGATTGAGTGAGGAATGCGCGGCCTCAGGCCTTGATCCCGAGGCGGCGCTCGTCCGCCTCGACGCCTGGCTTTGCGACCTCAAGGATATGCGCATCGGCGACGGGCTGCATGTTTTCGGAAGGCAGGCGGAAGCAAAGTCCCGCGCCGAAAATCTTGCGATTCTGCTGGAGCAAAGCGGCTCCGACGCGGCGGCGATCGGCGTTTCGCTCGACGCCTGCGCTGGCGCCGAAACGTGCGGGTTGCTAGCCGCGCTCGACGGCCGTTTCGTCGAACCGGGTCCGGCCGGCGCGCCGGCGCGGGGGCGGCTCGATGTCCTGCCGACCGGGCGCAATCTCTACAGCGTCGATCCGCGCGCCGTGCCGACGCGGACGGCCTGGGAAATCGGTCGACGCACCGCCGAGGAGGTGGTGACGCGCTACGCCCAGGATCACGGCGAATGGCCGAGGCGGATCGTGCTTGATCTCTGGGGCAGCGCGACCATGCGCACCGGCGGCGACGATATCGCGCAGGCTTTCGCTCTGCTAGGCGCGCGCCCGGTCTGGGATCACGCCTCCAACCGGGTCAGCGGCTATGAGATTCTGCCGATCGCGATGATCGGGCGATCGCGAGTCGACGTGACCTTGCGCATCTCCGGTCTTTTCCGCGACTGTTTTCCGAGCCAGATCGCGCTTCTGCATCGGGCGATCCAGGACATCGCGGCGCTCGATGAAAGCATTGCCGACAATCCGCTCGCCGCATACGCCGGCGAGCCGGCGCTGCGCATTTTCGGCGCCGCGCCGGGGCGCTATGGCATTGGCCTCGCCACGATGTTGGCGAAAGGCGAGTGGGCGGATCGCGCCGAATTTGGCGCCGCCTATCTCGCCGCGACCAGCCATGCCTATGACGGCGATGGCGAGGGCAGGGAGGCGCGCGAGGCGTTTTGCGCCGGTGTCGCCGGCGCCGACGCCTTCATCCACGTGCAGGACATGACGGGCCAGGACGTGCTCGATTCCGACGCCTTCGCCGAACATGAGGGCGGCTTCGCCGCCGCCGCCGCGCTTCTCGGCGCGACGCCGGAACTCTACCACGCCGATACGACGCAGCCCCGCAAAAGCGTGGTGCGCCCGCTCGCACAGGAGATCGCGCGTGTGTTGCGGGCGCGTGCGATCAACCCGCGCTGGATTGCCGGGCAGATGCGCCACGGCCATCGCGGCGCGGCGGAAATCGCCGAGACGCTCGACAATCTCTTCGCCTATGCTGCGCTGACCAACGCCGCGCCGAGCAGGCATTTCGATCTTCTGTTCGACGCCACCTGCGGCGACGAGCGCGTGCGCGCTTTTCTCCTCGCGACCAATCCGCAGGCCGCGCGCGGCATGGCCGAGCGTTTCGAAGAGGCGCGGCGCCGAGGATTCTGGATTTCGCGCCGCAATTCGTGCGCCAAAATTCTCGAAGAGATGTTGAGGGCCGCAGCATGAGCGCCGCCGTTCGCAAGGGCTGGTGCCCCGGTGCGCTCGCGCCGATGCAAACCGGCGACGGTTTGCTCGTGCGCATACGCGTATACGGCGGGCGGCTCGATCTCGACCGGTTCGAGGCGATCGCCGATTGCGCGGCGCTGTTCGGCAATGGAATCATCGAGATTTCCTCGCGCGCCAATCTGCAATTGCGCGGCATCGATGCGGCGTCGCTGCCGGCCTTGCAGCGCCGGCTCGACGCGCTCGGCCTGCTTGACGCGGACGCTGCGAGCGAAAGCGTTCGCAACATTATCGCCAGCCCGCTGTCGGACCTCGATCCGAGCGCAATCGTGGATACGACGCCGATCGTCACGGCGCTGGAGGCGCGGCTGCGCGCTAATTCCTCCCTGCATCGCCTGCCGCCGAAGTTCGGCTTCCTGATCGATGGCGGCGGCGTGCTGTCCCTTGGCGATATCGAAGCCGACATCGGATTCGTGGCTTTCGATAGCGCCGACGGCCCCCGTTTCGCCGTGACGCTCGCCGGCGCCGACGATCTCGCCGCATCTTGTGCGCCGCCGGAGATTCCCGATGTCGCGGCGGCGCTCGCCCGCGCTTTCCTGCGGCTGGCGGGTGAAGGCGTCGATGCGCCGCGACGGATGCGCGGGCTGGTGGCGCGGCTCGGGCCAGCCGCGATATTGGCCGCCGCCGACCTTGCGCATTCCCCATCGCTCCGGCCGATCCGCCGTCCCGCGGCGCTTCAGGATTTTCTCGGCGCCCATCAGTTCGGCGCCGCCACTTGCGTCGGCGCGGCGCCGTCGCTTGGCCGCCTGACGGCTGGTGATTTGCGCTTTCTCGCGCGGGAAGCGCGGCGCGTCGCGGCCGTTGATATCCGACTCACCCCATGGCGCGCGTTGATCGTCACCGGACTCAATGCCAGCGATGCGGAAGATCTCGTCAGCGCGCTCGCTCGCGCGGGCTTTATTGTCGACCCCGGCGACCCGCGCCTGGCGATCGTCGCCTGTTCCGGCGCGCCGGCTTGCGCCAATGCGGCGCGCGCCGTACAGGGCGAAGCGCTCGAATTCGTATCCTTCGTTCCGCCGGGTCGCGGGATTGTGCTGCATGTCAGCGGGTGCGAGAAAGGTTGCGCGCACCGGAGGCCCGCGCCGTTGACGCTGGTGGCGCGCGAGTCAGGCTATGACCTTGTGCTCGACGGCGGGGCTTCGGACGAACCCGCGCATCGGGCGCTGTTGATGGGAGAGATCGCGCCCTTGCTGGCGCGTCTCGCGCGGAGGCCGAATTGACGACAAGCCGCGATTATATCCGCGATGGCGCCGAGATCTATCGCCATTCCTTTGCGATCATCCGGCGCGAGGCCGATCTCTCGCGCTTTTCCGGCCCGGAAGAGCGCGTCGCCGTACGCATCATCCATGCCTGCGGCATGGTCGAGGCCGCCGCCGACATCCAATTTGCGCCCGGCGCGGCGCTCGCCGCGATCGCCGCCCTTCAACGCGGCGCGCCGATCCTGTGCGATGCGCGGATGGTCGCCGAAGGCGTGACGCGTTCGCGGTTGCCAGCCGGCAATGAGGTGATCTGCGCGCTCGGCGACGACGCCGTTCCCGCGCTCGCCGCGCGGCTCGCGACGACGCGTTCGGCGGCGGCGCTCGACCTTTGGCTGCCCCGGCTGACTGGCGCGATCGTCGCCATCGGCAATGCGCCGACCGCGTTGTTTCGCCTTCTCGAAATGCTCGATGCGGGGGCGCCCGCCCCGGCGGCGATCATCGGCATGCCGGTCGGCTTCGTCGGCGCCGCCGAATCGAAGGAAGCGCTGCTCGCCTCTCCTTATGCGTCGATCGTCGTGCGCGGCCGCAAGGGCGGCAGCGCAATGGCGGCGGCGGCGGTCAATGCGCTGGCGAGCGCGGCGGAATGATCGCCACGCAAACAGGGCGTCTCTATGGCGTCGGCCTCGGGCCGGGGGATCCGGAATTGCTGACGGTGAAAGCGGTACGCCTGATTCAGGCGGCGCCCGTCGTCGCCTATTTCGCCAAAGCAGGGCGGCGCGGCAATGCGCGCAAAATTGTCGATCGCTGGCTGCCAAACTCTTGCGAGGAATTGCCTCTCCACTATCCCGTCACCACCGAAATTCCCTTCGACCATCCCAGCTATATCGCTGCGCTCGCGGCGTTCTATGAAGCGAGCGCCGCCTCGATCGCCGAGCGCCTGCAGGCCGGCCTCGATGTCGCGCTGCTCAGCGAAGGCGATCCGCTTTTCTATGGCTCGTTCATGCATCTCTTCGTGCGGTTGAAGGGGCGCTTTCCCGTCGCCATCGTGCCGGGAGTCACGGCGATATCCGGCTGTCTGGCGGCGGCGCAAATTCCGGTTGCGTGGGGCGACGATTCTCTCACGGTGCTGCCGGGCACCTTGCCTCTCGCCTCCCTCGTCAAACGGCTCGAGGGCTGCGACGCCGTCGCGATCATGAAGGTCGGCCGCAACCTCGCCAAAGTGCGTTCGGCCTTGACCCGCGCGGGGTTGCTCGATCGCGCGTTCTATGTCGAGCGCGCGACGACGGAAAGCGAGATCGTCTTGCCGCTGGCGCAAAAGTCCGACGATGACGCGCCATATTTCGCGATGGTCATCGTGCCGGGCATGGGGAGGCGGCCGTGACATCGCCAGGCAGTCTATGGATCGTCGGCCTCGGCCCCGGCCACGCGCATTGGATGACGCCCGAGGCGGGCGAGGCGATCACGCGCGCCAGTGACCTCATCGGCTATGGGCCTTATCTCGATCGCCTGTCGCTGCGCGCCGACCAGACCCGCCACGCCAGCGACAATCGCGACGAAATGGAACGCGCGCGCCTTGCGCTGCGTCTGGCGGCGGACGGGCGCGATGTCGCCGTCGTCTCAGGCGGCGACCCCGGCATATTCGCGATGGCGGCGGCGGTGATGGAGGCGGTCGAAGGCGGCGAGCCGGCATGGCGCGATCTGGCGATCGAGGTTGCGCCGGGCGTGAGCGCGATGCAGGCGGCGGCGGCGCGTCTTGGCGCACCGCTCGGCCATGATTTCTGCGCGATATCGCTCTCCGACAATCTGAAGCCCTGGCATGTCGTCGCCCGCCGCCTCAACGCCGCCGCGGACGGCGATTTCGTCATCGCGCTCTACAATCCCGCTTCGAAAGCGCGGCCCTTTCAGATTTTCGAGGCGTTCGAATTGTTGCGCCGGCGCAAAGCTGCGGCCACGCCCGTCGCCTTCGCGCGCGCCGTCGGGCGGCCGAACGAAAGCATCGTGTTGAGCGACCTTGAGAAGGCCGATCCCGGTCTCGCCGACATGAGTACGCTGATCCTGATCGGCTCCAGCGAGACGCGCTTCATTGCGCGCGGCAGTGCGCGGCCGTGGCTGCTGACGCCGCGATCCTACGGGGGCGCACGATGAGCCTCGATCCACGCCAGCGCCGTCTCAAGTTGAATGACTTGCTCGACATCTGGCTTATCCGGCCTCCGCACCATCACGATCGTGAGGCCGAGATTGCGCGCCGCCTCGATCTTTGCGTAGGTCGCGCCGCCGCCGCTGTTCTTGCTGACGAGGAATTCGATGTTTTGTGCGCGCATCAACGCTTCTTCATCCACAAGACAGAAGGGGCCGCGCGCGAGGATCAAGCGATGATGCGGCAGGGCGTCGATATCGTCGGGCGGCTCGATCGCGCGCACGAGATAGCGATGATGCGGCGCCGCGGCGAAAGCGGCGAGCTGCTGACGCCCCTGCGTCAGGAAGACATTGCGGGGGACCGGCCCGAGCGCCTGCGCTGCCTCCATCATCGTCGCAACATCGATCCAGCGATCGCCGTCGACGCGCTCCCATGGCGGCCGCGTGAAGATCAGCAGCGGCAGTTTCGCCGCCGCGCAGGCCTCAGCGGCATGGCGCGACATTTGCGCGGCGAAAGGATGGGCGGCGTCGACGACAGCGCCGATGCGGGCGGCCTCCAGATAGGCGCGCAAACCCGCGACGCCGCCGAAGCCGCCGATGCGCGTCGGAACAGGCGAAGGCGCGGGCCGCTGCGTGCGCCCTGCCAGCGACAGGATCGCGTCAATATCGGGCCGCCCGGCGATCGCGCCAGCGAGCGTGCTCGCTTCCGCCGTGCCGCCGAGAATAAGAAGGCGCAAAGGCTTGCTCCGCAAAGGCTGATCCCGTGACCCGGCAAGCGCGCTGGCTTTCCATCGTTGGCATTGGGGAAGACGGTCTCGACGGCCTTTCTCCTGCCGCACGGCGACTGATCGCGCAAGCGGCGCTGGTCGTCGGCGGCGCCCGCCATCTGAAGCTGGCGGCGCTTGCGGCCGAGCGGACTTTGGCGTGGCCCTCGCCGATCGACGGCGCGCTGCCGACGATTCTGGCGCGGCGCGGCGAGCCGGTTTGCGTGCTGGCGAGCGGCGATCCCTTCTTCTACGGCGTCGGCGCCATGCTCATGCGCCATATCGCCGCCGACGAGACGGTCTGCCTTCCCGCGCCTTCGGCCTTCTCGCTCGCCGCCGCCAGACTCGGCTGGAGCTTGCAGGATTGCACGATGCTTTCGCTGCATGGACGCGCGCTCGAGGCGATCATCCCGCACCTGCAACCGCGCGCACGGCTTCTGGCTTTGTCCTGGGATCGCACGACGCCGGCCAAGCTGGCGCAATTGTTGATCGCGCGCGGCATGGGCCGCTCGAAGCTCGTCATTGGCGAGGCGCTTGGCGGCGAGAGGGAGAGAATGCGCAGCGCTCTCGCCGACGAACTGGCTTTTGAAGAAATCGCGGACCTCAATACGATCGCGCTGGAAATCGTCGCCGAGCCAGGCGCGCGCGTGATTCCGCGCGCCAGCGGTCTTGCCGATTCCTTGTTCGAACATGACGGCCAGATTACCAGGCGCGAGATCAGGGCGATGATTCTGGCGGCGCTGGCGCCGCGGCGCGGCGAGCTTTTGTGGGACATCGGCGCCGGCTCCGGATCGGTGGGGATCGAATGGATGCTGATCGATCCAGCCAATCGCGCGATGGCGATCGAGCGAAGTCCCGGACGCGCCGCCCGCATCGCGCGCAATGCGGCGGCGCTCGGCGTTCCCGGCCTCCAGATCATTGAGGGTGATGCGCCGGCGGCGCTCGCCGGCCTGCCGCCGCCGGATGCGATTTTCGTCGGCGGCGGCGCGAGCAATGAAGGGCTGCTCGACTATGCCTATGGCGCGTTAACCAGTGGCGGGCGACTGGTCGTCAATGCGGTGACGCTGCAAGGCCAGGCCGAACTCGCCCGGCGATTCGAGCGTCAGGGCGGCGATCTCGTGCAGGCGAATATCGCACGGGCCGATCGCGTCGGCCGTTTCCACGGCTGGCGGTCGGCCATGCCGGTCGTTCAATGGAGCTTGCAAAAGCCATGGCCGGAATGATCGCCATCGGCATTGGCTGCCGCAAATCCTGCGCGAGCGAGGCGATCGTCGCCTTGGTCACCCGTGCGCTCGCCGATTGTCCCAGGAATGAGGACGTTCGCGGGCTTTTCAGCGTAGCCGACAAACGCGACGAGCCGGGCCTGAACGCAGCCGCGAAAACCCTCGGCTTCAATCTTGTCTTTCTCTCGCGCGACGCGCTCGCCGCCGTCACGCCGCGCCTTCTCACCCGCTCGGCGGCGGCGCAAAGCCGGTTCGGGCTCGCTTCGGTGGCCGAAGCGGCGGCGCTTGCGGGAGGGGGGCCGCAAGCAAGATTGCTGGCGCCGCGCCTCGCCGCCAATGGCGCGACCTGTGCGATTGCTTTCGCTCCGACCGCGAACCTGGACATCTCCGCATGACCGTCCATTTCATCGGCGCTGGCCCCGGCGCGGCCGATCTCATCACGCTGAGGGGGCGCGATCTGCTGGCGCGCTCTCCCGTCTGCCTCTACGCGGGCTCGCTGGTTTCGCGAGACTTGCTCGCCCATTGCCCGCCGGACGCCCGCATCATCGACACCGCCGCGATGGATCTCGATGGGATCGTCGCCGAATTCATCGCCGCGCATGAGAAGGGATTCGATGTCGCGCGATTGCATTCGGGCGATCTGTCAATCTGGAGCGCGATGGGCGAGCAATTGCGGCGGCTCGATGCGCTGGCGATTCCCTATACGATCACCCCCGGCGTTCCCGCCTTCGCCGCCGCCGCGGCGGCGCTCGGCAGGGAGTTGACGCTGCCGGGAATCGCGCAATCTCTCGTGCTGACGCGCACCTCGGGCCGCGCTTCCGCAATGCCCGAACGCGAGAAGCTTACGGCGTTCGCCGCGACGGGCGCGACTTTGGCGATCCATCTGTCGATCCATGTTCTCGATCAACTCGTCGCCGATCTCGTTCCCCATTACGGCGCCGACTGTCCCGTCGCGATCGTCTATCGCGCGTCATGGCCGGACGAGCGCATCCTGCGCGGCGCGCTCGCCGATATCGCAGCGCAGGCGAAGGCGCCGAGCATCGAGCGCAGCGCGTTGATCCTCGTCGGACCGGCGCTGTCGGGAAAAGATTTCCTCGACAGCGCGCTCTATGATGCCGATTATGTCAGGCGTTTCCGGGGCGGCGCCGGACCGGCGCGCGTTTCATGACGCCGGGACTGGTCATCGCCGCGCCACGATCGGGCAGCGGCAAGACGACATTGACTCTTGGACTGCTGCGCGCCTATCGGCGCCTTGGGCTCGATGTGGTCGGGGTCAAATCGGGGCCCGACTACATCGACCCGGCTTTTCACGCAGCGGCGTCCGGCCGCGATGGGCTCAATCTCGACTCCTGGGCGATGCCGCCTTCGCTCATTCTGCGTCTCGCCGGCGCCGCGGCGCGGGGACGTGATCTCTTCCTGTGCGAAGCTTCGATGGGCCTGTTTGACGGCGTCCCGGCGGCGCCGGGACGATCGGGCGCCTCGGCCGATGTCGCGGCGACGCTCGGCGCGCCGGTACTGCTTGTGCTCGACGTCTCCGGGCAGGCGCAATCGGCGGCGGCGATCGTCAAAGGCTGCGCGTCCTATGATCCGCGCATCGCCATCGCCGGCGCCATTCTCAATCGCGTCGGCAGCGCGCGGCACCGGCGCCTGGCGGGCGATGCGATCGAAGCGCTCGGCGTGCCGGTCGTCGGCTCCCTGCCGCGTCTCGACGATATGGAACTGCCGGAACGTCATCTCGGCCTCGTCCAGGCGGTGGAGACGGATGATCTGGAAGCGCGGCTCGACCGGATCGGCGAAGCCGTCGCGACCCATGTCGATCTCTCAGCGTTGCGCGGTCTCGCGCGGACGCTGCGGATCGCCGACGAGCCCGACACGTCGGCGGCGCTGCCGCCGCCGGGACAGCGGATTGCGATCGCACGCGACGCGGCTTTCTCTTTCCTCTATCCGCACCTGCTTTCGCACTGGCGCGCCAGCGGCGCCGAAGTGCACTTCTTCTCGCCTCTTGGCGACGAGGGACCGTCGCCGCACTGCGATTTTTGCTGGCTGCCCGGCGGCTATCCCGAGCTCCATGCGGGGCGGCTCGCCGCCGCCGCGAATTTCCTCAGCGAGCTGCGGCGCTTTGCCGAGAGCCGCCCGGTTCATGGCGAGTGTGGCGGCTACATGGTTCTCGGCGCCGCGCTGACCGATTCTTCCGGCGCGGTTCATCGGATGTCCGGCCTGCTCGGCGTCGAGACCAGTTTCGCCAAACGCCGGATGAATCTCGGCTACCGGGACGCCGCGCTGATCGCCGCCTGTGGCCTCGGCCCCGCCGGGCGTAAATTCAAAGGCCACGAGTTTCATTATTCGACTTTGACGACGACCGGCGGCGATGAGCCTCTCGCCGATGTCAGCGACGCCTATGGCGCGGCGCCGACGCCGTCAGGCTCCCGCCGCGGCGGCGTGACGGGGAGCTACTTTCATATTATCGCGGAAGCATAAGCACGTTTGTCATCGCGAGGCAGGCGAAGCGACGAAGCGATTCAGACGAGGCCATCGGGGCTTAGTCTGGCGAACGCCATTGACGATCAATTGATCGACAAGCGCTTGCGCGGCGGTGCGCGGGCCGTTCGCTCTATCCATCAACGCTAGAAATCTAGGGGCCAAGAATCGTCAGTTCGGTATACGCGAGATCGCCGAGGCGCGGCTGGAGCGGGCCCTTGAAATATTTGGGGCCGTATTCGGCGAAATAGCGGCCGACCAGTCCCGGCGTCGGCCCGTTGGCGTCGGCGAGGAAGAGCGGCCAGGCGCGCCACAAGAGGTAGCGTCCGATTGGTCCGGCGAAGAAGACGAATTCGTCCATGCCGCGGCAATAGATCAGTTGCTGGCACGGAATGAGGCGGTGAAACGCCCTGCGACGCTGAAGCACAAAGGGATGGGCGACGCCGTCCCTGACGCAGATGAGCGCGCGGCAGCCAAGCTCTGCATGTTCGGCGAGAATCTCGCGTTCGTTCTCTGACAACAACGCGGCTTCCGGCGCATCCGGCGCGAAGGCGACCACGCGGACGCCGGGGCGTCCGGTCGACAGGATCGGCGCAAAGACGATCTGGCCGTCGCAGAAACGTTTGAAGCGAACCGCCTCGATCGCGCGCCTCGTGTGGACGGCCGGTGAAACGTTGATGTAAGTGACTTCCTTGCGCTTCACCGCCACCGCATGCAGAACCACGGCATAGCCGCGAAATTCCGGGTCGACGCACCAGCTTGAAAGATTGCAGCGGATCGCCCCCTTCGCTTCTCCGGCGCGCGAATAGATCACCAAAAGGACGCCAACGACGCGATTCGACGATTCCAGCAAATAGCCGTATTGGGGAAAATCCTCGATCGCAGGGCGCCTGGACATCCGCGCCAGCGCCCGGACCCAATAATTTTTGAGGCGATAGGGAAATCCGCGGCGCAGGCAATCGACGACGGCCCCGATGTCGGAATCTTCGATCGGACGACAGCGAACGTCAGGCCTGCGCGACGCCAGCATCGGTTTACCGTCTATTCACTTGGTTGGCGAAGGGCATGCCAGATAGAATACAATGCAGACGTTACCAAATGCTGAGGCGCGCTAACGATGTCGACCAGAACAATAATCCTTTCACAAATTCAACAGGTTGCCGCCGAGCAAAAAAAGACGTTGGCGCCCATGACCGACGATCTGTCGCTGCTCGATTCCGGCCTCGACTCGCTTTGCTTCGCCACTCTCGTCGCGCGCCTGGAAGACATCATCGGCGTCGACCCTTTCACGGCGTCCGCCGACGTCAAGTTTCCCAATACGATTGGCGAGTTGATCGCGTTCTACGAACATGTCGCAGCCTGAACCTTTGTCGCTGACAGAACTGCTTGCGGCGGGCGCCGGCGTCGGCCGGGCCATCGGCATGGCGGACGGCTCGCTCGTTCTTGACGATCTTGCCGACAAGACCAGTCTCGGCGGAAATTTTGACGCGCTCGAAGGGCGCGCGATCGTCCTGATGGCGGGCGACCAATTGAGGACCGCCGCTGCGCTGATCGAGCTCGACGGCTGGGCGCGCCGCATCGTCCTGTGTCCGCCCGATCTTGAGCCAAAGCATTTGAGCGCCATCGTCCGCGACGCCGAAGCCGATGCGATCGTCTATGGCGGGCAGAGCGAACCGCCGCAGGGCGCCGCCGTCGCGCTGCTCGCGCCATGCGCGCTGCCGTTGCAGCCGCGCGCGACGAAGCCGGTGCGCGCTCACGCGACGGAATGGGTGCTGCTGACGTCGGGAACGACCGGCGATCCGAAAATGGTCGCCCATACGCTGGCGACGCTGACCGGCGCCATCGCGCCAGGCTCCCCGCAGGCGGCGGCGCAGAATTGGGCGACGTTCTACGACATCCGACGCTATGGCGGCCTGCAGATCTTCTTGCGCGCGGTCGCGGGCCTGGGATCGCTGACGCTGCGCAGCGACGGCGAGGCGATCGACGATTTTCTGATCCGCGCGGGCGCCGCCGGGGTGACGCATATTTCGGGGACGCCGTCGCATTGGCGGCTGGTGCTGATGAACGCGGCGGCGCGCCGCATCGATCCTGACTATGTGCGCCTGTCGGGCGAGATCGCCGATTCCGCGGTCATCGACGCTTTGACGAAACTCTTTCCACGCGCGCGCGTCGCCCATGCCTTCGCTTCGACGGAAGCGGGCGTCGGCTTCGAAGTCAATGACGGGAAGGCCGGATTTCCCGCCTCTTATCTCGGCAAGCGCGAGAATGGCGCCTTCTTCAAGATCATCGACGGCTCGCTCGCCATCCGCTCGGGCCGCACCGCCTTGCGCTATCTCGGCGACAATGCGCCGGCCTTGCGCGACGCCGACGGTTTCGTCGACACTGGCGACATGATCGAATTGCGCGACGACCGTTGCTATTTCGTCGGACGCCGCGGCGGCATCATCAATGTCGGCGGCGCCAAGGTGAACCCGGAAGAAGTCGAGGCGGTGATCAACAGGCACGCCAGCGTGCACGCCAGTCTCGTCAAGGCGCGCAGGAATCCGATCACCGGCGCGCTGGTCGCGGCCGATGTCGTTCTCAACGAAGGCGTCGTCGAAGCGCCTGGTCTGAAGGACGAGATCATCGCCGCCTGCGCCCGGCAGCTCGCGCCCTATAAGGTGCCGGCGCTCGTCCGCTTCGTTCCCGCGCTCGCCGTCAATGCGAGCGGAAAGCTGGCGCGCAATGGATAATGTGGTGGTCACCGGCGCGAGCCGCGGCATCGGGCTGGCGATCGCCAGAAAACTCGCCGCGGCGGGCTATGACGTGACGGCGGTGGCGCGGCGCAGCGGCGAGGAGCTGGAGGCGGCGATCGCGTCGTGCACGGCGGAAGCGAAGGGTTCGTTGCGCTTCGCCGCGCTCGATCTTTCGCAGATCGACGCGATACCGGAGTTTGTCCGGCAATTGCGCCGCGACAAGGGGCCGATCTATGGCCTCGTCAACAATGCGGGCATCGGCACCGAGGGGTTGCTGGCGACCATGCCGAACAGCCAGATCGAGGCGCTGCTGCGCCTCAACAATCTGTCGCCGATCGTGCTGACGAAATATGTGGTGCGCGGCATGATGGCCGATGGCCGCGGACGCGTGATCAACCTCTCCTCGATCATCGCCTCGACCGGCTATAACGCGCTTTCGGTCTATGGCGCGAGCAAGGCGGCGATGGTCGGCTTCACCAAATCGCTGGCGCGCGAGGTCGGGCGTCTGGGGATCACCGTCAATGCGATCGCGCCGGGCTTCATCGACACCGAAATGACGCGCGGGCTCGACGAGGCGCAGCGCAAGCGCATCGCCGACCGCGGCGCGTTGCGCCGCCTCGCCGAAGTCGCCGATGTCGCCGAGATGGCGGCGTTTCTGATGGGCGAAACCGGGCGCAACATCACTGGCACGGTGATGACAGTGGACGCCGGCGGCACCGCGTGAGCGCGCGGCTGGCCACGTCACTCTTAGACGCCGCCAGCGAATTGCCGAGACGAAACGGCTCTGGGATCGCGACCGTTCCCGGTCGCCTCTTTCAACGCCTGCCTTCCTGGATGCGCCGCCAATTTCCCCGTGACTCCGGGTTCGTTGTCTTGCAAAATTTGTCTGAAATGCAATGGAAGCTCACCTTGGCGAGTCCTCCAGGGCTGAAAGGCCATTCGCATCAATGCGGACGACGGACAGGCGATTGGTGACATACGCGCCGGTGTCGATATTCACCCTGTTGGATAGGAAATCGACAGTTGTAACCGGCGTATGCCCGTGCACGACAATATGACCGAAATTGCCGGCGAAATTCAGAAAATCATCTCTAATCCAGGTAAGGTCCTCGACGGACTGGCGCGCGATCGGAATTCCGGGCCTGATCCCCGCGTGGACGAAACAATAACGACCACAAACGTAGAAATTCTGTAGGGCGGAGAAAAACCGAATATGCGAGACGGGAAGTCTCTCGGCAAGGTCGCGTGGCCGAATGGTCCCTTCGTTCGCCAGGAGCGCGCGCGCATCAACGTCATAGGAGAGGATTGTCTCTAATCCTCCCATCTTCCGCCAGTTCTCAAAAGGCGTCAGGCCTCGCAGGAAAGACTCCATCGTTAATTCGTGATTGCCTCTTAGCAATATAACTCTAGTCGTCATGAAGCGCTGGATAAGCAGATCAATCACCCCCATGGAATCCGGGCCTCGATCGACATAATCGCCAATATAAATCTCGACCACGCTATCGCGGCTAGCCCGGTGCGCAATATCGCGATCGATGAGCGCATGGACGCTCCCCAGGCAGTCGGACCGCCCGTGGATGTCGCCGATCACATAAAGCGTCACACCATCCGGCGCGGCTGGATATGCTCGCTCACCTTGCGCGTGGGTTTTGAGCCAGGAAAACATCGGCCACTCTATCGCCGCTAGAGGGCGGCGCGAGCGTCATACCACAGCCGATCCCGATAGGAAGGCGCGGCCGCGGTCGCAGAAGCGATATGCTCGAATCCCACCGCCGCGACCCATCACAGCGATGCCAAAAAATAACAGGACCGAAAATTGGCTTCGTTCTGCCAAAACAAAATGATTACCTATTACATTTGCGTTATGTTAAATTAGAACAAAGAGTGTTGGTCGGCACGACAGTCCAATCAGATTGTGGCTAATTGCTCGGCTGGTTCCCGCAGAGTGTAGCCCCGACCCC
>DATBZF010000099.1:0-17802 GCA_036513315.1 Roseiarcus sp.
CGCCGGTCGCTCAGCCGGCAGCGAATCCCGCCGACGCCAAGCCGGCGCCGGTCGCCGCGCAGCCGCCGGCCAATCCGCAACCGGCGAATCCGCAAGCCGCGGTCAGCCCGGAGGCGGCGACGCCCGCCGCGCCCGCGCCCGGCGTCGCGGCTGCCAAGCCGGAGCCGTCAAACCCGCGACCCGCCGCCAATCCGCAGGCGGCGATCACCCCGCCTGTGGCGACCCCCGCCCGTCCCGTCAGCGCGCGCCCGTCGACGCCCGCGCCGCGTGTCGCCGATATCAAGCAGGAGCCGTTAGGGACACAGCGGTCGGCCAATCCGCCCGCGGCGATCACCCCGCCGGTGGCGATGCCGGCCCGTCCCGTCGTCAGCGCCCATCAGTCGACGCCGGCGACGCCTGCGCCGCGCGTAGCCGACACCAAACCCGTCGCCGCGCCCGCGCCCGAAACTGCCGCCGCCGCGCCGCCGGCCAAGCCCACGCGTCCCAAGCCCGTCCTCAACGACGTGCCGGTCGCGCCGCTCGAATAAAAGCAAAGAAAAAGGGCGCCCCGAAGGACGCCCTTTCCGCTGAATGCGGCGCTTCAACGTCGATCAGGCCGCCTGTTTGGCGATCGGCTGAACGACTGAATCGGCGGGTTTGCCGACCTTGTTGATTTCCAGCGTGCGGGGCTTCTGAGCTTCGGGAACCTCGCGGACGAGATCGATATGAAGCAGCCCGTTCTGGGTCGTCGCGCCGGTGGCGAAGACATGATCGGCGAGTTGGAAGCGGCGCTCAAAGGCGCGTGCGGCGATGCCCTGATACAGCACCTCGCGCTTTTCGCCCTCGCCCTTCTGCGTCTCCTTGGAGCCGCGAACGGTCAGGGTGTTTTCCCGCGTTTCGATCGACAATTCGCTGTCGGCGAAACCAGCCACGGCGATCGTAATTCGATAGGCGTTTTCGCCGGTTCGCTCGATATTATAGGGCGGGTAAGTCGGCGCGGCGCTCTCGAGGCCGGAATGCTGGTCGAGAAGCGAGAACAGCCGATCAAAACCAATGGTCGAACGATAGAGCGGGGACAAATCATAGTTACGCATAAGCACATCCTCCTGATGAAGCGATATGAGAACCCCGCGCCCCGATATGGCGGCGCAGGCCTATGGCGCGTCTCACTGGACCGCGCCAAACCAGATGTGGTGTGGGCGCGCGGGAGGCGCAAGAGCCGACTCGGGCTGCCTTCCGAAGAATCCGCTCGGCGGAGCGTGAGCGGGCGATTGCCTGCCGGGGCGCCCTTCGTTATAGCGTCTGGACTTGAGAGCTTCTTGAGTCGCGTGGGCGCCCGCTGACATGGGGGCGGCGGCGCACCGGGACCCATGGCTCAGCTTCGTCCCGCGCAAGCGGAAAAGAGGCTTCGTCCGCCAGGCCAATAGCGCCGCAGCCCTGAGGATTCTGATGAACAATAAGTTCTTGCGCGCCGCGTTCATCTTGTTCGCCGCGTCGACCGCGACATCAGCGCTCGCGCAGATGCGCATGCCGGGCGACGACGTCGTCAAGCCGCTGCCGCCCCAGCAAAAGAATTTCCCGCTCGACCAGACCTGGTCGCTGCGCGACATCAACGACAAGCCAGTCCCGGCCGGCCTCGACGCCAGCCTGAAAATCGACGGCAATTTGCGCGGCTCCGGCTATACCGGCTGCAATGCGTGGTCGGCGACGCTTTACCCGGTCAAGGATCAGCACCTGCTGCTCGGCCCCTACGCGTTGACCAAGAAGCAATGCGCCAAGGACGTGATGGCGGTGGAATTCGGCTTCCTTTCCGCCCTCACCGGAAGCCCGACCTGGGATCTCGTGAACGGCGATCTGGTCATCAAAGGCCCTAAGGGATCGCTGCGGCTCGCCCGCTCGCTTTGAGCGGAGCGCGGCGACTTTATCCTTCCGCCGCGGCTTCCCGCACTTCGGCCGGGCCATCTTTTTGCGGCTGCATTTCGAGGCGCCGCTTGTGGAAAGCGCTGAGCGTCGCGCGATGGCCGATCGAAACCAGCGTCGTCGCGGGCAGTTTCTCAGCGATGGCGCGATAGACCTGTGCTTCGCTCGCCTCGTCCAACGCCGACGTCGCCTCATCGAGAAACAACCAGTCGGGGCTCACCAGCAAGGCGCGCGCGATAGCGAGACGCTGCTGTTCGCCACCCGAGAGGCGCATCTGCCAATTATCGGTCTCGTCGAGCTGTTCGGCGAGGGCGCCAAGGCCGGCCGCCGCGAGGGCTGCGCGCACCGCCTCTTCGGTGAACTTGTCGACGGGCGCGGGATAGGCGATGGCGTCGCGCAGCGAGCCGATCGGAATATAGGGCCGCTGCGGCAGCAGCATCAGGCTCGCCTTCGGCTCGGCGATCTTGCCCTCGCCGAACGGCCAGATGCCGGCGATCGCCCGGAACAGCGTCGACTTGCCTGAACCCGAGGGTCCCGCAAGCAAAGTCGGATCGTCAGCTGCCAGGGTGAGGTTCTCGACATGGGCGAGCGGACGCCCATCCGGTAGGGACAAGGACAGGCTTTCGATCCGGCGATCCCTGGCGGGCGATTGCGAGAAATCGATGCGCGGCGTCTTTGCGCTCAGCGCCTGCGCGCGGGCGATGGCTTCGTCGAACGACGTCAAGCGGTTGAGCGTCGCTTTGAAATCGGCGAGCCCGACATAATAGGTGACGAAAAAATTCATCGATTCGTTGACATTGTTGAAGGCGGCGCCGACCTGGTTGAGCGCGCCGAGGCTTATCTTGCCGAGAAAGTAAAAAGGGGCGGCGACGACATAGGGGATGAAAACCGAGGCCTGGAAATAAAATCGCGAGAACGCCGTCAGTCGTTTTCGCACATTGACGATGCGCATGTAATTATCGAAAATATCGCCGAATTTTCCGTTCGACGCTCTTGTCTCGTTCTCTTCGCCGCGCAGCAGCGCGATCTGCTCGCTATATTCGCGCGCACGGGCGAGACCGAAACGAAAATTCGCCTCAAATCTCTGCTGCGTGAAATAAAGCCCGACCAGCGAGCGCCCGATCCAATGCGTCAGCAGCGTGCCCGCGCCGGTATAGACGAGCGCGACCCAGAACAATACGCCGGGAATGACGATCGCCAGGCCCGGCAAAGTGAACCCCGTCGACAATGACCAAAGCACGATTGCGTAGGAAACAAGCGACGTCAGATTTTGCAGCGCCGTTATCGAATAGCCATAGATGCCGGTACCCGCGCCTCTGCCGTCGATGAAGGCGTAGATGTCTTCCGAGATACGCTGATCGGGGTTGTCGGTCGGCGATCCCGCCAGCAGCATTTTATAATGCGTGCCGTGGCTCATCCACCGGCCGGTGTAATGGGCGGTCAGCCAGCGCCGCCACCGAATGACGAAAGTCGAGGTCACGACATATTCGATCGTATAGGCGGCGACCAGAACCACGACGACCGGCAGGAAGACGAGGAACAATTGCCGCCAGAATTCCGGCTGGTCCATATTCTTCAAGGCGTTGGTGAAATCGGCGCGGAAATAGGACAAGCGCACGTCAAACGCCACTTCGACCTGGTTGATGACGATCAGAAAGACGAGACTCGCCGCCGCTAACCTGTTCTGCGCAACCACAAAGGGAGAAAACGGCCAGATTCTTGCGCTGGTCGGCGTCGAAGCCATGAAATACGGGTCGGCGATGCCGATCATTTTGCGCATGACCGGAATGAAAGAAATCGCGAAAACGAAAACCCCGAACAGCGCGACGGCGAAGGGCAGACTATCGGGCAGCGTGTAATTCTCATACGCCTTCGGCCACAGACCCAATTGATCGACAAGAAAGGCCAGTCCGAAGACGATAGTCTCGGTGGCGAAAGTCGCCGTGAAAATCTTCAGGAAAGCCGATTGGCGTTCCGACAGCAATGTGGTGATCGCGCAAGCCAGCGCCGCGGCCGCCAGAAGAAACACCATCGTATCGGGCGCTTTCAACCCGACCAGAAATGTCGCCGCGGCGAAGGCGCCGACGGCAAAGCTGAGAAATCTCATCGAACAGGGCCTCGAAGGGTTGGGAAGCGGCCAAATGGCGCGGCGAGGCGCGCACTATTGCAGACCCACCCCGCCGAAAGAAGGGCGCCGAACGCGCTTTACGCATGAAATATTTGTAACTCTTAAGTCCCCGGCGCCCGTTAAGCCAGCCGTTCGCGGACAGCGGCGGCCATGATCTGGCCAAGCCTGGCGTGCTGGTCGGCCTCAAAATGAATGCCGTCGAGGGGCGAGCAATGGATATGCTCGCCTGCGTCGACAAAGCCAATGCCATGCAGCCTGGCGACCGCGCGGTAGCGCCCGCCGAGGCTCAGCGACTTCTCGTGCGCGCCCTCGAACATATCGGCAAAGCCAGTCAGTTTCACCACCGGCGGCGGCGCGGCGAGGATGATTTCCGGCGGGGCCGCATTGGGACCGACGGGAAAGGATTTCGCCGTCACCACCAGCCGCTCGACCCCTTGCGCGATATCGTTGGGCGACAGCGAGAAACGCCGCTTGAGGTCGTTGCAGCCCAGCGAAATGATGATGAGATCGAGCGGCGCATGGCTGAGCAGGCAGGGCGGCAGGTAGGCAAGACCGTTGCGGTAAGGCTCGATCGGATCGTCGAACACCGAAGTGCGCCCGTTCAACCCTTCCTCGATCACGCGGAAATCGGCGCCGAGCGCCGCGCTCATCACGCCGGTCCAGCGTACGCCAGCGGGAAAGCGGGCGCCGGCGGCAGGATCATAGCCCCAGGTGTTGGAATCCCCATAGGCGACGATGACGGGCATGAGCGGCTCCGTGTTGGGTATGGCGCCGGGTGGCGCTGCGTCTTGCCTGATCGGATGGCGGGGACGGTGTCAAGCCGGCGCGTGGCGCCGCCGTCCGTCGTAATCGTTTCGCCCAGGACCAGGACGCGGCGTCTCGCCAGGAATCAGCGGGCTCAGCTCCGTCTCGGGATTTGCACGTCCTCGAGCAGAAGCGTCAGCGCCATGGCGACGAAATAGAGCGCCGCCACCCAGATGAACATGATGTTGAAGCCGCTCGAATAGTGGCCGAGCGTTACTTCACGGACCGCATCCGGCAGGCCCGAGGCAAGATGCGGGTTCAGCCCGGTCAGGCCCTCCGGCAATAGCGCGGCCGCATCGGCGGGAAGCTCGGCCGTCTGTCTATTCAACGCCCAGGTCATCACGGCGCCGTTCAGCGCCAGTCCCAGCGACGCCCCGATCGTGCGCGCCTGAGTGATCAGCGAGGTGACCGCGCCAATGTCCTGCAGCGGCGCCGCGGCCTGGATCGCCACGATCAGCACCTGGAACTGCAGACCCATGCTGACGCCGAACAAGCCCATCATCGCCGCCAGCAGCCAGATCGGCGTGTGCGAATTGACGAGGATGAAGCTGAGCATCAGCAGCCCGCCGATAGCCATCGCCGCCACCGGCATCCATTTGTAGCGACCGGTCGCGGCGATCACCCGCCCGGCAATGATCGAGACGATCATCGAGGTTACCGAAGCCGGCAGGAACAGGAAGCCGACCGCCGCCGGGCTCAAGCCGGTGAGCGTCTGCATGTAGAGCGCGAAATAGAAGAACATCCCCAGCGTCACGGATCCCGAGACCAGCGAGACGCCTGTGACGATGGAGACGGTCGAAATGCCGAACAGCCGCAAGGGCACGATCGGCTCTTCGGCCCGCCGCTCGACCATGATGAATGATGCGATGGCGGCGAACGCGACGACCGGCAGCACGAAGGTGAACAGGTCCGGCCCGACGGGGTCGAGCACGTGATAGCCCCAATAGACGATGGCGGTGGTGCCGATGGCCAGCAGCACGCCGCCAAGATAGTCGATGTGGTGTCTCCTCTCGCTGAACCGGCTGCGCATCGCGAAGGCGAGTACCCCCAGCACGACGATTCCGATCGGCAGATTGACCAGGAACACCCAGCGCCAGCCGAACAGGCTGGTGATATAGCCGCCGGCCAACGGGCCGAGAATCGACGACAGCGCGAATACCGCCGAACTGTAGCCTTGATATTTGGCGCGATCGCGCGGTCCGAACAATTCGCCGATCATGGCGAACGCCGAGACCATCAGGCCGCCGCCGCCCAGGCCCTGCAGAACGCGCGCGGCGATCAGGCTCTCCATCGACCATGCGGCGCCGCAGACCAGCGAGCCCATGAGGAACAAGGCGATCGCCGACAACACCACGTTTTTGCGGCCGTACATGTCGCCAAGCTTGCCGTAGAAAGGCGCGACCGCGGAGGTCGAGAGCAGGTAAGCGGCGCCGACCCAGCCGAACAGGTGCAGATTGCCGAGTTCGCCGGCAATGGTCGGCAAGGCGGTGACGACGATCTGCATGTCTATGGTGGCCATGAACATGGCGATCAGCGCACCGAAATAGACAATCAATGTTGCGAGGTCGGGGCCAGCCTCGGCCTCCAGGGGCGCCGCATCGGGAAGGGTCGAGTCGAGACTCATCGGCATCTCCGTAAATTGGGCGCGGTTTATGTGCCCATAGCAAATACATGTCAATATCAAATATATGCTAGAGACATATACTTGACATTGACATGTATTTTTGCTAGCGCGCTGGGTATGAGCGACAATGCGTCCGGACCGGGCAAGCCTGACCGATTTCCCCCCGCCCTGTGCCAGACCCATGGCGATCAGGACCTCGCAGATTTGGCGCTCGGAAGCGGCATGTCGGAAGCGGCGGCCAGGGCCCTCGCCGCCATCGATGCGGTGATGGGCAAGGTGCGCCGCTCGATCCAGCGTCGGGACTTCGGTCGTTTGATCCTGGCCCGCGTCGACCCCTCGCTGGAAGTGAGCCATCTCGACGCGATCATCGCCATCGCGCACAACCCCGTCGTCGGCGAGAACCCGCAGGACGAGGTGACGGTCGGAACCATCGCCGAGCGCTTGGGGATCGACCCCTCCCGCGCCAGCCGCATCTCCGCCGATCTTGTCGAGCGCGGCTATGCCTTCCGCGTCGCCTCGCAACTCGACGCCCGACGCATTTGCCTTAAACTCACCGTCACCGGCGAGCGCTTCGTGACGGCGGTGCACCAGACCAAATGGCGGATTTTCGCAGGGTCGCTGGCGCAATGGGACGAACAGGAACTCGTGACGTTCGCCGCTTTGCTGGAACGATTTGCCGGCTGGGCGATCGACGAAGCGGGGATGAAAAGGTCGGCTGACGCCGTCAAGCAGATGATGGACGAGGCGGAGCCTGCCGCAGAGCCGTCCGAGGCGAAATAGAAGGCGCCAAAGCCGAACGTCGGAGAGGTTTGTCGCAAAGGCTCAGGCTTGCACGTCGACAATTCCCATCATGCCAAGGTCCTCATGTTCGAGAATATGGCAATGATACATGCGCCGGCCGGCCCGATCCTGCCGCAACAGGATGCGCAGCGTTTCGCTGCGCGCGACATTCACCGTGTCCTTTAGAGCCCGGTAGGCCGGCTTGACGATTGCGCCATGGCGTTCCGTCTCGACAAGCTGGAACTGTACGCCGTGGACATGGAACGGATGGTCCATATCGGTCGGATTGACGATCTCCCACAACTCGACCTCACCGACCTTCGAGACGAAATCGATGCGGTTCATATCGAACGCGGCGCCGTTGATCAGGAAGCCCATTTCCATGCCGCCGGCGACCGTCGTCATCGTTTCGCCGAAAAGCAGGCGCCGACGCACGACGGGGGCGCCAGGATCTGCGATCACGCGTAAGGTCTGAGGCAGCGGCGGCGCGGCTGGCGCCGGCGTCGCCAAAGTCCTGATCGTCAACAGCGCCAGACCCGCATCCCTCGGGCGCCCTGCCCCCATCCAGCCGCGATCATAGCTAAGCGTGCGAAGCGTCGAGACGCCCGGCTTGTCGAACGCCGTCACGACCTCCGCGCGCTCTCCCGGCGCCAGCAGGATGTCGCTGACGTCGCGGACCGGCGCTTCCAGCAGGCCGCCGTCCGATCCGATCAAGGTCATCGGCGCATCGCCAAAGGACAGGCGCAGATACCGCGCATTGGTCGCATTGAACAGGCGAAATCGTCGCCGCGCGCCGGCGGCGACGGTCAGTAGCGGGTTCTTCTGGCCGTTGACGAGAACATGATCGCCGACGCGGCCGTTCATGAGGTCGACCATAGCGTTTGGCGCGATCGCGCCGTCGCCCGTCAGCCGCAGGTCGGTGAAAAACAGCGAGGTGTCGCCATATTCGGCGGGGATCGGATCGCTCTTCGGCCTGACGATAAAAGCGCCGGCAAGACCGCGATAGACCTGCGCGGCGGTCTTGCCGTGCGGATGCGGATGATACCAATAGGAGCCGGCGCTGCGTTCCGGCAAATCGAAAGCATAGGTTCGATCCGCGCCGGCCGCGACCGCATCCATCGGCCCGCCATCCTGATCGGCCGGCGTCGGCATGCCGTGCCAATGGATGGTGCTTTCCTCACCAGGAATGCGATTGACAAAAGTGATGGCGACCCGCTCGCCTTCCACCGCCTCGATCAGCGGCCCCGGGCTTTGACCGTTATAGGCGAGGATTCCCGTCTCGACGCCGGTGACGAAGCGCGTCTTCGCCGGCGCAGCGGTCAGCACCGCCTCGAAGACACCCGGCTGCGTCGCGCGATTGGCGAGACGCGGCAGCTCGCGCAGCGGCGCTCCCTCAGGAAGGGCGGGAAGAATGCCGGTCTTGGCGGTTGGCGTCTTGCCGTGAACGGCGCCCATGCCAGGCATGTCTTCCATCTTCACTGCCGCCGCCGCGGACCGGAGAAATGAAATGCAGGCCGTGCCGGCGAGAAGGAAGCTCCGTCGGTTCATTCCAAATATCTCCGTTTTCAAATTTCGCGGACGCGCAGCCGCAGGGCATTGCCAATGACGCTGACGGAAGAGAGCGCCATTGCGGCCGCGGCGACCACGGGCGACAGCAGGATTCCAAAGACGGGATAGAGTACGCCCGCCGCGATCGGCACGCCCGCCGCGTTGTAGACGAAGGCGAAGAACAGATTCTCACGGATATTGGCCATGGTCGCCTCAGAGAGGCGTCGCGCCCGCACAATGCCGATCAGATCGCCTTTGACCAGCGTCACGCCGGCGCTCTCGATTGCGACATCGGCGCCGGTTCCCATGGCGATGCCGACATCGGCGGCGGCGAGCGCCGGCGCATCATTGACGCCGTCGCCCGCCATCGCGACGATGTGGCCCTCGCGCTTGAACTTGTCGATCAGCGCGCCCTTGCCCTCGGGCAGAACCTCCGCTTCGACATCGGCGATGCCGAGCCGGCGCGCGACCGCCTCGGCGGTGATGCGATTGTCGCCGGTGACCATCACGACGCGGACGCCGGCCTCGCGCAACGCGGCGAGCGCGGCCGAACTCGTCGCCTTGACCGGATCGGCGATGGCGACGACAGCGGCAAGCTTGCCGTCGATTGCGACGAAGATCGCCGACGCGCCGTCGCGGCGGAACGATTCGGCGCGCTCAGCCAGCGCGCTCGAATCGACCCCCTGCTCTTTCAGTGCGGCTTCGTTGCCGATGACGACGCGCCGCCCCTCGACAAGGCCGCGCGCGCCCTTGCCGGTCGCCGAGTCGAAATCCCGCACGGCCGCCGAATCGAGGCCCCTTGCCATCGCCGCCGCGACAATGGCGCGGGCCAGCGGATGTTCGGACGCGCGTTCGACGCTGGCGGCGAGCCGCAGCGCCTCATCTTCGACAAAGCCGGGCGCTGACGCGACAGCCGTCACCGAAGGGCGCCCCTCGGTCAATGTGCCGGTTTTGTCGACCACCAACAGATCGACCTTTTCGAGACGCTCCAGCGCCTCGGCGTCGCGGATCAGCACACCGAGGCCGGCGCCGCGCCCGACGCCGACCATGATCGACATCGGCGTCGCCAGGCCGAGCGCGCAGGGGCAGGCGATGATCAACACGGCGACGGCGGCGACCAGCCCATAGGCCAGGCGCGGCTCCGGCCCGAAGGACGCCCAGGCGGCGAAGGCCAGGAGCGCCGCCGCGATGACGGCCGGCACGAACCAGCCGGCGACGCGGTCGGCGAGCCGCTGGATCGGCGCGCGCGACCGCTGCGCTTGCGACACCATCTGGACGATGCGGGCGAGCATCGTATCGGCGCCTATCCTTTCGGCGCGGATCACCAGCGCGCCGGTTTGATTCAATGTGCCGGCGATCACATGATCGCCGGTCGTTTTTGTTGCGGGCATCGATTCGCCGGTCACCATCGCCTCATCGAGCGCGGAGCGGCCTTCCAGCACAATGCCGTCGACAGGCGTTTTTTCTCCGGGGCGCAGGCGCAGCCGATCGCCGACGATGATCGTCTCGAGCGCCACCTCCTCCTCGGCCCCGTCCGCCCGCAGGCGCCGCGCGGTCTTTGGCGCAAGATCGAGCAACGCGCGGATCGCGCCGGACGTCTGTTCGCGCGCGCGCAATTCAAGGACCTGGCCGAGCAGCACGAGAACGGTGATGACCGCCGCCGCTTCGAAATAGACGGCGACGGCGCCGTCCATGCCGCGGAACGCGGCAGGAAACGCGCCGGGCGCCAAAACCGCCGCAGCGCTATAGGCCCAGGCGATGCCGGTCCCCATCGCGATCAGCGTGAACATGTTGAGATTGCGGGTGACGAGCGAGCGCCAGCCCCGTTCAAAGAACGGCGATCCCGCCCACCAGACCACCGGCGTCGCCAGCACGAACTGAACCCAGGCCGATAGGCCTGGCGAAACCAGATGATGGACCACGGCGAACAGATGGCCGCCCATTTCCAGCGTGAACACAGGGATGGCGAGCGCGAGGCCGATCCAGAAACGTCTCGTCATATCGGCGAGCTCGGGATTGGGGCCGGCGTCGACGCCGACCTCCAGCGGCTCCAGCGCCATGCCGCAGATCGGGCAGGAGCCGGGGCCGAGTTGGCGCACCTCCGGATGCATCGGGCAGGTGAAGATAGCGCGTTCGTCGGCGGCGCTTTTCTGTCCGGTCTCAGCGTGAGGCTCCGGCTTGTCGGCAAGATAGCGCGCCGGATCGGCTTCGAATTTCGCCTTGCAGCCGTCGGAGCAGAAATGAAACGCCCGGCCTGCGTGATCGGTCTGGTGTTTCGAAGTCGCGGGATCGACATCCATGCCGCAGACCGGGTCCTTGACCGTCTCCGCGCCCCCCTGGCGATGAGGGTCGGCGACATGGGAATGGGCGCTGTGTCCGTCGGAATGGGCGTGATTCATCGACAACTCTCGCTCGGCGACAATACCCCAGATAGGTATACGCGGCGCTTGCCTCATATACCCACTAGGGGTATATGACAAGCATGCAGGCAAAAGCCAAGACCTCCTGTCTCAAACGCCTCAACCGCATCGCCGGCCAGGTGCGCGGCCTCGTGCGCATGGTCGACGAGGATCGCTATTGCATCGACGTGATCACGCAGGTCTCGGCGGTGCGCGCCGCCTTGAAGCGCGTCGAGGAGGAAGTGCTGCGCGACCATGTCGCCCATTGCGTCGAACATGCGATCAGCGCCGGCGATCGCGACGAGCAGCGGCGCAAGATTGGCGAACTGATAGAGACGCTCGGCAAGATGTAGGCCCGGGGCCGCGGCGTCGACGCGCGTCCCCCGCGCGAACGACTGGCGGATCCCGCCGAAATCAGCTTTTATAGACGGCAGGTGCGGCCGAAGGCCAAGAAGCGCCGCTGAAAAATTTAACAAACGGGGGAAACATGAGCGCGAATGTCAAGGGGCCGGCGCTTTTTCTGGCGCAATTCGCCGGCGATGCCGCGCCATTCAATTCTTTCAATGCGATCTGCAAATGGGCCGCTTCGCTCGGCTACAAGGGCGTCCAGATTCCGACTTGGGACGGACGGCTGTTCGACCTCGCCAAAGCGGCGCAATCGCGGACCTATTGCGAGGAGATCGCCGGCATCGCTGAGAGTCACGGCCTCGCCATCACCGAGCTCTCGACCCATCTGCAGGGCCAGCTCGTCGCGGTCAATCCGGCCTATGACGAAGCCTTCGACGCTTTCGCGCCGGCCGAAGTGCACGGGCGCCCGCGCGAGCGCCAGAAATGGGCGGTCGAGCAGGTGATGATGGCGGGCAAGGCCTCCCAGCATCTCGGCCTGAAGACCAGCGTCAGCTTCTGCGGCGCGCTCGCGTGGCCATTCGTCTATCCCTGGCCGCAGCGCGCGCCCGGCCTGATCGAAACCGCCTTCGAGGAGTTGGCGCGCCGCTGGAAGCCGATCCTCAACGCCTATGATGAAGCGGGCGTCGACATCGCCTATGAAATCCACCCCGGCGAGGACGTGTTCGACGGCGCAACATTCGAGCAATTCCTCGACGCGCTGAAAGGCCACAAGCGCTGCACGATCAACTACGACCCCTCACATTTCCTGCTGCAGCAGCTCGACTATCTCGCCTTCATCGACATCTATCACGAACGCATCAGCGCCTTTCATGTAAAGGACGCCGAATTCAACCCGAGCGGCCGACAGGGCGTCTATTCCGGCTATGCCCCCTGGATCGATCGCGCCGGCCGCTTCCGCTCGCTCGGCGACGGACAGGTCGATTTCTCAGGCATTTTCTCGAAACTCGCCCAGTATAATTATTCGTCCTGGGCGGTGCTGGAATGGGAATGCTGCCTCAAGCATCCGGAAGACGGCGCCAGGGAAGGCGCCGAATTCATCAAGAAACATCTCATCCGCGTCACCGAAAGGGCGTTCGACGATTTCGCCGGCGGCGCCGTGGACAAGAAGCAGATCAAGCGCGCGCTCGGCCTGCGCTGAAATTCAATCAGGGGAAATGAAATGGCTATCGAGGGACGCAGCGATGCGGGCAAGGGCGGCAGGATTCGCCTCGGCATGATCGGCGGCGGCGAAGGCGCCTTTATCGGCGCCGTGCATCGGCTCGCCGCGCGGATGGACGATCATTATGATCTCGTCGCCGGCGCCTTGTCGGCGACGCCGGAAAAAGCGCGGCGCTCCGGCGCGGCGCTCGGTCTGCCCGCCGACCGCGTCTATGACGATTTCGAATCGATGGCTAAGCTTGAGGCCAAGCGCGGCGATGGAATCGAGGCGGTCGCGATTGTCACGCCCAACCACATGCATGCAGGGCCGGCTTACGCCTTTCTCAACGCCGGCATTCACGTGATCTGCGACAAGCCGCTGACGACTTCGCTCGCCGAGGCGAAGAAGCTCAAGGCCGCCGCCGATAAGTCGGGCCTGATTTTCGCGGTGACGCACAATTACACCGGCTATCCCCTGGTGCGGCGCGCGCGCGAAATGGTCAAGGCGGGCGATCTCGGCGAAATCCGCCTGATCCAGGTCGAATATCCCCAGGATTGGCTGACCGAGGCGACCGAGAAGACCGGCAACAAACAGGCGGAATGGCGCGTCGATCCCAAGCGCTCCGGCGCCGGCGGCGCGATCGGCGACATCGGCACCCACGCTTATAATCTCGCCGATTATGTCGGTGGCGTCGACGCTGTCGAACTCAGCGCGGAACTGACCTCATTCGGCGCCGGCCGCGCGCTCGACGACAATGTGCAGGTCATGCTGCGCTATGCCAATGGCGCGCGCGGCGCGCTCTGGGCGAGCCAGGTCGCGCCCGGCAATGAGAATGGCCTGCGCATCCGCGTCTACGGAACCAAGGGCGGCCTGCATTGGGTGCAGGCTGAACCCAATCACATGCTATGGTCGCCATTCGGCCAGTCGACGCGCATCGTCACGCGCGGCGGGCCGGATGCAGGCGTCGCCGCCGGGCGGGTGACGCGCATTCCGCCCGGGCACCCTGAGGGCTATCTCGAGGGCTTCGCCAATATCTACAGCGAGATCGCCGAAGCGATCAAAGCCGCGCGCAACGGCAAGAAACCGGCCAAAGGCGTTCATTTTCCGACCATCGACGATGGCGTCAAAGGTCTCGCCTTCATCGAAGCGGCGGTGAAATCTTCGAAGGCCAACGGCAAGTGGACGAAGCTGTAGAACGCATCCGTCATGGCGAGGCGATTCGAACCAGAAGCAATATGGCCTAACCGCGTATCGGCTCGTGGCGCAAAGCTGCGCGGACGAAATAGAACAGGCCAGACAGCGCAAGCAGGATGAGGATCGCCTCGAGCGCATGGGTCAGCATATCGCCGATCTGGAACAGGCCGCCGATCGCCCAGCCGGCCGCCGCCCCCGCCCCGACCAGTTCGGTGCCGACGAGAACCGCGACGCTGACCAGCGTCAGGGCGTTGTTCCAATTGATGGGCGCATTGGACGGCAAGGTCAGCTCCAGGCTTTGGTAGCGGCGTCCGGCCCTATACTATAGGACGGCGCGGCGCAAGCCGCGTATCCGTCCCGCCTCCTCCCAAAGCATCGGCCCGATCATGAACGACACCCCGGTCTTCTCCCATGCCGCCGTCGCGGCGCCGCACAGCTTAGCGGCGCAGGCCGGGCGCGACATTCTCGTCCAGGGCGGCAATGCGATCGAGGCGATGGTGGCGATGGCGGCGACGATGGCGGTCGTCTATCCCCATATGAATGCGATTGGCGGCGACGGCTTTTGGCTGATCCGCGAGCCGAACGGCAAGGTTCGCGCGATCGAGGCCTGCGGCTTTGCCGGACAAGCGGCGACGATCGCGCACTATCGCGACGCCGGTTTCGAGACCATTCCGCCGCGCGGGCCTGAGGCGGCGTTGACGGTCCCCGGCAGCATCGGCGGCTGGGCGCTCGCGCTCGAATTATCCTCGGCGCTGGGCGGCCGCCTGCCGCTGAACATTCTGCTCGAGGCGGCGATCCGCCACGCCAGCGATGGTTGTGCTGTCTCGCCTTCCGAGGCGCGTTTTGATCCGACCAAGGATCGCGGCCTGATCGAAGCGCCCGGCTTTGCCGATGCTTATTTCATCGAGGGCAAGCCGGCCAAGCCGGGCGCGATGCGCAAGTTCGCCAGGCTCGGCGAAACGCTCAGCCAACTCGCCCATGCCGGGCTCGACGATTTCTATCGCGGCGATGTCGCCCGCGAAATCGCCGGCGATCTCGAACGGATCGGCGCGCCGGTGACGCGCGCCGACCTCAAGGCCTATCGCGCCGCCTGGCGCCAACCGCTTTCCTTGCACATTCCAGGCGCCACGCTGTTCAACACGCCGCCGCCGACCCAAGGCCTCGCCTCGCTGATCCTGCTTGGCCTGTTCGAGCGACTGAATGTGAAGAGCATCGAAAGTTTCGCCTATTTTCACGGCTTGATCGAAGCGTCCAAACGCGCGCTGGCGATCCGCGATCGCGTGGTCACCGATTTCAACCAACTCGAGCATGATTGCGCCGCCTTCCTCACCCCCGAGGCGCTGGACCGCGAAGCCGACAAGATCAGCATGGCTCGCGCCGCGCGCTGGCCGCTGAAAAGCGATGTCGGCGACACGGTCTGGATGGGAGCGATCGACGCTGACGGACGCGCGGTGTCGTTCATCCAGTCGATCTATTGGGAATACGGCTCGGGCTGCGTGCTGCCGCGCACCGGCATCCTGATGCAGAACCGCGGCGCCTCGTTTTCACTCGATGCTGGCGCCGTCAACCCGCTGCGGCCGGGCCGTCGCCCGATCCATACGCTCAACCCGCCTCTCTGCGTCTTCGACGACGGCCGCGTGATGTCCTATGGCGCGATGGGCGGCGACGGCCAGCCGCAATTCCAGGCGCAATTGCTGACCCGCTATCGCGCCGGCCAGAATCTCATTGAGGCGCTCGCGGCGCCGCGTTACCTGTTCGGCCGCACCTGGGGGGCGCTTTCGGCGAGCGTCAAGCTGGAAGCCGGCTTCGACGAAGCAATCGGCCAGGCGCTTGTGCGCGCCGGCCACGAAGTGGAATGGAAAGCTGAGCTCTATTCCGACGCTTTCGGCCATGCCGGCGCCCTGGTGCGCGGCCCTAAGGGCGCGATCGAAGCCGCGCATGACCCACGCTCGGATGGCGGCGCGGAAGGGCTCTAGCATGGCGCCCGATCCGATGAGTGTGGCGTTCGAGGAGGCGCGGGCGGCGAGTGCGCGCGGCGAAGTGCCCGTTGGCGCGGCGATCGCGCGCGGCGGCGCGCTCATCGCCAGCGCCGGCAATCGCACGATCGCCGACAATGACCCGACCGCCCATGCGGAAATCCTGGCGATCCGCGCCGCCGGCGCGGCGCTCGGCTCGCAGCGCCTCGCCGATTGCGATCTCTATGTCACGCTGGAGCCCTGCGCGATGTGCGCGGGCGCGATTTCCTTCGCGCGGCTGCGACGCCTCTATTATGCCGCCAGCGATCCCAAAGGCGGCGCCGTCGAACACGGACCGCGCTTCTTCGCGCAGCCGACCTGCCATCACGCGCCTGATGTCTATGGCGGCATCAGGGAAAGCGAGGCGGCGGCGCTACTGCGTGCGTTTTTCGCGGCGCGGCGGGATTGAGGAGGCGGGCGTCTCTGATAATATCAGTAATTTAAATGAGTTAAATGGTGCTGCCAGAGAGGATTGAACTCTCAACCTCTCCCTTACCAAAGGGGAGTTCAAAGGCCAGGATCTTATAGGAAGTCACCTCAATATCGATTGATTCACGAATCCCCTGTTCGTGAACGTGCCCAAACCTAGGAAACCGATGGCCCGCGTCGAACCAAGCTAAATTGGCTTTGTTTTGCCAAAACGAGGGGAATCTAATTTTGTGCCCATATTAACTATATTTTTATGTAAATTACCTATGCGGAAATTTCATCGACATGTCAATGTACATCCATCGCGTCATACAGGCGAATGGCGAATTTTCGCCTCGACAAAGCACGCTTTTCGTAGCGATCGAGCGCGCTTAGAGTCTTCGAAAGATCGCTGAACACGGACGCGAGTTTTGCCGGGCCCTCTAGAATTTCGGGCTTAAAATCGGGGAAAGGAATCGAAGTCGAAGGCGCGCCCGCCTTCATCGCTAGTGCGGTTTCTCGAAAGGAATCAGCGATATGCGCTAATAGTCGGTCGAAGGCGGCGTCGTTTGCGGCGTCGTCACCGGGCGCCGCAAAGAGACGGCCAATTGTTGCGTTCCGGTGGCGTCGAACGCGACGTAAATCAACTTCCGCTTCTGCGATGCGCCGTGCGTGCTCTAGAGTGGCCGCTCGCGCGTCACGTCCAGCAATCTTTCGCGTTATTACCTCGACTTCCTCCACGAGAGCGACATCGGCAAACAGAGTGACGCTCAAGCCATGACGCAATGCATTCCGGCTTACGCGCGACTTGCCGGCTGCCGTTTTGGGACCGGTGCTGAAGACAGCATTCCCGCGATTGGCACGCGCCTGGCGGACACTACTCACCGTCTACTTCTTTGAACTCGCCGTCCTCCGTCTCGGCAACCGCGCGTACCGCCACACCCAGCGTTGCGCGATGGCGATCAATTTCGCGTAGCGCGTTACCTCGTCGCGCCTCTGCGCTGGCGATCATACGATCGATGCGCTCGATCGAATCGATCGAAAGAGATAAGGTTTGGCCCATGATCGCTTCCACGCTCAGACCGGCGTCGGCGAGGACTTCAGCGACTGGGTCGCGGGCATCCTTGTCTCCAAGATGCCAACGGGCTGCGAGGTCGCGGTTGTGCTCGCGGTCCGTAGAACCAAAGGAGAGCAGAATCTCTTTAACGCCTTTACCCCTGTTGGCATCAAGCAATCCTGCTTTCAGCCGTCGCAAGCGCGTGACTTCCCAAAACAGATCGATGACATCCCGGGCAAACATTTCCTCTATAAAATCACCCGGCCTGACCACGGCAAGGACCTTGGCAGTAAGCTGCGCATAATCGGCAGGGTCCTCACCGATTATCAGCGGCGCGTCGGCAAATACCCCAGCAACTTCGGACACTGCGACCGAGGATAGCTCGAGCATAGGAGTAGAA
>DATBZF010000100.1:0-6292 GCA_036513315.1 Roseiarcus sp.
AGGGCGCGCGCCCGAACGAGCCTGTTCGCCGCTGCCCAGGCCGCCGCCCGCCAGTGGAACCCAGCCCTGATCGCCTTCTACGACCGCCTCGTCAAGGCCGGAAAGCCCCACACCGTCGCCATCGTCGCCTGCGTCAGAAAACGTCCTACAAAGAGACCAACCATGGAAAATCATAACGGCTTAATCGACCCCATCTGATAGTTGCTTCTCCCCGCAAGGCGGGGCGAAGGGAAAGACGCCGGTCACCCTTCATTAAGGTCAATTATTAGGGTTAAGTCACCATTAAGTTCTTCATGCCAGTTTCCCCTTCATCGAAAGCTTGCGCGAGGCCTTGTCGTCCGCGCCGAACGAAAGGGTTGTGTCATGGGCAGCTTAAAGGCCCTCTTTCTCGTAAGCGGCGCCGTCATCGGTATGACGACCCTCGCACGGGCGGCCGATCTACTGCCGCCGCCCCCGCCAATGGAGCCGGCGCCGCTGGAATATTCCGGCTGGTATCTGCGCGGCGACGTCGGGGTGGGCGTCCAAACCGGCAATATTAATCTGAACCTCAGCCCGAACCCGTTGATCGGTCTGCCCGCCGACGCCTTCAACAGCTTCTACAATCCGTCGATTTCGGCCGCGGCCTTGTTCGACGTCGGCGTCGGTTATCAGATCAACAATTGGCTGCGTTTCGACGTCACTGCCGAATATCGCGGCGGATCGCATTTCCAGGCGCTCGAGCAGGTCGGGATACCCTCGCAGTCCACGCAGTTCGCCGATTTCTATCGCGCCGATGTGTCTTCGTTCATCGGCCTCTTCAACGGCTATGTCGACATCGGCACCTGGTATGGCGTCACCCCATTTGTCGGCGCCGGCGTGGGCTTCGCCAACAATCATCTCTCAGGCCTCACGGACACGGGCTTCGCGTATATCGGCCCCGGCGCGAACGGCTCCCCTACTGGCGGCTATTCCAGCGATGGGTCGAAGACCAGCTTCGCCTGGGCGCTGATGACCGGCGTCGATTTCAACGTCACGCAGAATCTGAAGCTTGAACTCGGCTATCGCTTTCTCGACTACGGCGCATTGAAGTCCGGCGTTTCCCATTGCTTCAACGGCACCGGCGCGGGCGGCGGCTTCAGCGTCGCCAATTGCGGCGGCTCCGGAAACTTCCTCTCCACCAATCGCGAACTTTATTCGCAAGACTTCCGCCTCGGCCTGCGCTGGGCCTTCGCTGATGTGCCGACTTATGAGCCCGAGCCGCAACCGCTCGTGCGCAAATACTAAGACTTCGCTTTCTCTGACTTCGCTGCGCGGCGCCGGGCCCAACCCGGCGCCGCTTCGCTTTTTGGGGCTGGCGGCGATTGACGCGGGCCGCGAGCAGACACCTGCTCTCGAACGGGTCGTCGCCGATGTCGTTGGCGCCCGCCATTGCCTTCCGCGCTCGGCGGACTTAAGCCCTCTGCATACAACCTGATGCGCAAGCGCCTTCGCTGTGGCGACCCAAGCGCCATAAGGCCAAGCGTTCGAGGCGCTTTTGATGACCGACATTCCGGCCAAGACGCGCGCGCCCTTATGGCGCGCCTTCTGGAACAGCCCGGCGCTGCTGCTGACGCTGACCGCGCTGATGTTCGCCGGCCATTCGGTGGTCGCCCGCCTCGCGCTCGGCCAGATCTCGCCGATGACGTTGACCTGTGCGCGCTGGGGGCTTGCTTTGGCGCCTCTGAGCCTGGCGGCGCGCGCCAATTTCAGCCGCGACTGGGCGATTTTGCGGCCGCGCTGGATTTTCATCATCGCGATGGGCGCGCTCGGTTTCACCGCTTTCAATGCGATGTTCTATACCGCCGCTCACCACACCAGCGCGTTGAACCTTTCCATCATTCAGGGCGCGATTCCCGCCTTCGTGCTGATCGGCGCCCGGCTCATATTCGGCGTGCGGGTGGGCCCCTGGCAGGCTTTCGGCGCCTTCATCACGATGGTCGGCGTGGCGGCGATCGCCAGCCAGGGCGATTTGGCGAAATTGCTCGGCCTGGCCTTCAACAGCGGCGACCTGATCATGTTGCTCGCCAGCATTTTCTACGCCGGCTATACCGTCGGCCTGCGCGCGCGCCCGCAAGTCTCCGGCCTCGGCTTTTTCACTGCGATGGCGGCGGTCGCTTTCGTCACCTCCATCCCGCTGCTCGGGCTGGAGATCGCCAGCGGCGCTTTCATTTGGCCGACTTTGAAGGGCCTCGCGCTGCTGGCTTATGCGGCGCTGTTTCCCTCGCTGATCGCACAGATCATGTTCATGCGCGGCGTCGAACTGATCGGGCCCGGGCGGGCCGGCGTTTACGTCAACCTCGTGCCGGTGTTCGGCGCCCTGCTCGCCGTCGCCCTGCTCGGCGAATCTTTCGCCGCCTATCACGCGATCGCGCTTATCCTGGTATTCCTGGGGATCGCGATCGCCGAGCGCGCAGCGCGGCCAAGTTCCGCGGTCCGGTAAACCCTTTGTCATTTTGGGTTGCGCACGCCATGCGACAGAACTGAAGTTTCGAGACTGGAGATCGGATATGGGCGAACATATTGTTCTTACGGCAAGCGACGGCTTCAAACTCGGCGCATACCGCGCCGACCCGGCGGGACCGCCGCGCGGCGGCATCGTCGTCATTCAGGAAATCATGGGCGTCAATCATCACATTCGTGCGATGACCGACCTCTATGCCGCGCAGGGCTATCTGGCGGTGGCGCCCGCCTTGTTCGATCGCGCCGAGCCCGGTTACGACGCCGGCTATGACGGCCCGAGCATCCAGCGCGGCATGGCCGTCGCCGGCCAGATCGACCGCGCCAAAATGGTGGTCGATGCGGGCGCCGCGATCGACTATGTCCGCAGCGCCGGCAAAGTCGGCATCGTCGGCTATTGCCTCGGCGGCACCATCGCCTATCTCGCCGCCTGCCGGCTGCCAGGCCTTTCCGCCGCCTCCTGCTATTACGGCGGCGGCGTGCTCGCGGCGAAGGACGAATCGCCCCGTATGCCGACCATCCTGCATTTCGGCGCGAAGGACGCCCATATCCCGGTCGCCGGCGTCAAGGAATTCGAAGCCCTGCACCCGACCCTGCCGGTCTATGTCTATGACGCCGACCACGGCTTCAATTGCGACGAGCGCGGCAGCTATGACGCGCCGAGCGCCGCATTGGCGCGCCAGCGCACATTCGATTTCTTCAAACGCGAAATCGGCTGAGGGAACCCTCCGCCCCGCGCGGCGCGGCGTGGGGCGGATATGTCGAGGCTTTACTTCACCAGTTTGGGCGCGCCGGCGCGCGGGGTTTCGCCTTCCTGCATGATGCCGAGACGGCGCGCGACTTCCGTATAGGCCTCGATCATGCCGCCCATGTCGCGGCGAAAGCGGTCCTTGTCCATTTTGTCGTTCGATTTCGAGTCCCACAAACGGCACGAATCGGGGCTGATCTCATCGGCCACGACGATGCGCATGGTTTCGCCTTCCCACAGGCGCCCGCATTCGATCTTGAAATCGACGAGGCGGATGCCGACGCCGAGGAACAGGCCGGTGAGGAAATCATTGACGCGAATGGCCAGCGCCATGATGTCGTCGATTTCCTGCGGCGCCGCCCAGCCGAAAGCGGTGATATGCTCTTCGGACACCAGCGGATCGTTCAAGGCATCGTTTTTATAATAAAATTCAATGATCGAGCGCGGCAATTGCGTGCCTTCCTCGATCCCAAGGCGCGTCGCCAGGGAGCCTGCGGCAATATTGCGGACAACGACTTCAAGCGGAATGATCTCCACTTCCCGAATCAATTGTTCGCGCATGTTGAGGCGGCGAATAAAATGAGTCGGTACGCCGATATCGTTCAAATTCTGGAACAAATACTCGGAAATACGGTTATTCAACACGCCCTTGCCGTCAATAACCTCATGTTTCTTGGCGTTGAAAGCGGTGGCGTCGTCCTTGAAATATTGAATGAGCGTTCCCGGCTCCGGGCCTTCATAGAGGACTTTGGCCTTGCCTTCGTAAATGCGGCGACGGCGGTTCATGGGCAATAACCGTGGCTTGAGGAAATCCATGGATCGGCCTTTTTTCTTGAGCATCCCCGCCCGCCCGAAGGCGGGGCCGGGATTTGGCGAATGGGGCCGCGAGCGCCAAACCGGAAGGCGACTCTTGAGGCCGGCGGCCGGCCCCGAGGCAACCTAACCGATTGGCGCCCCCGGCACAACGCGCCTCCCGCCGCGGCGCCGACGCGCGCCTGGGGTCCTGCACTAGACGAAAGTTCGATAGCCCAACGGGTCGACGCCGCCACAATTTGCCACCATTATGGCGGACGCCAAATGGCGAATCGGAGGGGCGCGCGCCATTAAAAGCGCCCAACCAGCGCTCAAGCGCCAATCGCTAAAATTTATCGTAGGGGGAAATGCATGACCATAGCCGCCACCGCGCCGATAATGGACGCCGACCGCCCGATGAGCGGCGCCGAGAAGAAGGTGATTTTCGCTTCTTCGCTCGGAACGGTCTTCGAGTGGTATGATTTCTATCTCTACGGCTGGACCGCCGCCCAGATCGGCAAGGCGTTCTATTCGGCTTTCGACGCCAACACCCAGTTCATTTTCGCGCTGCTGACATTCGCGGCCGGCTTCCTGGTGCGCCCGTTCGGCGCTCTCGTATTCGGCCGGGTCGGCGATCTGGTCGGGCGCAAATACACTTTTCTCGTCACCATCACGATCATGGGCCTGTCGACCTTCCTGGTTGGCCTGACCCCAGGCTATGCTGCGATCGGCTGGCTGGCGCCGGCGATCCTGATTTTCCTGCGCTGTCTGCAGGGCCTCGCGCTCGGCGGCGAATATGGCGGAGCGGCGACTTACGTGGCCGAACACGCGCCGCATGGCCGGCGCGGCTTCTACACCTCCTGGATCCAGACGACGGCGACCGTCGGCCTGTTCCTGTCGCTGATCGCGGTTTACGTCGTGCGCAACAGCATGACCCCGGAAGGCTTCGGCGACGCGGCGCTCACCGGCGGCTGGCGCATTCCCTATCTCCTGTCGATCATCCTGCTCGGCATTTCCATCTGGATTCGGCTGCAGCTCGCCGAATCGCCGATGTTCCAGAAGATGAAGAATGAAGGCACGCGCTCCAAGGCGCCGCTCACCGAGGCTTTCGGCAATTGGCGCAACGGCAGGGTGGCGCTGATCGCGCTGCTCGGCCTGGTCGCCGGCGAAGCGGTGATCTGGTACGGCGGCCAGTTCTATGCGCGCGTGTTCCTGGTCAATACGCTCAAAGTGCCGGCCAATTCCGCCGATATCGCGCTGATCGTCGCGCTGATCATCGCCACCGTCGGCTTCCTGTTCTTTGGCTGGCTGTCGGACAAGATCGGCCGCAAGCCGATCATCCTGGCCGGCTGCCTGCTCGGCGCCCTGACCTATCATTACGCGTTCAGCCTGCTCACCCATGCCGCCAATCCGGCGCTCGAGGCGGCGCTGGCGAGCGCGCCGGTGACGGTTGACGCCGATCCCGCCGATTGTCACGTTCTGTTCGATCCGGTCGGCGGGCGCGTGTTCAAGAGCTCCTGCGACCTCGCGCGGCAGGCGCTGATCGCCTCCTCCGTCAACTTCAAGATGCAGGACGCCGCCGCCGGCGCCGTCGCCAAGGTCACGGTGGGCGACAAGTCGTTCGACTCGGTGGACGGCAACAAACTCGAAGCCAAGGACTTCAAAGACCAGGGCGACGCGTTCAAGAAATCCGTCACTGCGGCGGTGACGGCGGCCGGCTATCCTACCAAGGGCGCCGATCCCGCCGCGATCAACACGCCGCTGCTGATCGCGGTGCTGACCTATCTCGCCATTCTGGTGACGATGGTCTATGGCCCGATCGCGGCGGCGCTGGTCGAATTGTTCCCGACCCGCATCCGCTATACCGGCATGTCGCTGCCCTATCATATCGGCAACGGATGGTTCGGCGGTTTCCTGCCGCCCATCGCGGTGGCGCTGGTGGCGGCGACCGGCAATATCTACGCCGGCCTCTGGTATCCGATCGTCATCGCAGCGATGACCTTCATCGTCGGCCTGATCTTCCTGCCCGAGACCAAGGACCGCGACATCAACAATATTCAGACCTGAAGAAGGCAAGCGTCGCGCCGCCCCTCATCCGACCCGACTTCGTCGGGTCACCTTCTTCCGCTTCGCGAGAGAAGGAAGGCGCGCGTCCCTTCTCTCGCGAAGCGGGAGAAGCAACTATCAGATGGGGTCGATTAAGCCGTTATGATTTTCCATGGTTGGTCTCTTTGTAGGACGGCGTTTGCGTAGATGATCATTTTTCTGACGCAGGCG
>DATBZF010000101.1:0-4071 GCA_036513315.1 Roseiarcus sp.
AAGTTCATGCTGTTAGTTCGTGTCATCCGCTGAGCAAGCGATTTGCTCAACTGGAGCACGAATTCCGCAGCAGGAGCAAATGCAATGATCAAGTCCATCAAGAAGTTCGTCGCCAATGAATCTGGCGCCACCGCCATCGAATACGCCCTCATCGCCTCGCTGATCGCCGTGGCGATCATCACCGCGCTGACCGCCCTGGGCACCCGCCTCAGCACCACCTTCGGTGAAGTCTCGGGCAACCTGAAGTAAGTCGCCCCCGCTGGTCCCAACATAACGCGAGGCCCCAGGTTCCCCAGCCTTCTCGCGTTCTTGGCCCCGCCGGCGAAAGTCGAGCGGGGCCTTTTTCATTCCGTAACGAACCATCGAGCGATTCGCAGTGTGGCTCTCGCCACAGCCGTCGCCGCCGGATGCGGGCATGTTCGCGTCAACGGGGGAGAGCACAAATGTCTATCGATACTTACCTGACAATCGTCTTGGCGGCCTCTTCAATAGTCGCAGTCGGCATCGCCCTTTCGATCGCCGGCCGGCTGCTGGTGACGGTTCCCACATACGCGTGGCGCCTGATGACGGGGACACTTTCGGCGACCGATCGGTACTGGGCCGTGGAGACAGGCCCGCATCGTCGCCTCAGCGTGTTGGCGATGCACGGCGCGGCGGCAATTCGCGGCTAAGGCTGGCCCACGCGCTCGACAAACGGCTGCGCGGTTTCCGCCCGCTTTGCGCGGTCGGTTAGCTTCAGCGGGCTGGCGAAGGTCGCCAAGTCGCCCGGCGTTGCGGGATCTATTCGCCACCATTCCGATTTGAAATCGTATACGCTTCAGAACCGTTCTTGCGGACGCGTTCGGCGAGGGTCCATTTACAACATTCCAAAAAGCTGTAATTCGATGTTGTGAATCTTAGGCCAAATAGACGGAAATGGCGCTAAATGAGACTTGGACAGGCGGAGCGACTAGCCTGAAAAATCTAGAAAATCCGCAAATCTTGAGCGATATCAGCTCATGGCGTTTCGATATTGCGCCGATGATGGATTGGACGGACCGGCATTGCCGTTCCTTTCATCGCATCCTGACGCGCCGCACCCGGCTTTATACTGAAATGGTGACGGCGGACGCGATCGTGTTTGGGCCGCGCGAGCGGTTGCTCGGTTTCGACACAGGCGAACATCCGGTCGCCTTGCAGCTTGGCGGGGCGGACCCGGCGCGCCTCGCTGAGGCCGCCCGCATCGGCGCGGATTTTGGCTATGATGAGATCAATCTGAATTGCGGCTGCCCTTCGGATCGCGTGCAGAGCGGCCGTTTCGGCGCCTGTCTGATGCGCGAGCCGGCTTTGGTGGCCGAATGCGTCGCGGCGATGGTCGGCGCCGTCGCCATTCCGGTCACGGTCAAATGCCGCATCGGCGTCGATGCGCAGGAACCGCGCGAGGCTTTGTTCGGGTTGGTCGAGGCCGTGAAGGCGGCGGGCGCGGCGGCGGTTGTCGTGCATGCGCGCAAGGCCTGGCTGGAGGGCCTGAGCCCGAAGGACAATCGCGACATTCCCCCGCTCGACTATTCCCTCGTTTATGAGTTGAAGGCGGCCCATCCCGATCTGCCGATCGCGATCAACGGCGGCGTCATCTCATTCGATGCGACGCTGGAGCACCTCAACCATGTCGACGGCGTGATGCTGGGCCGCGCCGCCTATCAGTCGCCCGAATTGTTGCTGCGCGTCGATCCGCTGTTGTTTGGCGAAGAGGCGCCCGTCGCCAACGCCTTCGAGGCGGTCGAGGCCTTCACGCCCTATATGGCGCGCGCCCTTGAGCGCGGGGTGCGGCTGCATGACATGACGCGCCATATGCTCGGCCTGTTCGCCGGCCGGCCCGGCGCCCGCGCCTGGCGGCAGAAGCTCGCGATGCTGGCGCCGGGGCGAGGGGCCGGGCTTGAAGTGTTGCGTGAAGCGATGGCGCAGGTGGCGCGTGAGCCAGAGCCGGCAATGGTTTGATGTTGTTTGAAATGTTTGACGCTTGAAGCGGTCGGAGGAGACCCCCATGCGAACAATGGCTGAGTGACGAGCCGGGGTGGCGTTGGCGCCGTCTGGCTTGTCCCGCTTCCGCTTCAGCGCGCCTTCAGCACCAGCCGCCCGCGCTCGACCGCATAGCTGTCGAGCCGTTCGAGGAAGCTCATGCCGAGCAGGTTTTCGCTGAGGGCGCCGGGGCGGGCGATCAGCGCCCGCACGTTGCGGACGACGATGGGGCCGACGGAAAGCTCGTCGAGCCGCGTCTCGGCCGCCATTGCCGCGCCATTGGCGGTGGTGACGCGCACGTCATAGTCGAGCCCGGTCGTGTCGATGCCCATCTTTTTGGCGTCCTGCGCGCGGATGACCACAGTCGAGGCGCCGGTGTCGAATAGGAACGAGGCCGGCACATTGTTGACCTTGCCGGCGACGACGAATTCGCCGCCAAGACGCCGACCGATGATGACTTCGCCACCCTGGCCGACCTGCACGTCCGACGGGTTCAATTCGGCGATCACGCGGTCGGCGATATCGGTGAACTCAAACCGATAGGCGTAGAGACCGGTAAGGCCAATCATCAGCGCCGCCCAGGTGACTGCGCCGCCGAGGGCGCGTCCGATATCGGCGCGCCCAAGCCGCCAGGGGCCGCCGAGCAGCAGCCAGACAACAAGCGCGCCGGCAAGGGCGGCTTGCGCGAAATGACCATGATCGAGGCCGAGGATCGGCGCTTCCGCCGGCGTGCCGTAGAGCAGGAGAGCGGCGATGACCAGCGCCAGGATTGGCAGGATATGGCGCATTTCAGCCTCCCACCTGCAATTCCGGCCGGCGCCCGCGTAGCTTTCGCGATCGTGCGGCCAGAAGCCGCCCCTCCAGCCCAGCCATGATCGCGAGCCGGCCCGGCTCGTCGAGCCCGCCCCAGCCGGCGATTTCATCCAAGGTCCGGCCGCAACCGATGCACAAAGCCGAGCGCGGATCGATGACGCAGACCTGAACGCAGGGGGTGGAGACAGATTGGCCGCTCATGGTCGGATATTTAAGCCGCGTGGCGTCCGATGAGAAGGCCGATGAGACATGCAATTTCGGCGAGCTGCTGTGCGGCGCCTGCAACATCGCCGGTCTGGCCGCCGATCTGACGTCGCGCGATGCGGGTCACGCCCAGGGCGGCGGCGAGCGCCAGGATGAGGGCGAGGATCGCGTGCCAGAAGCCGAGCGCTGCAATGCCGAGCACAATGGCGAAAACCGAGGCGACGATGCCGGCGGCGAGGGCGTGGCCCGCCTCAAGACGTCCCGCGCCGGCGCCGACGCCATCCGTTCGGGCGGGCGGCAGCAATGCGAGGGGCAAGAGGGCGAAGGCGCGCGACGCCGCGCCGGCGAGGATCAGGGCCGCCGCCGCGCCGCGCCCCTGATCGATGAGCGCGGCGAGCGCGGCGATGCGCAGTATGAGCGCCAGCGCCAGCGCCGCCGCGCCAAAAGCGCCGACGCGGCTGTCGCGCATGATCTCGAGCTTGCGTTCGCGCGTCGTGCCGCCGCCAAAGCCGTCGGCGACATCGGCGAGGCCGTCTTCGTGCAAGGCGCCGGTGACGAGGACCAGGACGCCGATCGCCAGCGTGGCCGAGACCAGCGGCGGCAGGGTCAACGCCTCAGCGATGCCGAGCGCCAGCGCGCCGATCGCGCCAAGCACGGCGCCGGCGACCGGGACCATGCGCGCAAGACGCGCCAGGTCCGGCGCGGCGTGTGGGTCGCCGGTCGCCGGCAGGGGCAGGCGTGAGAAGAAGCGCAGGCAGGCGAGGAGGTCGCGCAGGGCGTTGCGGAGGGGGGAGGGAAGGCCGGCGGGCGCTAACATGGCGGCCTCTCGCTGACCTTCCTTAGAGGGTTGCGCCGCCCCTCATCCGGCGCTGCGCGCCGCCTTCTCCCCGCAAGCGGGGCGAAGGGGTGCGTGCTCCCTTCGCCCCGCTTGCGGCTATTCGATGCACACATCTTTTCCTTGAGTTTTTTGACGAACTCCGATTCGCTGCAGGGGCAGATTCTGGAGCCGATGATGGATTTGAGCGCGGTCGATGTGGAGCGATATGGGGTTGGGGG
>DATBZF010000102.1:0-26679 GCA_036513315.1 Roseiarcus sp.
TGACCGGGACAAGCCCGGCCAAGACGACCGCCGTTGTGCAATTGTAAGATCCCGCCGCTTTTCGCGCAGGCGTTCGCTTCCCCGGACAGCCCTGCCCGCAGCGGGGGAAGGAAAGGTTAGCTCAGATTGCCGGTGATTTCGGTGAACGTGTGATCGATCCCGGTGGTTATCAAGTTCAGGGAGGCGACGATGCCGAGCGCGATCAGCGCGGCGATCAGCGCATATTCGATCGCAGTGGCGCCGGACTCGTCTGCAAGAAACATCTTGATTCGGTCAGCCATGGTCTCTTCCCAAGCCCTCGGCGTCAGCGACGCTTTTCATCCCGGCTCGAAACTAAGGCAAAACACTTGCGAACAGTTTAAATGGTGGCGATGTTTCCCGGGAGCGGCGTTAACTCCGATATTATCCATTTCGCCCGGGGTGGGTGGGGGTCGGCGCGCCGCCTTTGACGGGCGGCAGACCATCCCGCCGATGCCCCTGAATGGCCAGGCCCGGCGCGCGCCGAGGCGCAAGCTATGCCATATTCTGGATGATCCGACCGAACCCGCGCTGGAGCCCTCATGATGGCGCCCACTCCGCTCAGCCTGCATATTCCCGAACCGCGCTTTCGCCCTGGCGAAAAGCCCGATTTCAGCGATCTGCGCTTGTCGGCGCCCGGCGAAGTGCGCCGGCCGGCGGTCGATGCGCCGGCCGCCGAATTTCGGGATCTCGCTGACAGTCTCATCCGCGTGCTGGACGAGAACGGCCAGCCGATCGGCCCCTGGGACCCCAGGCTTGAACCCGACCGGCTCCGCCAGGGCCTGCGCGCAATGATGCTGACGCGCGCCTATGACGAGCGCATGCTGCGCGCGCAACGGCAGGGCAAGACGACATTCTATATGAAAAGCACGGGCGAAGAGGCGGTCGCCGTAGCGCAGGCGATGGCGCTCGACAAGGACGACATGCTGTTCCCGACCTATCGCCAGCAGGGCCTGTTGATCGCGCGCGACTGGCCGATCTTCGATATGGCCTGCCAAAACTACGCCAACGCCGGCGACCACAAGAAAGGGCGGCAGATGCCGGTGATGTATTCGGCGCGCGAAGCCGGCTTCTTCACCATTTCGGGCAATCTGGCCACCCAATTCATCCAGGCGGTCGGCTGGGCGATGGCCTCCGCCTATAAGGGCGACACGCGCATCGCCGCCGGCTGGATTGGCGACGGCTCGACGGCGGAGGGCGATTTTCACTATGCGCTGACTTTCGCCGCGGTCTATCGCGCGCCGGTCATTCTCAATGTCGTCAACAATCAATGGGCGATTTCGAGCTTCAACGGCCTGGCCGGCGGCGAGACCGCCACTTTCGCCTCGCGCGCGATCGGCTATGGACTGCCGGGACTGCGGGTCGACGGCAATGATTTTCTTGCGGTCACCGCCGCGACCCGATGGGCGGCCGAACGGGCGCGCCGCAATCTTGGACCGACCTTGATCGAACTCGTCACCTATCGCGCCGCCGCCCATTCGACGAGCGACGACCCGAGCAAATATCGCCCCGCCGACGAAGCCGAACATTGGCCGCTCGGCGACCCTATCGAACGGTTGAAGGGGCATTTGATCGCCGCCGGCCATTGGTCGCCCGAGCGTCATGTGCAACTGGCGGCCGAAGCGGAAGAAACGGTGCTCGCCGCGGTGAAAGAGGCCGAAGCGATCGGCGTCCTCGGCAGCGGCAAAGGCCATAGTCCGGCGACGATGTTCGACGATGTCTATAAGGTCATGCCGCCGCATCTGCGCCGCCAGCGCCAGGAACTGGGATTCTGACGATGGCCCGGATGAACATGGCGCAGGCGCTGAATTCGGCGATGAACGTGATGCTCGGCCGCGACCCGGACGTGCTGATCATGGGCGAAGACGTCGGCTATTTCGGCGGCGTGTTTCGCTGCACCGACGGCTTGCAGCGCAAATATGGCGCGCGGCGCGTTCTGGATACGCCGCTCACCGAGGGCGGCATCGTCGGGGCGGCGCTCGGCATGGGCGTCTATGGGCTGCGGCCAGTGGTCGAGATCCAGTTCGCCGATTACGCCTATCCCGCTTTCGATCAGCTCGCGTCCGAGGCGGCGCGACTGCGCTATCGTTCGGCCGGCGAGTTCTGGGCGCCGCTGACCGTACGCACGCCCTATGGCGGCGGCATTTTCGGCGGGCAGACGCACAGCCAGAGTCCGGAGGCGCTGTTCACCCATGTCTGCGGCCTGAAAACCGTCATTCCCTCCAATCCCTATGACGCCAAGGGATTGTTGATCGCCGCGATCGAGGATGACGACCCGGTCATTTTTCTGGAGCCAAAACGCCTCTATGCCGGGCCGTTCGACGGCCATCACGACCGCGCCGCGACCTCCTGGGCGGGCCATCCCGCCAGCGAAGTTCCCGACGATCACTACAGCGTCCCGCTCGGCAAGGCGGCGATCGCGCGCGCGGGCAAAGATGTGACGGTGCTCGCCTATGGCACGATGGTGCATGTCGCTCTGGCGGCCGCGGCGGAGACTGGAATCGACGCCGAAGTGATCGATCTGCGCACGCTGGTGCCGGTCGATCTCGATACGATCGCCGCCTCGGTCGCCAGAACCGGCCGCTGCGTCATCGTCCATGAAGCGACCCGCACCGGCGGTTATGGCGCCGAGCTCGCCGCCCTGGTGCAGGAGCATTGCTTTTACGCACTGGAGGCGCCCATCGCCCGCGTGACGGGATGGGATACGCCCTATCCTTACGCGTTCGAGTGGGACTATTTTCCCGGGCCCAAACGCGTCGGCGAGGCGTTGGTCAGGACGATGGACGCGCGCGCATGAAATATGTGTTCAAGACGCCGGATCTCGGCGAAGGCACGACGCAGGCGGAGATCGTCGAATGGCGCGTCAAACCCGGCGATTTCGTGCGCGAGGATCAACCGCTCGCCGATCTGATGACAGACAAGGCGACGGTCGAGATTTCGTCGCCGGTGCATGGAACGATCGTCTCGCTGCACGGCGCGCCCGGCGAGACAATGGCGGTCGGCTCCGAACTGGTCGTCTTCGACATCGCGGGCGACGGGCCCGCTGAGGGGAGCGCAACGCGCGAGAACATGTCGACCGCAGCGGCAGCGCGGGATGAAGCTCCCCTCTCGGCCGAGACAAGGGATGCGCCGCCGCCAGTCGCGCCTGTCATCGAGCGGCCCGAACCTGCGCCGACGCCGCAAAGCGTGCAAGCCTTTGCGACGCGAACGCCGGGCGAAAAGCCGGTGGCCTCGCCGGCCGTGCGGCGCGAGGCGGCCGAACGTGGAATCGCGCTCGCCTTCGTCCCCGGCACAGGGCCGGGCGGCCGCATCCTGCGCGACGATCTCGACGCCTTCGTCGCCGCCAAGGGAGGGACGGCCAATAATGGCGCGAGCGCGGCGCGGCGCAACGATGGCGGCGAGGAGATCAAGATCATCGGCCTGCGCCGCAAGATCGCCGAGCGCATGCAGGACGCAAAGCGCCGTATCCCGCATATCGCCTATGTCGAGGAGATCGACGTCACCGCGCTCGAAGATTTTCGCGACCACCTCAATGGGCGGCATGCCGCGGCGCGCGGCAAACTGAGCCTGCTGCCTTTCCTGATGCGCGCGATGGTCAGATCGCTCGCCAAATTCCCTGAGGTCAACGCGCATTTTGACGATGCGGCCGGCATCGTGCGGCGCTACGCCGCCGTTCATATCGGCGTCGCCACGCAGACGACTTCGGGTCTGGTCGTGCCGGTGGTGCGCCATGCCGAGGCGCTCGACATCTGGGAAAGCGCGCGCGAAATCGCGCGGCTGGCGAGCGCCGCCAGGGACGGCAAGGTTACGCGCGAGGAACTGACCGGCTCCACCATCACCATTTCGAGTCTGGGCGCGCTCGGCGGCGTCATGTCGACGCCGGTGATCAATTCGCCCGAGGTGGCGATCGTCGGCGTCAACAAAATCGTCGAGCGGCCGGTTGTCCTGCGCGGCCAGATCGTCGTGCGCAAGATGATGAACCTGTCGTCGTCCTTCGATCATCGCATCATCGACGGTTGGGACGCCGCCTCGTTCATCCAGGAGATCAAGGCCGGCCTCGAACAGCCGGCGCTCCTGTTCATGCCGGAGCCCCGATGAGGACGATTGCGACGAAAGTTCTCGTGGTCGGCGGCGGCCCCGGCGGCTATGTCGCCGCGATCCGTGCCGGGCAGCTCGGGCTCCAGACGACGCTCGTCGAGGCAATCCGCCTCGGCGGCACGTGCCTCGTGCGCGGCTGCATTCCCTCCAAGGCGTTGATCCATGCGGCGGCGCAATTCGAGGCGATGGCGGGCGCGGTCGGCGGCAATCGGCTTGGGATCAGCCTCGCCGCGCCGCCGAGCCTCGATTTCGCCGCGACCGTGCGCTGGAAGGACGGCATCGTCGGCAAGCTCAGCAATGGCGTCGGCGCCTTGCTGAAGCGGGCCAAGGTCAATGTCGTCAGCGGCTGGGCGAATTTTTCGGACGCGAAGACCTGCGCGGTGGAGACCGCCGAGGGCAGCCTCGCCATCACGGCCGAACATGTCATTCTCGCCAACGGTTCGGAGCCGGTCGAACTGCCGTTTCTCCCCTTCGGCGGCCCGGTCATCTCTTCGACGGAAGCGCTCTCGCTCGATGCGCCGCCCAAGCGTCTCGTCGTCGTCGGCGCCGGCTATATCGGCGTCGAGCTCGGCACGGCGTTTCGCAAGCTGGGATCGGAGGTCACGCTCGTCGAAGCGCTTGACGACATCCTGCCCGCTTTCGATCGCGAACTGGCGGCGCCGGTCGGCAGATGGCTCGCGCGTGCCGGCGTCAATGTTCTGACCGGGGCCAGGGCGAAGGCGCTTGTGCGGAAAAATGACGGCGCCGCGCTGGCGATCGAAACGCGGGAGGGCGAGACGCGCGAACTTGCCGCCGACGCCATTCTGGTCACGGTCGGCCGCAAGCCTCTGACGAAAGGTTGGGGCCTGGAGGCGATGGCGGTCGACCTCGCCGGGCCTTTCGTCAAAATCGACGACCAATGCCGCACGTCGGTCCGCAACGTCTGGGCGATCGGCGATCTCGTCGGCGAACCGATGCTCGCCCACAAAGCCTCGGCGCAGGGCGAGATGGTCGCTGAAATCATCGCCGGCAAGCGCCGGACTTTCGACCCGGCGGCGATACCGGCGGTCTGTTTCACCGAGCCGGAAATCGTCAGCGTGGGGCTGTCGGCGCGCGAGGCTGCCGAGCGTGGTATCGAGGCTATCGTCGGGCAATTCCCATTCGCCGCGAACGGTCGCGCGCTGTCGATGAATGCGGGAAGCGACGATGGCTTTGTGCGCGTTATCGCCAGGGCCGACAACAGGCGCATCCTCGGCGTTCAGGCGGTCGGCGCGCATATCTCGGAAATGTCGGGCGAGTTCGTCCACGCAATCGAAATGGGCGCGGTCATCGAAGATATCGCCGGTACGATCCACGCTCATCCGACTTTGAGCGAAGCCTTTGGCGAGGCTGCGCTGCGCGCGATCGGCAGCGCGATTCATATCTGAGGGTGTTTTGCAATTGATTCGACGCGGAAGTACGACGCGGCACGCGGCGACAAACCTTCATTGATCTCTTGGCGGTCATCTTGCGCGGAAGGAGATTGAACTCAAGGATCGCCTTTCAGGCGACCGCCGGAGGCGGCGAGCGCTTTGCGCTCGTCCTTGACTTCAATCTCCTTCCGCGCCCCGCTCCGCCCAAGAAATCAATGGAGGAATCCGATCACCATACTCTTGAGCGTTCTTCGTCTTAAATGATACTGCCTAATAGAGCGTGCCGCTTTCTATCGGAATCACTCTCCGTCATTGCGAGGGAGCGAAGCGACGAAGCAATCCAAGCTAGGCTTCTGAAAGCCTTCGTCTGGATTGCTTCGCTGCCGCTCGCAATGACGTCGAAGCGCAAACCGCCCGCTCACGGCCAGCGCACCAGCGGCGGCATCGACGACAGAATCGAATCGACATTGCCGCCGGTCTTCAACCCGAAGATCGTGCCGCGATCGTAGAGCAGGTTGAACTCGGCGTAGCGGCCGCGCCGCACGAGCTGTTCTTCGCGGTCGGCCGGCGTCCAGGTTTTGGCGAAATTGCCGCGCACGATTTCCGCATAGACGGCCAGGAAACTCCGGCCGACGTCGCGCGTGAAGGCGAGGTCGGCGTCCCAGGCGGAATTTTCCTTGTCGCCCGCGCTGTTGAGATAGTCGAAAAAAATGCCGCCGATGCCGCGCATTTCGTTGCGATGCTTGAGAAAGAAATACTCGTCGCACCACGCCCGGTATTTCTCGTAAGGCGCGATATCGCCATGGCGTGCGCAGACCTCACGCATCGCATCGTGGAAGGCGCGCGTATCGGGCTCCTGTTGAGTCCTGCGCCGGTCAAGCATTGGCGTCAGATCGGCGCCGCCGCCGAGCCATGCTTTCGAGGTCACGACGAATCTTGTGTTCATATGGGCGGCGGGAACATGGGGGTTCCACGGATGGGCGATGACCGAAGTCCCCGACGCCCAGAAGCGCGGGTCCGCTTCGGCGCCTGGAATCTGCTTGGCGAATTCCGGCGCGAATGTTCCAAAAACCGTCGAGCTATGCACGCCGATCTTTTCGAAGACGCGGCCGCGCAGCATCGCCATGCGGCCGCCGCCGCCGGGCTCGCCGCTATGGTCTGTTCGCGCCCATGGCTTGATCTCGAACCTGCCCGGCCGCGTCGCCGCATCCGCATAGGGGCCGGGACAATCGCGCTCGAGGCTCTCGACCGCGTCGATCAATTCCTGCTGGAGCGCTTCGAACCAATGGCGCGCCGCGGTCTTTCTGGGTTCGTGAGCAGGCGTCTGGTTCATCGTCTTCTCTTGTCGCAATCCCGTTCGCTCGGACTATCAACGTCGTCCCTGCGCGGTCGCGGTCGCTAACGCCCATCAGCGCGCCCGCCGGACCCGAGCGACGAGTTGCTCGACATGCGCAATCGGCGTCTCCGGCAAAATGCCATGACCAAGATTGAATATATGCGGCCGGCCCGAAAAGCCCGCCAATATTCGCTCGACGCTTTCATCGAGGCTGTCGCCGCCGGCGAGCAACGCAAGCGGATCGAGGTTGCCCTGCGACGCCAGCTTGCCCGGCAATGCCGCGGCGGCTGAGCTTGCTTCGACCGTGGTGTCGAGGCCGATCGCTGCGATCCCTTCGACGCCTGCGAATTTCGCCAGCGCGGCGCCCGCGCCGCGGGGAAATGCGATGATCGGCGCCTCTGGCGCCTCGGCGCGAACCTTGGCGACGATGGCGGCAAGCGGCGCCAGGCACCAGCGCTCGAGTTCGGCCGCCGGCAGGACGCCTGACCAGCTATCGAAAATCTGCACCGCCTGCGCGCCCGCATGCAATTGGCGAATGAGATATTCGGCGGAAGCTTCGACCAACAAAGCGATGAGTTCGGCAAACAGGTCCCGATTGCGGTAAGCGAAAAGCCGCGCCGGCGCCTGGTCGGGCGTTCCGCGTCCGGCGATCATATAGCTGGCGACGGTCCAGGGCGCGCCGCAAAAGCCGATCAACGCGACCTCGTCCGGCAGGCTCGCCCGCGCGCGCTCCAGCGTCTCGAACACCGGCGCCAGCCGGGCGAAATCGAGATGATCGCGCAGCGCGCCGAAATCGGCGCGCGATTCGATCGGCTTGAGGCGCGGCCCTCCGCCGGATTCGAAGCTGACCGCCTGGCCGAGCGCGTCGGGGACCACCAGAATATCGCTAAAGACAATCGCCGCGTCGAAGCCGAAGCGGCGGATCGGCTGCAGCGTCGCTTCCGTGGCCAGCCTCGGCGTGTAGCAGAAATCCAGAAAGGTCGGCGCCGTGGCGCGAATCTGCTGATATTCGGGGAGATAGCGGCCAGCCTGACGCATCAGCCAGATCGGCGGAGCCGCCTGGAGGGCGCCGCCAAGCGTTTGCAGAAATTTGTTGGGCAGCGCTGTCGCGGCGTTCATAAGGATATTCCGAGGCGGCAGGAACGGCGGCCCGCGGATGGCGAGGCCGCTCCGTCCGGGTTAGCCTGAAAGTTTAGGCCAGCGCAAACCGGCAATTCTATTTCGCCGGCGCCGGGAAGGTCTTGAGATAGGCGATCACGTTGTCGATGTCGGTATCGGACGAAAGACCGGGAAAGGTCATTTTCGTACCCGGCACCTTGGCTTTCGGATCTTTCAAATAGACTTTCAGCGTCGCTTCGTCCCAGGTGATGCCCGAATTCTTGTTGGCGTCCGAATAATTGTAATCGGGATAAGTTCCCGCCGGGCGGCCGACGATGCCGGTCAGCGCCGGGCCGACCATGTTCTTGGCGTTGTCGCCGATCTGGTGGCAGGCTCTGCATTTCAGGAACACATGAGCGCCGGCGGCGGCGTCTTGCGCCAGGCCCGCGCCGGTCGACGCAGCCCAAGCGGCCGCTGCGATCAAAACCAATCCCGTCGTTTTCATGCGCGGTCTCCTGGACCTTGGCCGCCACTATCCGACCGCCGGCCGCTCATCGATTGCCCAAAGCCGCAAGGCCCGTCTCTACTCAGCCGCCCGCTTTAGCTCGGGATAGGCGCAATGCGCTTCCGGCGTCGGATTGATCTGACGGAGCGGCAGCACTCTCGCCTCGACGAAAGGCAGGCCCAGCGTTCGCCAGACGTCGACGAGCGCCTCGACCAGTTCGGCGACATGGGCTTCGGTATGGCGAGGGGTCGGCGTGATGCGCAGGCGCTCGCCTCCGATCGCGACGGTCGGATAATTGATCGGTTGGATGTAGATGCCGTGACGTTCAAGCAGAAGGTCGGTCGCCGCCTTGCAACGTCCGGCGTCGCCGACCATCAGCGGCACGATATGCGAGGGATTTTCGAGGATAGGCAGGCCGGCGGCGCGCAGCGCATGTTTGGTCAGCGCCGCCATATGTTGATGGCGCGCGCGCTCGGCGCCTGATTCTTTGAGATGGCGCACGGCCGCGCAGGCGCTCGCCGCGACCATCGGCGGCAAGGTGGTGGTGAAAATGAACGATGGCGCGCAAGAGCGCACCGCGTCGACGATGACGGCATTGGCCGCGATATAACCGCCAAGCGCGCCAAAACCTTTGGCCAGCGTTCCCTCGACGATATCGATGCGGTCCATCACGCCTTCACGCTCGCAAACGCCGCCGCCGCGCGGACCATACATGCCGACGGCATGGACCTCGTCGATATAGGTTAGCGCCTTATATTTCTCGGCGAGGGCGACGATCGCAGCGACCGGCGCGATGTCGCCATCCATCGAATAGAGGCTTTCGAAGACGATCAGCTTGGCCCGCTCGGGACCTGCGGCGATTAGCAGTTCCTCGAGATGAGCGACATCGTTATGGCGCCATACCTGCTTTGCGCAGCCTGACCGGCGCACGCCCTCGATGATCGAATTGTGGTTCAGCGCGTCCGACAGGATCAGGCAATTGGGCAGCAGGCTGGCGATGGTCGAAATGCTCGCCAGATTCGAGATCCAGCCGGACGTGAACGCGAGGGCCGCCTGCTTGCCATGGAGATCGGCGAGTTCCGCTTCAAGCTCGACGATCGGGTGATGGGTGCCCGAAATATTGCGCGTGCCGCCGGCGCCGACGCCATGGCGCTCCACCGCGCGGAGCGCCGCCGCGATGACTTTGCCATGGCCGCCCATGCCAAGATAATCGTTCGAGCACCAGATCGTCACCTCGCGCGGGGCCTCGGCGCCGCCGTCGGGCCGCCACAGCGCAACAGGAAAGCGGGCGGCGTCCCGCTCAAGGTCGGCAAAGCTGCGATAGCGGTTTTCCGCCCGCAGACGCGCGATCGAACGCTCGAATACCTGCTGATAATCCATCGCCAGGCGCCTCACATCGCCCCCTAGGCAGTATTGCTTAAGCCGCAATCGTTTAATACGGGTCAAACAGCCGCATCTAGGCCCGCCGATCCCATACACAATCCATTCGCTCAGTCCAAGTGCGGCAATATTGGCGGTTCGGGGCCCGTTTGTGAAGAAAGCGCCGCGATCGTGGCCGGCGGGCTGCCTGCGAGAGCCCCGCCGGCGCTCAGGCCAGCACCCCGGCGGGAAGTCGGCCGAGCAAATCGCGCCCTGCCTCGGCGCCAAGACGCTGCGCGTCGACTGCTGCGCCGGCGGTCTTGACCTCGAAGACCTCCGAACCATCAGCGCGCAAGACCATGCCGTGAAACGCTATTCGCCCGGCGACGACGCGCGCGTGTCCTGCGATCGGCGTACGGCAGGATCCGTCGAGGATGGAGAGAAAGGCGCGTTCGGCGGCGAGCGCGGCTCCGGTCTGCACATCGAGGATCCGGCCGAGCGCAAGGCGCGTCGCCGCGTCATTTGCGCGCGCCGTCAGTCCAATGGCGCCCTGGCCGACAGCCGGCAGAAAATCATCGATATCGAGCAGAGCGGTCGCGCGCTGCGCCAGTCCGAGCCTCTTCAGGCCGGCATAGGCCAGCAGGGTCGCATCCACTTCGCCTGCCTCGGCCTTGCGCAGCCTCGTCTCCACATTGCCGCGCAACAGCGCGGCCCTGATGTCGGGGCGCAGCCGCTTGACCTGGGCGAGGCGGCGTAGGGAAGCGGTGCCCAGGGTGGCGCCTCGCGGCAAGGCGGCAAGACTGCCGGCCCGCGCGGAAATGAACGCATCGCGGACGTCCTCGCGCGGCAAATAGCCCGCGATCGTCACGCCTTCAGGCAGGAAAGTCGGCAGATCCTTCGAGGAATGGACGGCGACGTCGATCTCGTCATTGAGCATGGCGGCGTCGATTTCCTTGGTGAAGAGCCCCTTTCCGCCGGCCTCGGAGAGCGGACGATCCTGGATCATGTCGCCCGAAGTGCGGATGACGACGATCTCGAACCGGGATTCGTCGCATCCGTTGGCGACAGCGAGCAGCCGCCGGGCCTCGTGCGTCTGGGCGAGGGCGAGCGGCGAGCCGCGCGTGCCGATCCTCAGGGATATTTCAGTCATCTCTCATGATCCGCGATCGCGTGGCGCGAGGGCGGCGGCAAGCGCTAAGGAGCCGAACGATATTGCCTTCGTTGCTCCGCCGCGTCGCGCCGCTTTCGCACGGCCAGCCGTAGCATATCACGCACGAGGATTGGGCATGTCCCGCCGCGTCGCTTTGGCGCGCCGCGCAAGCGACCGGGCGCTTTTATGTCCAGTGGTTGATCTGGATGACCGCCGGCGTCAGGATGGCGGCGAACAGGCCCGGCAGAAAAAACAGGATCATCGGCACCGTCAGTGCGGGCGGCAGCGAGGCGGCTTTCTTTTCAGCGGCGGTCATGCGCGCATCGCGGCTTTCTTGCGCCAGGACGCGTAGCGCAGAGCCCAGCGGCGTTCCGTAACGTTCCGCCTGCACCAGAACCGTCACCAGCGCGCGAATGGACTCCAGGCCGGTGCGGATGCCCAAATTCTCGAACGCCGTCCGTCGATCCGGCAAAAACGACATTTCCGCGGCGAGGAGCGTCGTCTCCTCGGCCATAGCAATCGATTCGACGCCAACCTCCATACTGACCTTCCGGAAAGCATGTTCGATCGACATGCCGGATTCGACGCAGATCAGCAGAAGATCGAGTGTATTGGGATAGGCCCGCTCCATCGATTTCTTGCGCTTGGCGATGGTGTTGGACAGAAACATTTCGGGCGCCTTGATGCCCACATAGGTGGCGGCGATGGCGACGCCGAACTTGATCAGAAACGGCTTGTCCCACTGAAGGATCACAAACACGTACAGCAATGTCGCCAGAAACAGCACGATTGGCGTGACAAGACGGAAAAACAAAAATGTATATTCGGCGCCGCCGCCGCGATAGCCGGCCATGGCGAGCTGCTGCTTGGCCTTTTCCGTGCCCAACCAACTCGTCAAATTCAACTTGTCGACGACATCTTTGAATAGGCGTCTGGGCGAGACCCGCAGAGAGACCTTGGCCTTGTTCTGGGTGACCGCCAGGCGCTCGCGCTCCCGTTGGCGGATCTTTTCCCGCTCGCTGCTCACCGCTTTCATGCGGCGGCCGAGATTGTCGGTCTGGAGGAGCGGCATCGCTACGGTCAATATGGTAGCCGCGCAGCCGAGCGCGACCAATATGCCCGCCACGAAATGCCCGTCGCTCAATTTGGCGATAAGAAGATCAAGCATCGCTTCGCATCCCTTCAGAAGTCGAAAGTGATCATCTTTTTCATCATGGCGATGCCAATCCCCATCCAGATCAGCGCGCCGCCGGTGACAATCATGCCATGGTGCGTCGTCCAAAGCAGACTGACATAGGTCGGGCTCGATGCGTATAGGAGGCCGACAACGACGAAAGGCACCGCGCCGATGATCGCCGCCGACGCTTTGGCCTCCATCGACATCGCGCCTATTTTTCCCTTCATCTTCTTGCGCTCACGCAAGACGCGAGAAAGATTGCCCAGCGCCTCCGACAAATTGCCGCCGGCTTTCGACTGAATGTTGATGACGATGGCAAAGAAATTGGCTTCGGTGATCGGAACCCGCTGGGCCAGCTTGTCGACCGCTTCCCCGAGCGAAAGTCCCATCGCTTGTGTTTCGGTGATTACCTTGAATTCGCCGCGCACCGGTTCCGCCGCTTCATTGGCGATGATGCGCAGGCAGTCTCCGAGCGGCAGCCCCGCCTTGACGCCGCGCACGATGATGTCGATCGCATTGGGAAATTCGGCGATGAATTTGTTGATGCGTCGCTTGCGCAATTGCGCCAGGGTGACATTTGGCAATCCGAGGAGGCCGATGATTCCGGCCGGACCGGCGATGTAGAGGGAATTAGACGCCAGAAACACCATGAAGGCGAAGATCAATGCGCCGACGACGGAAAAGATGATGAATTGCTGGCGGCTGAGAGAGAGGCCTGCCTGCTGAATTTTCATTTCGAGCGTGAGGCGCGTCTGTCCCCTTCTCTTTTCAAGGTCCTTCAGGCTGTCGGCGATCTGCTTCTTTCGTGCGACCTTCTCGACCGCGTTGTCCTTGGTCTTCACGGCGCCCTTCTGCAAGGCCGCCTGCCGCTTCTTGGCCTTCGAATCGCCCGAGCTCAGGGCGAACGCGAGCCCGCCCAGCGCTACGGCGACGAAGCCTGCCAAAATCAGCGGATGACTCACCAAGGGTCAATTCCTCGCCTGGCGCCGTCAGGCGCCCTCTGGAACTTCGGACACGTCGAGAGCCGCCGCCAGCCGCTGCTCTTCGCCATAGTAGCGCGCACGGTCCCAAAAGCGCGGGCGCCCAATCCCGGTCGAGCGATGGCGCCCCTTCAGCTTTCCTTGCGCATCCTCTCCTAACAAATCGTAAACAAACAGGTCCTGGGTGACGATGACATCGCCCTCCATGCCCATCACTTCGGTAATGTGGGTAATGCGCCGGGACCCGTCGCGCAGGCGCGCCGCCTGCACGATCACGTCGATCGATGAAGTGACCATTTCCCGGATCGTTCGGGAAGGCAGCGAATAGCCGCCCATCGTGATCATCGACTCGATGCGGCTGAGCGCCTCGCGTGGAGAATTGGCGTGCAGCGTCCCCATCGAGCCGTCGTGACCGGTGTTCATCGCCTGCAAAAGATCAAACGCTTCGGGGCCGCGCACCTCGCCCACGATAATCCGTTCAGGGCGCATGCGCAGGCAGTTTTTGACGAGATCGCGCATCGTCACCTGGCCGGTGCCCTCGAGATTTGGCGGACGCGTCTCAAGACGAACGACATGCGGTTGTTGAAGTTGCAATTCCGCGGCGTCTTCGCAGGTGATCACGCGTTCGTCCACGTCGATGTAGTTGGTCATGCAATTCAAGAGCGTGGTCTTGCCGGAGCCGGTGCCGCCGGAGATGACGACGTTGCAGCGCACGCGGCCGATGATTTTCAATATTTCGGCGCCGGCGGGAGAAATGGCGCCAAAGCGGGTGAGCTGATCGAGCGTCAGCTTGTCCTTCTTGAACTTTCGAATCGTCAATGCGGCGCCGTCAATGGCCAGAGGCGGCGCGATGACGTTGACGCGGGAGCCGTCCATCAACCGGGCGTCGCAGATCGGCGAAGCTTCGTCGACGCGTCTGCCGACCTGACTGACGATACGCTGGCAGATGTTCATCAACTGGGCGGCGTCGCGGAAGCGGATATTGGTCAACTGGATCTTGCCGCCGACTTCGATGAAGCATTTGGCCGGGCCGTTGACCATGATGTCGGCGATATCGTCGCGCGCCAGCAGGGGCTCAAGCGGGCCAAAGCCCAGGACGTCGTTGCAGATATCCTCGAGGAGGTCCTCCTGTTCGGCAATCGACAGGACGAGATTTTTGATCGTGACGATTTCATGGACAATGTCGCGGATTTCCTCCCGCGCGCTTTCGGGGTCGAGCTTCGACAGCGCGGACAGATCGATGGCCTCGATCAGCGCCCCGAAGATCATGCTCTTTGTGTGATAGTAACTGTCGGGGCGCACCTCCTGCGTGTTCTGCGACGAGGACGAGGACGAAGGCGACAGGGGGAGCGCCGGTTCGAGTTTCATCACAGCCGGTTCGAGCGGCCGGGCCGAAACGACAGCCTGCGTGCTAACGCCCTGAGTCGAACGCTTACCAAACATCTCGATCGGTCCCTACGCCGTCAGTCCAAGAGTGCGGATAGGTCTGAGGCGTCCCTTCAGCTCGAACGGGCGCCTCGCCGGTTGCCGGCGTCAAGCTGAAGGGAGAAATTTCCCTGGTGCCCGGCTGGCTCCGCGACGAAGCGCAAGCGTATTGAAGGAGAGCGTTCATGCTCGTTTGCGCCCCAATCTGGACATCAGCGGCTCGAACAAGCCGCGCTTGGCCTTGCGCGCCTCATGTTTGCCGGTGATGGTGCGGGCGAGATCGCCGAAAATTTCGGCGATCTTGCCATTGGCGTCGATCTCCGCGATCATCTGGCCATTGTTGGCTGCCGCGCCGAACAATTTGGCGTCGTGCGGAATCACCGCCAACGGCTCCAACTCCACCGTCTTGGTGAAATCTGCGACCGCGATCTCCGGCCGCTTTAACAGACCCACGCCATTCAGGATCAGCTTCGGCTGATGATCGTTGGGGCGCGCATTGCGAATGTTATCCAGCATGTTCTTGGCGTTGCGCAGATTGGCGAGATCGGGCGCGGCGACGATCATGACCTCGTCGGCCCCGACCAGCATTCGGCGTGTCCAGGCCGTCCAGGCATGCGGCAGATCGAGAATGATGCATGGCGTCGAGGCGCGCACCACGTCGATAATGGAATCGAAGGCCGTCTCAGGAAAATCATAAAGGCGATCGAGCGTGGCGGGCGCCGCCAGGAGACTCAAATTGTCGCTGCATTTGGAAAGCAGCCGGTCGACGAGATTGGCGTCGACGCGATCCGGCGCAAAGACCGCCTCCGCTATGCCCTGCGGCGGATCCTGGTTGTAATCGAGCCCGGCCGTGCCAAAGCCGAGATCGAGGTCGGCGATGATCGTCGAAACGTCCAGGCCGCTGGCGATGGACCAAGCGACATTGTGAGCGATGGTCGACGATCCGACGCCGCCCTTGGCGCCGATGATCGCAACGACGCGCCCGACAGGACTGGCGCCCGGCGCGGTATAGAGGTTCGAGACCGCCTGAACGAATTCGATCACGCCGAACGGCGCGACCAGATATTCGCTGACGCCTCGCAACATCAATTGGCGATAAAGGACGATGTCATTGACCTTGCCGCAGATGATAACCTTGGTGCCGGCGTCGCAGAATTGCGACAATTCGTCGAGATGGCCGACCAGGGCGTTGCGGTCATGCGTCGCCTCCAGCACAATCAGATTGGGCGTGGGCGCGCTTCGATAGGCCTCGACCGCGGCCGGCGCGCCGCCCATGTGCAGTTTGACATGAGCCTTGTTCATGCGCCGGTCCGAAATCGCGGCCTGAACGATCGCCGCGACCTCTTGCGTCTCGCAAAAGGCCTGGATCGATATCCGCGGCACCGGGTTGATCTGTTGCACGCTCGGCGTTTCCTTGGCCGCCACGCCTGCGTCGTCTTCTGCTTGCGCGCGCATCGGTCAGTTCCCTCCTACTTGACCGATCGGGGTGAGTTCGACCTTCCAATTTGTCGTGGGATCCTGGCCTTGGCGAACGGCCGCGATCGCCCGCAAGCGCATCTCCTCGTCGGACGGCCCAAGGGCGCGGGCGCGGGCGAGGTCTCGGGGGTCGTCGACCTGAGCGGCCAACATCGACTGCGTCGCGCAGCCAAAATTCCAATAATTCTCGTTTTTCCAACCTTCGAGCGACCCGCCAGACGCCAGGTCCTGCGGCCACTGACCGCAACGCGAGGCGACCTCGGCCTTCAGGCCCCTGAAAGCAAGTCGGATCGGCGAGGCGAGAGAGGGGTCGCCGACCGGATAGGAGCCCAGGCCGATCGGTCCGGTAAGGCCCGCCGAAGCCAGCACGCGGCGGATCTCGTTGACGGCCGGCCGCGTCCGATATCCGCTGGCCGATGGGGAGAGGATGACGACCCTGCCGCCTCCCATGCTTTGATAGCGAACCGCGAACGCCCGGATATCGGCGACGGACGCCGAATCGAGCGCGCCCTGCCGACCGACCGGGAAAACGTCGAGCGTCGTGGGCGACTGCGTCAATACGATGGGATGACGCTGGTGATAATCGTCCGGCGCGATCGACGCCGTCTGCGATGAATCGGTCATGCAGCCGGCCAGGCCGATGGCCGTGGCGGCGGTCAGGCAAATCAGCCGGAGGGTGGGCGCTCTGGGCCGCGAATGAGTCGATCTGGGGGACATGGTTGCTTCTCTTTGACTGTTGCGCCGCGAGGGCGGCCGGCATCGCCTCGTCAATCGTTGATGAAGCCGACTTTGCCGGAATAATTCTGGATCGGTTGCGAATTGCCCGTGCTGGAGTAGAGGCGGTTCACGCGGCCCAGGAGCCAGGTCTGCGGATCGCTGGCGTCGGAATAATTGCTGTCAGGCTTGACGATTTCATGCGGATCGACGGCGTGAACGATGTAAGGCGTTACGATGATCAGCAGCTCGGTCTCGTCACGCTGATAGTCTCGCGAACGGAACAAGGCGCCCAGAACCGGCAGGTTCATCAGTCCGGGCACGCCGTTGATCGCCTGCTGCGTTTCGGTCGAGATCAGCCCGGCCGACATGATGGAGCCGCCTGAGGGAAGTTCGACGGTCGTCTCGTTCCTTCGGGTGCGAAAGGCGGGAATCGCCGTTCCAAGGACCGTGATCTGCTTGGAATTGTCGATATCCGTCACTTCGGTCGCCACCCTCAGCTGGATGCGGCCTTGCGAGAGCACCACTGGCGTGAAGTTCAAGGTGACGCCATAGGGCTGGTAAGCGAAACTCAACAGGCAATTGGTGCCGTTGGTGCCGCATGTCTCTCCCGATGGCACGGGCACCGAACCGCCCGCCAGAAATTTGGCGCTTTCGCCTGAGACCGCCGTCACCGTCGGTTCGGCCAGCGTCCGCGCCACGCCCTGGCGCTCGAAGGCTTGCAAGGTCGCCGAGAAGCCCGTGCCGCTGGCGTTTTGCCATCCAAGGATAGCTTGGCTGGTCGCCAGCGTGCCGTTGATGGCGAACGGATTTTCGACCGTGACGGCATTCGGCGTCTTGCCGACGCCCGCGAAGCTTACGCCGAGTTGCTTTAATATTTCGCGCCGGATCTCGGTCACGGTGACCCGCACCGAAACCTGATCCAGCCCGCGGATGGTCAATGAATTGATGACCTTTCCACTGACCGGGGTTCCCGCCGGGGAAATGCTCACCGAGGCCGCCGCCGCTCCGCCTGACGGAGCGGCGCCGCCTGGGCCGGTGGCGCCGCCCAAAACGGAAATGCCGACGAATCCGCTGGCGATGTCGAGCGCCTTCTGGGCCTCGCCGGCCGAGCCGACCGAGCCCATCAGGATAACCGAATCGGCGACGGTCTTGACCTGAATGTCATTGCCGGGAAGCGCGGTGCGCAATAATTCCTGCAATTCGCCGATGTCGCGGCCGATCGACAATTCAAAGACGACGATCTGATGGCCATCCTTGTCGAGCGCGAAAATGCTCGTCTGGCCGTTGGCGATCGCGTCGATGTAGAGGCGGCGGGCCGAACGCACGATGGCATTGGCGACCGCCGGATTGCCGACGAAGATTTCGCTGGCGTCGGCGGGCAGATCGACGATCACCGACTTTCCGACGCCCATTTGCAGGTGGCGGACGGCGCCGATCGCCGCCCTCGGGGCCGCCGGCCCATCGACGGCGTCAGCTCCGGCGGCCGGCGAAGACGTGCAAAGCGCGGCCGCGAGGCTGCCGGCGAGAAGGCCCGCGCACAAGGATGTCAGAGGTCTTTTGCGATGAGGTTTCATCAACCGGCTCTCATGAGAATTTTGCGCTGCGCGAGACACGAGGATTCCTTACCGGGCGGCTTGTTGCGGGGCGCCGGCGCGAACGATAGTCAGGCCGCCGGTCTTGCTGATTCCCAAATCGTTCACCGAATCCGTCTTGCCGGAGGCGTCCAGCATGCTGCGCAGCGTCAGATGCAGGTTCCCCGTGCCGGCTGTGCGTTGAGCGAGGATGATGAGCTCGGCTTGCTCAGGGGTGAGCTCAAGGGTCGCGTTCGCGCCAAGAACAGTTCCCTTGTCCGTGCCCTTCTCCTGAATGCTCTGAGCGATCGCCAGGACGCGGACATTGGTCAGGATCGTCTGCGCGCCGTTGACCTCGACGCCGCGCTCCTTGGTTTGCTCCTCGTCACGATAGACCCGGATGACGTCGACCCGATCGTTTGGAAGAATGAAGCCCCCGGCCGTCGCGCCGCCGCCCGGATCGATATTGATCGCGACCGCCCTCATTCCCGAGGGCAAGATGGCTGAGAGAAAGCCGGAATTCGGTCCCTTGATCAGCTTGTCGCGCCGCATCGGCTCGCCCTGCAGGAACGAATTGCGCGTCACCGCGCCTTTGGCGATCTCGATGGCCTGCGGACCCTCGGACTTCTTGATCATAAGTTCGGACAAGGCCTGCATCGGCCATTTCTGCCAGGTGAAATCGGCCTCGGACAATTGGGTGCCCATCGGCAGATCGCGCGCGGCGACCAGAACCTCGTCGGTATCGATCTTCGGCGCGACCTGAACAGTCTGGGGAGGCGGCGCCTGCCCAGAGTTGAACAATATATAGGCGCCGCCAAAGGCGAGGACCGTGACGCCCAGGACCACAATTTGAACTCTGTTCATGACGCCAAGCCCTCATCGCGCCGTTTCGCGCAACGCAAGCCTGATATGAACAGTCAAACGTCAAATTAGGGTTAACCAGACGTATCCAATCTCTTCAAAGGAACGGGAGAGGGGAAATTAACCGCTTCCCCGGCGCAGGGGTTTTCGGCTCTTGGATAAAGGGACCGGACGCGACATGCCGGCCGCGGGAGAAAAGCGCCGCAACGGGTTGCGCGCGATCCCCGAGTCAAATGCGAATTTCGGGAAGCGCGCGCCCCTCGCATGGCGCCGAGGGGGCTTTCGTCGCGCTGCCGGCCGGCGAAAGGCGGTCGATGGCGGCGGCGGCGGTGCGGCCGATGCGGCGCGACGCCCAAATGCTGGGCCGTTCGACGCCCCACCACACCAGCCACCCGACGACGAAAACCGCCGGCAGCGCCGCGATCGCGCTCCAAGGTCCGTAAGCGCGCGTCGCCAGCGTCAGCACCAGCCAGTGCGTGAGATAGAGACTGTAGGATATCTTCCCAAACCATTGCGGTATGGCCGATTCGAAGAAGCGGTTCCGATATTGAGAGCGCGCCAGGAAGGCGCCGGCGACAAACAGCCCGCCAATGGAAAATTCGGGGACCGCCAACGCGCCGAGCATCAGGGCGAGCATCCACAGCGCCGCGCGGGTCGTCGAGCCTGCGCCGGCCCAGACGATGATCGGCATGAACGGCATGGCCCAGGCCTCAAGGAACAGCGACCATATCGGCGGATCAATGAAAGGCTTCGCATTGGCGCCGATGATCGGATACCAGAGGAATTCGGACCAAACGGGATGAATGCCGGCGATGAGATAGCCGGCGCCGAGGCAAAGCGCGTAAACCGGCCACAGGCGGACGAACCGACGCAGCAGAAACACGCCGACACGCCCATTCCAGCCGCGCGTCAATACATATCCCGACAGCACGAAGAAAATCGCAACTGCGACATCGGCGGGCATCAGCAGCCAGCTCGCGCCAAGCGGTCCGCCGATGTGCCATGCGACCACCACCAGCGCCAGCATGCCGCGCAGGCCGTCGACCGCGGCGACGCGCGAGCCCTTGGCGACCTCATCGATCCCGGCCGGCGGCGTCATCGCGTCATCCCGAAACTGCCGCGCCAAGCCCCGCGCGTGCGGAGCGATCATCGCTCCGATTCGCCAATGGCCCGTTAACGGCATGAGCCGCAACCGGGCTTTGGGCTGCATTTTTCGACCGGCGCGGGGAGCAAATATGCAAGTTGAACGGTCGCTACGAGATTCCGGCCGCCGCGCGCCAGATCTGCGTCTGCGGGTAGAGAGCGAGACCCGCGACCGCAAGGGCGATGCCGTAGGGAACGCCGGTTTCGGGGTGATGGAGGCGTGCGACCCAGTCGAGACGCGCCGCCCAAGATGGCAAATTCGCCTTGCGGCCGAACAGCAGCGCCAGCGTCAGAACGCCGCCCAGCACGGAGGCAACCAAACTATAGTCAAGTATTTGCGACCAACCCAGCCATAACGCGGTGGCGGCGGCGAGTTTGGCGTCGCCGCCGCCAATCCATCCCTGGGAAAATAGGGCGAACGTCAGGGCGAGCACCGCCAGGCCGCAAGAAAGATCGATCGCAATCGCGACCAGCGGCAGTCCGACGGCGAAAGCCAAGCCGAGATATCCGACCACCAGGGCGACGCAGAGGCGATTCGGAATCGTCATCGTGAAGAGATCGGACGAGGCGCAAAGAGCCATCAGCGCCGGAAACCAAACGAGCGTTAGAAACAAGAGAAGATTGGCGGCCATGGCCCGTCGCAATGGTTTGAGCGTGTGTTGGAGCTCAGAGGTTAGCAGTCGAAACGGTTAACGTCAGGTTGCTGTCGGGTGGCGTCCCGCGCCGCCAGAAATGTCGGTCGGCGATTCAATCGCCCGGGCCCTCAATACAGGCCCTCACAAAATGAGCGCGCCGCCCAGGATGGACCCCGGCGGCGCGCCAGACCAAGCGAGGCTAAACCGCCTCGGCCGGGGTTACTTCAGGTTGCCGGAGACTTCGCCGAAGGTGGTGCTGAGGCGGGTGCCCAGGGCGGTCAGCGCGGTGATGATCGCCACGGCGATCAGCGAGGCGATAAGGGCGTATTCGATGGCGGTGGCGCCAGATTCATTGGCGACGAACTTCTTGATGGACTTGATCATTGTATTTGCTCCTGCTGCGGAATGCTCACTCCATTTGAGCAAATTGCTTGCCCGTCGGAATAGCTGGAACTTACGGTCGCCCCGTTTCGAATGAGTTAATCCGAACCTCCGCAATCGGTATGGATCGCGATTGCGTTCCGCTTGGTTAAACGGCATTTAATCGATGCAAGCATTTCCAATATTTTGGCGATCCAGGCTTTCGTTCTTGTCAAGATGATGTTGAATGCGCTTGTTGCGAAAGGCCGCGCTGTTGCGGGCCGATGCGGCGCCGTAACGGCGAAGAGGTGAGTTGTGACGTCAAGCGGGCCGGCGGCCGTTTGCATCGATTGGGGCACAAGTTCTTTCCGCGCCTATCTCGTAAAGGCCGACGGGACGATCCTTGAACGCAGCGAATCCGCGCGCGGCATTCTCACCGTCGCCAGGGGCGAACATGAGGCCCTGCTGGCTGGGATTATCGGGGGATGGCTAAGCGGGGGCGCTCTGAGAATCGTGATGTCGGGAATGATCGGCTCTCGCCAGGGCTGGCTCGAGGCGCCCTACGCCCCATGTCCCGCCGGCCTCCAGGAAATCGGCGCGTCGATGGCGACGATCGAGACGCGGACGCTTGGCGCGATCGGCCTTGTCCCCGGGGTCTCCACCTTCGATCGCGACGGTTCGCCCGATGTGATGCGTGGCGAAGAGACCCAGATTCTCGGCGCACTGGCCGCGATGAACCGCGCCGATGGAATCTTTGTGCTGCCCGGAACCCATTCCAAATGGGCGCGCGTCGAAGCCGGCCGCATCACGTCCTTTTCGACGTATATGACCGGCGAGGTTTTCGCCGCTCTCAAGGATCACACGATTCTTGGCCGTTCGATGGAGGCCGCATCGGAAGACAATTCCGCCTTTGCCGAGGGGGTTCGGGCGGCCGCGCGGCTGGAACGGCCTGGCGATATGCTGCACGCCATTTTCATGACGCGAACGCTCGGGCTTTTCGATCGCCTGAGGCCAGGTCAATTATCGGATTACCTGTCCGGCTTGCTGATCGGCGCGGAACTGCTGTCGGGCGCTGAGGGCGCGCAGGAAGCCATCGTGATCGGCTCGCCGGCCCTGACTGCCCGCTATTGCGCCGCCGGCGAGGTTCTGGGCATGACGCTTCAGCCGTCGCCAGAAGATTGCGCACCGCTCGGGCAACTTGCATTGCTCGCCCATTGGCGTGGCTAGTGCGTTTTCCATTTGAGCCGAGGTAGAAGCGCGCCGCCGCATTCGGCGACAAGTCACCGTTGATCTCTTGGCGGAGTTTTTGCGCGGGAGGAGATCGAACGCGAGGATATGTGCCGGTTCAATAGATATGAGACGGCCGCCGGTCGCGGCGACAGCACATCATTGACTGCATGAAGGCAATTATGCGCGAGAGGAATTCGAACAACGACAGAATCCGCACCCAAGAAATCAACCGAGAAATTGATCTCAGCTCTTGAACGCCGCCGTCCTGCGCTTGACGTCAACAGGCTGCGCCTGATCAGCCGATCGACATCAAGCTGGCGTTGCCGCCGGCCGCCGTGGTGTTCACCGTCACGGCGCGTTCGTTCATAAGCCAGTCCAGCGGCCAGCTTTCCCCCTGTTCAAACCTCGTCGCCGACAGGCTGAATACGCTGACGATCGGCCCATTCTTCAAAGACATTTCGCGGAGAAGATCGAGCAATGTTGCGCCCTCGCTGTCCGTCAACACGACATCGGCTTGCGTCGAGGCGTTGGCGAGGGCGATATCCCAGCGCAACGGGCGCGGCAGCGCCTGGAATAGCGCCGGCGCGGCGGGCCCGTCGAGCAAAACGCGATTGCCCGTGCTCAAGGCGCAAGCGATTTGCACGATCGCGGCTGCCTCCGAGGCCGCGTGGCACAGAACCGCTCCGCGCCGGTGAAGAGAATAGACGTTCTGTTCCCCGACCGGCCCTGGCAATTCGACGCTGGCGCCGTGGCGCGACAACGCCGCGAGCGCGGCGCAGCGGGTCGCCAGCGCTCCGCGCCCACTGGCCGCCAGCCATGCGCAAAATTGCGTGGCGTCGGGCGGCGCAGCTTGCTTTCCAAGGTCCGGCCACAGCGCCGGAGCGGCGCCGAGTAGTCGCTTGAGATAGAGCGGACCGCCCGCCTTCGGACCCGTCCCCGAAAGGCCATGGCCGCCGAAGGGCTGCACGCCAACGACGGCGCCGATGATGTTGCGATTGACATAGATATTGCCGGCGGCCAGGCGGCCGGTCGCCAGATCGATTACGCCATTGATGCGCGAATGCACGCCGCCGGTCAAAGCATAGCCGGAAGCGTTCAGTTCATCGATCAGGGCCGCAATGCCGTCGCGGCGAAAACGGATGACGTGGAGCACGGGGCCGAAGACCTCACGTTGCAAATCGCTGACCGCGCGGATCTCGATGAGCGTCGGCGCGATGAAATTCCCGCGCGTGCAATCCTCGCCAAGCACCGGCGCATGAATCGCAAATCCGCGCTCGCGCATCGCTCTGACATGCTCGGTCAGGATCGCCAGCGCATCGGGCGAAATGACAGGGCCAATGTCGGTCGAAAGCCGGTCGGGCCTGCCGATCGTCAATTCGACCATCGCCGCTTTGAGCATGGCGATCGTTCGCTCGGCGATGTCCTCCTGCAAACATAAGACGCGCAGCGCCGAACAGCGCTGTCCCGCCGAATCGAAAGCCGAACTAAGGACGTCGGCGACCACCTGCTCGGCGAGCGCCGAGCTGTCGACGATCAGCGCATTCTGGCCGCCCGTTTCGGCGATGAGCGGAATCGGCGCCCCATCCGCGCCGAGCCTTTGCGCAAGCGCGCGCTGGATGATCCGCGCGACCTCGGTCGACCCGGTGAACAACACGCCGGCTATGGCGGGATGGGCGGTCAGCGCGGCGCCGACTTCGCCGGCGCCCGGCAGCAATTGCGCGACATGTTCGGGAACGCCCGCCTCATGGAGAATGCGTATGGCTTCGGCGGCGACGAGCGGCGTCTCCTCGGCCGGCTTGGCGATGACGGCATTGCCCGCGGCCAGGGCGGCGCTCAGCTGTCCGGTGAAAATGGCGAGCGGGAAATTCCATGGGCTGATGCAGGCGACGATTCCAAGCGGACGATGCGTCGCATTGGCGAAGTCATGGCTGACCTCAGTCGCGTAATAGCGCAGAAAATCGACCGCCTCACGTACATCGCCCAAGGCGTTGGGCAAAGTCTTGCCGGCTTCGCGGCCCATCAATCCCGCCAGTTCGCTGGCGCGATCTTCGAAAAGCGCCGCCGCGCGCAGAAGACATTGCGCTCTTTCGACCGGCGCCCGGTCGCGCCAGGCGGCCCATGCGTCGCCGGCGTCGGCGACCGCCTTGGCGATTTCCCGTGCATCGGCGAAGGCGGCATGGCCGACGACATCCCTGTCGTCGGCGGGATTGAAGATGGGCTGGAGGTCGCCGCGTTGATCGCCGGCGCGCCATATCTTCGCCGCGCTCGACGTCAGGCGCGCGCCAAGCTCGGCGAGCCGTGCTTCGTTGCTGAGGTCGAGGCCGGTCGAATTGGGCCGGGCGCCGCCGAAAATATCACGCGGCAGGGCGATTTTAGGATGCGGCGCGCCGATGGGATCGAGCGCCATCGCCGCGTCGACCGGATCTTCCAAAATCGCCTCGATCGGGATCGAGGAATCGGCGATGCGATTGACGAAAGAAGTGTTGGCGCCATTCTCCAGCAGGCGCCGCACGAGATAGGCAAGCAGCGTTTCATGCGAACCGACCGGCGCATAGATGCGACACGGGCGGCTGAGTTGGGCGGCGCCGACCACCTGTTGATAAAGCGGCTCGCCCATGCCGTGCAGGCATTGGAATTCATATTGGCCGGCATAGAAATTGGGGCCGGCCAGCGCGTGGATGGTCGCCAGCGTCAGCGCATTATGGGTGGCGAATTGCGGATAGACTTCGCCGGGCGCGCCCAGCAACAGCCGCGCGCAGGCGAGATAGGAAACGTCGGTGTGGATCTTGCGGGTGAAAACGGGGAAGCCTTCGAGACCCTCGACTTGCGAACGCTTGATCTCGCTGTCCCAATAGGCGCCCTTGACCAGCCGCACCATCATGCGCCGGTTCAGCGCCCGCGCGAGGCCGTCGACGTAGTCGATCACCGCCCCGGCACGCTTCTGGTAGGCCTGGATCGCCAGGCCAAAACCGTCCCAGCCGGCGAGCGAGGCGTCGCTGAACACGGCTGCGATCACCTCCAGCGACAGTTCCAGCCGGTCCGCTTCCTCGGCATCAACCGTGAAATTCAGATCATGCGCCCGGGCCTGGCGGGCCAGATCGATCAGCCGCGGCACCAGCTCGGTCATCACCCGCTGACTTCCCAGCGCCTCGAAACGAGGGTGGAGCGCCGAGAGCTTCACCGAGATGCCGGGCCGGTCGGGCAGGGGCCTGTTGTCGGCGGCGCGACCGATGGCTTCGATCGCGCTGGCGTAGGAATTGAAATAGCGCGTCGCATCGGCGGCGGTGCGCGCGCCTTCGCCGAGCATGTCGAAGGAATAGCGTGCGGCCCCCTTCGAGTGCGGCTCCGCGCGCGCCAGCGCGGCTTCGATGGTTTCGCCGAGCACGAAATGACTTCCCATCAGGCGCATCGCCTGCCGGGTTGCGGCGCGCACCGCCGGAACGCCCAGTCGTTTTGCCAACCGGCCGATGGTTCCTTCCGGGGTTTCGCCCGGCGAAATCACGCGTGCCGATACTCCCAGCGCCCAGGCCGAGGCATTGACCAGGAATGCGCTGGATTTCGTCTCGTGGTGCACGAAGTCGCCCTCGCCGAGCCTGTCCTCGATGAACCGGTCGGCGGTACGGGCATCAGGTACGCGCAGCAGCGCTTCCGCCAGCACCATCAGGGCGAGGCCTTCCCTGGTGGAAAGCGCGAACTCGCGAAGCATGTCCTCGACGCCGCCAAGCCGGTCGTCATTGGCGCGAATAGCGTCGATCAGGCGCATGGCGGTTCGGTCGATCCGCTTGTCTTGCGCCGCGCTCAAGTGAGCCGTTGCGAGCAGCCGGGCCGCTATCGCACCATCGTCCGGCGCGTAGGGCGCTGTGAACAAGGTCATGGAGGCGAGGTCGGACTTCATGGCATGCCCTGGCGCACGATCGGCCCAAGCTTACGCCCGGGCGCGGCCTTGAGGGTATCACCGGTTTGGCGGAGAGATCGTGCGCTCTTGATTATTTAAAGCGTTTTCGAGCGAAGTGGATACCGGTTCGCGTGAAGAAAACGCGTCAAGACAAAAGCCTGGAGCGCTTTCGAGCTCAAGCGCGCGATCGGGCACAAACCCATCACGCGCGGCGCGTTGCCGCCGCCAGGTGTCATGACAATTATGAAATAGAT
>DATBZF010000103.1:0-59434 GCA_036513315.1 Roseiarcus sp.
TCCGGAAAGGCCGACGGGACGCCTGATCGTCGCGTGACGTTCGCGATGCTCGCCTGCCGACGGCCGATGGCCGGTGCTGCCCGCCGCCGGCCGGCAGGTCGCGTAGCTTCGTTCCGGGAAGAGCCTCATGACGCCCACTGAACATTTTTTCGATTGGATCGAACATACGGATTTGAGCGAATGGATTGCCGGGCCGTCGATGCTCGCATTTCCGACGATCCTGACCGTACACGTCCTTGGGACCGGATTCCTCGCCGGCACGAGTGCGGCGATCGCGCTGAGAATCCTCGGGGTGGTGCGCCAAGTGCCGCTGGGGCTGCTCGAAGTATTCTATCCCATCCTGTGGGTCGCGCTGGCAGCCAATGTCGTGTCGGGCACGCTGCTGTTGATCGGCTATCCATACAAGGCGTTCACCAATCCGCTGTTCTACGTGAAGTTGTTGCTGATCGCGCTGGCGATCTATCTCATGGTGAAGATCAGGAACGAAGTGCTGCGCAATCCGCAAGGCGATAAGCGGCCCGCGGAAACGACCATGTGGACGCGCGCAAAGGTCCTCGCAGTCCTCTCGCTCGCCTCGTGGATGGGCGCGATCGCGGCAGGACGCTTTCTCGCCTACACCTTCACCTGGCTGAGGGTCGGCATACCCGGCGGCTTCTGAGGGGGATCGCCATGTTCACCGAACCCGAGTTCGCGCAACCGTGGGAGCTTTGGGTGCGAGCTACCGCGCTGCACCATTTCATCGCGCAAAATGGATCCAGGTTGTGGCCCATTTTCCAGACGCTGCATTATTTCGGATTGTCGCTGTTGCTGGGCACTGTCGGTTTGTTCGATCTGCGCGTGTTGGGGGTGGGCAAGGCGGTGGCGCCGGCCACTCTGCACAAGCTGATCCCGATCGGCATCGGCGGCTTCATCCTGAATCTTCTCACCGGCATCTGGTTCTTTTTCGGCTTTCCAGAGCAGTATTTCTACAACCCGTCGTTTCAGTTGCTGCTCACCTTTGTAGCGATCGCCGGGGTCAACGTGGCGGTCTTTTATCTGACCGACGCATTTCGCGAGGTGAGGCTGATGCCCGGCGGCGCCGACGCACCCTTGCGCGCCAAGCTCATCGCCGGAACGTCACTCTCGGCCTGGGCCGCGGTGCTTGTCTGCGGCCGCTTGATCACCTTCTACCGGCCGCCGTTTTTTCACTGAGAACGGCGCGCCGCCTACCGCTTCAACCACGCGCGCTGGCGCAGGCCCGCGATCATCGCATGCAAGCCGCCGTCCGGGGCGGAGCTGCGCCCAGCCTGGGCGCGAATGCGATCGTGGACGAAGGCGAGTTTGGCGATCGCCGGCGGGCTGAGCACGAACGGATAGAGATCGTGCAGCCCCATGCTGCGGTTGATCGAATTGACCGCGAAGGTGAGCGGCAGCCAGGCTTCGATCAGGCGATTCATGTCGCTGCCGAGGGGATTGAAGTCGAACCTCGCGGCGATGCCTTGCGATGCCTTCGGCGTGACGATGAGACCGAAAGCGTTGGCGGTTTCGAGCGTGTCCACCATGTGGAAGTAATGCGCCCAGGTCTCGGCGAAATCCTCCCAGGGGTGGCACGTCGCGTATGCGCTGACGAAACTCTCCTGCCAATTGGCGGGAGCGCCGTACTGATAGTGAGCCCTCAGCGCTTCGTCATAGTCGCGCCGATCGTCGCCGAACATGTCGCGGCAAGCCGCCAGCGCTGCTGAATCGCGAACCAGCCGGTCCCAATAATAATGGCCGATCTCGTGACGGAAATGGCCGAGCAGCGTGCGATAGGGTTCGCCCATCGCCGAGCGGCGGTTCTCGCGCTCGGCGTCGTCGGCTTCCGCCAGCGCGATGGTGATGCGGCCGCTGTCATGGCCGGTCAGCACTTTGGCGCCGATCGCCACGCCATGGTCGTCGAGAAATTCGAAGATGAGGCCCTCCGGATCCTCGGCGCGGGTGCGCAGCGGCAGTTCGAGGCGCAGCAGAGAGTAGATCAATCGATGTTTGGCCAGTTCGATCTTGCGCCACAACCGGACATTACGTTCCTGCGAGAGGTCTGGAACGGTTCCGTTATGGCGGCAGGCGGCGCAGGCGCGATCGGGAGAATCGGCGGGGATGAGCCAGTTGCAGCAATCGTAATCGGCGTTCAGGCAAAACCGATAGGCGCGTTCGCCATTCCCGTACGGCGTCCAGTCCTGGCCGCTCGGCTCGACGACGGTGAGAAGATTGGCCTGCGGGAGATAACCGAGCCGGCGCGCACATTTTTCGCATCGGGTATTTTCGAAGAGCAGCACCTGTCCGCAGGCCTGGCATTTGAAAAGCTTCATCGCTTTCTTTCCTTGGCCCCGACCGGTTCATCATAGCGAAATCTCAACCTGAATGCCCAGCGGCCAGAATCGTTCTGCGTTTTTTGCCCACCGCCGCTTTTTTTTGTCGGCGCTGCGCGATCGCCAGAACCAAGGCCATGCCGACCGCCATAGTCGCGGCGAGTGAGCGAAAACCGCCAAAATCCGATTCGTTGATTTCGAGCCAGGCGCGCGACAAAGGCGCGAGCGGGCTCAGCGGACTGTCGGTGATCGCGAGCACTGCCGCCCCCTTCTGCCTGGCGGTCGCCGCCAGCGCCGGCGTGATCGAATTATAGGGGCTGAAGCTGATCGCAAACACCACATCGCGCGGCGAAGCGAAACCGATCTGCTCATAGGCGATCGATCCGACATTGTCGACGAGGCTGTTCTTGACTCCGAGCTGCGACAAAGCGAGCGCCATATAGATGGTGACCGGGAACGCTCTTTTGCTGCCGACGAGATAGATGGTTTCGGCCTCGGCCATCATTGTCGCGACGCGCGCGAAAGTCGTCAGATCGATTTTCTCGGGCACGCGCGTCAACGAAGAGACAGAGGCCTTGACGAGGCCGGCGAGGATGCGGAAATCGGGGTCGCTCATCGCGCCAGGCGTCGCGGCCGCCGCGTCGCGGTCGCGTGCATCGGGCCAATTGATCTTCACGTAATCCTTGAAGATTTCCTGCAGATCGGAGAAGCCGGGATAGCCAAGATTTTGCGCGAAGCGCACCAAAGCCGAGGGCTGGACCCCCGCACTCTGCGCGATTTCGACGACCGTGCCGAGCGCGACGTCGCTGGGATTTTGCGACAGATGGATCGCCACCTGCCGCAATTGCCGCGGCAGCCGCATCGATCCCGACGAGAGCACGGCGCGCAATTCCTCGTAGCTTCCAGGCCGGCGGTAGCCGAGCGCCGAATGAATGTTTTCGGACGCGTCGTCCTCCGACATGGCAGTCTCCCCCGAGGCGCGCGCTCTCACCGGAACGCAGCGATCCGACAACGTAGTCTTCAAAAGCAAAAATGGAAATTTTATTTTATATTTGACAACTGGAATGTCTGTGCCATTTTGAGCGCATAGGAAATTCGGGTTCGACGTCGCGATGACAGCGACGCGCCCCCGCGGAGGAAACGATGAAGACGATCAAAGGACCGGGCCTGTTTCTGGCCCAGTTCGCGCAGGACTCCGCCCCCCATAATAATCTGGAGAGCATCGCGCGCTGGGCGAAGGGCTACGGCTACAAGGGCATCCAGATCCCGACCTGGGACAAGCGCCTGTTCGATCTCGAGAGGGCGGCCGAAAGCGCCGCCTATTGCGATGAGATCAAGGGCAAGCTCGCCGATATCGGCATCGCGATCACCGAACTGTCGACCCATTTCCAAGGCCAGATGGTCTCGGTTCATCCCGCCTACGACCTGATGTTCGACGGACAAGCGCCCGCGCATGTGCGTGGCGACACCGAGAAACGTCGCCATTGGGCCGCCGATCAGGTCAAGAAAGCGGCCGGCGTTTCCAGGCGCTTCGGCCTCACCGAACATGTGACCTTCTCGGGCTCACTCGCCTGGCCCTATATCTATCCTTATCCGCAGCGGCCGGCCGGCCTGATTGAGGAATGTTTCGACGAACAGGCGCGCCGCTGGAGGCCGATCCTCGACGCTTATGATGCAGCGGGCGTCGATCTCTGTTTCGAGATTCATCCGACGGAGGACCTGTTCGACGGCGACACGTTCGAGATGTTCCTGGCGCGCGTCGGCGATCATCCGCGCTGCAACATCAATTACGATGCGAGCCATTTCATCAAGCAGGGCATGGATTATCTCGGCTTCATCGACGCCTATCACCAACGCATCAAAATGTTCCACGTCAAGGACGCCGAGTTCAATCCGACCGCGAAACAGGGCGTCTTTGGCGGCTATCAGGGCTGGCTGAAGCGCGCCGCGCGCGACCGCTCGCTGGGTCACGGGCAGGTCGATTTCAAAGGCGTGTTCTCGCGCCTGGCCGAATATGATTTTGCCGGATGGGCGGTCTACGAATGGGAGTGCTGCCTCGAACATCCCGAGATCGCGGCGCGCAACGGCGCCAAATTCATCGCCGACCATATTATCGAAGTGACCGACCGCGTGTTCGACGATTTCGCGGCGACCCACGCCGATCCTGCGACCAACCGCGCCCTTCTCGGCATTAAGGGCTAAGCGCCATGGTTCATGCGACAGCCGATGGCGTTGGAGGCCAGAGGCGCATTCGTTATGGCATGGTCGGCGGCGGCCGCGGCGCCTTTATCGGCGCCGTGCATCGCTTCGCCGCGCGCCTCGACGACCTCTATACGCTCGTCGCCGGCGCTCTGTCGGCGGATGCGGAGAACGCGCGGTTGTCAGGCCTCGATCTCGATCTTGCATCCGATCGCGTTTACGCGAGTTTTGAAAATATGGCGCAGCGCGAGGGGGCGCGGCCGGACGGCATTGAAGCGGTGGCGATCGTCACGCCCAATCATCTGCACTATTCCGTCGCCAAGGCGTTCCTGGCGGCGGGAATCGACGTCATCTGCGACAAGCCTTTGTCGACGACGATGGCGGAAGCGTATGATCTGATCGCTCTGGCGAAAAAGAGCGCGCGCGTCTTCGCGGTGACGCTCAACAATACCGGCTATGCAATGGTGCGCCAGGCGAAAGAGATGATCGCCGGGGGCGAGCTTGGGCCGCTGCGTATCGTGCATGCCGCCTATATCCAGGAATGGCTCACGGAGCCGATCGACGCCGAGGGCCACAAACAAGCGGAATGGCGCACCGATCCGGCCCGCGCGGGCGCTTCGGCCTGTCTCGCCGATATCGGCGTGCATGCCCATAACCTTGCCGCATTCGTCACGGGCCTGGAGCTTTCCGAAGTCTGCGCGGATCTGACGACTTTTGTGCCCGGCCGCCGGCTCGACGACAACGCTCATGTCCTCATGCGCTACAGCGGCGGCGCGCGCGGCGTGCTCACCGCCAGCCAGGTCGCGCCGGGCAATTACAATGGACTGTCGCTGAAGGTCTACGGCGCCAAAGGCGGGCTCGAATGGCATGGCGAGAGTCCCGAGCTGCTGCGTTTCACGCCGTTCGGCGAGCCGAGCCGGATCTTGGTTCGCGGCGGAGCCGGAAACACATCCGAAGCCGGCCGCGCTTCGCGCATGCCGGCCGGCCATCCTGAGGGCTATATCGAGGGCTTCGCCAATCTTTATCGCGACGCGGCGAAATTGATCCGCGCCAGACAGGCCGGGACCGCGCCCGACCCCGCCGCGCTCGCCGCCGTTCCGACCGTCATCGACGGCGCCAAAGGCATCCGCTTCGTTGAAGCCGCCGTGCAATCGAGCCGCGCGGACGGGCGATGGACTTCCGCCATGCTAGAGGAAATCTAGCATGCGGGCGCCGTCGCGCATCGATCTGGCTCAAGAGGAAACGTCAAGGGAGGAATTCATGAAACCTGTCAAAAAACTTGCCTGTCTCTCATTGCTCGGCGCAGTTTCGCTCGGCGCGCTCGCCAGCGGCGCTTTGGCCGCCGACAAATTCGTCGTCGGCGTTTCCAACACGCTGATCGGCAATGGCTGGCGCGAGGAAATGATCTGCTCGATCAAGGCCCAGGCCGAAGCCTCGGGCGTCGTCTCGAAAGTGATCGTCGCCAATCGCAACGGCGGCCCGGCCGAGCAGATCGCCGACCTGCGCAATCTGATCTCGGCGGGCGTCAATGCGATCATCCTCAATCCGTCCGATCGCGAAGCGCTCAATCCGGTGATCAAGCAGGCCGCCGACAAGGGCATTGTCGTCGTCGCGGTCGACCAGGCGGTGTCGGCGCCGGAGGCCTATGTCCTCTCGAACGACCAGGTCGCCTATGGCAAGGAAGGCGCCACCTGGCTGTTCAAGCAGCTCGGCGGCAAGGGCAGCGTCGTTGAAATGCGCGGCATCGACGGCGTGCCCGCCGACGCCGATCGCCATCAGGGCTTTACCGAAGCGCTGAAGGACTTCCCCGACATCAAGGTGACGTCCTCGGTGTTCACCGGCTGGGCGCTGAACAAGACGGCGCAGGCGACCAAGGATCTGCTCGCTTCGGGCAAGCCGATCGACGGCATCTGGACCTCAGGCATCGATTCGACGGTCGTCGACGCCTATAAGACAGCCGGCAAGCCCTATGTTCCGGTGGTCGGCGCCGACAATAACGGCTTCGTCGGCCAGTTGATTGATCTGAAAGGATCGGGCTTCACCGGCGCGGCCGTCACCAACCCACCCTCTGTCGGCGGCGCGGGTCTGGCGGTGGCCCTCGACGTTCTGCAGAAGAAAGATCATCCCCATGTGATCAAAATCAATCCGGCCGTATGGGATAATACAAGCGACGCGCATATCGCCGACCTGAAGAAGAACTACGATCCCAAGCTCGATCCGTTCTACGGCGTCGCCTATGAAGTGAAGCCCTATACGAGCTATTCGATGGCGCAGATCCTGGCTTGCAAGGGTCCCTGAGACGGGGCGCTTTGTCTTCTTGAGGGTGACAACCAGGCGGCGGCTCCAAAAACGGAGCGCCGCCTGTGCTTGCACGCAAATGGCGCATGCGCATCGATGAATGAAACTTCCTCTCTGCTCGACATCCGCGATATCGCGAAAAACTTCGGGTCGGTGGTCGCGCTTCGCGCCGCGGCGCTGAATGTCCGCGCCGGCGAAGTTCATGCGCTGATGGGCGCCAACGGCGCCGGCAAGAGCACGCTGGTGAAAATCCTCACCGGCGTTTTTTCCGCCGACGCTGGAGAAATCATTCTCGACGGCAAGACGCGATCCTTTCGCTCTCCGGCCGAAGCGCGCCAGGCGGGCATCGTCTCCGTCTACCAGGATCCGGCGCTCGTTCCCGATCTGACGGTCGCGCAAAACCTGCGGCTCGCCAAGGTTCCGCTGAGCGAGACGGTGCGCTGGCTCACCGAGCTCGGCGTCGACGATCTCGATCTCAAGGCTTTCATCCGCGACATTCCCTACCCGATCCTGCGTCTCATCGATCTTGCGCGCGCGCTGGCTTCGGAACCGAGGCTCCTTCTTCTCGACGAGATCACCGCCGCGCTATCGGCGGATCTGGCGGAAAAAGTCTTCGCCATGGTTCGTCGCCGCCGCGAGCAGGGCCATTCCGTCATATTCATTTCGCACCGCATGGCCGAGGTCTCGGCCATATGCGACCGGGCGACGGTCCTGCGCGACGGAATCACCGTCGGCGTCACCGATGCGGCGCCGGGCAGCCAGGAGCGCATCGTCACTTTGATGTTGGGGACGGAAATCGCCAAGGCGATTCCAAAGGCGGCGCGCGCGACACATGCGCGCGTATCCTCGAGCGTCGCGCCCGCGCTGGAGGTGAGAAGCCTGCGCTGCGGCCATTTGCTGCAAGACGTTTCGCTAAGCGTTCATCCCGGCGAAGTGCTCGGCGTCGCCGCGCTGGAGGGCCAGGGCCAGGAGGAATTATTTCATTGCATCGCGGGCGTGCGGCGCTTTGACGACGGCGCGATTCTGGCGCAGGGCAAGCCTCTCAGGCTGCGTCATCCCGCCGACGCGATCAGCGCTGGCCTTGTGCTGGTGCCCGCCAATCGTCTGCAGGCTCTGCTCCAGCAGCGCTCGATCCGCGAGAATGTCGCGCTGCCGATGTTTCGAAGATTGTCGGCATGGGGACCGGTCGCGATGAAGGCGGAGCGCGCCCGTGTGGAATCGGCGGTCAGCCGTCTCCAGATCGATACGCGTGCAGAATCCGAATTGCGCCGCCTCAGCGGCGGCAATCAGCAAAAGGTCGTCATCGCGCGCTGGCTCGCCAGCGGTTTTAAGACCCTGCTCTGTTTCGATCCGACCCGCGGCATCGATGTCGGCACCAAGCGCCAGATCTACGCGCTGGTTCGCGAGCTGGCGGCGGCTGGTTCGGCGGTTCTGCTGTTCACCTCGGAACTGGCGGAAATCCCGCTCGCCTGCGATCGCGCCATCGTCCTGTTCGGCGGCCGCGTCGTCGATGAAATGCCGGCGAGCGAGGCGGACGAGGCGACGCTGCTGCGCGCGGCGCATGGGCTCGCCGCAAGGTCCGAGGCGGCGGCATGAGCGCGACTATGGTCGGCGCTCCCGCGCCCTTTCGGCGTTTCGTCGGACGTCATCTTGCATGGGTCGGAATGCCGGCGCTGCTGATCCTCGCGCTGGCGTTCACCGCGCTGATTCATCCAGAATTCGGCTCTTTCGACGTGCAATCGCTGGCGCTCGGCGCGCTGCCTCTGGCGATGGCGGCGGCGGCGCAGGCCGTGGTCGTCCTTTCGGGAGGCATCGACCTTTCCGTCGGCTCGTTGATGGCGGTTTCCAACGTGCTCGCTGCGAGCACGATGCAGCATGCGAGTTTCACGCAATCCCTGTTGCTCGCGGCGCTCATTCTCATCGCTGGAGCCCTCCAGGGGGCGGCGAACGGAATCATCGTCGTGATCTCCCGCATCCCCGATGTCGTGGTGACATTGACGACCGGCTTCATCTGGGGCGGCGTCGCCCTGCTCATCCTCGAAAAGCCCGGCGGCGGCGCCCCGCCGGAGTTCCTCGATCTCGCCGCGGGCAATCTTCTCTCGCCGTGGCTGCCGAACGCGCTGATCTTGCTTGTCGTCGCGGTTGCGTTGATCTGGCTGCCGGTAAGGCGGAGCCGGCTCGGCCTGCTGATCTATGCTGTGGGCAGCGATCGCATCGCCGCTTTTCGCAGCGGCGTCGGCATCGATAGCACGCGCATCCTCGCCTATATCGTCGGCGGTCTGTTCAGCGCGCTCGGCGGCCTCGCCTTGACGATGACGACGGGCATCGGCGCGCCGCTGGCGGGGACCTATTATACGCTGAGCAGCGTTGCGGCGATCGTCATCGGCGGCGTCAGGCTCACCGGCGGCAGGGGCGGCATGGTCGGGCCCGTCATTGCCGCCGTTCTGCTGACTTTGATTCCGACCGACCTCATCTTCCTCAACATCGACCCCAATTATGGCCAGGTGATCCAGGGCACGCTGATCGTGTTCGTTGTGATGATCGGCGGCTTCGTCGCCGTCCTGCAGAGCCGCAAATGAGCGGGCCGGCCAGCGCGCTGAGCCAGGGTCGGACGATGTCCGTGCGCGGCGTTCTCGCCCTGCTGCGCCGCCATACGATCATTGTCCTGATCCTGCTGCTGATCGTCTTCGTCCTCGGCATCGAATTGGCGCGGCCAGGAACCGTCAATGCGACCTGGCTGTCGAACGCGCTGCTGTTCGCCGCGCCGCTCGGGATACTCGCGGCGGGGCAGACGCTGGTCATGTTGACCGGCGGCATCGACCTTTCGGTGGCCGCCATCGCCACCGGCGCCGCCTATATCCTCGCCACCAGCGCCTCTCTCGGCAGCGCCGCCGCCGTCGCGCTCGGCCTCTCAATCGGCATCGTGGTGGGCTTCATCAATGGAATCGGCATTGCGGTGCTTGGCGTCCAGCCGCTCGTCATGACGCTCGGCACTGGCCTCATGACCGGCGGAATCCTGACCGTCTACAGCCAGCAAATGCTGGCGAGCGAGCCGCGCGTGCCCGATTTCATTCAGGCTCTGGGCGCCGGGAAGATGTTCGGCGTCATTCCGATCGATCTGTTCTTGTGGGCGCCGCTCGCCTTCCTGATGATCTTTGGGCTGGCGCGATCGGGCTTCGGGCGCCTGCTTTATGCGGTCGGCGACAATCGCGAGGCCTGCAAGCTCGCGGGCGTGCGCGTCTGGCAGGTCCTGCTCGCCGATTACATCCTCTGCGGCCTGTTTGCCGCGATCGCCGGCCTCGTGCTGGTCGGGGGCACCAATGCGGCTGACCTCAGCCTGGCCGACGTCTATCTGCTGCCCTCGGTCGCGGCGGTCATCATCGGCGGCACGTCGATTTTCGGAGGCCGCGGCGGCTATGCCGGAAGCATCGTCGGCGCGCTCATCCTCACCGTCCTCACCAGCATCCTCACGCTGCTCGATGCGCCGGAGCCGATCAAGCAGATTCTCTACGGCGCGATCATCCTGCTGCTGGCGGCGGCCTATGCGCGATTGACGGATTGAGGAGAGCCGATCATGCGGCGGCTCGGCGCGACCACGCTCAGTGAGGCAAATTCTGGCGTGCGCCGCCCCGCCTATGATTGGCGCCGGGTCGGCGTCGGCATCGCGCATCTCGGCCTCGGCGCCTTTCATCGCTGCCATCAGGCCGAATATACCGACGACATGCTGGAGGCGCGCGGCGGCGATTGGGGAATCGTCGGCGTCAATCTGCGCGCGCCGCTCCTCGCCGATACGCTTGGCGCGCAGGACGGCCTCTATACGCGGCGACTGCGTGACGATTCCGGTATTGATGAATGCCGCATCATCGGCTGCATTCGCGAGACAGTCGACGCGCAGGACGATTCGGAGCCGGCGATCGCCGCTTTGGCCAACCCGCGCATCGAAGTTGTGACGCTGACGATCACCGAGAAGGGCTATTGCCACATTCCGGCGACCGGCGCGCTTGACGACAAACATCCCGATATCGTCCATGACCTGGCGCGCCCCGATGCGCCGCGATCGGCGCCGGCGATCCTCGTCGCCGCGCTGGAGCGCCGCCGCCGCGCCGGCGCTGGCGGGCTTACGCTTCTGAGTTGCGACAATATCCCCTCGAACGGATTGATCCTGAGCGGCGTCGTTCGCACACTCGCGCGGGCGCGCTCGCCGGCGCTTGCGCAATGGATCGTCGATCATGTCGCCTTTCCCTCCAGCATGGTCGACCGGATCGTGCCCGCGACGACCGATGCCGATATCGATGCGATGAACGCCATTCTTGGTCTGTCCGACCGCGCCTGCGTGATTGGCGAGCCGTTCCGCCAATGGACGATCGAGGATCGCTTCATAGGTATCCGCCCGCCATGGGATTTGGCGGGCGCCGAATTCGTCGGCGATGTCTCGCGCTATGAGCGGGTCAAGATGCGCGTGCTCAACGGCGCGCAGACGACGCTTTGCTATCTCGGCGCGCTCGCCGGACTCGACTATACGTTCGAGGACGTGCGTCATCCCGTCCTCGAACGGTTCGTGCGCACCATGCTCGAAGAGGAAACGGCGCCGACGCTGCCTGAAGCGCGGGGCATGGAGGCGCGCGCCTATATCGATCTATCGCTGCGGCGGCTGCGCAATCCCAACATCCGCCACCGCAACCACCAGATCGCCACCGACGGCTCGCAGAAGATCGCTCAGCGCCTGTTGAACCCGATGCGCGACCGGCTTCGCGCGGGCGCGTCGATCGAACGGCTCGCCTGCGCAACCGCCGGATTCGTCGCTTATCTCGCCGCGGCGTCGCCGACTTTCGGCGCGCGCTGGACGCCGTCCGATCCGTTCGCCGACGCTTTGCGCGAAATCGCCGACGACACGGCGGGCGACCTCGACGCTCTGGCGCGGCGAACCCTGGCGCTCTCGGCGATTTTCGGGTCGGATTTGCCGCAAGCGCCGCAGGTCGTCGCGGCGATCGCACGTCATCTCGCCGGATTGCTGTCGGACAATCCGATTGCTTATCTTGCGAGCCTATAGAGCGAGCCGGTATTAGGCGGAGTCATTTGGGGCCCTGAAGGGAGAACGCCCAAGAGGGTTGAGATCGGATTCCTGCATTGATTTCTTGGGCGGAGCGAGGCGCGGAAGGTTTATCGCCAAGCGAGGCGGCGCATTTCTGCGTCAACTCGAATGCAGCCCGCTTCAGAGCGTGGGACTGCTCGTTGGAGTCGCTCTCCGTCATCGCGAGGGAGCGCAGCGACGAAGCGATCCAGACGAGGCTACGCGACGTCGCGGTTGGCGCATTCGGGCGTCCCGATAGGGCCTTGGTCAGCCCGCCGTGATTCCAATGATGGCGTGGCCAACCTATGGCATTGCTCCTGAAACTCAATTCAAACGGTAATTCCTGGGCTTAGTCTGGATCGCTTCGTCGCTACGCTCCCTCGCGATGACGGTAGAGCGGTTCTGACAGAAGGGAGCACGCTCTGCGCCCTCACAACCCATGCGCGCGCAGCTTGTCGTCGATGAACTTCTTGGCGCGCGGCACGTCGGCCTCATCGAGATGCTCAATGATGACGGGAATGTTGGGATGATGCTCGGCGAGCCGCTTGAGGTAATGATCGTAGTTCAGCGCGCCGAGGCCGGCCGCCGGCAGTTCGATCTGGCCGACGCCGCGGAATGTGTGGGACTCGGCCGCGCCCTCGAAGAGCTCGGCATGTTTCTCTTCCTTGTTGGCGCCGGCAAGCTTCACATCCTTGGCGTGGGCGATTTTGATTCTGTCAGAAAGCGCATTGAAGACGCGGTCGAGTTCGCCCTCCATGTCACCGATATTATGCGCCTCGAAATAATTGGTCGGGTCCATCAGCAGGCCGAGCGAACTGTGATTGATGGCCGAGAACATGCGTAGCGTCTCGTTGACCGAGCCGACGACATTGTTGACATAGGTCTCCAGCAGGAACATGGCGCCATGGTCATAGGCGACCTGGACCAGTTCGCGGATGACCGCCGCGCAATCGTGAAATCCTTCCTCGGTCTTATTCTTGGGGTGGCTCACCCAGTCGCTGTCCGTGGCGAACGTGCCGGTCTCCGAAATCACATAGGGGCTGCCGAGGTCGCGCGCGTGGCGGATGATCGTCTTCAAATGATCGAGCCGTTTCTTGCGCTCGGCTTTGTCGGGATGGACGATATTGGTGTAGCCAGACACGCAGCAGATCGGCAGGTTATGGTCGCGAAAGACATCGCGGATGGTGCGGCACTTGTCTTTCGTGATCGCCTCGGTCGACAGGTCCATGTCCTTGAAGGTGAGATCGAGCTGGACCGTCGTCATGCCCTGCGCCTGAATTTTCCTGGCTGTTTCCTTCAGGCCATAGGGGTAGTAGCCGGTGAAGATTCCCACATGCATCATTGGCGTCGTCTCCCTTTTGTTTCTGGTCGTCAGATCGAGAATTCCGACAATGCGACCGGACGGTTCTCGGCGATCGAACGATAGCCCGCTTCAATCAGCGCCATCGTCTTCACATTGTCCGCGCCGGTCAGCGCCGGCGCTTCGTTCCTGTCGAGCGCATATTGCAATTGCTCCATTACGCCGGCGAAGGCATCGGGGAACCATTGCGTCGTCCAGCCTGGCGCGACCCATTCGCCGCCCGTCGATCGCGCGGCGTAGCGCAATGTCGACGGGCTGCCATGGGGATAGTCCGGCCAGCCGATCGTGCCGCTAGCGACGCCTTCGGTTCCCTCGACCCGCCATTTGATGAAAACATCGCCGCCGCCGCCCTCTTTGACCGGGCCTGCCCAGACATCCTCCATCGACAGCGCGATCAAGCCGCCGGGAAAGCGCAGGCTCGAAATCGTTATGCCGTCGGAATGGGCGAAATTTGTGCGCGGGTCGGTTCGCGCGATGGTGGTGATCGTGTCGGGGTCGCCGAACAGATAGCGCAAAGCGTCGAGATGATGGATCGACATGTTGAGCAGCGTCAGCCGACCATAATCTTTCAGGAAGGGCTGCCAGTGCGGAATCGCACGCATCTCGATGGTGGCGAGCACCGGCTCGCCAAGATCGCCGCGCTCAAGCAATTGTTTGAGCACGCGGATCGACTGGTCGTAGCGCATGTTCTGATTGACGGAGAGCACCTTGCCCGCCGCCTTCGCCTCGGCGACCAAAGCGCGCGCCGTCTCGAAATTCATCGCGAGCGGCTTTTGCGCCAGGATCGCCTTGATATGGGGCTGTTTCAGCGCCTGGCGGATGAGATCAGGCTGCTGGTCCGGCGGAAAGGCGATGTCGAGAATCTCCACCCGGGCGTCTTCGATCAGCGCCTGCGGATTGTCATGGACCGTTGCAATCTTCCACCGCGCGGCGACTTCCGCGGCCTTCTCTTTCGTGCGCGAAGCAATGGCGACGACGGGAAAGCCGGCGCCGGCATAGGCGGCCAGATGGATGTCGGCCATGATGAAGCCCGCGCCGATGCAACCGATGCGAAAACGTCGGCAACGTATCGGCGCGTCGGGCGCAAATCCCGCGCTATCGGCCATCTTGTCCTCCCTGTCGGCGCTCGAATGGCGCCTAGGCGTTGCAGTCTCGTGTCTCGCGAAACGCAGTAGCTGCGTTTAGCATTTGGGTAACAGCGGAAACGCGCCGCCTCGCTTGGCGACAAACCTACATTATCTCTTGGCGGCCATTCTGCGTGGAAGGAGATTGAACTCAACTCTCCTGAGCGTTCTCCATCCAGCCGCCAAACGACTCCACCTAACGCCAACGCGCGCTAGCTGCGCGAGCCGGCCACCCATTGTTCCTGGTCGATCAGTACGCCCGTCATCGGACCTCCCGCGTCGCTCAGCAGGAACAGCGTCAGGCGCGCGACGTCGTCGGGGTAGATGAGCCGGCCGAACGGCTGTTCGGCGGAAGCCGCGGCCAACCAGCCCTCGCCCTTTTTCAAGGTTACTCCCTGCATCTGCCGTTCGCCCGGCGTATCGGCCCAGCCAAGGTTGATGCCGTTGACGCGGATGCGATCGAAGCGATGAGCGTTGGCGGCGTTCTTGGTGAGGGTCGCCAGCGCGCCTTTGCTCGCCGAATAGATCGCCAGATCGGGCGCGCCGCAATGGACATTGATCGACAGGATGTTGACGATGCCGCCCGGCGCGCCGCGCTTGCGCATATCCTCGATCGCGCCCTGCATCAGGAAGAACGGCGCGCGCGTATTGACCGCGAACAGCCGCTCCCACATCTCCAACGTGCCGTCGACGAAAGAGGCGCGATCGGTGAGCGCCGCCACATTGACGAGCGCGTCGATGCGCCCAAATCGGGTGATGCAGGCAGCGATAAGCGCAGCTGGAGCGGCGGGATCGGCGAGATCGGCGACATGCGCCGACGCGGGCGCGCCGAGCGCCTCGACTTCATTGACGACCGAGGCAGCCGATTCTGCGTCTCGCCCGGTGATGAGGACGCCGCCGGCTCCCATACGGGCCGCATCCAGGGCGACTGCACGCCCGACGCCGTGCGTCGATCCTGTGACCAGAAATATTTTGCCGGAAAGACTCACAAGACGCCCCCGCGCGACGACGCAGCGGAACGCTTCGGGGCCTTTGTACCGATTTCATAGTCTTTCAATGCGGCTCTCCGATGCTTCTACTGGTCTGCGACGCGGCAGCCAAGACGAAAGTCGAAATGCTAGCATCACGCCTTTCGTTTCAGAAAGGATTTGTTGCCGACCGGCCGAGGCGACGTCGCGCCGCCGCCCCTACCGAGTAACGTTGAGCCGCCTGCTTCCGATCCCAAGCGACCTTCGCCGCAGTCGGCGGCGGATCGGCCAGGCGCAAAGATGGGTCGCGGCCCAGCCGAAGACGAGCGCGACGCCGCCGACCACGAAAGCCTCGAAGGTGATGGGGACGGCGGGCTCATAATCCCTTATCGCACGCGAAGCCGTGGCGGCGTCGAAATTCTCGATCAGGCTGGCCAGACGCGTCAGCGGGCCGCCCATCTCGAACGCCTGCTGCTGGCGGGTAAGCCGGGCGGCGCGATCCATGTCGCTCTCGATCGCCGCGCCACGCTCCTGCGCTAAGCTATCCGGATTGGCCTTCAGCCGGTCGACGCCCTGCGCGCGGGTCAGCGATTGCGCGCCGACCTCGCTGTCGAACTGCGCAATCATCCGGTTGAGCTCGTCGATGGCGCCGCCAAGACGTTGGCGGTATTGCTGCGCAAATTCAGGCAATTGCGAGCCGGCAAGCGCGAACAGCACGCCGATCGCCAGAGCCAATCGTCGGATCAGCAGCATTTGCCCTCATCGCGTGGCGCCATGAGGCATCTTACCGGCACTTCAGGGGTCTGTCGCTGGGGATAGCGGCGTCGCGCCGCTGCCGGGATCGACGTCCCCGCGAGATGTTGACGGAGCGGATCGAATGGCCCTCATATCGGCGCATGCTGGGGCGGCTCAAGACATGAATGAAACGCATCGTTCCGTCGCCGGCCGGCGGTGGCCGCTTCTGCAATCGTTCGCCGGATGGCGGCTCGCCAATCTCGGGCCTGACGTCATCGCCGGCTTGACGCTCGCAGCGATCGCCATCCCCGAGCAAATGGCGACCGCCCGCCTCGGCGGTTTCGCGCCGCAGATCGGCTTTCTTGCGATCATCGCCGGGGCGGCCGCCTTCGCCATTTTTGGCTCCAGCCGCGCGATGTCGGTCGGCGCCGATTCGACGATTACGCCGATATTCGCCGGCTCTCTGGCCCTCCTCGCTGCAAGCGGATCGCCGCATTACGCGGCGCTGGCGGCGATTCTCGCGCTGATCGTTGGCGCGATGCTGATCGCCGGCGGCCTGCTTCGCCTGGGCTGGATCGCCGACCTCCTGTCGATTCCGGTGACCACCGGCTTTCTGGCGGGGATCGCCGGGCACATCATCCTGTCGCAGGCGCCCGCGCTGCTTGGCGTCGCGGCGCCGGAAGGCAGTTTCATCGATAAATTAGAGGCGCTGATCGGAGGGCTCGGCGCAACGAATGTGCTGACGCTCGCCATCGGCCTCGGCGTTCTGGCGATCATGCTGATATCCGAACGCATCAATCCGCGCATTCCCGGCGCGCTGATCGGCCTTGGCGGCGCCACCGCGCTCGTCGCCGCCTTCGGACTGGAAAATCATGGCGTCGCCGCGCTTGGCGCGGTCGCCGGCGCGATTCCAACGCTGAAAATCCCCCAATTGTCGCCAGACGACCTGACGCGGGTCATGCCGATCGCCTTCATCGTCGCCGTGGTCGTGATGGTGCAGACCGCGGCGACGACGCGCGCCTTTTCTGCCGGCCGCGAGCCGGACGTCAATCGCGACTTCGTCGGCGTCGGCGCGGCAAGCGCGCTGGCGGGCCTGATCGGCGCCTTTCCCGTCAATGCCAGCCCGCCGCGCACGGCGGTGGTGGTAGAGACTGGCGGCGCCTCACAATTGGGCGCGCTGGTTTGCGCGGCGCTTGTCCTGGCGCTTTCGGCTTTCGGCGCAGGCCTCCTCACCCATGTTCCCTATGCCGCGCTGGCCGGCGTGTTGCTGTTCGTCGCGCAAAGGATTATCCGCGTTTCGACTTTCGTCGACGTCTGGCGCCAGAGCCTTGCCGAATTCGCGCTGATCGTCGCGACGCTGGCGGCGATCCTGCTCTTGCCGATCCAGCAGGGCGTCGCCATCGGCATCATCCTGTCGCTGCTGCATGGCATCTGGACGATAACGCGCGCCAGGACCGTCGAATTTGCGAGAATCCCCGGCACTTCGATCTGGTGGCCGAAATCGGCGGCCGATGCAGGCGAGACCATCCCCGGCGTCATCGTGGTCGCCTTGCAGGCGCCGCTGTCCTTTCTCAACGCCAATGATTTCCAGCACGCGATCCTCGCCCTGGTCGCCGCGCGCGCCTCCCCCGTGCGCCTCGTGGTCATCGAGGCCAATAGCATCGCCGATATCGACTATACCGCCGCGCGGGCGCTATGCGCGGTCGTCGCCAGGTTGCGCGCGAGGGGAATCGCGATCGCATTCGCACGGCTGGAATCGGTTCGCGCGCAGGAAGCCTTCGTGCGCCTCGGGCTCGAAAAGGAGGTCGGCGCCGATCGCCTTTTTCACAGCGTCGAGGAAGCGGTGCGGGCGGGGCCTTCTCTGAGTCCAACCTGATGTCGGATCGCTGGTCACGCCGTCGTCACTTTCCGATGTGACGGTCCGGGGGAGCGCCGGGATGCGGGTCGCGATTGGCCTGGCGCTGCGCGCCGCAAGGGAACCAAAACGATGAAAAGACGGCCGAAGCTTCTTGGTCTTGCTGCTGCGCTATTTCTGGCCGCGCCGGCGCTCGCGCAGGAGCCGACCAAACCCGTCGCCGGGCTCGAGCGGATCAACCATATCATCGTGATCTATCTCGAAAACCGCAGTTTCGATCAGCTCTATGGGCTGTTTCCGGGCGCCGACGGCGTCGCCAACGCGGGCGCGGCCGGCACGCAGGTCGACCGCGACGGCAAGCCCTATGACAAACTGCCGCCGGTGCTGAACACCAATTTCGCGCCGCCGCAGATCGACGGGCGTTTTCCCGCCGATCTGCCCAATGGGCCGTTCCGCGCCGAGCCCTATGTCTCGCTATCGCAAATCACCGGCGACGCCTGGCACCGCTATTATCAGGAGCAATTGCAGATCGATGGCGGCAAGATGGACAAGTTCGTCGCCTGGAGCGACGCAGGCTCGTTGCCGATGAGTTATTTCGACGGTTCGCCCACCCCGCTCTGGGCCTATGCCAGGCATTATGTTCTGATGGATCATTTCCACCATGCGGCGTTCGGCGGCTCTTTCATGAACCACATGCTGTTCGTCTGCGCCTGCGTGGCGCGGTTCGACGACGCGCCGCCCGCCATGGTGGCCAAGCTCGACGACAAGGGCGCGCTGGTCAAAGACGGCGCCGTGACCCCGGACGGCTATGCCGTCAATACGGTGTTGCCGCGGTTCGGACCGTTGCCCGCCAATTACGATCCCGCCAAAACGCTGCCCATCCAGACCAATCCGACGATCGGCGACCGGCTCGACGAAAAGGGGATCGACTGGGCCTGGTATTCGGGCGGTTGGGACGCGGCCGTGGCGGGCAAGCCGGGCCCCCTGTTCCAATTCCATCACCAGCCCTTCGCCTATTTCGAACATTATGCCTTGGGCACGTCGGGGGCGAAGGCGCATTTGAAAGACGAGGTCGATTTCGTCGACGGCATCGAAAAGGGCGCGTTGCCCCCGGTCGCCTTCTTCAAGCCGAGCGGCGAGGACAACGAGCATCCAGGCTATGCCAGCGTGTTGGCTGGCGAATATCACACCGCGCTTCTGTTGCGCCTCATCGAGCGCAGCCCGCTGTGGAAGGACAGCGTCGTCATCGTCACTTATGACGAGAACGGCGGCCTCTGGGACCATGTCGCGCCCCCCGTCATCGACCGCTGGGGGCCGGGCACGCGGGTTCCGACGCTGGTCATCTCGCCTTTCGCCAAACGTGGCTTTATCGATCACACCGTCTATGACACGACCGCCATTTTGAAATTGATCGAGACGCGCTTCGCTTTGGCGCCGCTCGGAACAAGGGACGCCCGCAGCGCCGATATGACGGCGGCGTTCGATTTCCAATGATGGAGCGGCTGTGACGGAAGTTCTGATTGGCGTGGTCACCGTTTCGGACCGCGCGAGCGCCGGCATCTACGAGGATAAGGGCGGCCCGGGCATCGAAGCGGCGCTGACGGCGATCCTGGCGACGCCCTGGCGCGCCGTCCGGCGAATCGTGCCCGACGAGCGTCCGACGATCGAGGCGGCGTTGCGTGAACTTGCCGATGTCGCCAATTGCTCGCTGATCCTTACCACCGGAGGCACCGGCCCGTCGCCCCGCGATGTGACGCCGGAGGCGACCGAAGCGGTTTGCGAGCGCATTCTGCCGGGTTTCGGTGAATTGATGCGCGTCAAAAGCCTGCTGGAAGTGCCGACCGCCATTCTTTCCCGTCAGCTTGCCGGCACGCGCGGCCACACATTGATCGTCAACCTTCCCGGCAAGCCCTCAGCGATCCGCACCTGTCTGGATGCGGTTTTTCCAGCCATCCCCTATTGCCTCGATCTGATCGGCGGCGACCGGCTCGAGACCAATCCGATGGCCGTCAAGGCGTTTCGCCCCAAGCAGTAAAGCGGGGCGGGCGGCGGGACGGCGCCTCAATCGTCGTCGCTGATCTTGGGCGGCCCGACCGGCGCGTCGGCGTCTTTCTTTTTGGACGACTTCACCATGATGGGATGCGGCGCGCACCAGCCGGGCAAATAATTCGCCTCCTCGGTCTTGGCCCATTGCATCGCCAGCGCCAGCGAGCCCTTGAAGTCCTTTTCGGCCGCCTTGACCTTGATCCGCCGGCGCAGGAAATCGGCCCACAGGAATTCGGAAAAGGGCGTCGAATCCTTGGCGAAGCCGCCAAGGCGCCGCAATTCCCCCGCCAGCGAGCGGAACGGGTCGTCCTTCATGCGGGCGACCGTCTTGGGCAAGTCCGAATAGGACCGCCGCTGCCCCTTGCTGTCGTATGGATGGGTCCAGGCTCGAAAATCCAGAACCGTCCAGAATGCATCGAGATCGAGTTGGTGAAGGTCGGCGATCACTGTGGTGAAGACGCTTTTGACGCCGTTGTCGTGCAGCGCCCGCGCCAGATGGTGATGGTCGGTGAGATAGCGTTCCTTGCCGGGGCCGATGATGACCGGCACCATATGGGAGCCGAGAAAGCGCTCGAGTTTCGCCGGTTCGAAACTGCGCCACGCCTGGCGCTTTTCCTCCACCTCCCGCATCCCGAGCGTCATCTGCGTCGGCCGTAATTCGAGGATCGGCGTGGGAGTCAGCACCGGCTCCCGGATGTGGTCAGCCATGATTTCTCCAGCAATATCGATCAAACGCCAGCTCAAACTGCCGCACTCGCGGCCGCGGGTCAATGAACGGCGGCCGGGCGCCGGTTCGCATTCTCCGGCTCCGCCGCGATCGGCCCTCGCGCGCGATGGCGGGCAATTTGACCCGTCGGTTCAATTCATGCTCTGTCCCGCCCGATCGCTGGCCGCCTTCGCGCGCGCCGAATTTTGGGCAGACTCCTTAAAGAACAGACATGCGGCCTGAGCGTTATAACGCCCGCGAGGCGGAACAAAAGTGGCAAAAGATCTGGGCTGAACGCGCGACGTTCAAGACGAAAGACGACGATTCGCGCGCCAAATATTACGTGCTCGAAATGTTCCCCTATCCATCGGGGCGCATCCATATGGGCCACGTGCGCAATTATGCGATGGGCGATGTGGTGGCGCGCTACAAACGCGCGCGCGGCTTCAACGTGCTGCATCCGATGGGCTGGGACGCTTTTGGCATGCCCGCCGAAAACGCCGCGATGCAGAATAAGTCGCATCCGGCGGCCTGGACCTACGCCAATATCGACACGATGCGCGACCAGCTCAAATCCATGGGCCTGTCGCTCGACTGGTCGCGCGAGATCGCCACCTGCGACCCCAGCTATTACCGGCATCAGCAGAAACTGTTCCTTGATTTCCTCGCTGCCGGCCTCGTCGCCCGTAAGAAATCCAAGGTCAATTGGGACCCCGTCGACCATACCGTGCTCGCCAATGAACAGGTGATCGACGGGCGGGGCTGGCGTTCGAACGCGGTCGTCGAGCAGCGCGAGCTGACGCAATGGTTCTTCAGGATCACTGATTATGCGGAGGAGCTGCTGACCGCCCTCGACGGCCTCGACCGCTGGCCGGAAAAAGTGCGCCTGATGCAGCGCAACTGGATCGGCCGTTCGGAAGGCATGCTGGTGCGTTTCGCGATCGATCCGGCTTTCGCGCCGCAGGTCGCATCGGAGGCGGGCGCGCAGGAACTGGAAATCTATACGACGCGGCCGGACACTCTGTTCGGCGCGAAATTCATGGGCCTGGCGCCCGACCATCCGCTGGCGTCCGCGGCGGCGCGGCATGATCCGAAACTGCGAGCCTTCATCGAGGAATGCAAGCGCGTCGGAACCTCCCTTGCGGCGATCGAAACGGCTGAGAAGAAAGGTTATGACACCGGCCTGCGCGTCATCCACCCCTTCGATCCAAGCTGGCGCCTGCCGGTCTATGTCGCCAATTTCATTCTGATGGATTATGGCACGGGGGCGATTTTTGGCTGCCCGGCGCATGACCAGCGCGATCTCGATTTCGTCAACGCCTATGGCCTCGGCGCGACGCCGGTCGTCTGCCCGCCCGGCGTCGATCCGGGGTCGTTCACGATCGACAAGGAGGCTTATGACGGCGACGGCGTCATGATCAATTCACGCTTCCTCAACGGAATGACGATCGAGGCGGCCAAGCAGGAAGTCGCGCGCCGTCTGGAGACGCAGAATCTCGGCAATCGCCCGCAAGGCAAGCGGCAGGTCAATTTCAAGTTGCGCGACTGGGGCATTTCGCGCCAGCGCTATTGGGGCTGCCCGATCCCGGTCATTCATTGCCAGGCTTGCGGCATCGTGCCGGTTCCCGCCGGCGACCTGCCGGTCGTCCTGCCGCAGGATGTGTCCTTCGATCTGCCGGGCAACCCGCTCGATCGGCATCCCACCTGGAAACATGTCGCTTGCCCGCAATGCGGCGGCCCGGCGCGGCGCGAGACGGACACGATGGATACGTTCGTCGATTCCTCCTGGTATTTCGCTCGCTTCACCGATCCGACCAACGAGACCGCGCCGACGACGCCCGCTATCGCCAATCATTGGCTGCCGGTCGACCAATATATCGGCGGCGTCGAACACGCGATCCTGCATCTGCTCTACTCGCGCTTTTTCACGCGGGCGATGCGCCGTTGCGGCCATCTTGCGCTCGACGAGCCGTTCGCCGGCCTTTTCACGCAAGGCATGGTCGTCCACGAGACCTATCGCCATCCGCATGGTCAGTGGATCGCGCCGGCCGAGGTTCGGGTGGAGGCGGGACCGGACCGACGGCGCGCGATTCTGATCGAGGGCGGCGTTGAAATCGAAATCGGTCCGATCGAGAAAATGTCGAAGTCCAAGCGCAACACGGTCGACCCCGACGACATTATTGCGACCTATGGCGCCGACACTGCGCGCTGGTTCATGCTTTCGGATTCGCCGCCCGAGCGCGACGTGATCTGGACCGAGGCGGGCATCCAGGGCGCCTCCAGACAGACGCAGCGGCTGTGGCGGCTGGTTTGCGAAATCGAGCGCATCGTCGGCGCCGCGCGCCCCGCCATGCCCGCGTCGTTCTCGCAGGATGCGCATAAGATCCGGCAGGCGGCGCATGGCGCGCTCGCCAAAGTCGAGAGCGAGGTGGAGCAACTGCGTTTCAATGTCTGCATCGCGGCGATTTACGAACTCTCCAACGTCCTCGGCGCGGCCGTCGGCGCGATTGAGCAGGCCGGGATCGCAGACGATTTGCGGTTCGCTTTCGCTGAAGCCGGCGATATTCTGGTGCATCTCTTCGCGCCGATGATGCCGCATCTGGCGGAGGAATGCTGGTCCGTGCTCGGACATGAGGGGCTTATCGCGGAAAGCCCTTGGCCCGCGCTTGACCGCGCCCTCATCGTCTCGACGCATGCAACCTATGTCGTGCAAGTCAACGGCCGCAAACGTGCGGAATTGACGATCGCGCGCGAAGCCGACGCAAAAGCGGTCGAGGCGGCCGCTTTATCTCTCGACGCCGTGCGGCGGGCGTTGGATAATCGGCCGCCGAAGAAAGTCATCGTCGTGCCTCTGAGGATCGTCAATGTCGTGGTCTGAGATTTGGCCTTCGTCAAGGGATTGGCGGATTTTCGCCGCCCTATTGCTGGCGCTTCCTGCCGGCGGGTGCTTTCAACCGCTCTATGGCGAGGCCGCCCATCCCGGCCTGACCGCCGATATGCAGGCGATCGCCGTCGAACCGATTGGCGATCGCATTGGCCATTATCTCGGCGACGACCTGATCGCCAACCTCAATGGCACGGGCTCGACGCCCACGCCGAAATATCGGCTGACCGTCAAAGTCGTGCAATCGTCGTCGACGCCGACCGTCACTTCGCAGCTCCAGGTCGCCAACGCCGCCACGGTGTCGGCGACCGCTACTTACGTTCTGAAGGCCGCGGGCAGCGGCGAGATGCTCGTCACCGACAAGGCGAATGCGGCCGCCGTCTACGATCGCACCGAGGACCGCTTCGCGAATTTGCGCGCGCAACGAGACGCCGAGATAAGACTGGCGAAATCGTTGGCGGACGAAATCGAGCTGCGCCTCGCCGCTTATTTGGGAGCGAAAAAATAGCGCTTTTGCGCGGCTATGGGACGGCGGCTTACTGCCGTCAGCCGGAAAACCGATCGATCGTGAGCAATTCTGCCAGAACTTCACTCGCATTCGCTGCTCGCCGAGAGCGCCCATCTCGACAGCGACGCCTGCTGCAATCAGACGCGGGCCGCCAACAGTTTTCGCCTTGGCGCCGCCTATTTTTTCTACTGATGCGGAGGCGATAGAAGGTCGGCCGTTCGCGTCGAACGCGTTTGCCCGTCGCGACGCCGGATCGAGCCTGGCGCGCGTTGAATTCCCCAATAATCCAGGCGAGGATTAACGATTGCCCCGACTTTTCACGGGCCTCGAACTACCTTCCGAGATTGCGACGGAACTTGCGATGTTGCGTGGCGGAGTTTCGGGCGCGCGTTGGGTCGAGGCGAATGATTATCACATCACGCTGCGCTTCATCGGCGATATTGACGAACGCATGGCCGGCGAAGCCGCCGAGGCGCTCGAGGAAATCGGCCGGCCGTCTATCCCCGTCGCCCTCGAAAGTCTCAGTTGGTTCGGCGGCGACAAACCGCGCGCCATCGTCGCCATGGTCAAGCCGACCGCTGCGCTCTTGGAGTTGCAGGCCGATCAGGAACGGCGACTGCGGCGCATCGGCCTGCCGCCGGAGACACGAAAATATACGCCCCATGTGACATTGGCGCGGTTGCGGTCGGCCTCGCCCTATGCCGTCGCCGATTATTTGAGCGCGCGCGGTTATTTTCCGATCCGCCAATTCGAGGCGACGCGCTACGTCCTGTTTTCGGCGCGCGAGTCGATGGGAGGCGGTCCCTATCTCGTCGAGGCGGCCTATCCGCTGCAAGGACCTGACGGTCAATGAAGCTTCATATCGACGTTGAACGGCGCTCGCTGTCGCTCGATCCCCGCGATCCGGCTTTTTTCAACGATCCCTATCCCGCCTATCACGCCATTCGCGCCGCTGCGCCCGCGTTTTTCTGGGAACAATATGGCTTCTGGTGCTTCGCCCGACACGCGCAGGTGTCGGCGTTGCTGCGCGACCGCCGCTTCGGACGTCAGATTCTTCATCTGACGAGCCGCGAAAAACTTGGCTGGAGCGAGCCGCCCGCGCATCTGCAGCCGTTCCTGGACGTGGAGCGTCATTCGCTGCTCGAACTTGAGGCGCCCGAACACACGCGTCTGCGCAACCTCGTCAATCGCGCCTTCGTATCGCGGCAGGTCGAACGCCTTGCGCCGCGCATCGACAGGTTGGCGAATGAATTGATCGACCGGTTCGAGGGGCGAGGCGAAGTCGATCTGCTTGAATATTTTGCGACGCCGATCCCGGTTATCGTCATCGCAGAGCTACTGGGCGTATCAGGTGAGATGTCGACGCATCTGCTGGGTTGGTCGCATCGCATGGTCGCGATGTATCAATTTGGCGTGACGCGCGCCGTCGAGGACAGCGCGGTGGCGGCGACCCGCGAATTTGTCGCGTTTCTGCGCGGCGCGGTCGAAATGCGCCGCGGCGCGCCAGGCGACGATCTCATCAGCCAGCTTATCAGCGCCCAGACCGACGAGGGGCGCCTCAGCGAAGAGGAACTGATCGCGACCTGCATCCTTCTGCTGAACGCTGGCCATGAAGCGACGGTGCACGCAATCGGCAATGGCGTGAAAGCGATGCTGGAGGCTGAAATCGATCCTCGCCAAGCTTTTGCGACGCCATCGGCGACCGCGGCGACGGTCGAGGAATTGCTGCGGTTCGACGCGCCGCTCCATCTGTTCACGCGCTACGCGCTCGGAGATGTCGAATTTGACGGCGTCGCCTTTCGGCAGGGTGACAGGATCGGCTTGCTGCTTGGCGCCGCCAACCGCGACCCCGAACGTTTCGCCAGACCCGATCTTATCGACGCCTCCCGATCGCCCAATCCCCATGTCGCTTTCGGCGGCGGCATCCACTTCTGCCTTGGCGCGCCGCTGGCGCGCCTCGAAATGGAGATCGCGTTGCCGATTCTGTTCCGGCGTCTGCCTAAGCTGCGGCTGGCGGAGCGCCCGGTTTATCGCGACAGCTTTCATTTTCACGGCCTTGCAGCATTGTCTGTCGCTTGGTGAGCGACCGCCGCTAAGACGCGTCGCGGAAAGAACCATTCGCCGCCGTCGCGCGCCAACGGGGCGATGATGCGATTCAAGAGCCCGGCCGCGAGACCTTGTCGCTCTCCATATTGTTATCGCTTCGGGCGGACTATTGTTCAAATCCTGGCCAGGATGCTATAAGATTGGTCCTATCGGGATCCAGATAGCTTTGGGGATAAGCTATGTCCGTCGGCGCAGAGAAAGAAATATTGAACAATGGTTCGTCGATCCCGACGGGCCTGCCGAAGGCTGGCGTTCTTATGAAAACGACGAACGAGACCGCGAAATCGCCCAGTGAAACTGAAATCGATGGAATCGAATCCGAGCACAATACTATTTTCGATAGTCTGGTGAAGGTCGAAGGCGAAGTCGCCGGCCTTGTCGCCTATTCCATCTACAAGCAGAACAAACGGGCCTGGCTTCAGGACTTTCTCAAGGCGACCGGACGTCCGCCGACCGAGGCGGAATCGCGCGCCTATATCATTGGCGAGAGTACCGAGCGGCGACTGGCGACTTATCGTCATCTTGCGGCGTCAACGCTGGCGGGACAAGGGCCGGACGTCCCCGCGTCGGCCCGGGCGATGCGCCCGGCGACAGGCCGTCCGGCGTCATTCTTCGTCGTCTGGGCGATCGTGCTGATCGCGGCGATTGTCGTGCTCGCCTACGCGCTCCATGCCGGTCTTGGAATCGGCAAATAAATTTCGTCAGAGGAATTGCGCGCCCTGCATGGACGTCTGCAATTCGAATGTCTGAAATTGCGTGAACACCTGCGCGGTCCAGGCCCGCAGGCTGGTGCGCGTCACAATCGACATGTCGGACGGCGGCGCGAGCAGGAAGTGCGACAGGGAAAATTCGGGCGCTTCGAAACATGCCCTGCTTGACGCGTCGAGCGCGCCAATGACGAAACGCCGCGATGACGGATATTGGGCGAGAATATCGGAAGCGTCGAGCCCGAGCGGCGCGGCGCCTTTGTTCGTCACGATCACCATGCCGAGTTCCGGCCATCGCGCGGCCAGCGCAAGCGCGGCCGCGGGAGAGGCCGAGGTCGCATCCGCATGGAACAGGGCGATCGGCTGAACCATCGCCCGCCGCGCCTCATCCATAAAGCCGATCTGGCTCATGGTCTCGACAAACCGACTGTAGGAGCGATGCCAGACATCAACGATTTTCGGCGTCTCGTCATGGACGAGCAGCCGGTCGAACATCGCGACCTGACCTTCGATTGTGGCGGCGTCGACGATCGTCACGGCTTGCGGGAAACGCGCGCCGTAGTCCGGCTCATGCGGATCGGTGTCGAAGCCGGCAAAACTTCTGCCGTTGAAGATGAGATATTCGGTCAGCAGGCGCGCTGTCGTGGTCGCGCCAGTCCGTTTATGGGGCGAGCAGCAAATATAGACCCTGGTCTTTTGCTCCATCGCCGCATGTTCATTTCTTTTGCGAAGCGCCCGAGATGAGATCGAGCAGGCCAATCTTCTCGAATTCCTCGGCGATCTTGCCCTGCCATGTCCTGACATAGCCGCGCAGCACGAAGGAATGCGCCGCTGGCCGACCATCGCTCGTCTTGTTGCCTACGAACTGCGAAAAGGGCGAGCCGGCGATCTCGACCTGCTCATAAGCCATCTCGCTGAGTTTCGGGATCGTCAATTCACCGGCGCCGCGCGTCTTCGAAAAATAATTCTGGTAGGTCGCAGGATCCCACTCAAAAAACGTCGAATCGTTGACGTGATTCTTGACCAGGAAATAATGCGCATTCGCAACGAAGGGCGCGGTTTCGGATATCTCGTCGAGCGAGGCGATCGAAGGGCCGAGCACGTGAAACAGAATGAACGTGAAATGGCCTTCGCGCACCGCGTCGAAAAAACCGACGTCGCGCAGCGCCCGTAATGTCCGCGCCAAGGCGCCGGCGCGCGTGTCGATGATCGAGACTTTGACCTGCGCGGTGTTCAACGTGTCGAGAATTTTCATCTGGTCGGATGTGGAATCGATGTCGACGATTTCGGTCATGTCGCCATGGAATCGCTTCAATGTGCCGCGCGGGCTTTCTGTATCGAAAGCGCGCGTCATGATGTTCTTTCCGGTGAGATAATCGGCAAGAGCGCGCGCCACGGTCGTCTTTCCAACTCCGCCCTTGTCCGCGCCGACGAGAATGACTGCTGGCTTCATGGTTTTAATTGCTCCCGCACGAGTTTTCGCTATCGGTTTCTTCTTGGCCGATGACCGAGCCCTCGCGCTCGATGATCGAGCGCTTGCAGCCGACGACCGGGCGCTCCGCGCTGCTGCTTTTGAATTCCTTGGACGACGGGCCATTTCATATCCCTATTGCCAAATCCTATGAGACGGGGATCGGCAAGTTCATTTGAGAAAGGGAAGAGACGAGGCTAGCATCGAAAGTCTAAATCAAAGGTTCTTTTTGAGAACCCAGGTTCAGTAGGCAACCTTGGCACGACTTTCTTGGTTTTACCACCCTCGCTAGGCTTGCGGCGGCATGCGTGCGCAAGTCGTCATCGTACGATCGTCAATCGTTTGGCGGCGCGCGTCAGGCCCGTATAAAGCCAGCGATTGCGATGCTCGCCAAATGCATAGCTTTCGTCGAACAGCATCACATTGTCCCATTGCGAACCTTGCGCCTTATGAACAGTGAGCGCGTAGCCGAAATCGAATTCGTCGGATTCGCGACGTTGGGGAAATGGGATTTCCGCCTCGCCGCCTTCAAAGAATTGGCGGAGCACGGCGACTTTGGCGCTGGCGCGGCCGGCGCCGTCCTCAGGCTGCAGCGTCATGCGCACAAATTCCTTGCGCATCGCCCTGAGCGCCTCGACGCGCCACAGGCCGCCGTTGATGAGCCCCTTGGCGCGGTCGTTGCGCAGGCAGACCAGCCGGTCGCCCGCGACCGGCAGCGGCTCCTTGATGCCTAAGAGTTCGCGAATGCGTCCGTTATAGAGCCGGCGGGTCCGGTTGAGACCGACCAGAACCTGATCGACGCCGAGGACGGCGCCGGGTTCGATCTCGTCGCGCCGGATCACGCGGCTCTCGCCGTATTGGCCGTAGGCGAGCTTGCCGCCGCCGCGCACTTGTTCGGACAGGAGGATGATTGGATCGTCCTGCGCCTGCCGATGGATCTCGGTGAGCATGATGTCCGGCTCGACTTCGGTGAAGAAACCGCCGCCCTTGACGGGAGGCAATTGCGCGGGATCGCCAAGCACCAGAATGGGCTTGCCGAAAGACAGGAGGTCGCGGCCGAGCTCGGCGTCGACCATCGAACATTCGTCGATTACGATCAGGCCGGCGCGCGAGGCCGGCCCGTCGTGATTGAGCTTGAATTTTGGCGCGCCGTCGTCGTCCTCGCTCGCGCGATAGATCAGCGCGTGGATCGTAGTGGCGCCGACGCAGCCCTTCGAGCGCATCACCAGCGCCGCCTTGCCGGTGAAAGCGGCGAAGGTCGCTTCGCCTTGCGATCCTTGTGCGATGTGGCGCGCAAGCGTCGTCTTGCCGACGCCGGCATAGCCGAACAGCCGGAACACCTGCGGCTCGCCGGCGCGCAGCCATTGCCCCACCCGATCGAGGGCCGATTGCTGCTCGCGCGACCAGTCCATACATTTCCTTGCATTCGTTCGATAGTGAGGAAGAGCCGATCCGAGGCCGCAATCAGTAAACAATTGGTTTATGATTTTGGAGTAATTTAGCAATCAGAACGATTGCATCGAAGCTCGCCCCGCCCCGGCTCGGTCTGAAGGCAGGCCTTGAACCCTTCGGCGGGATGGCCATATTAGCCCGGTCCGGCGCGCTCTTGCGAGCGAAGTCCGGAGATCAGCGGGCGAGGCGCTTCAGTGCGAAGGCTTTGCCGGTGAAGCGCCGAAAGGGCTTCGAATATGGTGCGCGTGGCTGCATTGAGTTCTCCGTTTCTGCTCGGCTTCGACGAGATCGAGCGTGCGCTCGATAAGGTGTCGAAGGCGGCGTCCGACGGCTATCCTCCTTATAATATTGAGAGAATTGCTCGTTCGGGTCCGACGCCTGAAATGCTGCGCATTACGCTTGCCGTCGCCGGTTTCGGTCAGGATCAGATCGAGGTGACGCAGGAGGAGAGCCAGCTCCTGATTCGCGGGCGCCAGCAGGAAGACAAGACGCGCTGTTACCTGCATCGCGGCATCGCCGCGCGGCAGTTTCAGCGAAGCTTTCTTCTCGCCGAAGGTATGGAAGTGCTTGGCGCGGAACTTGCGAATGGGCTGTTGTCGATCGATTTGGCCCGGCCGCAGCCAGATAGAGTTGTGAAGAAAATCAACGTGTTAGCGCGAGACTAATCGTTCGCGCGGGTTGGCGGGTCCTTGTCGGACCGCTTTTGAGGAGTTAGGACGATGAACAACCAAACCAATGATCGCCCGGTGCTGACGCCCCAGGAGTTCGCCCATTTGGGCGGCGGCGCATTGGCCTACGTCAAGACCATCCGCTCGGAGGACGCGCAGCGTCTGTTTCCGCAGGCGCCGGCCATTCGCCCGGGCCTTGAGCTTTACGCCCTGCTGGGCGCGGACGGCACGCCGATCATGCTGACCGATTCCCGCGATGCGGCGATCGCCAATGCCTGGGAAAACCAGTTGCAGACGGTGAGCCTGCACTAAGCGGCGCTTTTCCTCGCTCCCGAACGAGGAGGCGGGGCGATTTCCCTCCGCGCGATCGAGCACTGCGAGGAATCTTTCGCCAAGGCTTGCCTGAGCGGCGCGGCGCCCCCAAAGTTGGGAAACCCTGATCGTGATTCGGCGCCTCGCCTCCCCCGACGGGGAGGGACGGCGGCGCCGTCTCGCCGCCCTGATGGATTGCCCATGCGCGCCTATCTCGATCTCCTGGCCGAAGCGCTCAATGCCGGCGCGGCGAAAGGCGATCGAACGGGCACGGGCGTCAAATCGCTGTTCGGCCGGCAGATCCGGTTCGACCTGCAAAAAGGCTTCCCGCTCGTCACCACCAAGCGGCTGCACCTGAAATCGATCGTCCATGAATTGATCTGGTTCCTGCAGGGCGACACCAATGTCGCCTATCTCCAGGCCAATGGCGTGCGCATCTGGGACGAATGGGCTGATGAAAAAGGCGATCTCGGGCCGGTCTATGGCAGACAGTGGCGCGGCTGGCAGGGCGCGGACGGACGCGTCCACGACCAGATCGCCTGGCTCCTTAAAGAGATCAAACGCAATCCCAATTCGCGCCGCCTGATCGTCTCGGCCTGGAATGTCGGCGAAATCGACCGGATGAAACTGGCCCCATGCCATTGCCTGTTCCAGTTTTATGTCGTCGACGGGCGGCTGTCCTGCCAGCTCTACCAGCGCTCGGCCGATCTCTTTCTCGGCGTGCCGTTCAATATCGCCAGCTATGCGCTGCTGACCCATTTGATCGCGCAGGCGAGTGGCTTGGAAGTCGGCGAATTCGTCCACACGTTCGGCGACGCGCATCTCTATCTCAACCATATCGATCAGGCGCGCGAACAATTGACGCGGGCGCCGCGTCCCCTGCCGCGCCTGAGGCTCAATCCGGCGCCGTCGCTGTTCGATTTCAAATATGAGGACGTCGCCTTCGAGGGCTACGATCCCTGGCCGGCGATCAAGGCGCCGGTGGCGGTATGAGCGAGCCGCCGGGCGCGCGGACGGCTCGGCCCGCCATCGCGCTTGTCGCGGCGGTGGCGCGCAATCGCGTTCTCGGCGGCGACAACCGCATGATCTGGAAGCTCTCGAGCGATCAGAAGCGGTTCCGCGCGCTGACCTGGGGCAAGCCGCTGATCATGGGCCGCAAGACCTTCGAATCCATCGGCAAGCCTTTGCCCGGTCGTGAGACGATCGTCGTCACGCGCGATCGGGGGTTCGCGCCGGCCGGCGTGCGCGTCGCGCATGATGTGGACGCGGCGCTGACGCATGCCGAACAGATCGCTGACGAGATGAAGGCCGATGCGATCATGGTTGTCGGCGGCGGCGAAATCTATCGTCAGACGATCGCGCGCGCCGACCGGCTCTATCTCACCGAAGTCGATCTTGCGCCCGAGGGCGATGCGCATTTTCCCGCCATCGATCCGGCATACTGGCGCGAAGCGAGCCGCGAGCGCGGCGTTCGAACCGAGCGCGACGAGGCTGAGTTTACCTATATCGATTACGTCAGGCGCGGTGGCTGAAGCGCCGGCCCCATCGCGATCGGCGCCGCTCAAGCCTTCTCGATGAATCGCAGCCCGGCGCAGAGCGCGCTCGCGTGACGCAACGCCGCCGCTGCCGCGACGATCATCTGCGGCAGCACCAGCCATTCGAGCGTCCAGGCGGCGCCCGAGCGTTCGTTCTCATGCACCAGCGCCTGATGCTGCGCGACGAGCAGCGCGGCGTTGAAGCGCGCCAGCGTCACCAGCGCCTCGGCGCGCACCGGGTTCGACTTATGCGGCATCGCCGAGGAGCCGCCGCCCTCGGCCAGTTTGACCTCGCCGATCTCATTCTGCGCCATCAACGCGACATCCGCGCCGATCTTGCCGAGCGAGCCCGTGACAAGCGAAGCCCACGAGGCCAATTCGGCGAGCGCGTCGCGCTCGACATGCCAGCAAGGTCCGGCGCGAAGCTGCAACAGCCGCGCGAGCTCGGCGACGATCGCCTCGCCTTTGCCATCGAGATCGCCGCGCACGCCGACCGCGCCGCCAAACTGGACGACAAGCAGGCGTGGACGTAGCTCGTCGAGGCGTACGACGTGCCGTTCGAGCGGTTCGCGCCAGCCGCGCAGCTTGTCGGCGGCATGGATCGGCAGGGCGCGCTGCATCCTGGTGCGGCCCATCAGCGCCACCGCGCCCTGGTCCTTCTCCAGCACGCGCAGCGTTTCAATCAGCGCGCGCAGCCGCGTCTCGAACAAGTTCAGCACCGGCTTCAGTCGCAGGATCAGGCTGGTGTCGATGACGTCCTGGCTGGTCGCGCCGCGGTGAACATGAGAATCATGCGGCGGCCCTACTTTGGCGCGCAGCAGTTTGACGAGGGCGGGAGCGACGACGCCATCCTGCGCCGCGCCATCGGCGAGGCTTGCGAGATCGGGCGAGAACCGGTCGCAGACGGCCGCGATATCAGCCGCCGCCTCGGCCGGTATGAGGCCGACCGCGCCTTGCGCGCGCGCGAGCGCGCTCTCGAAATCGAGCATCGCGCGAATGTCTGCTTCGACAGAGAAATAGCCCGCCACTTCCGCGTCGCCGAGCAGAGGCGAAAGGATCGGGCTGTCGAGGGCGGAAACGGTCATGGACCCCTGTCAAATGTCGAAGAAAATCGTCTCTCGCTCACCCTGCAGATGAATGTCGAACGTATAGACCGCCTCGCCGGCCCCCTCGCTGCGCGCCCCTATGAGGGTAGCGGCGCGGTCGCGATGTTCGACGCGGGCGAGCACGGGGCATTCGGCGTTCGCCGCCGCTTGGTCGGAGAAATACATCCGCGTATGGAGCCCGATATTGATGCCGCGCGCGACGATCCAGAAGGTGATATGCGGCGCCATCAACCGGCCGTCGACGAAGGGAACGCGGCCCGGCCTGATCGTCTCGAAGCGATATTCACCGGTGACGCCGTCGGTCGGCTGGCGGCCCCAGCCGGTGAATGCCGGATCGGCCTTGCCACGCTTTTCCTGGGGGCTGTTGTAAAGCCCGGCGGCATCGGCCTGCCAGATTTCAACCAGCGCGTCGCGCAATGGCGCGCCGCCGCCGTCGATGACGCGGCCCTTCACGAGGATGCGCTCGCCTTTGGCGCCCGGGCCGAGCATCGTCCTGCCGAGATCGCCGGCATTGCCATAGATTTCGATGCCGGAATGATTGGGCGTCGCGCCGATATGAATATAGGGGCCGGCGGTTTGCGAGGGCGATTCCTTCAGGCGGTCGAGGCTCTGGGCCATCAATTCCCCTCCATCCGGTTTTCGAACAGGGTCGAACGGCGGCCGCGCAGTACGATGTCGAACTTATAGGCCAGCGAATCCATATGGATGGAATTGGAGCGGTCGAGCGCGGCGACCAGCGTCTCCACCGCGCTTCGATCGGGAATGCCCATGACGATCGGGCATTGCCAGATCATCGGGTCGCCCTCGAAATACATCTGCGTGATCAGCCGTTGCGCGAAGGCGTGGCCGAAGATCGAGAAATGAATATGAGCGGGTCGCCAGTCGTTGACGCGATTGGGCCAGGGATAGGCGCCGGGACGGATGGTGCGCATCCAGTAATGTCCCTGCTCATCGGTGATGGTGCGTCCGCAGCCGCCAAAATTGGGATCGAGCGCGGCGATGTAAAGCTCCTTCTTGTGGCGATAGCGGCCGCCCGCATTGGCCTGCCAGAATTCGACCAGCGCGTTCGGCACGCCATGGCCGTTCTCATCGAGCACTCTGCCATAGACGATGATGCGCGGGCCAACCGGATCGCCGGTCTTGGCCCAATTGCGGATGAGGTCATTGTCGAATTCGCCGAGCATGCCATGGCCGAAAACGGGCCCGGTCATTTCGGAAATCGTATTTTCGAGCGAAAGCAAGGCGCGTTGCGGCGAGCGCAACACGGACGTCTTGTAGTCCGGCGTGAACGGCGGCGGATGCCAGGCGCGGTCGCGCTGGTAGAATGAACCCTGATCCGTCATTTCCCCACTCGCCTCCGCGACGCACTCGCTCGTTATTTCTTCGTTTCTCCGGCCATCTCGGCATAGGTCTTCTTGACGATTTTGAAAGCCTGGTTGGCCGCCGGCACGCCGGCATAGACCGCGACATGCAGCAGCGCCTCGCGAACGTCTTCGGGCGTCGCGCCGGTATTGACGGTCGCGCGCGTATGCATCGCCACTTCCTCGTCATGGCCAAGCGCGGCCAGCAGCGCCAGCGTGACGATCGATCGCTCGCGCTTGGTCAGGTGCGGGCGCGACCAGATCGAACCCCAGGCGCCCTCGGTGATGAAAGTCTGGAACGGCTCGTCGAATGGCGTCATCGCGGCGGTCGCCCGCTCGACATGCGCCTCGCCGAGAACGGAACGGCGCGTCGCCATCCCCACTTCGAAGCGCACGCTCTTCTCGGGATTTTTCACGGCGAGACATCCTTCAAATGCGCCTCGATCAGGCCGCGCAGGATATCCGGCTTCTCGACGCAGGGAATATGGCCCGCGCCTGCGATGATCTCGAATCGCGATGCGGGAATGAGGCCTGACAATTCGCGCACCAGTTCGACCGGCGTCGAACCGTCCTGATCGCCGACAATGCAGAGCGTCGGCGCACGGATGGCCTTGGCGCTCTCCGTCAAATCTGCGTCCCGTATCGCGCCGCAGGCGGTGAGATACCCCGCCTGGGGCGTTCTCGTCAGCATGGCGCGCCAGCCGGCCAAGGCGTCGGCCGAGTTGTCGTGGTAGTTCTTCGTGAACCAACGCTGCATCACGCCATCGGCGATCGACTCGATGCCGCCCGTCTCGACCGTCTTGATCCGTCCCGCCCAAAATTCGGGTCCGCCGATGCGATGGCCGGTGTCGCAGAGTACGAGCGAAGAGACAAGATCGGGCCGAAGACGGTGAAGCTCCTGCGCGATCATGCCGCCGATCGAAAGGCCGACGATCGTGGCGGCGCGCACGTGCAGGCGATCCAGCAATGCGGAGAGATCAGCCGCGAAATCGGCGATCGAAGCCGCGCCGGCGCGAAGTTCGGAAAGTCCGTGCCCGCGTTTGTCATAGCGGACGATCCGCGAGTCTTGCGCCAGCGGCTTTGCGACCTCGTCCCAAATGCGGAAATCCGTGCCGAGCGAATTGATGAAGACGATCGGCTTGGCCGCTCGCGGCCCTTCGTCGGCGTAGTGAACGACGCCGCCATTCGCCCGCACAAACGCCATAGCCGCTCCTCCGCAATCGACGGTAATCTTTCGCACGGCGCCGCGATCCATGACAAATGGACGCAGAAAAGATCAATATCGAAAGTCGGGAGTCGAGATCAAGCCATAACCGCGGCGGCCGCTCGGGGCGACGTCAGTTCTGGCCGATCCGCAGCCGGTAGAAGATATGATGACCGATGCGGTCGACGCGCTGGAGCGTGTGGGCCCAATAGGGCATGACGTAGTTGGCGTGATAATTCACCGCGTCGGCGACCTGCGGATTATAGCTGGCGCCGCTGGCCACATCCTGGGCGATGCGCACCGCGACGGCCCACGGACCCGGCTCCTCGACGCGCAGGGATTTGCCTTCGCAGGCAAAAGAGAACTGGCAGGCGAACGGACGATTGCGGTCCTGATAGACGACGCCGCAGATATTGGCGGGGAAAATGCCGCTGCGCACGCGATTGAGAACGACCTGGGCGACCGCCGCCTGCCCGTCCTCGGGCTCACTGCGCGATTCGAAATAGATCGCTTCGGCGAGACAACGCATTTGACGCGCCGAATCCTTGGGGTCGATGAGGGCGGAATAATTGGGCTTCTCGCCGGTCGCGTTCTGGGCCGCCACGGTCGTTTCCGGCGCCGCCTTGGCGGCCACGATGATCCGCACGCCATCGTTCGGCGTCGGCGTCGACGAGTTCAGCGCGACGTCGAGCGGCAGGCTTGGCGTCGCGCCGTCGTCGAAGGTCCTGCCGCTGTCGGCGGCATTGGCCAGGGGTTGCGAAGCCGCGGCGCTGACGCCCTGATTGGCGGGGCTCGCGGGCGGTTGCGTGGATAGGTCGTCGCCAGCCAGATCGGAATCCGGACCGGCGGCGGCGCGTCTGATGCTCGGCGCAATGCGGTGGGCGTCAAACCCGGGGCGCAATCCGATGAACGGGTCGCCCTTTAGCGATCGGTCGATCTCGGGAAAGACGTTGTTGGCGTGTTTCAGATCGGTTTTTGGATCGATTTCATCATCGACGGCGTCGAGGTCTTCCGGCGCGCCGAGCGTCAGTTTCGCCTGGCGTCCGATGCTTCCCGTGGGCGCGCCGTCAATCAGATCGCCTGGCAGTTGGAGCGTCGATGCGAACACGACCTGGCGCATCGGCGAAAGGAGGGCGCCTGCCGGAGGCTGCGAAGCGGTGCTTATGCCGAGCGACGGGTCCTGGCCGGCCTCGGCGGTGATCGAGACGACCAGCCCGAGCCCTAGGCACCAGGGAGCGATCGCCGTGCATGCCCAGCCTAACCGCGAGCGACCCATACTCAACTCACGCCAGATTTGATTGACATCGCAATTTCACTGCCGGACGGCCCCAAGCTACGCTTTTTGTCTAGTCCGACAGCCAAACAACGAGACGCCACGACCAATTCGAACGTCTTTATTTATCCTGGCTTAACGTTGCACCCCGGTTACTGGCGGCCTCCACGGCCTGTCCCGGAATGGTTCAACCGACGTCAGGAAAGGGCGCGCTAAAAGCTCGGCGGCGTGCAGGCCGAGACGACGACGAGCTCCGTATCGCCAATGTTATGGAAGGAATGGGGTTTGCGGCTATCGAAGGAATAGGCGTCGCCGGGGCCAAGCTGATAGCGCCGCCCGTCGACCTCCAACGCCAGGCGACCTTTGATGACAAGGCCCGCCTCCTCTCCCTGGTGCGACAGCATTTTCTTGCCCGATTGCGCGCCCGGCCGGTAGCGTTCGTGCAGCATTTGCAGCGCATGGCCCTGCAAATTGGCGCCGACCTGGCGGTAGGAAATCGCGCCGCCGGCGATTTCGGTAAGCTCGTCGGCCCGAAACATCACCCGGTCTCGTTCGTCGTCCGTCGAGGCGAAAAAATCGGCGAGGCCGGCGCCGAGCGCGGATAAAATCTGCTTGAGCGCGGAAACGGACGGGCTCACGCGGTTGGCCTCGATCATCGAGATCGTCGCGTTGGACACGCCCGCCCGGCGTCCCACTTCGCGCTGCGACAACCCCAGCCGCTGCCGCAATTGACGCAGCCGCTGGCCGATTTCGGAATCGCGGTCGGGCATGTTCATGTGTTAAATATTTAGAACGCCTTGAACAGACTTGTAAATGGACAAAAGAGCTTGTCGCTGTCACTGTTCAGAAAATCGATCATTCCCCGATTTTGAAACTGGAGAGACGATCATGTCCACTGGCGCGGCGCGGGTCGAAGTTCCCAATGATCTCGAGGCCCTTTGGCTGCCCTTCACGCCCAATAGGGCGTTCAAGAAGGCGCCGCGGCTGATTTCGCGCTCGAAAGACATGCATTACTACACGCCCGAGGGACGAGAGATTCTCGACGCCACCGCGGCGCTCTGGTGCTGCAACGCGGGCCATAATCGCCCCCCGATCGTTGAAGCGATCCAGCGCCAGGCGGCCGAACTGGATTTCTCGCCTACCTTCCAGTTCGCCCATCCGAAGGTTTTCGCGCTCGCCGCGCGCCTGGCGGCGATGGCCCCGGGCGATCTCGATCACGCATTTTTCGCCAATTCCGGCTCCGAGGCCTGCGATACGGCGCTCAAGATCGCGCTCGCCTACCATAATGTGCAGGGCCAGGGTTCGCGCCAGCGTCTGATCGGCCGCGAGCGCGGCTATCACGGCGTCGGTTTTGGCGGCATTTCGGTCGGCGGCATGGTCAACAACCGCAAATTCTTCGGTTCGCTGATCGCGGGAACGGATCATCTGCCCGCCACCTACAATCGCGAGCAGCAGGCCTTCACCAAGGGCGAGCCGGAATGGGGCGGCCATCTCGCCGACGATCTCGAGCGGATCGTCGCCCTCCATGACGCCTCGACCATCGCCTGCGTGATCGTCGAGCCAATGGCGGGGTCGACCGGCGTGCTGCCGCCGCCTAAGGGCTATTTGCAGAAGCTGCGCGCGATTTGCGACAAATACGGCATCCTGCTCATTTTCGACGAAGTCATCACCGGCTTCGGACGCCTGGGCGCCGCCTTCGCGGCCGAGCGCTATGGCGTCATCCCCGACATGATCACCTTCGCCAAAGGCGTGACCTCGGGAACGGTGCCGATGGGCGGCGTGCTGGTGCGCAAGCACATCTACGACGCCTTCATGAAGGGCCCCGAGCACGCCATCGAATTGTTCCATGGCTATACCTATTCGGGCCATCCGCTCGCCTGCGCGGCGGCGCTCGCTTCGCTCGACGTCTATCGCGACGAGAAATTGTTCGAACGCGCCAAGACGCTCGAACCCAAATGGTACGACGCATTGATGACCCTGAAAGGCCTGCCCAACGTGCTCGACATCCGTTGCCTCGGCCTGACCGGCGCCATCGATCTTGCGCCGTCGAGCGCCGGCGGCGGCGCCCGCGGCTATAAGGCGGTCGAGCATTCGTTCCATGAGGCCGGCATCATGATCCGCATCTCCGGCGACACCATCGAATTGACGCCGCCGCTGATCATCAGCGAAAACCAGATCGGCGAGATCGTCGACAAAGTGGGCCAGACCATCAAGGCGGTCGCGTAAGCCACGCAGATTCGCGGCGCGGCTGGACAATTCCGGCCGCGGCAGCGAATTTGAACCGGCGTGGCTTGAGCGCCGACGGACACGATGGGTCTTTACCTTTTTCAGCGGTTCATTCTGTTGCTGGCGACCCTGGCTTTCGCCTCGATCGTCGTCTTCGGCGTGCTTGAAATTCTGCCCGGCAACGCCGCGCAGGTCATGCTGGGCGCGAGCGCCACGCCTGACACCGTGGCCGCGCTGGCGCATAAGCTCGGGCTCGATCAGGGCGTCGTCACACGCTATGGCGCCTGGATCGGCGGCGCCCTGCGCGGCGATCTCGGCCTCTCCTATGCCTATGATTCGGCAATCGGCCCGTTGATCGCAGAACGGCTGGCGGTCAGCGCGCCGCTGGCGGTTCTCGCCATGCTGATCGCCACCGCTGTCGCGCTCGCCGCCGGCATTTTCGCCGCGCAGCGGCGCGGCAAGAGCGGCGACGTCGCGGTGATGGCGGCGAGCCAGATCGGTCTCGCCGTGCCGAACTTCTGGTTCGCGATTCTGCTCGTTCTCGTTTTCGCGGTGCATTGGCGGATCGCGCCCTCGGGCGGCTTCCCCGGCTGGAGCGCGGGCCTTGGGCCGGCGCTTGGCGCGCTGATCTTGCCCGCGCTCGCCCTCGGTCTGGTGCAGGCGGCGATCCTGACGCGCGTGACCCGCTCTGCGCTGCTCGACGTGTTGAATGAGGATTTCATCCGCACCGCCCGCGCCAAGGGTCTCTCCAGGCGCGCCACCCTTTGGCGCCACGCATTGCCCAATGCGTTGACGCCGATCCTGACGATCATGGGACTGCAATTCGCCAATCTCATCGCGGGCGCGATCGTCGTCGAATATGTCTTCACCCTGCCGGGGTTGGGGCGGCTGGTGTTTCAGTCGATCGCCAATCGCGATCTCCTCGTGGTGGAAGATTGCGTGATGCTGTTAGTGGCGATCGTCATCGTCGTGAATTTCGTCGTCGACATCGCCTGCGCGACGATTGATCCGCGGTTGCGCAGGCGCGCCGCATGAGCGACGACGGCTTCTTCGCGCGCGCACGGCGCCATGGCGGATTTGCGCTGGGGGCCATACTGGTGGCGGCGCTGATCTCAGCCGCGGCTTTGTCGCTGGTCTGGACGCCCTATCCGCCGGCCGCAATCGATGTCGCCCACAAACTGCTCACGCCTTCGCCCGCGCATTGGCTCGGCACCGATTCTCTCGGGCATGACGTCGTCTCGCAATTGCTCGCCGGCGCGCGCATTTCGATCCTGGTCGGCATCATCGCGGTCGGCATCGGCCTCGTCTTCGGCATCGCGCTCGGCCTCGTCGCCGCTTCGGCGGGGGGCGTCGTCGAAGCCCTCATCATGAATCTTTGCGACTTCACCTTCGCCTTTCCCGCTTTGCTGCTCGCCATCATGCTCACCGCGGTGCTGGGAGCGGGCATCGTCAACGCGATTCTCGCGATCGGCGTCGCCAATGTGCCGATTTTCGCCAAAGTCACCCGCGCGCTCGGCAATGGCGTTCTCGCGCGCGACTATGCGATGGCCGCGCGGGCCGCCGGCAAAGGGCCCGTCGCCATCGCGCTCGAGCATGTGCTGCCGAACGTGGCGCCGGCGCTGATCGTGCAGGCGACCATTCAATTCGCCATCGCCATCCTCGCCGAAGCCGCGCTGTCCTATCTCGGCCTTGGCGCACAGCCGCCTTCGGCCTCCTGGGGGCGCATGTTGAGCGATGCGCAGCAATTGATGTTCCAGGCGCCGCGTCTGGCAATATTCCCGGGCGTCGCCATCGCAATGGCGGTGCTGGGCCTCAATCTGCTCGGCGATGGTCTGCGCGATCTGCTCGATCCGCGCCTGCGGGCGAGGCGCTGAAATGCTGCTGGATGTCGCCAACCTCAGCGTCGATCTGCCGACATCGGGCGGCGCCCGGCGCATCGTGCGCGGCGCGTCCTTCGCGCTCGATCATGGCCAGACGCTCGGCATTGTCGGCGAGTCGGGTTCTGGCAAGACGATGACGGCGCTGGCGCTGATGGGCCTGCTGCCCGATGGGGCGACGACCTCGGGCGCCATTCTTTTCGAAGGGCGCGATCTCCTGGCGATGAGCGAGGCCGAATTGCGGGATTTGCGCGGCGACCGCATCGCGATGATCTTCCAGGAACCGATGACGGCGCTCAATCCGCTCCATTCGATCGGGCGCCAGATCGCCGAGCCGCTGATCCTGCATCGCGGTCTTTCGCAAGCGGCGGCGCTGCGTCAGGCCGTGACCCTGCTGGAGCGCGTCGGTCTGCCGGATCCCGCAAGGCGCGCGCGCGCCTATCCGCATCAGCTTTCGGGTGGCCAGCGGCAGCGGGCGATGATCGCGATGGCGCTCGGCTGCGAGCCGCGCCTGATCATCGCCGACGAGCCGACCACCGCGCTTGACGTCACCGTGCAGGCGCAGATCCTCGATCTCATCGCCGATCTTGGCGCGCAATCGGATATGGCGCTTATCCTGGTGAGCCACGATCTGGCGGTCATCGCCCAGAATTGCGAGCGCGTGCTTGTCATGTATGGCGGCATGGCGATGGAAAGCGGCCGCACTCAGGATGTTCTGTCGCGACCGGCCCATCCCTACACGCAAGCCCTGTTGCGGGCGCGTCCGCACGTCGGCGGGCGGCGCGGCGAGCGGCTGCAAGCGATTGCCGGCGCGGCGCCCGCCGCCGGCGCCTTGCCGAAAGGATGTCCCTTCGCGGAACGATGCCCGCTGACCATCCCCGCTTGCGTCGATGCGCTTCCCCCGCCCGCGATGCTCGGCGGCGACCATATCGCGCACTGCATCCGGATCGACGCCGCGGAGCGCCCGGCATGAGCGAAACGCAAGGCGAAGCGCCACTCCTGGAAATCGTCGATCTCGTCAAAATCTTTCGTTTGCCGCGCGAGCGCTTGTTCGCGCCGGGAGCGCAATTGCGCGCGGTGGATGGCGTCAGCTTTCAGGTCAAGGCGGGGCGCTCCTTCGGCATTGTCGGCGAATCCGGCTCGGGCAAATCGACGCTGGCGCGCGCCGCGATCGCGCTGGAGCGGCCGACCTCAGGGCAGGCGCGGTTGATGGGCTCGGCGTTGAATCTCCTGCCGCGCCCGGCGTTGCGCAAGATGCGCGCCCATATGCAGATGATTTTCCAGGACCCCTATGGTTCCCTCGACCCGCGCCAGACTATCGCCCGCATTGTCGGCGAGCCCCTCGCTTGCCTTGATGGGATTTCGCGCGGCGAGGCGGCGGCGCGTATCGCCGAGGCGTTGCGGGCGGTGGGCTTGAGCGTGGATGACGCCCGCAAATATCCGCACGAATTCTCCGGCGGCCAGCGCCAGCGCATCGCCATCGCGCGGGCGCTGATCACCCGCCCCCGGCTGGTCGTCGCCGACGAGCCCGTGTCCGCGCTCGATGTTTCCATTCAGGCGCAGGTCCTCAATCTGATGACCGATCTGCAACAGCAGTTCGGCATCACCTTTCTCCTCATCAGTCACGATCTGGCGGTCGTCGAACATATCTGCGAGGAGATCGCCGTGATGTATCGCGGCCGCTTCGTCGAAACCGGGCCGAGCGAGATTTTGTTGGCGGCGCCCGCCCATCCCTATACGCGCGCGCTCATCGAGGCCGCGCCGAGATTGCAGAACGCGCGCCGCCGCGCGCCGGCGCCAGCGGCCGATTTGCCGGGCGCCAAGACGGGTTGCGCCTATGCCTCACGTTGCGCTTTCGCCCAGACAAGGTGCCGCGAAGAAGCCCCAGGACTGCGCCTGCTCGCCGACGGGCGCCGGGCGGCCTGCCATTTTCCTTTATAATTCAAAACAATAACGAGCCGCCTCGCCCGCTGCGAATAATTTTTGGCCTTCCTCTTGCGGCGCTGGATTGCCACCCAATGTAAATATGCGTTACATTGCTCTCGCCTCCAGGGCGGGGCGTGTTCATTCACGGAGGCTCTTCATGAGCACGATACAGGGTGCGGTTGGCGGTTCGGGCGCGGCGCAGGATTATGGTCCGCGTGATTGGGCGAGCGCTCAATGGCGTGGTCGCAGCTGCGGCGTGGGTCGCTGGTCGGTGTTCGAGATCGTCGCGATGGTTCTCGGCTTCATCGTATTCTGGCCGATCGGACTGGCGATCCTCGGCTTCAAACTGTGGCAGCGCAAAGCCGGCTATCCCGGCGATCTTCAGACCGCCGCCCAGGAAAAGTGGCGGGAGGCGCGTAGTGCGATGTGGAGCGGGCCTTGGCAGGGCCGTCATTCTTTCTATTCGCCGTCTTCAGGCAATTCGGCGTTCGACGATTGGAGAGCGAACGAAATCGCCCGGCTCGAGGAAGAGCGCCGCAAGCTGCAGGACGCTCATCGCGAATTCCAGGCTTTCGTCGACAATATTCGCAAGGCCAAAGATCGCGAGGAATTCGAGCGCTTTATGAACGAGCGCCGCAACCGTCCGGCCGATGGCGCGCCCGGTCAGGGCCCCGGCGCCTAACGCCGGCGAGCCCGGCGCCCGCCATCATGGATATCTTGTTGCGACCGCGGCGCTCCGTTAGCGCCGCGGTTTTTTTTGCGCTGCCGGCCGCCGTCTCGTTCACCTCGGGGCCGATCGAACAACGAGCGCCCCAATCCCCGAACATCAAGCGAGAACAGCGCTCGGGCGGCGTCAATCAAGGCCGCCGCGCGCTTGACGCGCAACGTTTCTTGGGATTGCTATACCGCGCCAAATTCAAGCCGCCGTCGGGCGGCGCAAGGAGCCGAAATGCGTCTTACTCTTCGCGTTGTCATCGCAGCGAGCGCCGCCGTTCTTGCGTGGGGCGCGCTCGCGGCTCCTAAGGATAGCGTGACGCTCGGCGTCATCCTCGAACCGCCTGGACTCGACCCGACGACGGGCGCGGCGGCGGCGATCGGCGAAGTGACGCATTACAATATTTTTGAAGGCCTGACCAAGATCAACGCCGATTTCTCGGTGACGCCGTTGTTGGCGGAAAGCTGGAGCCTTTCGCCCGATCTCAAAACGCTGACCTTCAAGCTCCGCAAGGACGTGCATTTCCAGGACGGCGCCCCATTCACTTCCAAAGACGTGAAATTTTCATTCGAACGCGCCGCCGCGCCCGATTCCACCAACAAGGAAAAAGCGTTCTTCGCGTCGATCGAATCGATCGACGCTTCCGATCCCGCCAGCGTGTCGCTCAAATTCAAGCAGCCGAGCTTCGACGCTTTGTACCATTTGGGCATGAACACAGCCGTGATCGTCGACCCCAAGAGCGCGGCCGCCAATGCGACCAATCCTGTCGGCACCGGTCCTTATAAATTCGCCAATTGGACGAAGGGTTCGTCGATCACACTGGAGAAATGGGACGGCTTTCGCGACCCCGCCAAAATAGCGATCAACAAGGCGACCTTCCGCTTCATCAATGACCCTTCCGCGCAGGTCGCAGCTCTGCTGGCGGGCGATCTCGACGCGTTTCCGCGCTTTGGCAATTTCGACGCCATCGCGCAATTTCAGAGCGACCCTCGTTTCAAAGTGCTGATCGGCGGCACCGAGGGCAAGACGATCCTCGCCATCAACAACAGGAAGAAGCCGCTCGACGACGTGCGCGTTCGCCGCGCCATCGCCTATGCGATCGACCGCAAGGCGATTATCGACGGCGCACAGAACGGCTATGGCGCGCCGATCGGCAGCCATCTGACCCCGAACGATCCCGGCTATGTCGATCTCACAGGCGAATATCCGCATGATCCGGCCAAGGCGAAAGCCTTGCTGAAGGAGGCAGGAATTACGACGCCGCTCCAGCTCTCGCTGATCCTGCCGCCGCCGCCCTACGCTCGCAAAGGCGGCGAGATCATCGCAGCCGAACTGGCGGAAGTGGGCATCGAGGCGAAGATCGAAAACGTCGAATGGGCGCAATGGCTGTCCGGCGTCTACACCGCCAAGAATTTCGACCTGACCATCATCAGCCATGTCGAACCACTCGACATCGGCATCTACGCCAACCCCAATTATTATTTTCAATACGACAATCAGGATTTCCGCGACATCATCGCCAAACTCTCCGCCGCGCCTGATCTCGAGACGTATAAGAAATATATGGGCGAGGCGCAGCGCAAACTTGCCGACGATTCCGTCAATGCGTTCCTCTTCCAGCTTCCGCAGGCCGCGATCTCAGATGCAAATCTGAACGGCGTCTGGAAGGACTCGCCCATCTTCGCCAACGACCTTTCGGCGATGTCCTGGAAATAAACGAATCTGGTAGTCTCCGCCGAGTCGCCCGGAACGGCGACGCTCACGCTTTCTCCGTTGCCGCGGAGAGAGCCGCCGGCGCAACGTTTCACGATCTCGGATTGGTCATCGATGCGAAGCCTGGCTTCGCGCAGACTTTGGAAATCATGCGACCCTATCAACTTTCCGCCACCGCCCTTCTGGCCGCCTATCGCACGCGCCAATTGTCGCCGCTCGAAGCAATGAAGGATGTGCTCGCCCGCGTGGCGGCGTTTGAGCAGCATATAAACGCGACGTACCTCTTGAACGCCGAACGCGCGCTCAAAGAGGCGCGCGAATCTGAGGATCGTTGGATGCGCGACGCTCCACTCGGCGCGCTCGACGGCGTGCCGACAACGGTCAAAGACAATATCGCCACCAAGGGGGAGCCGATTCCGCTCGGCACGGCGGCGAGCGACCTGACGCCCGCGCTCGAGGATGCGCCGCCCGCCGCGAGACTGCGCGAGGCCGGCGCCATCCTGTTCGCCAAGACGACCATGCCCGATTACGGCATGTTGTCGTCGGGCCTGTCCAGCTTTCATGCCCTCGCCCGCAACCCCTGGGATTTGAGCCGCAATCCCGGCGGCTCGTCGGCCGGCGCGGGAGCGGCGGCGGCGGCGGGATATGGACCGCTGCATGTCGGCACCGACATCGGCGGCTCGGTGCGCCTTCCCGCCGGCTGGTGCGGCATCTTCGCGTTGAAGCCGAGCCTTGGCCGCATCCCCGTCGATCCGCCCTATATGGGCCGCGTCGCCGGACCGATGACGCGCGACGTGGAGGATTCAGCGCTGTTGATGAGCGTGCTTTCGCAGCCCGATTCGCGCGACTTCATGAATCTGCCGCCACAGAAACTCGATTGGAAGATCAGTCCGGCTTCGCTGCGCGGCGTGAAAATCGGCCTGCTGACGGAGATCGGCTGCGGCGTCCTTCCCGCCGCGGAAACGCGCGCCGCCATCGAAACGGCGGCGCGCGATCTGGCGCTTGCCGGCGCCATCGTCGAGCCGATGACGCCTTTCCTCACTCAGGAGATGCTGAACGGCTGGGATCGCTTCATGCGCATGCGCTCTTATCTGGATACGCGCGACCTGCCGGCCGAAAAGCGCGCCAGCATTCTGCCCTTCATTCGCGCCTGGGCGGATTCGGCGGCGTCGCTCTCCGGCGAGGACGTGTTTCGCGGCTATGCCCAGGCGATGGCGATGCGTCAGGCCACCGTGGCGGCGACCGAACCCTATGATTTCGTCATCACGCCGACCGCCCCGATGGTCGCTTATCCCGCTGAATCACCCTCTCCAAGCAAAGACCCGCTCGATCCGTTTCCCCATATCGGCTTCACCCTGCCGTTCAGCGTCTCGGAACAACCGGCCGCCTCGATCAATTGCGGCTATGATTCGCAGGGGCTGCCGATCGGGTTGCAGATCGTCGGCCGGCGGTTTGACGATGTCGGCGTTTTATCGGTGTCGCGCGCATTTGAAGAGATGCGTCGCGGGCAAGCGCGCGCCTGGCCCGAGCCTCCGGCGACTGCTTAGCCGGCCTTCAGGCGGGGGGCTGAATAATCCTCCGCCTGGCTTTCGCCGTCGTCGCGGTGAGAGACGGAACGAGGCTTACGGGCGCTGGCGGATGACGCGGTAGAGCTGCGCGAAGCCTTCGTCTTTCAGCAATTCCAGGCCGTCCGGCGGAACGAACCGACCATGGACATCCGCGACATCGGCGTTGAGCACCAATGCGAAATCGAATCGGTCGCGCCAGACTCGCAGATACGAGGCGCCCTTTACCGCCTCGTCGTAGACTTGGCGCGACGTCAACGCGTTCACGCTGGCCAGCAGACCGCCGTCGGGCTCGGCGATTTCGTCCCATGGCTGGAGTATCCGCACCGGCTGCTTGCCCCTGGCGGCAAAGAGGGTCGGCGTGAAGGCGCGCCGCCAAGGCAGCGCGAGGGCGGCCAAATGTCGGTAGGTCGGCTCGCCCAGCGCGGTGTAACGCCCGATCGGCGCGACATTTTTGCTGGCTTCGTGCTCGAGCGGCAATATCGCGGCGCCGGCGGGCACGTCAGCCAATGCGCGCGAGAGAGCGGCGACATCGCCCTGGCGTTCGTGCCAAATCCAGCCAATGGCGCTCGTGCGCAGGAGGGAGACCGCCAGCAGCAAAGTCGCCAGCGCCCGGGCGGATTGGACTGGAAGGTCCGGCCGCAAGGCGAGCGCCAAGACCTGTAGCGCCATGAACGCAAAGCGGCGGTCGACCCAGGCGGTCCCCGCCAGGAATGGTGGAAAAACGAAGTAGCAGGCGAACAAACCGCCCGCTGCGACAAGCATGCCCGCATGCGCCGTCAAGCGCTTCGAGATTGCTGAAAGTATTATCGGAAGCGCGATCGTCGCGAATGTCAGCGCATCCAGCCAACCCGCATAGGCGTCGATGCCGACAAAGGCGAGCCGGAACTTGGCGACAGGGGCGGCAAGGATATGCCCGAAACCTGCTTCGAAATCCGACCAGATGGTATTCAGATTGGCGTCCGTCTGCCTGCCGGGCAAACTCGGCGACGCCAACAGGATGACGAGCGCCGGCAATGCAAGCGTCCCGGCGATTATCAGCAGAGACTTGCCCGCGCCAATCAGCGCGCCGCGCCGCGCCAAAGAGCGGAAATCGGGACCGAGGATCAGGCCGGCGAACAGGGCCGCGTAAAACACAAACGCGAAAACATGGATGAGCAGGAGCAATCCGGCCAGCGCCGCGCGCGCGATTGTCGCGATGGCGCCGCCGCGCCGGGCGAGGAACGGGTCCGCCGCGATCGCCAACAGGGCGACGCCCAGTCCGATCTCGAAGTTCAGAAACCCCATGACGAGACCCATGTTCCACGCCAGCAGAGCGAAGGAAATCTGCCACCAATGGAACCGGCCGTGGAGAACTCTCCACAGCAATGCGCCGCCAATCCCAGGCAGCAGGATCGCCGCGGCGACGAAGATGCGTCCCACGATTTCGTAGCCGAAGAGCGGGATCATGATGACCGCGAGAAGGTCGATGCCGATGTTGGTCAGCGTGTCCCAGACAATGCGATACATGCTGGAGACGGGCGCAACCGCCGCGCCGCCGCCCTCCAGCCAGAGGCGGGCAAGATGGTTGGGATAGTCAACGAGCGGTGGAACGCTGACCGCCAGAACAGCGACGACAGGCGCCAAGAGCGCGAGAGCGACGGCGATCGGCGCCAGGCGCGACGGCGTTGTTTGGATGGGTGGCGGCGTCGCGGTCACATCAGCACGCCCATCCAGATACGAGACCTGCAACCGATAAGCATTTGCGCGCGGCGCCGAAGCATGGATGTTTGGCCGCTGGCGGGCCTTTGAAGATCCAAACCTTCAGGCCTTCAGCGCGGAGACGCGAATATCCACCGGCCGCCGGATTAGCTTTCGTGTAAGGAAGGCGCGAATCGGTAGATCATAGGCCAGGTCCAAAACCCAGGCGGCGGCGAGCGCCAGGACAACCCAACCTATCAGATTCGGCCAGAATTCTGCTTTGGCGTCCCAATGGTTCACGCGGCAGAGAAACCACAAGGCGTCGAAGATCGGTTCATGCGTGATGTAGAGGGCATAGGAGACCGCGCCGAACCAGGTCGCCAGCCTTTGCGCGGCTCCACTCAACCGCACCCGCGCGCCGAACCAGAGAATGGCGGGAAACAAGACCAGAGCGCTGAACAGGCCGATCGCCTTTCCATCATCCCGATAGGCGAAGTCGGCGAGCATGAGGCAGGCTATCGCCACGGCGGACAAGACGGACAGAGTGGATCGCCGGCGCGCCGCGAAAATGCGATACGCCAAGACGCCGGCGAAGAATGACCAGATCACCCGGACCCAGCCGCCCAGATAGGTCGGCCAGCTATGGCCCAAACTCAGCGTGTCATAGAAGAGGGCGACGCCGACCAGAACCAGCATACCGACCAAGGCGACCATGATGAGACGCAACGTCGACAAGCCTTTGCCGGCAAGGGCGTAAGTCATGTTGACGCCGATCTCCAGCGAGAGCGACCAGGCGGGTATGTTGAGCGGAAACACCCGAGTGGGGAAGACCGAAAGACCCATCGGCGTCGGCAGAAAAAGAAGCCCGAGAAAATAGGACGCGGCGGTCAGCGCGCCGTCCGGATGAGGCTGTCCCCGCCATTGCGCGATGACAATGAGCGCGACCGGCAATGTCGTGCCGAGCCAATAAAGCGGATAGAGGCGAATCAGACGCCGCTGCATGAATTCGGCGACGGCTTGTCCGGATCGAAGGCGGGCTTCATAGGCATGAGCAAGGACGAAGCCGCTCAGCATGAAGAAGAAGTCGACGGCGAGGTAAGCGTTCGGCAGCAGCTCCCAGCCCAGGTTCTGGCTATAGTGAAAAACGACGATTGAAATCGCGGCGACGCCGCGCAGACCGTCAAGGGCGGAAAAAGCGTGATCCTTAGCCAAGGACGTCATCCCGCCGCTGAAAAATCTCTACGCCATCGATGGTTTCAACAAGCCGGTAATGCGTCATCGCGGCCTGAAGGCGCGGCGACCCAGCAATCCATTGTGTAAAATCAAAGCCGATTGTTTCCTGCAGCAGAACGATGTCGGGGCGCTGGCTCTCGATATCCTGCGTCAGCATCAGTCGGTCGTTTTCGAAATAGGCGTCGGCTTTGGCGCGCAGAACCGGATCGTCGCCGACCCGCGCCTTCATCAGCACGGCGCCGCCCGTCGCCCACAGACCCCATGTGCGTCCGACCCAGAGCCCGCCAATGTCGCGCACGAGCGGATGGCCGAGGTTTTGCGGGAAGGCGATCGCGAGGATTTTCGGGTGGGGCGCCAAACGCGTGATCGCCGCCGCCAGTCCCGGATGCGAGACATCCGCCCTGAAAAAAAGCGGCGCCGGCAAAATCAGCGCGACCGCCAGCACCAGCAGGCCGCGCTTGCGAGCAAGGCCGGCCGCCTCCCTTTGCCATTGTTGCATCGCCCAGCCGGCTGCGATGAGGCTGAACGCGACGAAGGGATAGGCGTGATAGTTCCAACCCTTGCCCTGAATCAGATAGGCGCAGAGAAATCCGGCGCCGATCATCAGCAGCACGATCGTCCCTGCGTTCTGAGCCCGATTGCGGAAAATCCAGCAGATGGAAATTGGGAGAAGGATTGGAAGCGCGGCCCGCCTCGCCAATTCGATGAGATCGATGCGCAATGGCAGATAGAGATCGGCGACCTCCGGCAAAATATCAGAGAAGAATTTCGGAAAGAAGATCATGCTCGCGGCGAAATAAGCGATCACGACCGCCCCGGCCGCCCAATGTTCGATCCGAAAGAGCGCCCGAACGTCGCGGGAGCGAAATGCCTCGAAACCGGAAACCATCAGCGCGCATAAAGCGAAATGCGGTTTGATCGCGATGCAGAGGCCCAGCATCGCCCCGGCGATCAGGCCGTCGCGCAGGGCGATCTGTTTGCCTTCGGCGCGAGCGATCGCAATCAGAGCGTAGGGAAATATGAAAATCGTGGCGAAATGCTCGCGTTGCGCGATTTCATCGAACGGCAGGACCGAGAGAACGAAAGCCGAGGCGGCGAGGAAAACGCCATTGCTCGCCGACCCGCTCAATTCATATCGCGACAGGATCCTGGCCGCGTAGCCGAGCACGCCTGCGATGAGCAGCGCCAGCATCCCGGCCACGACGAGTTCGGCGCGGATCGAAAGCAGCTTCGCGATGAGGGCAGGAATGCGGTACAGAAGAATCGAAGCTGGCGGATTGAGTTCGATCACGCCTTGATAGGCGGACACGCCCGCAAGGATGCGGTCATTGACCGTCAGCAGCCATGACACATCCAGATTGGTCGGACGGATCAACTGGACGGCCAGCGCGCCAATGGCCGCGCCAAGCGGAATCAGTTTCCCGAAATTGGCCCCAAGCTGCGCGCCCCACCCGCTCGAAGTCGTGGCGGCCAGACGAGGACCGAGGGATTCGTTGGCCGTTGCTGACATGGGGGACACGCCCACGATGATTGGCTAGAGCAAGACGCTCGGCCCCCTGTTTCTCGCAGCTTTCGATTAACAAGGTCTTGTCTGACGCCGTATCGCGGCCGGCAAGCGTCTATCGGCGCCGACTATTCGCTCAAACTCGTAAAGATTTAACCGACTTCGCGCAGGATAGACGAAGGCGTCCACCTGATCTCCGCGCAGGCGTTCGATGATTGTTTTTCCGTTCCAGCGCATGATGGTTCCAATGGCCGCGCTGGGCCTTGGCCTCGGCGCCTGGCTGGTCATGGGTCGCATCGCGCCCGCGGCTGACCCGGCCGTCATCCGCCTTGTCGCCTTAGCGCCTCTGATCTGTTGCGGCGCGTTGGCGTTCGCGCTCGACGAGCGAGGAATTGCCGGCTTCTCGCCGGTCATACTCATTTGCTCGGTCGCGGTATTGATCGTGGGGCTTGCGGTCCGCGATTCCAAGCAAATCGCCTTGTTGTTCGGGTTCGCCTCGGTCGGCCTGATGATGGTCGGCGGCTACAGTCTGGCCAAGTCGGCGCGCTGGCGCCTGCGTTCCAGCATTTGGGAAAGCGCAGCCATCGGTCTGGGCTTGATCGTCATTCTCGGGCTCTACTGCATTTATTACGTCGTCAGTTCGCAAGATCTCATGTTCGGCGATTTCATGTATCGCCGGGCGGAGGCGATCCTCGTCGCGTCCGCCATTGACGAAGGGCAGATCGCAGCGCTCGTCAAGCAAGTCATCAGCTCGATGAAGGACGAATATTCGCTGCTGCCGGTCCTTGCCCCTGGCGCGGTGCTTGCGGCGACTTCGCCTCCGTCGCGGGCCTGGTATCAGGGCGCGGTCATTGTGCTGTACGCCGCGCCCGCCTATTTCGCACTTGGAATACTCGCGCGCGACCTTGCGCGGCGGGCGACGCCCACGCATTCGGCGGCGCTCGCCCAATCGGCCGCTCTGGCGTTGGCGATCGGCGCAATATTCGTGGCTTATCCGACCGGGACGGCCGTCGTCGCGCGCGGCATGCCCGATATTGGCGGGCTTGTCCTGGTTGTCGCCGGCCTGCGCCTGTCGGAGCGGTTGGCGCGGCTCCTGGCGTTGCCGCATGGGCATGATGCGCGCATCGGCCAGCTTACGCGTCGCGTCGCGCTGGCCCTGGCGCTTTGTCTGTTCGCAATGTTTCTGTTTCGGCGCTGGTACGCCTTCGCCGCCGCCGGCATTCTCACCATGCTCGCACTTGAAGTTGCATTCCTCGCGGCGGCGCGCGGCGCGCGATTCCGTTGGCGTGACGCGATAAGCGCCGCGGCGCTCGGCGGCCTCATCCTTATGGCGCTTGCCGCGCCGATTCTCATCGATTGGCTGCCCGATCCCGCTATCCATGATTATGTGACAATCTATGCGGCTTACCGAAAGGAATTTTCCGTCGTCGTCGCCGAGATGTGCGACTGGTATGGCGCCGCGCTCATCGCCCTGGCCGTCTGTTGCGTGATTTTCTCATGGCTCCGCGCGGGCGATCGGCGTCTGCTGCGCCTGACCTGCGGCTCGACTTTGATCGCCGCCTTACTGTTCTTGCGCGTTCAGTCTCCGGCCGTCCATCATGTCTATCTGCTGACGCCGGCTTTCGCCGGGTCGATCGGCGCCGCCATCCTCATATTGTTTGAACGCTGGAAGCTTGCCGCTTTGATCGCGCTGGCGGGGCTCGCTGCTTTCACCTTGACGCCAATTGGCGGCATTTGGGCGCCGGCGGGTCTGGCGCCGACAGCCGGCCAACCGCCGGCGCCGCGCAGCGATCTTGCCGAACTCGCGCGCCTGAAGGCCTGGGTCGAGGCCAATGCAACGCCCGACCATCGTTACTGCGTGTTGGCTTCGAGCTACACGATCAACGATGTGCTTGTTGACGAACTCTGGCAGATGGACCCCAGGGGTTCGCCGCTCGTCGGCGGCAAGATCGTGAGAAACAATGTCGGCATGCCGCATGTCGACACCCGCGACGGTCCGCCGGTCGATGGGTTGAAAGATTGCGCCATCATGATGGTGGGCGATCCCGTGCAGACCCATCTTGTACTTGCCTATCAGCAGGATGTGATCGTGCCGGCTAGCGAAATGTTGGCCGGAATCGGGATTGGCGCCAATTATCGGCGCAGCGGCGAAGTCTTCAATCTCGAAAAGGGCGTGAAGCTCGTGGTCTTCGAGCGAATCCATCCGCTCGACGACCAGGACATGGCGGCATTGCGGGCGCGCTGGCGCGCCGCACGTGAGAAAATCGTCGTAGGGTTGCGCGGAACAAGTACAGATTGAAATTTGTGCCCGGCGAGCGTCGGTTTCGCTCACCGGTTTTTCTCATTCGCCACGCGATGAAGCGTCCAGCCTCAGCAGATAGTCGAGTGCGATCTTGCCCGGCCCGAAGGTGATGATCGCCAGCGCCATCGACGCCCAGGCGAGGTGGAAATTGGCCCAGCCGTCAGGCACGGTAAGCTGAATGATCGCCGTCATTCCGAGCAGGCCGAGCGCGGCATAGCGCGCGCCGATGCCAAGAACGAGCATGATCGGAAAAGCGATTTCCGCGATGCCCGATAAGGTCGCCATCAATTCGGGCGCCGGATAGGGGATTTCCTTCCCAAGAATGTGCAGTTTGAACTCTTCGGCGAACAAAGTCTTCGCCCCGAACGACAGATTCAAAAAGCCGTCCCACTTGGTCAGCCCTGAGAACCAGAACGGCACGGCCAGCGCGAATCTCAGCGCCAGCATCGTCACAGATGACGGAATGACCCCAAAGATGGTTTCCGTAAAACGCGCGACGGCGCCCGGCGCGCCGCTTTGGGCGGCGACGTTCTGGTTCATGCTCATGACCTTCTCCTTAAGCTCGAAGCTGTGAGATCGCCCCCGCCTCGATCAGGCCGATCAGATGGCTGCCGGGATCGAACCCCTCGAAGTCAATTGCCGAATGCGCCTCGCCGAGCGGCGCGCCGCTTTGCAGCGCCTGGGCGAAAGAATAGCCGCCGGCAGGGAGAATGCGCACCCGCACATCGGCCCCGGGCCGCGTGACGAGAATATCTTCGCCGCGCCAGTCGTCCGGCGCTTTAACTTCGCCCTCGCCTTGATGCCCCGCCCAGATCGAGGCGGCCGGATGATTTGAACGGAGCAGTCGCGCGGCAGGATGGAACGCAAACGTCAGATCGCCCAACGTCGTGGGGTCGACTGCGGCAAGCGCCGCCACGGTCAACGGCTCGGCCTCCGCCGAATGATAGGCCTCGACCCAGGCGTTTTCGACGCGCGCGACATCGGCGAGATAGGTAAGATCGCGCGCCGGTTCGAACCCGGCGATAAAATCGGGAAAATCGGCGCCATAGCCCAAAATGACCGCCGAGCGCGGCCTGGCAACCGCGACAAAGGCCCGCGCCATGCCGCGAAAAAACGCATCGCCGACAAGACGCCGGGCGACGGGATAGCGCGCTTCGATCGCTGCGATCAACGAGACTGCGACATTGTTCCGATAAATGGCGAAGCGGCGCGCGTCCGCCTGCCTCTCGCGCCCCATTGTCTCAATCGGCGGCGGGCGGTCCGGATCGGCCAATGCGCGGGCAAAGGCCTCGATCGTCTCACTGAATGGCATGACGGCGGCCGCCTTGACTGTCCATCGCGACGACCTCAGCCATCGCCGCCTCGACGCGGCGCGCTTCGTCCAGCAACACCGGCCATTTCGGAACGTCATTGTCCCATTCGACCAGCGTTGGAAGCGGCCCGCGCCGAGCGATGACTCTGCGATAAAGATCCCACACGCGTTCGCGCACCGGAGAATCATGGGCGTCGATCAGCACGAGATGGCCGGCGTCGTCGCGGGCCTCGGCGAAGCCGGCAAGATGGATTTCGCCAACATGGTCGAGAGGAAATTCGTCGAGATAGGCGAGCGCATCAAAGCCGTGATTGGTCGCCGAAACCAGCACGTTGCTGACATCAAGCAAAAGGCCGCAGCCGGTGCGCGTGGCGATCTCACCGATAAAATCGGTCTCGGAGATCGTACTTTCCTGAAAGACGACGTAAGTCGAAGGATTTTCGAGCAGCATGCGCCGCCCCAAAGCGTCCTGCACCTGATCGACATGGTCGCAGACCGTGGCGAGCGTCTCCTGCGTATAGGGAAGCGGCAGAAGATCGTTCAGATAGCCCTCGTCATGGCTGGACCAGGCAAGATGCTCTGAAAACAGGCCGGGCTGGTAGCGCGCGGCGAGCGCGGCGAGACGGGCGAGATGCTCGCGGTCGAGCGGTCTTGGCGATCCGATCGAAAGGCCGACGCCGTGCAGCGAAAGCGGATAGAGCGCCCGAATCGCTTCGAGCCGGCGATGCGGCGGCCCTCCCGCGCCCATGTAATTTTCGGCATGGATCTCGAAAAATCCTAACGCCGGCCGATCGCGAAGGATTTCGTCGATATGTTCCGGCTTCAGGCCGACCCCGCTGCGATCGGGCAGCGCCGGAGCGACGCGCGGCGACGGGGCTTGGGCGGCGGACATGATTGAGTTCCCGGGTTGGCTGAGTTCGTCGATCCTCATGGGGTGGTTTCGCGGTCTCCCCAACGCATGTTACACGTCGCGCGGAAAATGTTCCGCAAGCCGACCCAAGCGCGAAGCCAAACAATGTTTCCTCGCATGTGTAACATTTGTTTCAGTCGTGCGAAGGACGAATGAGCGCTTCTGTGAGCGACGGCCAAGTCGATGAAAAATGGGCTGAAATGATGCGCGCCGCCATAGCCGGCGATGAAGCGGTCTATCGTCGATTGCTCGAGGAGATCGGGCGCTCGGTCCGGGCGATGGCGCGTGGCGCCTTCTCGCGGGCGCGCGTCGGGGATGCGGATGTCGAGGATGTCGTGCAGGAGACTTTGCTGGCGATCCACCTCAAGCGCAATACGTGGGACGGCGGTCTTCGGCTCGCCCCCTGGGTCGGCGCGATCGCGCGTCACAAGATCATCGACGCCATGCGCCGGCGAGGGACCCGCCGATTTCAGCCAATCGAGGATTTTGAGACGGTGCTCGCAGCGCCTGAAGCCGAAGACCCCCATGCGCGCAGCGACGCCGAGCGCCTCATTGCGCAACTCGGGCCGCGCCAGCGCGACATCGTGCGCTCGATTTCGCTGGAGGGGCAGTCAATCGCAGCGACGGCTGCGCGCTTGTCGATGAGCGAGGGCGCGGTTCGGGTGGCGTTGCACCGATCGCTGAAATTGCTGGCCTCCGTATGGCGGGGCGCCTCGCAATGAAAACATCTGAACTTATTCAGGCGCTCGCCGCGGACCAGTCACCCCGGAGAATCAGTCTCGGCGCCCGCTTTTGCCTGGCGCTCGGCGTCGGCGCCCTGGTCAGCGTGTGGCTATTCATGATGATGCTCGGGCCGCGATCCAATTTTGTCGCCTCATTGCAATCAGTGCGGTTCGATTTGAAATTCGTCGATACGCTGGCCTTGGCTCTGCCGGCTGCTGTTCTGTGCCTGCGGGTTTTGCGCCCCGACGCGAGGATCGGGGTCTTTGGCTTTGCTTTCCTGGCGCCTGTCGTTCTGCTGGCGGCCGGGGTGATCGGCGAGTTGATGTTCGTTCCCGCCGACTTGTGGGGAACAAGAATGATCGGCAGCAATTCGATGCATTGCCTGATGATGGTCCCGCTCTTGTCTATCGCGCCGCTGGCCGCTTTGCTCCTGGCGATGCGGGCGGGGGCGCCGCAGAATCCGGGGATTGCCGGAGCCTTGGCCGGCGCCGCCGCCGCTGGCGTCGCGGCGACCCTCTATGCCGCGAATTGCCCCGACGATTCGCCGTTGTTCGTGGCGAGCTGGTACCCCCTGGCGACGATCATCGTCGCAGCGATCGGGGCTGTCGCCGGCGCTCGGCTGTTGCGTTGGTAGCGAGCGTGCGAAACGAGGCGGCGCCGGCTATGATTTCACGATCGGTTTTAGAATCGCATTCAGCTCGTCGAGGCTGAGAGCGCCGCCGTAGATTTTGCCGTCGATGATGAAGGTCGGCGTGCCCGTGACTTTGAACTTTTCGTCCGCCGTCTTGACGATCTTGGCGAAAGCGTCCGCCTTGGCCTGATCGTTGAGACAGGCGGTCGCCCTGTCGCGGCTCATGCCGGTCGGCCGAAGGGCGGTCATCAGGCCCTCCAGGGGATTGTTTCCGAAGGCCCAGGCATCCTGCGAGGCGAATAAAAGCTCGATCGTGGCATAGGCCTTGTCGTCGCCGACGCAACGCGCCAGCATGAAGGCGCCGACATCGAGGTTGTTGCGCGAATATTCCCGGAAAATGAACCGGACCTTGCCGGTGTCGACATAGGACTTCTTGAATTCAGGCCAGACGTCCTTCGCAAAATGTGCGCAATGCGGGCAGGTCGCCGAACCATATTCGATGACCGGCACGCCGGCCGCGTCGCCGATCGACAGTTCCGGCAGGGGGCCGGGCTCGAGCGCGGTGGCCATATCGACGGTTGAATCAGGCTTGGGCGCCGTTTGCGCATAGGCGGCACCCAAGCCTGCAAATACGGGCAGCAGCGCCGCAGCGCGCATCAGATTGCGGCGCGACAGGCGCGAGAAAGCCGATAAAGGCGAAGGCTGGAAGGTCACGATCCCAAGCGCTCCCGGCGCGTCAAATTGCGAAAAGTGGTCAATGCGACATTGGCCTTTTTCCCCGCGGCCGGCAAGGCAGCGGCGCTATACTGAAATTTACGCCGAAGCCGGATTGACACTGTGCTTTTTGCGGCCCAAGATTCCGTCCTGCTCGAGGGGAGCCCCGATTGGGGGCTGAGATGGCGGTCAGCCGGACCCTTTGAACCTGATCCGGGTCATGCCGGCGAAGGGACGAGGTTTGGGCCAAGCTTTTGATTTTCTTGGGCCTTGCTTCCTCCATAACGCCGGTTTCGACGGCCCGCGCATCGTCGGAGGATGGCCATGAACGAACACGCCAAATCGAAGAAATTCCAGCCCGTTCCGCAAAGCGTGACGACGGGACCGATCGCGGGATCGCATAAAATTTACGCCGCGCCGAAGTCGCATCCCGACATGCGTGTGCCGCTTCGCGAAATCTTGTTGAGCGATCCGCTGGAGCCGCCGGTTCGCGTTTACGATCCGTCCGGCCCCTATACCGAGACCGACGCGCGCATCGATCTGGCCGCGGGCCTGCCGGCGGTTCGCGAAGGCTGGATCGAAGCGCGCGGCTTCGACATTGTCGAAGGGCGCGCGATCAAGCCGGAAGACAATGGCAATGTCTCGGCCGACCGGCTGGCGCCCCATTGTCCGGCCAAGCGTATTCTACGCGCCGGTCGTCCGGGCCAGATGGTCACGCAATATGAATTCGCGCGGGCCGGGATCGTCACGCCGGAAATGATCTATGTCGCCCATCGCGAGAATGTGGCGCGCGAGGCGGCCGTCGACAATGCCGCCGCCACGCTCGCCGACGGCGACAGTTTCGGCGCCGCCATCCCCGAGTTTGTCACGCCCGAATTTGTGCGCGACGAAGTCGCCCGGGGCCGGGCGATCATTCCCGCCAACATCAACCATCTCGAATTGGAGCCGATGGCGATCGGCCGCAATTTCCTGGTCAAGGTCAATGCGAATATCGGCAATTCCGCCGTCAGTTCCGGCGTCGCCGAGGAAGTTGAAAAACTGGTCTGGTCGATCCGCTGGGGCGCTGACACGGTGATGGACCTTTCCACCGGACGCAACATCCACAACATCCGCTCCTGGATCCTGCG
>DATBZF010000104.1:0-19490 GCA_036513315.1 Roseiarcus sp.
GGCGCCGGCCTGCACATGCAACGAGCCATAATCGGCGCTGTTCAATTCCTGGGTCGGCGCGAGCGCATTGACCGCGATCAACGCGTCGCCTGAACCGTAGAAGCCGGGCGGATGGGAGGCGTCGGCGATCCCGGCGAAATCGGCCGGGATCGGCTTGGCGGTGACGGGCGGCGCGCCCAGCACGCCAAAGCCGTCGAGCGCGCGCGCCGGGGCGTGATTGGCGAGGCTCGCCGCGGCGGGCGATTGCGCGGTATCCTTATCCGGCGCCGGAGCGCCAGCGAGCGCGACGATCTTGCGCAGCATGTCGACGAATAAGCCCGACAGCGGCAGGTTCGACCAGGTCGTGTCCGCCGTGACGTGGAAGAGCACGATCAGTCCTTTGCCACGCCGCTCGGCGGTAACGAGCGGCGTGCCGTCCGCCAGCCGCGCCCAGGTCTTGGCTGCGAGACCAGGCTCGGGTTCGGCGAGAACCTGGCGCAGGATGGTGACTTCCTCGGGCACGGAGAGGCCGAAGAACGGGCTGTCGCGATCGAAAGGAGCCAGGCGTTTGGGCGTCTCCCAGGAGAGGGCGCCGCCCAAGGTGCGCCCGCCATGGCGCAGCGCGGTAGGCGTCAGATCATCGGCGGTCGCCGCCAGACGCGCGCCAGCGAAGCGCACCAGCACGCCGCCCTCTTCAACGAACTTCACCAGCGCATCATGCGCCGCGCCGCTTCCCACGCTCATATCAGCCAATGCCAGTACGGCAGGCTTTTCCGCGATCAGCGAGACGATCGGATCGCTCGCGCTGTCGCGCCACTCCCTGACATCGGCGAAAGGCGTCAGTGCGCGCGACAAATAATAAGTGGGCGCCAGCAGCGGCTGGGCGATGTCGGCGCTGGCGCCCGATGCGATGGCGACGCGTCGGCGCTTCCACCGTTCGTCGATCAGCGCGACAGCGCCGGCCGAGCGTTCGTCGGCGATTGTCAGGCTTGCGACATCGTTGCGCAATTCGATCGGCAGATCGAATTGCGCCATCGCCGCGCGCCCGCCGCCAAAGTCAAAAGGCGCCTCGCCGATGGTCAAGCCCTTGGCGTCAAGCGCGCGCACCAGGCCGTTCTGCCGCGCGCCGGCGTCGGCCCGCAGCACACGCGCTTGCAGGGCGCCGGCGAGATTGTCGACTCCGGCGAGTCCCAAGGCGCTGCTTTTGTCGGTGAGAACGGTTACGTCATGACCCTCAGCGACGCCTGCCAGCGAACGCGCGAAGGCGTTGGTTCCGCCCAACTCCTGGCCATCAGCAATCCACACGATCTCCGCCTGGGGATTTTGCGCGAGAAAGCGCTGGACAGGTTCAAGAATTTCGCCGTGATCAGGCGCGTAGGGCACGGGCGCGAGTGCGCGTAATTTCTCCATATTATGGGCCGGATCGGCAGGCGTGATTGCCAGAGCGCCCTGCGAAATCGGCGCCAGCGCGACAAGGCGGCCGGCGCCGGCCGCTGCGGCAAGGCGCTCGCGCGCGACCGCGATCCGGCGCTCCCAGCTCGGCGCCGCTGGCCACCCATCGTCCAGCAGCACGAGCAGCGGCCCCGGCGCGCCGCCGGCCAAGGGAAGCGCGTTCCAGATCGGCCCCGCCATCGCCAGGATGATCGCCGCGCAGATTGCGATGCGCAGCAACAGCAGCGGCCAGGGCGTCTGGTGCGGCGTCTGATCCCTGGGATCGAGGCCGAGCAGCAGGCGGAGCGGGGGAAACAGAATCTCGCGCGGACGCGGCGGCGTCACGCGCAGGAAAATATAGAGCGCAATAAGCAGGACAAGAGCCGCGAGAGCGGCGGGCGCCGCGAATGTGAGCGGTAGACCGAACATTCAGGCGCCGCCCGGTTGAAGGGAAGCGGCGGCGGCGCCGACGCCATCGGGACCCTCAAGGCGCATGCGCAGGGCGAGCAACGCCTGCGCCGCCGGTCTGTCGGTGCGATGCAGGGCGAAGCCCCAGCCGCGCGAAGCGCAGGCCGCGCGCACCGCATTGCGATGGCGCGCAAGCTTGGCGAGATAGGCTTCGCGCAGGCTTTGTGCGCGCGGCGCGCGCAGGCGCGTGGCGCCGTCCGCGCCGATAAATTCGGCATGGCCCTCGAACGGAAAAGTCTCCTCGATCGGATCGGCGATCATCAGCGCCTGGCCTTGCGCGCCCTGCGCCGACAACGCGTCGATGGCGACGCGAACCGCGCTCTCCTCGCTGAGGAAATCGCCGATCAGCACCACTTTCGAACGCGCCGCCAGGGGTATCGGCGGCGGCAATGGCGCGCTTTCGCCTGAGAGACGTTCGTCGAGCGCGAGCGCGTCAGCGAAACGCTCAATGACGCCGCGCACCGCAACCGGGCGCGTGAGGCCGACCAAGCCGACCCGCTCGCCGCCGCGCACCAGCAGATCGGCGACGGCGAGCCCGAGCACGGTGGCGCGTTCGATCTTGGACGCCTGCGCAAGTTCCGAGACGAAAGCCATCGAGGGCGACCGGTCGATCCAAATCCAAACCGTATGGGCGGCTTCCCATTCGCGCTCGCGCACATAGGCGCGATCGTCGCGCGCCGAGCGGCGCCAGTCGATGCCGCCGGCGGACTCGCCGGATATGAAGGGGCGGAACTGCCAGAATGTTTCACCCGGCCCGGCGCGCCTCCGCCCATGCACGCCATGCATCACGCTCTGGGCGATCTGCTTTGCCGCGACGACGAGACTGGGCAACCGCGCCGCCAGCGTGGCCGCGTCCCGCCGCCAGAGCGGGGTCGCCGGGCCTGCCGATGATACGCGAAGGGTTGCGGCCATTCCTCAGCCGACCGTTTTGGCGACAAGGCGCGCAATCAGGCGGGGCAAATCCTCGCCCTCCGCCCGCGCGGCGAATGTGAGCGCCATGCGGTGCTTGAGCACAGGTTCGGCCAAAGCCGCGATATCGTCCTTGGAGGGCGACAGCCGCCCATCGAGCAGGGCGCGGGCGCGGCTCGCCAGCATCAAAGCCTGGGCGGCGCGCGGTCCCGGCCCCCAGGAGATATGTTTGGTGATTTCCGGGTCGCCCTCGCCCGGCCGCGCGGCGCGCACGAGATCGAGGATCGCCTCGACAATGCTGTCGCCGATCGGCGCGCGGCGCACCAGCCGCTGCGCCTCCATCAATTCCTGCGCGCTCATCGCGGCCTTGGGACGCGCCTCCGATTCGCCGGTTGTCTCGATCAGAATGCGGCGCTCGGCGAGGCGATCGGGATAGCCGACGTCGATTTGCATCAAGAAGCGGTCGAGCTGCGCTTCCGGCAAGGGATAGGCGCCTTCCTGCTCCAGCGGATTTTGAGTGGCCAAGACGTGAAATGGACGCGGAAGGTCATGACGCGCGCCCGCCACGGTCACGTGATTTTCCTGCATCGCCTGCAGCAGCGCCGATTGCGTGCGCGGGCTGGCGCGGTTGATCTCGTCGGCCATCAGCAATTGCGCGAAGATCGGGCCCTTGATGAAGCGGAAGGCGCGGCTGCGGTCGGCCCCCTCCTCCATCACTTCCGAGCCCAGGATGTCGGAAGGCATCAGGTCCGGCGTGAACTGGACGCGCAGCGAATCGAGCCCGCAAACGATTCCCAGCGTCTCGACGAGTTTGGTCTTGGCGAGGCCCGGCACGCCGATCAATAAACCGTGACCGCCGGCCAGCAAAGTCGCCAGCGTCTGTTCGACGACGCGCTCCTGACCAAAAATGACCGCGCCGATCGCGCTTTTGGCGGCGGCGATCCGCTCCATCGCCGCTTCGGCGCTACGCGCGACGCCCCCTTCGAAATCGGTGACGGCGGCGTCCTGGACAGGGCTCATGTCTTCTCCAACCTTACGCGAACGTGAAGGGATTTCCCCTTTCGCGGTCCGCCCACTACATTAAGGCGTCAGGCGGCTTAGTCTAACCGCCTCCCAAGGGATAGAGGCTTGCCCGCAAACAGGCGCGAGATTATGGCAAAGGCCGCTTCACAACCGGATGATCCCCATAAACCACCCGAACGGCTCTTACTCGGAATGGAGGGCGTGGCAGCCGCGCGCAAAACCGGCCCGGCCCCGGTGCATCTGTGGAATCCGCCGTTTTGCGGCGATATCGATATGCGCATCGCCGGCGACGGAACCTGGTTCTACCACGGATCGCCGATCGGACGGCTGCCGCTCGTGCAATTGTTCGCCTCCATTTTGCGCCGCGACGAGGATCGTTATGTCTTGGTCACGCCGGTGGAGCGGGTCGGCATCAAGGTCGACGACGCCCCTTTCCTGGCGGTTGAGCTCATCGTTGACGATGCAAGCGGCGCGCCAACTCTGATCTTTCGCACGAATGTCGAGGATTTCGTCACCGTCGGCAAGGATCATCCTTTGCGCTTCGAACGCGGCGCCTCGGAGGGGTTGAAACCCTATGTTCTGGTGCGCGGCGGCCTGTGGGCGCTGGTCAAGCGGGCGTTGTTCTATGATCTGGCGGCGCTCGGCCACACCAGAGAATGGCAGGGCGAAGACTGGTTCGGCGTCGTCTCGAGCGGCATTTTCTTCCCGATGACGAAGGCGGCGGCGCTGGAGGGACTGTGAATATTCCGATCCCCGCCCGATTCTCAATCGAAGATCTGCGTGCGCGGGCGCGGGCGCGCCTGTCGCCCGAACTTCCCGTCGACGCCTTCGATCCAGCATTGGCGCCGCGCCGGGGCGACCATGCGCTGAATCCGCCGGCGCCCGATGCCCGCGCCTTCGCCAACGCGACGCCGGCCGCGGTGCTCGCCCCGATCGTCGCGCGGCCGAACGGCCCAACGGTCCTGTTGACCCAGCGGGCGTCCAACATGCGCAGCCATTCGGGCCAGATCGCTTTCCCCGGCGGCAAGATCGACGTGGGCGAGACCGCTCTCGCAGCGGCTTTGCGCGAGGCGAAGGAGGAGATCGGCCTCGATCCAAGCGCAGTCGAGCCACTCGGCTGGCTCGATCCCTATCTGACCGGCACTGGCTACCGCATCATGCCGCTGGTCGGGATCGTCGATCCGTCCTTCACCCCGGCGATTAACCCGGGCGAAGTCGAGGATGTGTTCGAGACGCCGCTCAGCTTCTTGATGAACGAGGCCAATCATCAGCGCCACGCGCGGGAATGGCAGGGCCGGCTGCGGCATTTTTATGCAATGCCGTGGCAGGAGCGCTATATCTGGGGGGCGACCGCGGGCATCCTGCGCGACCTCTACGAAAGGCTCTATTCCTGATGTTGCGGGCCATTCTCGAGCCGGTGGCGCTTTTCCTGACGCCCTTCGTCGCCTTTGCGATCTATCTTGTTTTGCGCGCCCGCTACCCGCTAGCGGTCGAACATTGGTCGCGCGGACGCGTTTCGAGCCTGACGCTGGCCGGCCTGTTCGTCGCTGCGCTCGGCATGTTCCTGTTCGGCCTCGCCGCCCCGCGCGGTCAGGGAACCTACGTGCCAGCGCATATCGAAAATGGCCGTCTGATTCCCGGCCATATCGAATGAGCGATCTGCCCACGATCGACGGCGGGCGGCTTAAAGACAGGCGCCTATTGGCGGAAGGAAGGCTCGCGCGCGCACTGAAGGCGCTCGACGGGGACGGCGAAGAGACGCGCCTGGTGGGCGGCGCGGTCCGCGATCTCGCGCTCGGCCTGCCGCTCGGCGATTTCGACCTGGCGACGACGGCGCCTCCCGAGGTCACGATGAAGCGCGCCCGCGCCGCCGGATTCAAAGTCGCGCCGACCGGACTGAAACATGGCACGGTGACAGTCATCGTCGACGGGTTGCCGATCGAGACGACGACGCTGCGCGAGGATATCGAGACCGACGGACGCCACGCCAAAGTGCGATTCGGACGTGATTTTGCACAAGACGCGCGGCGCCGCGATTTCACCATCAACGCGCTCTCGCTCGATCGCGACGGCTTCGTCCACGATTACACCGGCGGCCTTGCCGATCTTGGCGCGCGCCGCGTGCGATTCATCGGCGATGCGCGAAGCCGGATTCGTGAGGATTTTCTGCGGTCGTTGCGCTTTTTTCGCTTCTCGGCCGGCTATGGCGAGGGGGCGCTCGATAGCGCCGGCTTGCTCGCCGCCACTCAAGAGCGCGACGGCCTGGCGCTGCTGTCGCGCGAGCGCGTGCGCGCCGAATTGATGAAATTGCTCAAGGCGCGGCGGGCGGGTGAAGTCGTCGCGCAATGCTGCGAGGCGGGCCTGCTTGGACCGCTTATCGCCAGTGCGGCCGATCCCGCGCGCCTTCGGCGACTGATCGCGGTGGAGGCCGCGCGCGCATCGCCGCCCGATCCCCTGATGCGCCTCGCCGCGCTGGGGTTGGCGATCGTCGAGGATGGCGAGCGGCTGCGCGACAGGTTGCGTCTGTCGAACGCCGAATATGAACGGCTGGCGGGCGCGGCGGGCGCCCTCGAAGGGCTGCATGGCCTGCACGCGCCGCCGTCGCTTGGCGATCTCAGCGCGCTGCTGTTCGCACGCAAGCGAACGGCGGCGCAGGACGCGCTGACGCTCGCCCATATCGACGCCGCCGCAGCGCCCGACGATTCCGCCTTCGCCTCGGCCTTTCGCTTCCTATCCGACACGCCCGAACCGACGCTGCCGTTCACCGGCGCCGATATTGTCGCGCGCGGAATCGCTCAGGGACAGGGCGTCGGCGCGGTGCTCAAAGACTTGCAGGCCTTGTGGATTCGCGCCGGCCTCCCCAAAGAGCCCGAGCAATTGGCGCGCCTGCTGGACGAGGCGCTGGCGCGGGCCAAGAATTAGACGGGCCTATTGTCCAGTACCCGCCTGAATGGCCAATTCGCGCAGTTTTCCCACGATCTGCATCGCCCGATAAGGCTTGGCGAAGAACGTTGCGTCTCGCGGCATGTCTTGACGACCGACCTGGACGTGCCCGGAGGTCACGATGATCTTCACCGGCGGCCAGCGTCCGCGAACGTAATGCGCCAGTTTGAGGCCATCCATCGAGCCCGGCATGTCGATGTCGGTGAACAGGATGCGTATTTCCGCATGTTTTTCAAGAAGGGCGATCGCCTCGTCGGCATTGGCGGCTTCATAGGTCTGGCAGCCGGCTTCCTCGATCATCGCGACCGCGCTCATTCGAACGAGCGGCTCATCTTCGACGATGAGCACGACTAGCGGCCGGTGTGGCTGTGGATGCGCCATACCCCTTTAACAATCCGCGGCGCAAAAAGTTCGGGCGCCGGCAAAACTCAATTTCATGGCGCCGGCGCATCGACGCCGCCCGGGGGACGCCATGAGCTGCGCGTGCGACGCCGGAGGCGCGCATCCCGCTATCCCGACAAGCGCCGTTCAATTCCAGGGATTGGAGATGAAACAGAGCTTGGGCGCGCCGACGAGAGGATCGCCGAAGACGGCATTGTTGCACGGCAACCCGCCCGGCGGGCTTCGGCGGGCGGCGAAAGCGCCATCACGGCCGTAGTGAATCATGGCGCCATAGGGCGCGGAGCAAAAGCCGTGCTCGTGTGCGCAAAACACCCAGGCTTGCGCCGCCGACGACCAGCCCAGAATCGCGGCGCCAAGGGCCGCGACTGCGATCAGTCTCTTCATCGCGAGTTCTCCCTATGATTGCGCCGGTGCGCGACCGGCCCGCGCCGAGCGAAGTCGATGAAGAGGATTTTACGGGACGACGGATAGGGCGTGCGCGATCGCCGGCTGCAAATCCCTCACGCAATTGTGACGTTGGCGCGAGAGGGCGCGTGAGTTCCGCAAAGTCCATGTTTTCCGGGCGAAGCCGCTCATCCCGGTGATTTGTCGGCGCGCAACGGCGCCCGCTTCGCCCTTTTCCTGCCGCGGCTTCGCCATATCTCGGCGTGGCGCGGCCGCATCGTGGCAAGCGCTATGGTTTCTCGGGAGGTTCTGATGACGATCGGTCGCCGATTTCTGTTGATCGCTGTTCCGTTTGCGTTTCTCGTTCCCGCCGACGCCTCATTGGCGCAAGAAAAAAGCGCATGGAACGGCACCTGGACCGGATTGCTAGGAAATACTTCGCCGATCGCGGTGACGATCGCCGACGACAAAGTCGTCAGTTATACGATCAGGGGCGCGGCGTTCGACATTCAGTACAGTCAAGTGACGCCGACCAAAGTTTCTTTTGGCGACCGCGATCATTATTTCATGAAGCTCACCAAAACGGGCGATACGACCGCCTCGGCGCGCGTTCACGGCCGCCTTGGCTATGGTTCGGCTGCGCTGGCGAAGCAATAAAATTTCGTCCGCGCAGATGACTGGCGGCGCGATGGCGCCCAAACGTTAACCAATCCACAATGTCCGTGCGTCGCGATATCCGCGCGGATATCTAAATTGCAATGAATTTCCCGGTATGGACGTAACGGTCTCGCAAGCTTTCGTTACTAGCCTGCGTGCGTGGCTATTTGCCTTATCGTTGGACTTTCATGACCCCGCTTTCCAACTTCGAGCCAGGAAAGACCGAGCAACCTCGCTCAGGGCGATCCATATTGGCCAAATTTCTGCGAGGGCGAGGCGGAAGCGCTGCGATCGAATTCGCGCTCGTGGCGGCGCCAACCATTGCGCTTCTATTGGCCATCTTACAGATAAGCATTGTTTATTTTGCGGAGGAAGCCCTCGAAACGGCGGTCGAGGAAACAGCGAGACTCGTGCTGACTGGTCAGGCGCAAAGCCAGGGTCTGACTCAAACTCAATTCGGGCAGGCGCTCTGCAACAACTCTCCCGGTCTTTTCAACTGCGCCGGCTTTATGGTGAATCTGCAGCCGGCGACCTCGTTCGCTACAGCCGGTACGTCGGCGCCCACGCTGACCTATGATTCGCATGGCAACGTGACAAACGTTTGGACATATAACCCAGGCAACGCCGGCGACATCATGGTCATGCAAGTGATGTATCAATGGCCTGTGTTTCTCGGGCCTTTGGGCTTTAACCTGTCTAATCTCCCAAATGGCGCTCGACTATTGATGTCAACCGCCGTGTTCAGAAACGAACCATGAAGATGAGAAGACTGGCACGCAGCGCCCAGGCGAAGGGACTCTCAATTTTCCGCAATTTCGTCCATGGCTCGCGGGGAGCGGCCGGGACCGAATTCGCGCTCATTCTTCCGGTCGCGCTCGTTCTGTTCACCGGCGCCATCACTTACGGCGATGCGATCGCGATAGATCGCAAGGTCACCCTCACGGTGCATACCGTCACCGATCTGGTCACGCAATATTCGTCGATATCAAACGCGGACATGCAAACCCTGCTGGGCGCCTCCTCGGCGATTATCGCGCCCTATTCTTCAACCCCAATGCTCGTCACGGTTTCGGAGGTGACGACCAACGCCGCCGGCGTCGCCAAGGTCGTCTGGAGCACGACGACGCCTGGCGGCACGCCGTTGACAGTTGGGCAGGTCGTCTCGCTACCCACGGCGATCGACACGGCGAACGTGACCTATATTTGGGGCCAGGTGTGGTACACCTACACGCCCTCGATCGGTTATCAGGTGACCGGGCCGATCGTCCTCACCGACCAAACTTATATGTCGCCGCGCATATCGACGCAGATCGCACTCACGCCGTAAAGGTGACGTCTTGCAGAATGGCGCCGCGGCCGGGACCTTCAATTGGCCTCGGGCGCCACATGAGGCGCGGCTTTTATGCGAAGCGGCCGGTGAATCGACAGCGAACAACCAATTCGTAACCAAATCTCGATCGCGAACAGCCCGCTCAGCCAAAATGCGTAATATTCAACGCATAATTTCAGGAAACGTAAAGACTGAAGTCGGTAACGTTTTCGCAGTCCGAGCGGTGGAGCGGACCGGCGGCCTTTCCGCCGCCATTCGGCGAGTCAATTAATCTAGAGCGCACGGAACCATCTCTTCAAGCGACGAACTGCCCCAAGTTGATCCGGCAAATCTGGATAGCCAATTGTTGGATCATTCGAAGTCGAACTTATCGCGCGCCCCAGGGAAACGCGGACGCGTCCGCCATAGTCGCACCAATTGTCGAAGGCCTGTCATGACACGCGTCATCTTTCACAAGTTCATCCGCGATCGCCGCGCCAACGTGGCGATGATATTCGGATTCATGGCGATCCCACTTATCTTCTCTGTCGGCATGGCGATCGACTACGGCGCGGCGGCGCGCCTCAAATCGAAATTGAATGCGGCGGCCGACGCCGCGGTGCTAGCGGCGGTCACGCCCGCGATGATGACGCAATCAGACGCCGCTTCAATAACGGCGGCCAAGAATATGTTCAATGCACAGGTGACCGGTTTATCCCGGTTGATCTTCGATATCACCAATACGACGGATTTCAACGTCACTGTCGCCGACGTTGGTCTCGCCCGTAACGTAACGGTCAGCTACAACGCGCAGTCGCAGAATATCTTTGGCGGCATCCTCAACATGAATACGATTTCGTTCGGCGGCTCTTCGACCGGCAGCGCAGCGACGCCACCGAATATCGATTTCTATTTGCTGCTTGACACGTCTCCATCCATGGCGATCGCCGGGACGCCGGCCGATATTCAGACCATGGTGAACAACACGTCCTCGCAGGGCGGCTGCGCCTTTGCGTGCCACGAAGCCAATCCGTCGGCGGACAATCTCGGCAATCCGGGAGGGGAAGACAATTATGCGCTGGCGAGGAGCCTTGGCGTTACGCTTCGGGCGGACTTGCTTGACGGGGCGATCACAGACCTCACGAATACCGCCTTCAACGCCGAAAACAATCCGGCCATCGCGGTCCAGCCAGTCTACAGGATGTCGATCAACTCGTTTGACGTCGGGTTCAATAAACTGGTTCCGCTGACGTCGAACTTTGTTTCGACATGGTCCACGCAATTGGCCAGCATGCAGTCGAACAATACGCAAACCCTTGAGGTCTACGACAATAACAACGCGTGCAGCCCGACAACGACGACGACCAGGGGCGTGACGACAACCAACCCTTGCGGAGCCGGCACCGGCAATAGCGACGCCGATACGAATTATGACACGGCGATGAGCAACATCACCGCGCTCATTCCCTCGCCGGCCGGCGGCGGAACGAACAAGGCCGGCGATACGCCACAGGAAATATTGTTCATCGTCACCGATGGCGTCGAGGACGAAATGGTCAGTGGTTCGCGGCAGGAATCAACGATGACTGGAACCAAGGACTGGTGCACGCCGCTGAAGAGCAACGGGATCAAAATAGCGATCCTCTATACGGAATATTTTCCGCTGCCCACCAATAGCTGGTACAATGCGCATGTCGCGCCTTATCAGTCGAGCATCGGCACGACGCTGCAGAACTGCGCTTCGTCGGGACTGTTTTACGAGGTTGGCCTCGGACAGAACATATCCGCCGCTCTGAACGAGTTATTTCAGTCGGCGGTGGCTTCGGCGCATTTGACCCAATAAACTTGCAGGGCGCGCTGTCGCGACGCATCGGGTGGCGCCAGACGATCGTGCCGGCGGCGCTGCCGCCGGAGGGCGTCAAAACGTGATGATCGACCGGTTCGACCATGTCGTCCTTACCGTGCGCTCGCTCGAAGCGACGCTGGACTTTTACGAACACGCGCTCGGCTTCAAAAGCGAGTTTCGGCCGGGCGCGCCAGCCGCGCTAAAATTCGGCCGTCAGAAAATCAACGTGCATGAGCGCGAGGGCGCCTTCGAGCCCAAGGCGGCCGAGCCGACGCCCGGTTCGGCGGATTTCTGTCTGATCACGCCGCGGCCGATCGAGGAAATCATCGCGCATCTCCGAAGTTGCGGCGTCGCCATCGAACTGGGGCCGGTGGCGCGCCACGGCGCGCTGGGTCCCATGAAGTCGGTCTATTTTCGCGATCCCGACGGAAATCTTCTCGAGGTCAGCCGTTACGATGACAAGGACGCATAGCGCGGGGCGGTAGCCCTCACGCTGCAATCCTATCTCGAACGCGTCTCCAGAGAATGGGACGATGCTTTGACGCGGCTGAAATCCTTTGTCGAGAAGGAGAGCTGACGCACCCTGCCAGCCGGGCCGCCTCGGCAATTGAACCGCGGCCCGAAACATTCTAGAGCAAAGGCTCGATCGGCGTGGGCAGGAGGGCGGCTATGGAGTGGGAGAACTCCCGGGAATCGACCAACGTCGAGGACGAGCGCGGCGCCTCCGGGGGCGGCGGGGGCGGCATCCCAATCGGCGGCGGCGCCGGCGGTCTTGGCATCGGCGTCATCCTTGTTCTTGCGGTGATCGGCTATTTCACCGGCATCGATCCGCGCATTCTGATCGGCGGCTCGCAGATCGTGATGGGCAACGGCGGCAGTGCTTCTTCCTATTCCGCGCCGGCGCCCTCTCCCGTTGCGATGCAGCCCCAGCAGAATGCGCAAAACGACCCGATGCTGGTTTTCGTCAAGAAGATTCTCGGCCAGACGGAGGATGTCTGGTCGCAGGTTCTGCCGGCGCAAAAGGGCGTCGCTTATGTCCCTCCGAAACTGGTGCTCTACAGCGGCTCGTTCCGCTCGGGCTGCGGCCAGGCGCAATCGGCGATGGGGCCGTTTTATTGCCCGAATGACAAGAAGGTCTATCTCGACATGTCGTTCTTCAACGACATGCGCACCAAATACGGCGGCGGCGGCGATTTCGCCTATGCCTATGTGATCGCCCACGAGATCGGCCACCATGTCCAGGACCAGCTCGGCATTCTCGACAAGGCTGACGAAGCCAAGCAGAACGCCAGCCGCACCCAGGCCAACGCCATTTCGGTGCGCATCGAACTGATGGCCGATTGCCTGGCCGGCGTCTGGGCGGCGAACGCCGACCAGAAATGGCACGTGCTTGACCCCGGCGATATCGAAAAGGCGGAGGCGACCGCCGCCGCGATCGGCGACGATCGCCTGCAGACCGCGGCGCGCGGTTATGCCGTGCCCGACAGCTTCACCCACGGCAGTTCGGCCCTGCGCCAGCAATGGCTGACGACGGGGCTGAAGAGCGGACAGATCGATTCCTGCAATACTTTCGCCAATTAGAGCTGGTTGGCGTTTGGCCTGACGCCGAAGCGCGGCGTCAGGCTCATGGCTTTGGCGTTTCCTCGCGTTCGACAGCCGCCGCGCGCCGAAACGCAGCGGCGAAGGCGTCGAGCTCGGCGGGCGGCAGATCGGAGACGCCGGCGTATAGTCGCCCGCCATCCTCCCATTCGACAAAATTATAGCCGCCGCGCGTCGACAGGCGCGGCGCGCTTGCGGCCTGGGCGCTTGAGCCCGGCATTTCGCTGAGCGCGATCTGGTGCTCGCGCCGCTGGTAGACGAGAGTGGGAACCGGCGTCTCGCCGATGACGTCGATGCGGCCGCCGACCAACGGGAAGCCATCCGCCTTGAGATCGACGACCGTTGTTGCGCCGGCGATTTTGCCGGCGAGCCAGGGCTTGACCGTATGGCGGTCGGAGGTCGCGACATCGACCGGCTGGCCCGACAATCGCCCCCTGACAAAGCCGGCGACGATCGCCTGCTGGACGTCATTGTCGGCGCTTTGCGGAGCCAGCAGTCCGAAGCCGCCGGCCCCCAGCATGACGCCGATCGCCAGCGAGGCGGCGAGCGAAGCGTAGCGCGCATCGAGGCGCCACACTCGGCGCGGTGCGGCCCGCGGCGTCGGACTCGGCGCCTGCGCCGCCGCGATGACACGGGCGCGCAGCGAATCGGGCGCGCGCGCGCGCGGCAGGCGCGTCCTGATCGCGTCGCGCAAGGCGGCGAGCCGCGCATATTCTGCGGCGAGCGCGGGATCGGCGGCGAGCCGGCGCTCGATCGCGATCATGCCGGCGGCGTCGAGTTCGCCATCGAGCGCGGCATGGAGAAGAAGGGTCGGATCGTCGGACGGCGGCTCGGTCATATCCGGCTCCCAAGCTTGTCGATCAGCAGCGCGCGCGCCCGCGCCAGCCGCGACATCACCGTTCCCTGCGGCGCGCCGATCGCCGCGGCGATTTCGCGATAGCTGAGACCATGGATGTCGCGCATGACGATCACTTCCCTGAACAGATGCGGCAGGCCCTGGATCGCCGCTTCCAAAGCCGCCTCATCAGCGGCGGCGATCAGGCTTTCCTCCGGATTGGCCGCGCCAGCGCCCGGCTCTTTGGCGGCCGCCGCTTCGAGAAGCTCCGAATCGTCGGTGAGCAGCACCATCTTCGGCCGGTTCCTGGCGAGCCAGGTGAACGCCGTATTGCGAACGATCGTCAGCACCCACGCGCGCGGCCGCTCCACGATCGCCGCGTCGAGCGACGCCAGCGCCCGCATGCAGGCGTCCTGCACGACATCCTCGGCATCGGTTTGGTTGCCAGTGAGCCAACGGGCGAGCCCATAGGCGTCGTCGAGATGAGGCAGCACCATCTCGGCAAAACGCCTACGCGCCAGTTCGCTCGTCACCACGCCCCCAAGGCTCATTGCGCGACAATGATCTTGCCTTTCATATGCGGATGCAGGCCGCAAAAATAGGCATATTCGCCGGGCTTGTCGAAGGCGATGCTGAACTTGTCATTGGTGTCCAGCGCCTTCGAGCGATATTTGCCGTCCGTCGCCACAACAAGATGGGGGATGTCGTCGTGATTGACGAAGGTGACGGTGACGCCCGGCTTGACGTTGAGCACTTCCGGCACGAAGGCGAAATTGTCGATGCCGACGGTGACCTCGTCCGCCCAGGCAAGCATGATCGCGCCAAAATACAATACAGCCGCCGCGCCCATCGCGATGACGCCCATCCAGGCGCCGAGCCGGCGCCGGTCGAAACTCCTGATCATCGCATGCTCCTTCACTGTGCGAGAGAAATGTCGGTGACGGCGAGCTCTTTCACGCCCTGCTGGAACGCCACGGTTCTGACGCCGAGCAAGCCGCGAAGTTCGCCTGATGGAACCAGCATCGGCCCGGGCGCGGGCGCCGTGCCCGGCGCCGGTTGCGGAAAGGCGGTCGAGCGCGCGGTATGGAAGGTCACATTGCCCTCCACCTTCTGCATCAACTGATGGATATGGCCGTTCAGCACGGTGACCGAGCCGAAAGGCGCCAGCAGGCTAAGCGCCTGCGCCGAATCCTGTGTGCCCCAGCCCCATTCGGGCGCGATCGTCCATAGCGGAATATGGGCGAACACGACGATCGGCGTCGAAGCGCTCTTACCCCTCAGATCGTCGGCGAGCCAGGCGAGCTGGTCGGCGCCGAGATTGCCCATGCCGCCCGCTTTGAGATCGACGACATTGACGAGGCCGATGAAATGGACGCCGGCCTGGTCGAAGGAATACCAGCCTGCGCCCTTGGCGCCTTTGCCGTAACGGTCGAGATAGGCTTGCCCCTGGGCCTCGTCGATGATGTCATGTTCGCCCGGCACGTAGTGAACGTCGAGCCTGGCCTGGCCGATGACCTGATCGGCGTCGTCGAACTGCTGGGGCTTCGACAGATGCGAGATGTCGCCGGTATGGATCATGAACGCCGGCTTGGCCGGCATGGCGACGACCTTGCCGATCGCTTCCCGCAGCGTGCCGAGCGCATTGGGATTGGCCGGCTTGTCGAAACCGACATGGCTGTCGGAAATCTGCAGGAAACTGAAACCCGTCTCGGCCGCCTGCGCCGATCCGATCAGCGTCGATTTCGGCACGCCGCCGGCGAGCGTCCATATCACGCCGGTTCCCGCCCAGATCATACATTCGAGCGCCTGGCGGCGGTCGAGTCCTTTATCCTCACTATGCGCCATCTCGCTTCTCCTCGTCCGGCTCTATGCCGTTCAAGGAGGAGACTCGGGGTGAGGCGCGATTATTCCCGGCGCGCGGATTTATTTTTTCGGGCTGCGAATTGTCTGAGCGGCGTGGTCTCACCCGCCTGGGATCGCGGCCGTCCTGGCCCGCGCCCCAGTACGAATATCAGCGACGCGGGCGCGAAGCCGGCGGAGGCGCCTGTTTTGCTCGGCGATCAAGCCTTCTCAAGGCTTTGGGCTGCAGATTTGTTTCAAGCGCCCTGGGGACGCGGCTTGCTGCAACCGCGCCGCCTTACGCGCGCGCCCCCATTTCGAGGTTCCGCTCGGCGGCTTTCTCGCGGCCGTCCAGGGTTTCGAATTTCTGCAGCTCGACCTGCGCTTCTTCCTGCGCGGCCTTGGCTTCTTCCATCTGGCCGGCAAGTTCGGCTATCGAGCTCTTGAGGTTTTCCCGCCGGCTCATCGCGGCGCGGGCATAGGTTGGATAAGCGAAATGATTGGGGTCGCTGATCCCAGCCCGCTTTTCCTCGACGCCGATCTCGCGGTCGAGATCAAGCGTCATGCGCGAGAACTCGGCCATCATGGTCTCGATCTGGCGCACGCGCCGACGCTTTTCCTCGACCTGAAAGCGCTTCAATCGAATAAGCGTGTCTCGCGACTTCATCTGGCAACACTCCGCAACGCAAAAACAACATGAGCCAAGGGCTTTGGGGCCCTCCAATCCTTGACCGCGAGACGTCGCCACGATGGCTGACGAAAGTTGCTCTTTCCTTACGCCCGCAGCACAGCGACTCTTTTTCAGGCGAAAATGGCGACGGAAGCTCGAAAAGTGATCATTCGCGCGCCGGCGTTAGCAGTTCGTTTACCCGGATCGTTAACACTCCCTACCAAGTCGAAAACGAGGCGGCGCTGCTGGCTTTGTAATCGAGTCGACAAGACTGAGTCCGATGAATCGCTTAAGAGAATGAGTTAATGTAATTAATGAGTTCGACGAAGCGATTTTAACATAACAAATTCAACAAATTGATGGTTTTTTCCGATTTATCGCGATTGGGCTTGCAGGCATGAATCAAGATTTGTTAACCATTCGCTTGCATGGTTGCGTCTCGAATCGGCCGCTTACGCCTTCGGCCGTGCGCCGGCTTCTTTGTGGCGCCATCTGGGCGAACTTAACCGCGGTCTCGCACCGATGGACAAGGCTGGGGACCTGACATGCGCGTTTTACTGATCGAGGACGACAGCGCCACCGCCCAGAGCATCGAACTGATGCTCAAATCGGAGAACTTCAACGTCTATGTGACCGACCTCGGCGAGGAAGGCATCGACCTTGGCAAGCTGTACGATTACGACATCATCCTGCTCGACCTGAACCTGCCCGACATGTCCGGCTATGAGGTCTTGCGGTCGCTGCGCGTCACCAAGGTCAAGACGCCGATCCTGATCCTCTCCGGCATGGCCGGCATCGAGGACAAGGTCAAAGGGCTCGGCCATGGCGCCGACGATTACCTGACCAAGCCTTTCCACAAGGACGAACTGGTCGCGCGCATCCATGCGATCGTGCGCCGCTCGAAGGGCCACGCCCAATCGGTGATCATCACCGGCGACCTGCTGGTCAATCTCGACCAGAAGACGGTGGAAGTCGACGGCGCCCGCGTGCATCTGACCGGCAAGGAATATCAGATGCTCGAACTGCTCTCGCTGCGCAAGGGCACCACGCTGACCAAGGAAATGTTCCTGAACCACCTCTACGGCGGCATGGACGAGCCGGAACTCAAAATCATCGACGTGTTCATCTGCAAGCTGCGCAAGAAGCTGGCGATGGCCTCGCATGGCCGCAATTACATCGAAACCGTCTGGGGCCGCGGCTATGTGCTGCGCGAGCCCACCGCGGCGGACGAGCGCATCGCGGGCTGAGCTGGTTGCTTTTGGGGCCGAGTCGCTGCGACTTTTGCGACTCTCGACACATCATGCCCGGCCTTGCGCCGGGCATTTGCGTTGAGAAGCATCACGATCGGACGCTTGCGCCGCCCGGCGCGACGTTTGCCTTACCTCGGCAGCACTGTCGCCCCGGTCAGCGCCTTATCGATCGCCGAGGCGCATTGGCGGCCCTCGCGGATCGCCCAGACCACCAGCGACTGGCCGCGCCGCATGTCGCCGCAGGCATAGACCTTCGGCAGCGAAGACGCGTAATTGGCGACATTGGCCTCGACATTGCCGCGCTTGTCGAGGCTGAGCCCAAGATCGCTGAGCATGCCCTCGTGCCTGGGTGAAACGAAGCCCATGGCGAGCAGCACGAGCTCGGCTTTGAGCTGGAAATCGCTGCCCTCGATCGGCTTCATCTTAGCATCGACACGCACGCAATTGAGGCCGGTCACAGCGCCATTCTCGCCGGAGAAGGAATGGGTGACCACAGCGAAGTCGCGCTCGGCGCCTTCTTCATGGCTTGACGAAGTGCGCAGCTTCAGCGGCCAGTTCGGCCAGGTCGACATTTTATCTTCGGCCTTGGGCGGCATCGGCATGATTTCGAGTTGGGTCACTTTCACCGCGCCCTGGCGGATCGAGGTGCCGATACAGTCCGAACCGGTATCGCCGCCGCCGATCACCACGACATGTTTGCCGGTGGCGCTGATCGGCTCGTTCGATCCGATCGGCTCGCCGCCGACGCGGCGATTTTGCTGGGGCAGGAAATCCATCGCAAAATGCACGCCAGCAAGGTCGCGCCCCGGCGCCGGCAGGTCGCGCGGCGCTTCGGCGCCGCCGGCCAGAGCGACGGCGTCGTAATCGTCGACCAATGATTTGGCCGCGACATCGCGGCCGACCAGAGTGTTGCAGTGGAAGACGACGCCCTCGGCCCTCATCTGCGCGATGCGCCGGTCGATGTGGCGCTTCTCCATCTTGAAATCGGGAATGCCATAGCGCAGCAGCCCGCCCGGCTTGGCGTTCTTCTCGAAGAGATGAACCTCATGGCCGACGCGGGCCAATTGCTGGGCGCAGGCGAGGCCGGCCGGCCCTGAGCCGACGATCGCGATCCGCTTGCCGGTCTTCTGCGCCGGCGGTTCCGGCTTCACCCAGCCTTCCGCCCAGGCGCGGTCGACGATCGCGCATTCGATCGTCTTGATCGTCACCGAACTGTCCTGGAGATTGAGCGTGCAGGACGCCTCGCACGGCGCCGGGCAGACGCGGCCGGTGAATTCGGGAAAGTTATTGGTAGTGTGCAGGTTGCGCGCCGCCTCTTCCCAATCGCCGCGATAGACGAGATCGTTCCAGTCGGGGATCTGGTTGTTCACCGGGCAGCCGGAATGGCAATAAGGAATGCCGCAATTCATGCACCGCGCCGCCTGGTTGCGCGTCGTCTCCTCCGACAGCGGCAACATGAATTCGCGATAATGGCGAATGCGGTCGGACGCCTGCGCATAGCGCCGGTCCGCGCGATCGATCTCAAGAAATCCTGTAACCTTGCCCATGTCTTGCTTTCGCCTTTACCTTGGAAAAGCCGGCTTATGCAGCGTCTTGAAACTGCTTGATCGCCTCGGCCGAAAACCGTTCAGTTGCATTGAGAAACTCCAGCGCGACAATTTTCCCATTGGCGTCGAAATCGACAATGACGCCGGGCTGCATTTCTTCCGATTCCAGGATGTCCGCATCCGTGAGGCGCAGAAACACAGCGTCGACTTCGGAATCGTATTTGACCTTCATTTCCAGTTCTCCGCTTTTCTGTCGAAGAAAACCGTTATGATAAAATGCGCATCCAATTCTTGCTTATAAGCCACACGAAGCCATCTGCCGCCAAATTCCGCGATCTTGCGGAACGCCAGTTTCACATCGGGATGGCTCTTGTCGCCCCTGACGAAATCGGGTTCCTG
>DATBZF010000105.1:0-6740 GCA_036513315.1 Roseiarcus sp.
ACAAAGGTCGCTCGGGTGAAAAAAATGGCCTCCATGCGAACAATGGCTCAATAGCGAAGGCGGTAGCTGGAGAGGGATTGAGTGCACCCGAATCCAGCTCAGGAGCAGGACGATTCATGAACGCCGTCGCGTAGTGGCAAACGACCGAGACGAAAGCTCTCAGAGCCCAGCCTGATTGCTTCGTCGCTTCGCCAAGGCGAATGAATTCGTTCGCCTGACCTCGCAATGACGGAGCGGTTCAAGAAGCGCCCGCACTCCCCTCCCCGCCGACCCACGTCCCCCTCACGCTGAGATCGCCGCCGATATGGACGAGGTCGGCGCGGAAGCCCGGCTTGAGCCGGCCGATCCTGTGATCGATCCGCAGCAGCCGCGCCGGCGTCAGCGTCGCCATCTTCAGCGCATCGGCAAGATCGACGCCAAGCGTCGCCGTTACGTAGCGCACGGCGTCCATCAGCGTGATCGCCGCGCCGGCCAGCGTGCCGTCGTCGAGAGTCAGCCTGGTGCCGACCTGAGTAACGCGGCCGCCTTCGAGATAGAAAGTCTTCGGGCCGCCCGCCGCCGGCGGCATCGCGTCGGAGACCAGGGCTATGCCCTCGACGCCCTTGGCGTTGAAGGCGGCCCGCGCCGCCGCCTCATGCACATGATGACCGTCGGCGATGAAGCCGCAGAGGATGGCGGGATCGGCAAGCGCGGCGCCGACAAGGCCCGGCTGGCGATGGCCGAGCTGGCTCATCGCATTGTAGAGATGCGTGACCGCGCTCGCGCCCACTTTGAACGCGGCTTGCGCCTCCTCGGCGGTCGCCTCGGAATGGCCGATGCTGACGATGATTCCGCTTCGCGCCAGCAACGCGATGAGATCGTTGGAGGCCGCCGCCGGCGCGAGCGTGACGACCATCACGCCCGCCCTCGCCGCAATCAGCCGATCCGCGTCCCGCCGCGTCATCGCGCGGATGAACGCCAGCGGGTGGGCGCCCTTCCGTCTGAGATCGATGAATGGTCCCTCGACATGAACGCCAAGCGCGCCGGGCACGGTTTTTTGCGCCTCCGCCGCGGCGGCGAGAGCCGCCTCCAGCTTTTGCGGCGCATCGGTGATGAGGGTCGGCAGCAGGGAGGTCGTGCCGTCGCCGCGATGGGCGGCGACGATCGCGGCGATCGCCTCGACCGTCGGGTCGGCGTTGAACAATACGCCGCCGCCGCCATTGACCTGCCAGTCGATCAGGCCCGGCGCCAGAACGCCGCCGCCAAGATCATGGCTCTCAGCGTCGCGCGGACGTTCGGCGAAGGGCGTCAGCGCGACGATCGCGCCGTCCTCGATCACCAGCGCGCCATCGTCGATCATCGCCTCGCCGTCGAACAGACGTGCGCCGAAAAAGACTTGTCTCATGACGGCGCCCGCATCAAATGGTCTCCGTCACTTTGCGCAAATGCGGGGGATTGTCAGGGTCACGACCGAGCGCCGTCGCGCTCGCCTCGACGATGGCGTAGAAGCGATGGAGCATGACGATCGGCGTCAGCAGCGGATGATCGGCGGCTGGCACGACAAGCGCGGATTTGTCTGGCGAAGCCGCGGCGTCGACGACGACGACATTGGCGCCCATGGCGGCAAGACGCGCCAGGGTTTCGCTCATCCCCTCGCGCGCCGCATCCGCCGGCATGAAGGCGATGATGAGAAAGCCCGGCGTGATCACGCCGGCCGGGCCATGCAGAACCTCGGCGGAAGAAAACGCCTCGGCATGAATCGCGCAGGTCTCCTTCAGCTTGAGCGCCGCCTCGGCGGCGATCGCGAAAGTCGAGCCGCGCCCGAGCACGAAGGCCGATTTCGCGCCGACGATGAGATCGATGAGCGCGGGCGGCGGCGGCGCGGCGGCGCCGCTCAGCAACGCCGGCAGTCTCAAGATCGCCGCGCTGAGCTTTTCATCGCCGACCCATTGCCCGATCAGCGCGGCGCCGGCGACGAGCGCCGCGATCATCGATTTGGTCGCCGCCACCGAGCGCTCGGGGCCGGCATGCAGCGGCAGCAGGCATTGCGCGGCGCGTGCGGCGGGCGAATCGACATCGTTGACAAGGGCGAGCGTCAGGGCGCCGGCGCGATTGGCGGCGTCCTGCAAGGCGACAATGTCGGGACTGCGGCCCGATTGAGAGATGGTGATCGCCAGCGCGCCCTCGAGCCGCAGCGGCGCATCATAGAGCGAGGCGATCGAAGGGCCGATCGAGGCGCAGGGCACGCCGAGCGCGATCTCGATGAGATATTTCAAATAGAGCGCGGCATGATCCGAGCTGCCGCGCGCGATGGTGGCGACCAGGCGCGGATCGCGCTTGGCGATCAGCGCCGCGATTTGCCGCGTCGCCGCATCATTGGCGGCGAGCTGGCGGGCGAGGATCGCTCCGGTCTCCGCAATTTCCTGCGACATCAGGGAAGACTGTCTGGACAAGGCGGGGCCTCTAGTTTCGGTTCTTGCGGGTCGCGGGGGAAAGCGTCAGTTCGGAGACGAAGTCATAAGTGTCGGCGCGATAATAGGAGCGCGTGAATTCGACGCAGCGCCCGTCGGCGAGATAGGCGATGCGCTGGATGTAAAGCGCCGGGCTTTTCGGCTCGACGCCGAGCAGCGCCGCGTCGGCATCGGCGAGCAGCGTCGCGCGCAGGCGCTGCAGCGCCCGCACCGGCTTGAAATTGCGGGCCTCCAGCGCATCATAGAGCGACGAGCCGATCGCATGGGGATCGCCGATGTAACGCTGCGGCACCACCGCATGTTCGATCGCCATCGGCACATCGCTGGCGAGACGCAATCGCGACAGGCGGAATATCCTCTCGCTCGGCCCGACGCCGAGCATCATCGCCTCCTCCGGCGTCGGCAGGAACGTCCCGCGCTCGAGTTCGCGCGAGCCCGCCACGAAACCGCGCAGCCGCATATCCTCGGTGAAGCCCGTGAGGCGCGACATCGGCTGGTCGACGCGCGGCAGTGCGCGGCGAATGAACGTGCCGGCGCCATGGCGATGATAGAGCACGCCTTCGGCGACGAGTTCGGTGATGGCGCGGCGCAAAGTGGTGCGCGACACATCGAGGACGAGCGACAACTCGCGCTCGCCAGGCAAGATTTCTGTATCGGCGAAGCGGCCGCCTTCGATCTCGCGCTTCAGCGTCTCGCAGACCGAGCGATAGAGGGTGGCGCGCGCCGGAATCGCGTCGGCGATGATCATGATGCCTCGCTTCGGTCAGGCGAGGACGGCAAAACGCCGCCGGCCAGCAAGATCGCGCCGTCCGTCGCATCGAACAACGGCGTCAGCAATATGGAATCAAGATCGGCCGGAAGATGCGCACGAATGACGCTGCTGAGGCCGCCAACCAGCGCAACGCGCTCGGCGCCGAGCGCCTGCACGGCGCGCGTCAGCGCGGCGATTGCAGCGGCCGCCGCCTCGACGATCGGACCGGCGACCGCATCGCCCGCGCTCGCCGCCTCGAGCACCTCAGGCGTGAAAGCGCCGTAGTCGCTGGGCTTGGCGGTCAACGCCCATTGCAACGCGACATGCGGATCGTCGCCGAAATGCTGCATCAGGCTTTGCGTCAGCGGCGTCGCCGGGCCAAGCCGATCGCAGGCGCGCATGGCGGCGCGAACCGCATCGGCGCCGATGCGCGCCGCCGAGCCGTCGTCGCCAAGCAGAAAGCCGCGCCCGCCAATGACGATGTCGCGACCGCCAAGCCGTGCGACGCCGATCGAGCCGGTGCCGGCGACGATCAGGCCGCCATCGGCGCCGGCATGGGCGCCAAGACAAGCGATGACCGCGTCATTGGCGGCGTGGACGGAGGCGATTCCATTCTGCGCCGACAGGTCCGCAACAATACGCGCCGCGTCGGCGCCGGTCGAAATGCCGGCGAGGCCGAGGCCAAGCGAGACGCTCGCGGAACCATCGAGCCGCAGCCCCGCCTTGTCGAGCGTCTCCTTGATGACCGCACGCACCACCGCCAGAGCGGAGGGATAATCGACATAGATATTGGCGGCCGGCCCTGTGGTCTGCGCCCGCATCGCGCCAGCAGCGTCGCGAAGGCGCGCCCGGCAGCGCGTCGCGCCGCCGTCGATGCCGAGAAAGTATGGCCCGCCTGCCGTCAATTGCCCTCGCTTTCCGCCTCGTCCCGCTTCGCCGGGCGTGGCGAAATCGCCCGATCGTTTTTTGAAAACGATCTCTAGACAAGAGGTATACGATTGGCTAACACTTAAAACAAGAGGTAGGAACCAGCGGTTCTAATATTGGTTCTTTTTCCACGCCCCGGGGATTCGCCCGGACTCGTTTTATAGCGTGACACGAGGGTGAATGGCGATTTCGAGCGACGATAGAGACGAAGGCCCATCCGCTGCGTCTTTCCTCGCGGCGCTTCTGGCGAGCCAGAAGCGGGCCATCGAATCGGTGACCGCTGGCGCCGACTCTATCGTGCGCGCCGCGGAGGCGATCGCCGAGCGGCTGCGGGCGGGCGGGCGGCTGATCTACCTCGGCGCCGGCTCTTCCGCGCTGATCGCCTTGCAGGACGGCGCCGAATTACCCGGCACGTTCGGCCTGGAGCGCGAACGGATCGTCTTCCTGGTCGCCGGCGGCCTCGGCAATATCGCCGATATCGACTCGGCGGCTGAGGACGACATCGCCGGCGCCGGCGCCGACGTTGCTGGGATAGGGCCGCTGGAGCGCGACATCGTCATCGCCGTCTCGGCGAGCGGCGCGACGCCCTATACGCTGGCTCGCGCTAAAGCGGCGCGCGAACGCGGCGCCGTTCTTATCGCGCTGGCTAATCGCGCGGCTTCGCCGCTGCTCCATATCGCCGACCATCCGATCCTGCTCGATTCCGGCCCGGAAGCTTTGCACGGCTCGACGCGGCTCGCCGCCGGAACCGCGCAGAAATGCGCGCTCGGCCTACTTTCCACTTTGGCCCATGCGCGGCTCGGCCACGTCTATCGCGGCCATATGGTCAATGTCCGGCCGGAGAACGACAAGCTGCGCCGGCGCGCGGTCCATATCGTCGCCAGCATCGCCGACGTCGACGAAGACGCGGCGGGCGCGAGTCTCAGCCGCGCCAAGGGCGACGTCAAATGCGCGATTCTGATCGCCGCCGGCGCCGCGACGCGCGAGAGCGCACGGGCGCTGATCGATGAAGCCGGCGGCCATCTCGGCGCCGCGTTGACGCGCCTGCGGCAACGCGCGGCCTGAAGTTTTTAGCACTGGGCGACAAGCCCGATCACTGGGAGAGCGAAATGACGAAGACGCATAAAAACATATTGGGCGCGGGCGCCGCTTTGGCGGCGCTGCTTGCCGGCCTTGTCGCCGCGCAGGCCGGCGAGCTCAAGATCGAGAGCTGGCGCACCGACGACACCGACATCTGGACCTCGAAAATCATCCCCGCCTTCAACAAACATTATCCCGATATCAAGATCGAATTCTCGGCGACGGCGCCCAAGGAATATGACGCCGCGCTTGGCGCGCGCCTCACCGGCGGCACCGCGGGCGATCTCATCACCTGTCGCCCCTTCGACAAATCGCTCGACCTCTACAACAAGAAGAACATCGACAGCCTGAACGACCTCAAGGGCATGGCGAATTTCTCCGACGTCGCCAAATCGGCCTGGACCACCGACGACGGCAAGACCACTTTCTGCGTGCCGATGGCCTCGGTCATTCACGGCTTCATCTACAACAAGGACGCGCTGAAGAAAGTCGGGGCCGAAGAGCCCAAGACGATGGATGAGTTCAACGCACTGCTCGAGAAGCTGAAGAAGGACGGCACCTATGTGCCGCTGGTGCTCGGCACCGCCGATCAATGGGAAGCGGCGACCATGGGCTTCCAGAATATCGGGCCCAACTATTGGCATGGCGAGGCCGGCCGCGCCGCGCTGATTTCAGGCAAGGAAAAGTTCACCGATCCGGAATATATCGCCGTGTTCAAGGAAATGGCGAGCTGGGCGCCCGATCTGGGCAACGGTTATCAGGCGCAGACCTATCCCGACAGCCAGAACCTGTTCTCCCTCGGCAAGGGCGCCATCTACGCCGCCGGCTCATGGGACATTTCAACCTTCCGCGCCACGGCGAAATTCCCGATGGGCGCCTTCAAGCCGCCGGTGCTGGCCGGCGAGAAAGATTGCTACATTTCCGACCATACCGACATTGCGATGGGCGTGAACTCGGCCTCCAAGAACAAGGATGACGCCAAGAAATTCCTGGAATGGCTGGCGACGCCGGAATTCGCCACGCTCTACGCCAACGCCCTTCCGGGCTTCTTCCCGCTGTCGAAAGAGCCGGTCAAGATCACCGACGATCTCGCCGCGACGATGGTCGGCTGGCGCCAGGAGTGCAAGTCGACGATCCGCAATTCCTACCAGATCCTGTCGCGCGGCACGCCCAACCTCGAGAACGAGCTGTGGAACGTTTCGGCCCAGGTGATCAACGGCGCGCTGACGCCCGACGCCGCCGGCGCCCAGCTCCAGAGCGGCCTCGACAAATGGTACAAGCCAGCCAAATAAGGCCGGAAGGCTGAGGCGTGCGGGCGGAGATCTTCTTGCTCCGCGGCGCCTGCGCCGTTTATGCTTCGAACGACCTCTTCCGCACGCGGCAGGGCAGTCCGGGGAAAGTCAAAGGTTGCGGACTGGGGGATGCAACAAAAGCGTTCTTCAGCCTTCGACGTCATGGCCGGGCTTGTCCCGGCCATCCACGCGGCGCTGTTGCAAACTGCTTTTGAAGTTGGCGATGGCTTCGCGGCGTGG
>DATBZF010000106.1:0-2040 GCA_036513315.1 Roseiarcus sp.
TCGCCCATGGCATCGCCTATCGCGCTGTGCGGAACCGAGGCACGATCGGCGGCAGCCTGACCCACGCCGACCCCTCGGCGGACTGGATTTCGATTCTCGCGGCGCTCGGCGCGTCGGTCACGTTGCGCGGCCCCGAGGGCGCGCGAACAATCCCGGTTGAGGACTACATGCTGGGCGCGCTCGAGGCGGATCTCCGGGCGGGTGAACTGCTCGTTTCGGTGAAGGCGCCGCGGCTCGGCGGCGCGGCCCGCTGGGGCTATCACAAGATCTGCCGCAAGACAGGCGAATTCGCCAATGCGATCGGAGCTTTCGTCGTCGATCCGGAACGCGGCGTTTGCCGCGCGGTCATCGGCGCGACGGAGACGCGCCCAATCGTCATCGCCGACGCCCGCCGCATTATCGCCAACGGCGCCCCCGAACACTTCGATGCCCAGGCGGCTGACGAGTTGGCGAGCTCGGCCGGCATGAATGATCCGCTGGAACGCCAGACGCACGTGGTCGCCCTGCGGCGCGCCTTGGAGCGGGCGGCGGCCTGATGAACAAGGTCAGCCTAACGGTCAACGGCAGCGTACTGAGCGCGGAGGTCGAGCCGCGCACGCATCTTGCTGACCTGCTGCGCGAGACGCACAACCTGACCGGCACTCACATCGGCTGCGAGCATGGTGTCTGCGGCGCCTGCACCCTCCTCGTCGACGACGTGCCGATACGCTCTTGCATCACCTTCGCGGTCGCTTGCGAAAACGCCAAAGTCACCACCATCGAAGGCCTCGACGAGGACGAAATTGCGCGCGAGCTGAGGGCGGCTTTCACGGCTCATCACGCCTTGCAATGCGGCTATTGCACGCCGGGCATGATTGTTTCGGCGCGCGACATTGTGTTGCGCATGGACGCGTCAAGCGAGCACGATATCCGCGTCGCCATGAGCGGCAATCTCTGCCGATGCACAGGTTATGTTGGCATCGTGCGCGCGGTGCAGACTGTCCTCTTCGACCGGCGGGCGCGCGGGATCGAAGCCGTCCCCGGAGGCGGCCGCGAGCGATTGGGGCCGGCCGGATCTGGGCGCGCCGGCGAAATGCTCGCGGGCGCCACATCGACCCTTGCCCCCACAGGCGTTCGGGCCGCCCCGCGCGCCACAACGGCGGCGGCGCGGATCGAAACCGATTGGAAGCCCCAAGTCGAGATCCGGCAGAGCTTCGTGATCGCTCATCCGGTCGATGAGGTGTGGGCCTTCTTCGGCCGTGTCGAGGATGTTGCGGAATGTCTGCCCGGCGCGTCACTCGATGGCGGCGAGAAGGACGGCGCGGTTAACGGCAAGATGAAGGTCAAGGTTGGCCCGATCTCAGCTGAATTCAGCGGCGTTGCACAGATCACTCGCGATGAGGCGGCGCATCGCGGCAGGATCGTAGGCTCAGGCCGTGACGCGCGCAGCAACTCGGCGACGCAGGGCGTCGTGGCGTACTCCGTTAAGCCGGATGAAGATGGTGCGGGCGCCCGCGTGGACGTCGACGTTGGCTACACGCTTACTGGGACGCTGGCGCAATTCGGTCGCTCGGGCCTGGTCCAGGATATTGCAGGCCGCTTGACGGCGGCCTTTGCGAAAAACCTCGAGGCGCGCCTTTCCGCCGGGGATGACGCCGCTGCGCCCCCTTTGGTGCGAGAACTCAACGCAGGTTCGCTGATCACCACGGTGCTGCTCGGGAGGGTGAAGGACTTCATTAGAAAGATCTTCGGCCGCGGCTGACGCGCTGGCGGCTTTTGCAAACTGGAACGCTCGTCCCGCCTGTCGTACGGAGAGGAACCGATGGGGAAATTTTCCGCAATATACGATCGCAGCCGCGTGCCGCTTTATCTTCAGGTCGCGTCGGTGATGCGCCAGCGCATCAATTCCGGCTACTGGGGCGAAGGCGAGCAGATATCGACTCTCGAAGAGCTGGAGGAGGAATTCAGCCTGGCGCGGGTGACGATCCGTCAAGCGATCGAACTCTTGCGCGCTGAGGGCCTCCTACAGGCGCAACAAGGCAGGGGCACTTTCGTTTCGGG
>DATBZF010000107.1:0-2093 GCA_036513315.1 Roseiarcus sp.
AATAGGGTCTCGTAGCCGGCCAGTCGCAGCGAGTGGCGCAGCCTGTCATGCCCGCTCGAAGAGGCGACGCATACACGCGCGCTCAAACCTTCGATCGCCTGCCGCACGCCTTCGACGCCTTTCAGTTCGCGCTCAAACGCCGACAGAATCTCGCGCGAAAAATCGACAGAAAACGCCTCGGGCAACGGCGCGCCGAGTTCGGCTTCGATTCTAAGCATGGCTGAATCGAGCCGACGCCCCAAGAAGCGCTCGCGCGTTTCCTGATCGGTGAGGCGAAGGCCGGCTTCGCTCAGCCTGCGGCGCATGACGCCGAGCGCGATCAGTTCGCTGTCGACCAGCACCCCGTCACAATCGAAAATGACCAATTCAGGCCAGCAAGACTTGTGGGTCAGCTCACGAATCTCCCGCTCAGTTCGGCGCAGCATCTCGCAGGCATGGGCCTTTCGCGCGTGGAACGCCGCAACCGCCCCGCCTGCCGGCGTCTTTGCGCCGGGCGCGATGGTCGACATCGCCGACATTGCGGAGATCATGGTTTGTCCCCCTGCCGCGACCGCACCGACCATCGCGGAGCCCAGAAGCACAGGCTCCAGGGTCTCCGGCGATTCCACCGTCTTGTTGCATACATCGGCGATGATCTGGCGGACCATTTCGCTGCGCGCTGCGCCGCCGCTGACGATGATCGAATCAAATGCGTAGCCTGATCGCTCAAGCTTGCTGACGATGTCGGAGAGGCCATAGGCGAGGCCGCAGAGTCCAGCCACATAGAGTTCCTGCAAGCTCGCGACGTCTTCACGCAGATCCATCCCCATCACACCCCCGCGCGCGCCTGCATCGGCCGACGGCGATCGGCTGCCGATGAAGTCAGGCAGGACATGCAGATCCTCCGCGATCAACGCCGCTCGCGAAAGACCGCCGGCCCGGGCGACGATCTCTTTCTCAAGCGCATGGAGGGCGTGCGCCCCCGCGCGCGCCGACAAGTCTGCAAAGGCTGGATGCAGGCGCAGCAGGTGATCGATCGCCCCGCCGAATGCCGATTGACCGCCGTCGATAAGCCATTGATCTGGGGTGAGCGCGCCGAAATGAGGCCCCCAAATCCCATCGATGAACCGCGGCCCGTCGGCAAGCGCCATGCAGCTCGACGACGTGCCCAGAATCAAAGCCAGACGCCGGCACGGATCGGGAGACTTGCCCACGGCGCGTGCGCCAAGCGTGCCCGCCGCGCCGGCGTGAGCATCCACAAGCCCCGCGCCGACGGGAGTTCCAGGCCGCAAGGCCATGGCCGCGGCGGCGTCAAGCGTCAAACCCTGCCCGAGCGGCATGCCTGGCCACGCGATCGCTGCGCCAATGCGGGCGTATTTGTCATGCTTGAGGAAGCCGAGGCCTATGCTGTCGAAAAATTCGTCCGGCCAGCGCTTCTCGTGCGCCAGATACCCGAACTTGCAGGTCGCCGGACAGGCCGAGCGGGTTAGCGACCCGGTGGCGCGAAACGACAGGTAGTCGGTGAGATCGAGAAAATGCCTAGCCTTGGCGATCGTCTCGGGCTTGCATCGGGCGAGCCATGCCAGCTTCGGCGCATGCATCTCGGGCGAGATCTTGCCGCCCACATAACGCAGGGCTTCGTGCCGGCCGGTGTTGATCCGCTCGGCGTCGTCCCCGGCGCGATGATCCATCCACACGATCACGTCCCGTTCCGGCGCATCGGTCGGGCTCACCGAAAGCGGACGCGCATTGCGGTCGAGCGCGACCAGGGAGCAGGTCGCGTCCAAGCCCATGCCGCGAACAGCTTCGGCCGGCAGACCCGACGCCTCGACCGCCTCGCGCACAGCTGATGTGACCGCGCTCCAGATGTTGTCTGACGATTGCTCGACGATATCGCCCGCTTCGCGCCAGACAGCGATCGGCCGGCGGGCGCTGGCGATCAGCTGCCCGGCCGCATCGAAAACGCCGGCCCTGGCGCTCAGCGTGCCGACGTCCACTCCGATATAGGCTTCGCGCATGGAATCCCTGGCGTCGATCGGGGGCGGAGAATTCTCCGTTTCCTGCGTCGCTGGCAAGCGGCGGCGCTAAGGATCGTCACAAAAACCAGGATCGCG
>DATBZF010000108.1:0-45974 GCA_036513315.1 Roseiarcus sp.
GCTGAGACCTTTGTCAATGATGGCCTTTCAGGCCACCGCCGAAGGCGGCGACCGCTTTCGCGGTCGTCATTGACAAAGGTCTCAGCGGTGAAAGAATTGCCTCCATGCGAACAATGGCTCAATAGCGAAGTCGGTAGGGGCGATAAACCTGTCGAAGCTGTTGTCTCGCATCCTGGGCCTACTCCCATATTGGAGGCCCGATCAACGAAATTGTGAACCTGCACAGCAATGACGGCGAAGCGGTTCCAATAGAAAGCCGCACGCTCTAGCGACGACTTCGGATGCTGGGGCGCCGCCAGAGCGACGCGCCCTGCCCGATCCCGTCAGTCGTTCAATCGAGTCGCGTGAGATAGCGGGCGATGGATTCCGGCTCGGGTAGAACGGCGACGATCTTGATCTGGGCGATGCTGCGCCGTTCGGCGGCCGCCAGATGCGCGTCCAGCATCGCCGCGGCGGCGGCGATCGCATCCTGGAGCAGCAATTCGACGATCAGTCGGCGCTCTGTGATCGCGGCGCGATCGCTGGGCAGGCCGAGTTGCCGAAGCACTCTCTCGGCGGCGAGGACGGGAAGAAGATTGTGGCGAATCTCTTCGCGAAGACGCGCGTTGGGCGTCGCGAAGACGCAAGTGTCGATCAGCAGCGTCTCGAATGCTTCGAGATCGCGGTTCTCCGGATTATCGCCGCCATCGTCGAACGACGCTTCGGCCTGACGAAACCGTTCGAAAACGGCGGCGAGGCGCGCGCGGTCGAGAAGCGGCGCCGCGCTGATCAACGCCTGCGGTTCGAGGATCCTGCGCAGGGCGAAATGTTCGCGGATCGACTGCGCAGTGAGAGGTTCCGCGATCCAGTGCGAACTTTGATTCTTTTCGACGAGACCTCTTTCCTGCAGTCGCCCCAGCACGTCGCGCACGACCGTGCGGCTGACGTTGAAATGTTCGGCGAGTTCAGCCTCGATCAGGCGATAGCGACCGAAAACGAGACAGGCCGCGACGTCGTTTTCGACCGTTTCGTAAATGCGCTCCCAGGACGCGCGGTTTTGCAAAGCGTCGTCGATCGCCTTGGGGATCGCCAGCCCAACCTCGCGCAGATCGATTCTGGCCGGTTCGGGCGTCTCGCCTGGCCCCGCCACCATGAAGCCGCGGCCATTGAAGCGCCGAACCAGACCCTGCGCTTCCAGACGCAGCAGCGCCGTCTGGACGGGCGCGCGGCTTGTTTGCATCAATGCCGCGATCGGCCCTTCAAGCAGCACCAGCCCAGGCGGAACGTGACCGCCGACAATGTTTTGGCGCAGCACCTCCTCGACCATTTCGTAGCGGCGCAAGGCGGGGTGAGGATTGGGGGGACGTTTCATTATTCGCAGTCGTTTAGCCGCCGCTGGAGAGCGTCCGGACGCCTTATAGCCGATCGCGGAGGGCGTCGGAATATCGAGCATTCCGTGTTTTTGCGCACGATAGCCATTTTTTCAAGAGAAATCCTCTCCCGTCAGCAAAAGATGGCGCGGCAGGAAGATGGGAAATCGCGCAGCAATTGCTGCTGTCGATCGGGCTGATTTTCAGTCTCAAGGCCGCACTATGGGCTTCATTGGGCTCTCAAACACAGCGCCCGCGATCGATGCAACGATCGAGACGCCAACGGCAAATCTTTTCATCAGATTGATTAAAGATTTTGCTTGCACACAAAAGACAATTATCTAAATTGACTGAAGTGGCGAGAGCGCTTGGCCGGTCGCGCCGCTTCGCAACGTTGAGCACGGAGCGCGTTGATGGCCAGCGGAGTTCTCCAAATCACGGGGCTGACCAAGCGCTATGGAGCGACCGCCGCGCTCGACAATGTCAATCTCGATATTCCCAGCGACTGCTACGTCTCCCTGTTGGGCGCCAGCGGATCCGGTAAAACCGTACTCCTGCGCGTCATTGCCGGCTTCGAGGAAGCCGATGCCGGCGCCATCGTCTTCGCCGGCCGTCAAATGGTCGGCGTGCCGGCGTTTGGTCGCGAGATCGGCTTCGTCTTCCAGAATTTCGCGCTGTTTCCGCATTTATCGGTCTATTCGAACATTGCGTTCGGTCTTGAGAATCGCGCCGTAGGCGCGCTCCGCGACAGAAGCGAATTGCGCGATCGCGTTCACGCGATGATCGCGCTTGTTGGATTGACGGGGCTCGAGTCGCGCGGAGTCCATCAGATCTCAGGCGGACAAAGGCAGCGCGTAGCGCTGGCTCGCACCCTCGTCACCGAGCCGCGCCTCATTCTGCTTGACGAGCCGCTCGGCGCTCTCGACGCCAATCTTCGCCTGCGCATGCGCGGCGAGCTCCGCCGCATACGCGACCGGCTCGGCGTCACATTCCTCCATGTCACCGGCAGCGAGGCCGAAGCGCTCGCGATGGGCGACCGTGTCGTCGTGCTGGACCGCGGCCGCGTCGGTCAGTTTGACACGCCGGACGTCGTATTCAGCCAGCCCGCCTCCCCCGCCGTGGCGAAATCTCTCAATTGCTACAATCTGTTTGGCGGCAAGATCGACGCTGGTCTGTTCATCGCCGAGGATCAGCGCTTCAAGATCGCGGCGCCAAAAGCAAAAAGCGCCGACATATCCTACGCCATACGCCAGGATGCGATCATCATCAAAGACAGCGACGCGGAGATTGAACCCGACGAAGACAGCATAAACGCGCGGTACGTCGCCAGCGAATATACGGGCGCGGCGTTCATGTATTTTTTCCGATCGGAGAGCGGGGCGATCATTGAGGTGGAGAATCACCTCAGCCACCGCGCCATGCAAAATCTGGATGTCGGCGCGCAATACACGTTGGTTTGGAAGACAGAACATGCCCTCGTTTTCGGATGATGCGCCTTACCGCGGGCCGAGCGCATGGACGGACGCATGAGCGTCCTGTCCAGCGAAGCGATTGATAGCATGGATGCGCCCGTCGTGGTGAAGCCAAGCCGCAATCTCAGCGCCTATTGGCTGATCGCCCCGGGCGTCCTCTGGATGGCGTTGTTCCTTGTCGTGCCGATCGTGATGATCGTCTATGTCTCTTTCTGGACGCAGACCACATTCAAGATCGAGCCGATCCTGACCACCCATAGTTGGGAAGCGTTCTTCGCCAGCGACACCTATGTCGGCGCGCTTTGGACGACGATCCGCATCTGGCTGATCGTACTCTTCATGACGTTGCTGGTCGGCTATCCCACGGCGCTGTTCGTTGGCCTTTTCATCAAGAACAAGACTCTGTCGACCGCTCTGTTGGTCCTCTGCGTCATCCCGTTCTGGACATCGTTTCTGATCCGCGTTCTCGCCTGGCGTCCGATGCTCGGCAAGGAAGGCGCCATCAACATCATCCTGCAAGCCCTGCACATCACCTCGGCGCCGATCGACGCGCTGCTCTTCACCGAACTTTCCGTGATCATCGGCATGACGCAGATCTACTGCGTCTTCATGGTGGGGCCGATCGCGTTCATGCTTGGCCGCATCGATCCGAACGTCATTGAGGCGGCGCGCGATCTGGGCGCCGGGTTTGGACGCATCTTCCGCACCATCATTCTCCCTCTCAGCATGCCGGGAGTCGTGGTCGGGTCGATTTTCGTTTCCGTCATGGTGCTCGGCGAGTTCGCCACCGCTTCGGCTCTGTCGGGCCGTAAGGTGAACATGCTCGGCAACATCATTGTCACCCAGGTCGGCTCGCTCAAATGGGCCTTTGCGTCGGTGATCGGGGTGATCCTGACAATCCTCATCGGCATTGTCGTCGCCTCGCTCCTGCGCGTCGTCGATCTCAAGCGGGAGCTCTGAGATCATGCAGTCGACCTTCATCAAGCCCGTCCTTGCCGTCTACACCGCCCTGTTCCTCGTCTTCCTCTACGGGCCATTCCTGGTTTTGGCGATTTTGTCGTTTCAGACGGGGCCGAATGGCGGCCCGCAATTTCCGATCATCGAATGGTCGACCTATTGGTACCGCGACATTTTCGGCCTGACGCCGCCCTCGCGCATCGCGCCGCTGCCGATTGAAGAATCGCTTGTGCGCTCGCTTGTGCTGGCGATGATGACGATGGTCGTCTCCACCGTTCTCGGCGTGATGTCGGCCCAGGCGTTCCGCACCCGTTTCAAAGGTTCCGGAATCGCCTTCTATCTCATCGTGCTCGGCATGATGGCGCCGGGCGTCCTTGTCGGCCTCGGCATCGCGCTTGTCGCGAACGTATTGGGAATCGACCGGACGTGGTGGGGAACCGCCTTCGTCCTGCATGTCGTCTATACCTTCCCGTTCGCGTTTCTTGTCATGCTGGCGATCTTCAATCGTTTTGACGCCTCGGTGGAGGAGGCGTCGTGGTCGCTCGGCGTCTCGCCGATGAGGACCTTTCGGAAAGTAACGTTTCCGCTGATCTTTCCGGGTGTCCTGTCGGCGATGCTCTTCGCCTTCACTCTGTCCTATGACGAATTTTCGCGAACGCTGTTCTCGTCGGGCCGCGATCTGACATTGCCGCTGGCGATCTACGGCACGTTTTCGATTGAAATTCATCCGAACATTTTCGCCTTCGGCGTTTTGACGACACTGTTCTCATTCGCGCTGCTCGCCATCTACGCCGTCCTGATGACGCTTTCGGTCCGCCGCGCGAGACGCCTCGCCATTCAGGAGGAAAGCTGATGGGAGTCGAAATCGCCATCGTAACCGGCGCCGGCTCAGGGATCGGCCGCGCTGTCGCCCACCGGCTCGCCAGCGATGGCATGGCGGTGGTCGTCAATGATTTGCATGACGAGCGCGCGCAATCGGTCGCTCGCGAAATCAGCGCCGGAAACGGCGTGGCGAAAGCCATCGCCGGCGACGTCTCGCGCGAGGACGATGTCGCGACGATCGTCGCGTTCGCCCGGTCGGCGTTCGGCGATTGCGGCGTTCTCGTCAACAATGCCGGCATCGTCCATCAGGCGCGCTTCGTCGACCTGACGCCCGCCGATTTCGACCGGATGTTCGCCGTCCATGTCCGCGGCGCCTTTTTGTGTACGCGCGCCGTCCTGCCCGCCATGCTCTCCAGAAAGAGCGGCGTCGTCATCAATGTCGCTTCGCAGCTCGGACAGATCGGTGGCGTCGAGCTTGTCCATTACAGCGCCGCCAAGGCCGCGATCATCGGCATGACGAAGTCTCTGGCGCGCGAAGTGAGCGCGCTCGGCGTGCGCGTCAACGCCGTCGCGCCGGGGCCGATCAATACGCCGCTGGTGATGGCGCTGTCGCAAGACTGGCGCGAAGCCAAGGCCAGGGAACTTCCGCTGGGTCGATTTGGCGAGCCTGACGAAGTCGCCGCGACGGTTTCGTTCCTCGCTTCGCCCGAGGCGAGCCTCTTCGTCGGGCAAACGCTGGGACCGAATTCTGGAGACGTAATGCTATGACCGATGGCCGCGACGCCTCGACGAGGCCCAATGTTCTGATCACCGGCGGCGGCATCGGCATCGGCAAAGCGACAGCGCTCGCCTTTGGCGGGGCTGGCTATCATGTCATCGTCACCGACGTTCTGGAAGCGGAGGGCGCCGCTGTCGCGGCGCAGATCGCCTCGGCGGGCGGTTCGGCTGAATTCCATATCTTGAACGTCCGCTCCACGCCGGAGGCCGATCGTCTCGTCCAAGATATCAACCGCCGGCTTGGCCCTCTCGATTGCATCGTCGCCAATGCCGGCATCGCACATAAGGTTCCGCTCGAAGACCTGTCCGACGAGAAATGGGACGAGACTTTCGACATCGACCTTAAAGGCATGCTGAGGATCATTCGCGCGGCGCTGCCTGGCATGAAGGCGCGCAAGTCGGGCGCCATCATCTGCATCTCATCGATCATGGGCGTCGCCTACGGCTGGGACGAACATGTGCATTATTCCTCCGCCAAGGCGGGTGTCGTCGGGCTGATCCGCGGCCTCGCCGTCGAACTGGCGCGAAGCGGCATCCGCGTGAATGGCGTCGCGCCCGGCTATATCCGCACCGCGCAGCTTCTGTCCGAGAAACATTCGCTCGGGCCCGCCGGCGCGGAGAAAGCCGGCGAATTCATTCCCATGGGGCGTATCGGCGAGCCGGAAGAGATCGCCGATGTCGTTCTGTTCCTGGCATCCAAGGCGGCCCGTTACATGACGGGTCAAACCCTGGTGGTCGACGGCGGTCTTCTGGTCGGGAGGTATTGAGCCAGAGGCGCGCCGCGATCGTTTTAGCGAATGATTCAAGAGATGTTCAGATGGAGGTGATGGAACATGGTTGACAAGCTTGAACTCACGCGGCGCAAATTGCTTCAGGGCTCGACAGGCGCGATTGCGCTTGCCCTCGGCGGCGGCACCCCCTTTGTCTCCTCGCGCGCCGCTTATGCGGCCGCCGCCGATATTGCGAAGGAACAGCTTCGCACGATCGGTCTCTCGGTGACCGTCCAGGACCGCATCCTGGCCGATTATAAAGCGGCTTCCGGCGTCGGCTCGACCTCCGGAACCGCCGCGACCTTCCCCGACGCGCAAACCAAGATCCTGTCGGGCTCGAAGGATTTCGACTGCTGGGAGACGATCGGCGAACGTCTGCCCGCGGTGACGCAGACCAACAGCGTCGAACCCATTCCCGCCGCTTCGCTGAAGAACTGGGCCAATATCCGGGACACGTTCACCAAGGCCTCTCCCAAGTTCGACAAGAAGGCGCAGATCACCGGTCAGATCTGGGCCGACGACCAGCAAACCAAACTATGGATGGTTCCGGCCGTCTATAATTACGATTCGATCGGCTACAATCCCTCGGTCCTGAGCGCCGAGGAAGCGAACACCTGGACTGCGATTTTCGACAAGAAGTGGAAGGGCAAGTCGGGGCTGAACACCGATCCATTGATCGCGCTCGGTCAGGCCGTTATGGCGATGAATACGCTGGGTCTTTCGGACGTGAAGAACCCTGGCAACGCCTCCAAGAAGCAGATCGAAGACGCGATGAAGTTCCTCATCTCGAAAAAGAAGGAGGGGCAGTTCAGAGCGCTGTGGGGCGACTTCGGCGAACTGGTGAATTTGATGGCCTCGGGCGAAATGGTGGTGTGCGACGCCTGGCAACCCGCGGTGATGGCGGTAAAGGCGCAGGGCAAGCCGGCCAAATACGCCATCCCGAAGGAGGGCTATCGCGCCTGGTCGATCGGGCCGTCCCTCATCGCCGGCTCTCCCAACAAAGAGGCGGTCTATGCCTATGCCGATTATTGGTTGTCCGGGCCGCCCGGCATCACCGTGTCGGAACAAGGCTATTATTCGCCTTCCACCAATATCAAAAACGTCATGCCGGCCGACAAATACGCCTTCTGGTATGACGGCAAGCCCTGGAAGGGCGCGACCGTGAACGGCATCAAGGAGGGCGACTTGCGCGATGGCGGCTCGCTCGAGACCCGCGCCGCCAATGTCGCCTACTGGCATCAATGGCCCGATGAATACGACCTCGTCATCCAGAAATGGGACGAATTCCTCAGCGCCTGACGCCGCCTGATTGTGGGTCGGCGTATAGGACGCCGACCCGTCTTTCCCGCTGCGCCAGAGCGAAACCTAGGGAATGACGGTACGTGGATTTTGATCTTCAATTGAGAAACGTCGGCAAGATTTATGACAACGGCACGCCGGCCGTCGTGGATTTTGATCTCGATGTCAGAAAGGGCGAGTTCATCGCCTTTCTCGGACCGTCCGGCTGCGGCAAGACCACGACGCTGCGGATGATCGCGGGATTTGAGACCATCACCACCGGCGACATCCTGATCCGGGGCCGGCGCATCAACGACATGCCGCCTGAGCGTCGGCCGACCTCGATGATCTTTCAGAATTATGCGCTTTTCCCGCATATGTCGGTGCGCGCCAATGTTGGCTACGGTCTCGACGTCAAGCGCATGCCGAAAGCCGAGCGCGACGCCAAAGTTGACGGCATCCTCGAAAAGTTCGGCCTGTCCGCCGTCGCCGACTCTGCGACTCACAAGCTATCCGGCGGCCAGCGGCAGCGCATTGCTCTGGCGCGCGGCCTGGTCGTCGAGCCGGACATTCTGCTGCTCGACGAGCCGCTGGGCGCCCTTGACGCCAATCTACGCAAAACCATTCAGGCCGAATTGAAACTGCTGCAACGCAATCTTGGCATCACGTTTGTTTTCGTCACCCACGCCCAATCGGAGGCGCTGACGCTTTCCGATCGCATCGTCGTCATGAATCAGGGTAAAGTCGAGCAGGTATCGAGTCCCGCCGATTTGTACACAAGGCCGAAGACGCCGTTCGTCGCCAGGTTCATTGGCCGCAATACGCTGATCGACGGCGCATTGATCAAAATCGACGCGGAAAGTGCGACGCTCGCCACGGCGTTTGGCGATTTCGTCGGCACGCGAAACGATCAAGCCGGAATCGGCCAGGCGGTCAATATCGTCGTGCCCTCCGAATCGCTGGAGATTTATCCCGCCGCGGGCGCAACGCGCGAGGCGCTCGCGGACGAATATCGCGGAAACGTACTGCCCGGCGTGATGGAGCGCGCCGATGTCGTCGGGCATCTCGTACAGATGGCGATCACCTTGGCGGGCGGCGGCGCCGTCGTTCTGGAAGGCCATGTCGACAAATATCGGCGCGGCGATCTTGTTCCTTCGTCCGGCGTCTGGATCGCCTGGCGTCCGCAGAACGCTACAATCATCGCCGCGTGAATCAACGCGCGCTTAGGGGAACACGCTCTTGACGTTGGATCTTAAGAATTTCGACATGAACGGCCGCACGGCCTTGCAATTGAGCGCGTGGATGAGCGCCGGCCTCGTATCGGCCGAGGCCATTGCGGAGCGAACGCTGGCGGCCATCGCCGCATGCGACGACCAGGCGATCTTCACGCTGCTGACTGCCGAGCGCGCGCGGGCGGAAGCGAAAGCATCGGCGCGCCGATTGCGGGAAGGCCGTCCCGCCAGCATTCTCGATGGCGTACCCATCGTGTGGAAAGACCTGTTCGATCTTGAGGGCCTGCCGACGACAGCGGGGTCGCATTTGCTGGAAGCCGCGCCCCCCGCCAAGACCGACGCCGCCGTTGTTTCGCGGTTGAAAGACGCCGGAATGATCTGCATCGGTCGCGCCAATATGACCGAATTCGCCTATTCCGGCATTGGCCTCAATCCACATTATGGGACGCCGCGAAATCCGCATGGACGCGCAGAGCCGCGGGTCCCCGGCGGTTCATCGTCAGGATCGGCCGTCGTCGTTGCGCGCGGCCTGGCGCCGGTAGCGATCGGCTCCGATACCGGCGGATCCGTGCGCATCCCCGCCGCCTTCAACGGGATTATCGGCTACAAGGCGTCGACGGATCGCTATCCGATGAACGGCGTTTTCCCGCTTTCGCCGACGCTCGATACTTTGGGCGTCTTTTCGCGAACGGTCGCCGACGCCGTCGCCGTCGACGCCCTCCTGTGCGGGCTGACAACGCCGAACGCGCGCAAGGCGCCAATTGACGGACTGCGGGTGATCGTGCCGACCAATATCGTCTTCGACGACTGCCAGCCGGCGGTCGTCGAGAATTTTGAAGCCGCGCTCGCGCGGCTGGCGCGGGCAGGCGCGAAAATCGAGCGCGGCGCCATGCCGGTTTTCGACGAAATCTTCGCCCTCTCCGCCCGCCATGGCACGATCGTCGCCGCCGAGGCTTACGCGGCGCATAAAGCCCGCGTGGAAGGCCCGGATGCGAGCCGGATCGACCGCCGCGTCGCCAAGCGCATCGCGCTCGCCCATACGATGCGGATGGTCGATTATATCGCGATGATGCAGGCTCGAACGCGCCTGATGAACGAGACGAACCGTCTCCTCGCGGGCGACGTGCTCGTCGCTATGCCGACCGTCGCGCATACGGCGCCGTCGATTGAGGCGCTGGAGGCCGATGACGAGCTCTTCGTGCGCATGAATGCGCGCACGCTGCGCAACACGGCGCTCGGAAATTTTCTCGGCTGGTGCGGTGTCTCGTTTCCAACCGGAACCGATTCCGGCGGTCTGCCGACGGCCCTTCTGCTGTCGGGCGCCCCGGGGACGGACGAGCGGCTTCTGTCGCTCTCGCTGACCGCTGAATCGCTGATCCGAGAGGTCGCCGAATAATGATTTTGAGCGCGCCCACCATCGTCCCTTGTTTTGAAACGCGGCCAAAACCCGCAAATTGCACCGAGAGGAAACGAAATGGCAAAAGAAATTCTGGTCGGATTCGGCGTTGACGTCGACGCGGTCGCCGGATGGCTCGGCTCCTATGGCGGCGAGGATTCGCCCGACGACATTTCGCGCGGGCTTTTCGCCGGCGAAGTCGGCAGTCCAAGATTGCTCACCCTGTTCGAGCGGCTCGGCATTAAGACGACCTGGTTCATCCCAGGCCATTCCATCGAAACCTTTCCGAATGAAATGCAGGCCGTCGCCGACGCCGGCCACGAAATCGGCATCCACGGCTATACCCACGAAAATCCGATCGCCATGACGCGCGAACAGGAAATCGTCATCCTCGACAAATGCATCGATCTCGTCACCAAACTCTCCGGCAAACGCCCGACCGGCTATGTCGCGCCGTGGTGGGAATTCTCGACGGTGACCAACGAACTTCTACTCGAGCGGGGCATCAAATACGATCATTCGCTGATGCATAATGATTTTCATCCCTATTACGTCAGGGTCGGCGATAGCTGGACGAAGATCGATTATTCCAAAGACCCCTCGGCATGGATGACGCCGCTCAAACGCGGCCATGAGACCGACCTCATCGAAATCCCCGCCAACTGGTATCTCGACGATCTGCCGCCGATGATGTTCATCAAAAAGAGCCCGAACAGCCATGGCTTCGTCAATCCGCGGCATCTCGAGGAAATGTGGCGCGACCAGTTCGACTGGGTCTATCGCGAGAACGACTATGCCGTGTTCCCGATCACCATCCATCCCGATGTTTCGGGGCGCCCCCAGGTGCTGATGATGCTCGAGCGGCTCTACAAGCATATCGCCGCCCATTCCGGCGTCAAATTCGTCACGATGAATGAAATGGCCGATGATTTCGCCAGGCGCTCGCCGCGCAAGAAATAGGTCGTCGCGGCCGGCCGGGAGAAACGACGATGTGCGCGCTCTGCGGGGTTCTTGGCGGCAATGAGCATTGGGCGGATGCGACGGCGCGCGAGGGCGTCTACACGCGCAATTCCGATCCGATGCGCCGCCGGCGCGAGCGCGCCGATCGCGTCCGCCTCGCCAATCGCGTGCTGGCGCTCTACGGCATGCGCCTCGCCGACTGGCAGGGCGCGTCCTTCCTGCTGTCGACGCTGACCGGCAAGAGCGAGATCGTCGAGGATCTCGGACATCTATGGCCGGCGGCGGAAAAACTATCCGGGCGGCTCTGCGACCCGCTCGCGCCCGACGTGCTGGCGCGTCTCGGCGTCGATGATGGCTGAGGATATCCCAGCCTTCACGCCGGTGACGCTGCTGACCGGGTTTCTCGGTTCCGGCAAGACCACATTGCTGCGCCGTCTTCTCGCCGATCCTGCTTTGAGCGACACGGCGGTCATCATCAACGAATTTGGCGAGGTCGGCATCGACCATCTCCTCGTCGAACGCCTCGATGATCAGATGGTTCTCCTTAGCTCAGGCTGCCTCTGTTGCACCGTGCGCGGCGAACTGGCGGGCGCGATGCGCGACCTCCATTCCCGGCGCGCGCGGGGGCTTGTGCCGCCGTTTCGGCGGCTGGTCATCGAAAGCACCGGGCTCGCCGATCCCTTTCCCGTTCTGTCCACGCTGAAGGCCGATGCTGTGCTGCGCCATCATTTCCGCGCCGCGGGCGTCGTCGCCACCGTGGACGCGGTGAACGGCCTCGCCCAGTTCGAGCGCCACGTCGAATCTGTTCGCCAGGCGGCGATCGCCGACGTGATTGTGCTGACCAAGACTGATATCGCCGAAGCGTCCGTCGTTTCGCGGATTGCTACGCGACTGCGTGCGCTCAACCCCTCCGCGCCGCTCTTGCGCGCCGCCGAAGGCCTGCTCGACCCGAATATGCTTCTGAAATCAGGCGACAGCGGCTGGTTCAAGGCGATCGCCGAACCGCCTGCGGCGACCATCGCCCACACCGAAGTCCAGGCTTTCTCGATCGTCGTCGATGAGCCGCTCGACTGGACGGCCTTCGGCATCTGGCTGACCATGCTCCTCAATCGGCACGGGGCGAGAATTCTGCGCGTCAAGGGAATCCTGGCGTTGCGCGGCGAGGACCGGCCGGTCGCCGTGCATGGCGTGCAACATCTCGTCCATCCGCCGACGCATCTCAGCCGTTGGTCGGATGACGATCGCCGATCCCGTCTCGTCTTCATCGTCGAGGGCATCGATCCCGACTTGATCCGGCGCTCTTTCTCGATATTCAGTCGCCTCAACTCCGCCGTCGCCGCTTAGCGATTCCCCGGCGGTCTCTCAACAATTTTGATCGTCGCGAGCCGCCAATGTCCACGCCGAAAGAGAGATTGTCGGAATCCCTGGCGGCGCCTGCGCTGCATCTTCAGGGGCGGCCAGCGTTGCGCGTTCTCGGGACCGAAATCACATTGCTCGAATCGATCCGCCTACGCGCCGAAGCCGATCTCGGCATCAGTCTGACGTTCGAGAATCTCGATTTCGTCAGCGCCCAGCGGAAAGCGGCGACCCGACCGGACAGCTACGACGTCTACGATCAATGTTTCCACAATCTCGACATCGTATGGTTCTGGCGCGCGATACGATCGATCGACTTGAAGCGCATCAGGCGTTGGGGCGAAGTCAGCGACCTCACCAAAATCGGGCGCATCCACGCCGGCGCCGCGATCGGGCGCGGGGATGCGCCGGCCGCCAAACTCTTCGCGCAGCCGAACCGTTCTCTTGGCTCGGCGCCATCGGGGCGCATCAGTATGTTGCCGACGGTGCATAATCTCGACTCGTTCGCCTACAATTCCGCCCTCGTCAACGGCCATCTCGAGCCAAGCGCCTCCTGGGGCGCCCTGTTCGACGATCGCTGGGCCGGACGCGTCGCTTTGGTCGATGAGCCGGCGATCGGCGTCTTCGACGCGGCCCTTGCCGCGCAAGCGCGCGGCGAAGTGCATTTCGACGACATCGGCAATATGTCGACCGCCGAAATCGATCGCTTGATCGGCTTCCTCACCGAGAAAAAGCGCGCCGGCTATTTCTGCGGCTTCTGGAAGACCGCGCTCGAAGCTGCCGAAATGATGTTGACCGGCCAGTCGGCGATCCAGAGCATGTGGTCGCCGGGAGTCAGCCAATTGCGTCGACGCGGCTTTCCCGTGCGCGAGGCGGCGCCGCAGGAAGGCTATCGGGCTTGGCACGGCGGCATGTGCCTGTCCGCGCATCTGTCCGGCCGCACCCTCGACATCGCCTACGACTATCTCAATTGGTGGCTGGAAGGGTGGGCTGGCGCGGTGATGGCCCGCCAAGGCTATTACATGTCCATTCCCGAGCGTGTTCGCGAACATCTCTCGGTGGCGGAATGGAACTATTGGTACGAGGGCGAGGCGGCTACCGAAGATCTGTGCGGCCCGCATGGTGAAAAGACGATCGGCAAAGGCGAGATTCGCAGCGGCGGCGCTTATCGCCAGCGCGCCAGCCGCATCGCCGTCTGGAACACGACGATGGACGAACACAATTATCTCGTCCGACGCTGGACCCAATTGGTCGGGTCGCCGCCGCGAGCGCTGGCTGCCGATCGCGTGACGCGGCGCGACGCCCTCAGCGACGGGTGAGGCGCTTATCCGGCCAGGCGTGGCCGTCAGGGTTCTGATCACGCCGGGGAAGCGGTGACATCGGCCTCGATCGCCCTGACCGTCCCGATCCGGTTCGACCGCTGGCGATTGACGCCAGGCGGCTGGGAATGGCGCTCAGCCCGAGTCGCGGCTCACAGGGATCGGGATTGGCGCGTCGTTCTTGATCGCCGACAGGACGATTTGGGATTGCACGCGCGCGACAATCGGCTGTGGCAGCAAGACATCCTGGATGAGCGCGTTCAGCGCGTCGAGATCGGCGACGGCGACGCGCAGGAGATAGTCCGCCTCACCGGTCAGCACCCACGCGTCGAGAATCTGCGCGGTCGCCTCGACAAGGCGCCGGAACGCGGCGGCGTTCTCCTTCGAATGCGCGGCCATCACGATGCGGATGAAGGCGATGACGCCGGCCCCGGCGGCGGCAGCGTTCACCGTCGCGCGATAGCCGTTGATGATGCCGCTTTCTTCGAGATTCTGCCGGCGACGCGCGCATTGCGAGGCCGACAGGCCGACCCGTTCAGCAAGCTGCTGGCTTGTCAGTCGCCCGTCGCGTTGGAGCGCCTGCAGGATCAGCCGATCTGCGTGATCGAGACTCATGTCGGCGCTGAGGGCGCCGCGCCATATGCCCTTGCTCGCATCGTCGAAGGCTAGCACGTCGACGCGCGATGATGTCAACAGAGGCGGCGCGCGCCGATGCTCATTCAGCCGCCGTCAATACGCCGCGCCGGATCTGGTCCTGCTCGATCGACTCAAACAAAGCGCGGAAATTGCCCTCGCCGAAGCCTTCGTCGCCCTTGCGCTCGATGAATTCGAAGAAGATCGGGCCGATCGCATTGGCCGAGAAGATTTGCAGTAGAACCTTGGTCTTGCCGCCATCGACGACGCCTTCGCCATCGATGAGGATGTCGTTGTGTTGCAATCGCCCGCGATCCTCGCCATGGCCGGGCAGTCGCGCATCGATGTTTTCATAATAGGTCGCCGGCGGCGACGGCATGAAGGGCAATCCGTCGCCGCGCAACCGCTCGATAGTTTCGTGAATGTCGCGGCAGCCGCAGGCGATATGCTGGATGCCTTCGCCATTATAGGCGTGCAGATATTCCTCGATCTGGCTTTTTTCGTCAGCCGATTCATTGATCGGAATGCGAATTTTTCCGTCCGGGCTGGTCAGGGCGCGCGAATGCAAGCCGGTCATCTTGCCGGAAATATCGAAATAGCGAATCTGGCGGAAATTGAAGAGCCGGCTGTAGAATCCGGTCCAGACGTCCATACGGCCGCGATGCACGTTATGGGTGAGATGATCGAGATAATAGAGGCCCGCGCCGTCCGGGCGAGGATCGACATCGGACAGCCAATCGAATTCCGCGCTGTAAGGCGATCCCTTCGCCCCGTAGCGGTCGATGAAATAGATCAGGCTGCCGCCGATCCCTTTGATGGCAGGAACGTCCAGAGTCTTGGCGCCCTGCGCGGGGTCGGCAGGCTCCGCGCCAAGTTCGAGGCTGCGCCGGAAGGCATGGGCGGCGTCAGCGACGCGAAACGCCATAGCCGGCGCGCAAGGCCCATGCCTGGCGACAAAGTTAGCGCCATGCGATCCCGCCGCCTCGTTGACGAGGTAATTGACGTCGCCCTGCCGATACAGCGTCACCGCGCGGGTCTTATGCCGCGCGACCGCGGCAAAGCCCATCAGGCGAAAAAGGGCGTGCAGCTTTTCGGGCTCAGGATGCGAATATTCGACGAATTCGAAACCATCCGTGCCGGCCGGATTTTGGTCGGTGATTTGCGCCGGCGGCGCATCGTGCGGAAAAGGACCCATGACGATCTCCCATGCAGGGTCCTAGTTTGGCGCTCCAGCAGTGCAAAGTGCGCGCATTTTTGGCTGCGCAGACGGAATATGTGCGCTGACGACGCATTTTGCAGCCAGCCTGCGCGTGATTTACGCGAAGCAGGGGAAACGCTGATTTGCGAGGCGCGATTCCCCTCGCCGTCTCGGCCGGATCAGGTTTGAACGACCCGGTTCGCCCGCCTTGCCGATAGCGCCGGCGGTGCAACGTCGAGGGGCTCCTGCAACTGGCGCTCGAGGTCGGCGAGCATGACCATCAGCGCCTCAAGACGTTCTTCGCCAACATGCGTCGTCATCCGGCGATAAATTCTCTCGGAATGGACGCCCGCTTCGTCGAGCAGCGCGCGCCCCGCCGCGGAGAGCGAAAGGCGGGAGGTGCGCAAGTCGGCGGCGCTGACGCTGCGCTCGATGAGCGCGCGCTTTTCGAGGTCGCGCAGGATCCGCGTGAGACTGGGCGCCAGAAGAAAGGTCGCGTTGGCGAGGCTGGTCGCGTCAAATTCCAAGGCCGAACCCAGCGCGCGCAATACGCGCCATTGTTGCTCCGTCAGATCGAGCGCGCGCAGCGAGGGGCGAAACTGCCGCATTACCGCCTCGCGCGCCCGCAGCAGCGCCATCGGCAGGGAGCGCGAATATTCGCGAAGCTTGAGCTCGCGCCGCTCGACATCCGGCGAAGGCGGTGAACGATGAGCCCGGCCCTCCCGCGCGGGGCGATTTTGTTGCGGTTTACTCATAACAGGGCGGCCTCATCCTCATCCCTGACGGCGTTCGAGAGCAAGCCAAGGCCGGCGACTTCAACCTCGACCCGATCGCCCGGCTTCAACCAGATCGGAGGATCGAGCCTTGCGCCGGCGCGCCCGACGCGCGAGCGGCATGATCGCTCCCGCATAATTCTATGCCTGCGCGGGCGGCGGCGGATGGATGAACGGCCAGGGACTGACTTCCGAGCCCTGCTCGACCGGAACTTCGATCAGGCATGGGCGATCGAGCGCCAAAGCCTGCTCAAGCGCCCGTCGCAGCGCATCCGGCGAAGCGGCGCGGAACGCCGGGAGCCCGAAGCTCTCCGCCATTTTGACAAAGTCCGGATTGACCAGCTCGGAACCGATCAGCCGCCCGCCGTAAGTCTGCTGCTGATCGCGACGGACATTGCCGTAGGAATCATTGTTGAAGACAATGCCCACGACATTGATGCGATGTTGTATCGCAGTCGCCATTTCCTGCGCGCCGAATAGAAATCCGCCATCGCCGGAAACGGAGACGACCGCCTTGTCGGGATGGGCGACCTTCACGCCCAGCGCTGTATTGTAGCCAAAGCCAAGATTGTCCTGGTAGCCGCACGTGACGTATTGGCGTGGCGCATAGACGGGAAAGGCGAAGCGCGCCGCAAAGCCCATCTGGCTGATTTCTTCGACGAAGAAACCATCGCGCGGCAGCACGTCGCGAATGGCCTCGAGATAGGCGATCTGCGGCTGGACGCCGGCGGTCGCCTCGCGCGCCCTGGCTTTCAAATCGCGCAATTCGTCACGCCGCAAAGGCGGCGACGGTCCGTCGAGCGCCTCGAGAAGCGCGCGCGCCCCCATGGCGGCGTCGGCGACGATGCCGACATCGGGCTTCAAACGCACCATCTCGGTTGGATCGATATCGATGCGAATGGTCTTGACGCCCTTCGGCAGCCAGCGCCAACGAAGGTGTTGCAGCTCCAGCCGGCTGCCGATGCCGATCAGCAGGTCGGCATGTTTCCAATATTCGTAGGCGGCGACGAAATTCAGCGCATAAGGATCGTCGTCGGAGAGGATTCCCTTGCCCGAGCGATGCGCGGTCACCGGGGCCTGCAGGCGCTGCGCCAATTCCGCGATTTCGGCGCCGGCCTGCGTTGCGCCGCCGCCGACCATGATCAGCGGGCGCTTCGCCTGAGCGATCAGCGTGGCAGCCGTCGCGACGGCATCCGGATTGGCGATCGGCGCGGGACGCGCTTCGCCGATCATCGTCTCGCCGACAACGCCAACTTCGCCAAACACGTCCCAGGGCGTCTCGACCGCGACCGGCCCCTGGCGGCCTGACAGCATCCGCGTGAAAAGGCCGGCCATCGTCGCAGCCGCCTCGCTCGGATGATTGATGCGCTCGGCCGCCTTCGTCAGTCCGCGCAAGGTGGCCAGTTGATCGGGAAGCTCGTGCAATTGGCCCCGGCCGCGCCCGATCAGATGCGACATGATGTTGCCGGTGACGCAGAGCACCGGCGCATTGGCGCCATAGGCGGTGCACAAAGCCGCGCCGGAGTTCAACACGCCCGGCCCAGGCACCACGGTATAGGCGCCGACCCTGCCCGACGACTTGGCGTAGCCATAGGCCATATAGCCCGCGCCCTGTTCATGGCGCGTGTGGATGAAGCGGAGCTTGTCCCGCACAGCGTAAAGCGCGTCGTTGAAGTCGTACATATGCGCGCCGGGAATGCCGAAAATCGTTTCCACGCGATGATCGACGAGCGATTGCGCGATCAATTGCCCGGTGGTCGCTTTGCGCATCCGCTTCCTCGCCGAAGGCGTTGCGCCTCAAGTCGGGCGCATAGACCGCCGGACAGGCGGTCGATTACTTAACATGTGTAGTTAATCGCCGCTTTTGTCAATCGATTTGCAGGCGCCGCTCTCTTACCGGCGCGAACTTCTTCTCCAGGCCTTTCCAGCAATCGGCATAGTCGGGCTGCAACGACGGGAGCCGCGCGGCGAATTCGGTAAGCTGCTGGGGAAACCGCGTCTCGAACATGAAAGCCAGGGTGTTGGTCAGCTTGACCGGCTTCAGTTCTGCACTGCTGGCCTTTTCAAAGGCGCCGGCGTCCGGCCCATGCGGCAGCATGCAATTATGCAGGCTGATGCCGCCCGGAACGAACCCCTCCTCCTTGGCGTCATATTGTCCGTAGATCAGGCCCATGAACTCGGACATGATGTTCATATGATACCAGGGCGGCCGGAAGGAATGTTCGGCGACCAGCCATCTCTCGGGAAAGATCACAAAATCGACATTCGCTGTGCCCGTCTCGCCGGAAGGAGCGGTCAGCACCGTGAAGATCGAGGGATCCGGGTGGTCGAACAGTATCGCGCCGACCGGCGAGAACGTACGCAGATCATATTTGTAGGGCGCGTAATTGCCATGCCAGGCGACGACGTCGAGCGGCGAATGGTCGATCTCGCATCGGTGGAAGCCGCCGCACCATTTAACAGTGACGCGGCACGATGTCTCCTTCTCCTCGAAGGCCGCCGCAGGCGTTTTGAAATCGCGCGAATTGGCGAGGCAATTGGCGCCGATCGGTCCACGCTCGGGCAGAGTGAATTTGGCGCCGTAATTCTCGCAGACGTATCCGCGCGACGGGCCGTCGATTGGCTCTGCCTTGAACTTCATGCCGCGCGGAATGACGGCGATTTCGCCGGGCCCGACATCGATCCTGCCAAGCTCGGTGAAGATCAAAAGCCGCCCGGTCTGCGGCGCGATCATCATCTCGCCGTCGGCATTGTAGAAATAATCGTCGACCATCGGCGCGGTGACGAGATAGATATGCGCCGCCATGCCGGCCTGGGTATAGACGTCGCCCGCCGTCGTCATCGTGCGCAGGCCGGTCAGAAACGTCAGCTTCTCCTGCGGGATCGGCACGGGGCCCCAGCGCAATTGGCCGAGCGGCAGCCCGTGGTCGACAATATGCGGCGCGCTCTTCCAGTAAGGCAGATCGATTTTGCTGAACTGGCCAACATGCCTGACTGACGGGCGAATGCGGTAGAGCCAGGAACGCTCGTTGGCGCCGCGCGGCGCGGTGAAGGGCGAGCCCGAAAGCTGCTCGGCGTAGAGGCCATACGCGCATTTCTGCGGGCTGTTTTGCCCCTGCGGAAGTGCGCCTTCAAGCGCCTCGGTCTCGAAATCATTGCCGAAGCCCGGCATGTAGCGAAGCTCCACGGCGCTCTCCCTTGTTTTGACTGCGCGCAGCCGACGCCGTCGCGAAATCTACAATTGCCCGAGAAACAGTCGACATTCATATCGTATCAAATGAAATGAAAGTCAACCGCCGGGACGATGGAACGGTCGACGGGGAATGGCCGCGCATCGCGCTCGCCGGATCGACGAAGACGTCGAACTTCGCGGCCTCGATCATCGCGTTGAATTCTTTTTTGACGCCCTCCAAATCGGCTTCTTTGACGGCGTCCATCACTTGATTCTGAACTTCGTTCGCCATGCGCCGTATTTTGCCGACCACCTGCCCGACGGTGCGCAGCACACGCGGCAGGTCTTTCGGCCCGACGACGATCAGGGCGATGGTTCCGACGACGAGGATTTTACCGACGTCGAGATCAAACATATCTCCCGCCCTTATCTGCCTTTGAAGCGTTTCCGCTCGATGCCAGATGACTTTACGCAGGCTGTCGATGTCAAGGCGTCGCGGCCGTTCTCGGTCGATCGCCGTTATGAAAATACGTGCATTCCTCGGCGCGGCGATCTATCGAGATGAGATGGACGAGGCGAAGAGCGAAACGCTTGATATTCTGACCCGCGCGCTGACCGCGCTGCGCGACAACCGCCTCGACAGCGCCGAAAGCCTCGGCGCCAAGCTTCTTGAATTGTCGCCGCGCGACCCCGCTACGCACCAATTGGCGGCGACGCTCGCCTTGCGGCGCGCACGCTACGAAGAAGCCGACCGCTGGGCGCGCTCGTGCCTGGCTTTGCGCCCCGGTCACGCGCCGGCGATGTTGATCGCCGGCCGCGCAGCGCGCGCAACCGGCGATTTCGCCAAGGCGATCGCATGGTTCCGCGCCGCCGGCGAGCTTGTTCCTGAAAAGGCGGAGGCCCATTTCCAGCTCTGCCTCGCGCAACTCGAAGGCGGAGATCCCGAGGCGCGATCGACCCTGGAGCGGCTTCTACGGCAATTCCCTGGCGAAGCCGAAGGTTGGAGCCTGATCGGCGCCGCGTTGCGCGACGCAGGCCAGCTCGAAGCCGCGGAAGCCGCATTCGCGCGCGCGGCCAAAGCCTCCAGCGATCCCGCCCATGGCGTCAATCTCGGCCGGATCATGCTCGCGCGGGGACGTCATGCCGAGGCGGCGGCCGCCCTGCGCCGCGCTCTTACGGCAGCGCCCGATCGCCTCGATGCGCTGATGCCGCTCGCCCAGGCGCTGCGCCAGATCGGCGAGCCGCGCGAGGCGCGCCAGCACTTGCAACGCCTCGCCGATGCGCAGCCCGACAAGGCGCGGGTGTTCTACTCCTTGGGACTCGTCTGCGACGACTTGCGCGACTGGGCTGGCGCAATCGCAGCCTATGGCCGCTGCGTTGAATTGCAGCCTGATATGCCGGAGGCGCATGTCAATCTCGGTTTGGCGCTGCAACAAATCGGCGAATGGGATGGCGCCGTTCAAGCCTATCGCCGGGCGATAGTGCTTCGGCCCGACACGTTCGGACGCATCGCGCAGGCGCTGCCGTCGACAGCCAAGGGCCAGCTTTGGCTTGATATCCGCAAGCTGCGCCGCTCGCTTGGCGGCCCATGATCAGTCCGCCGCCGACGCCCCGCGCCGAACGCGAAACCTCTTGCGATAAACGCCCGGCTTGCTCAGCAAGGCGCGCGAAGTGGCCTCATAATTTTGCGCATCCTCAGCCGAGAATGGTTCGCAACAAAGTTCGAGCGGCGCGCGGGCGACCGGAAAGCATTGCGCCACCGGCGTGCCGCGCGGCAGGACGCCTTCGAATTGCGGATCGATCCATGCCGCGGGAAACAGCACCCCGACGTCGCTGAAGCGATCGCAATCGACCAGACCCGTCAGCAGCCGGAACGGCAGGTCGGCGCGATTGACCGGATGAGTGGCGAACAACGAATAGCCTGCCTCCAACTCAATGGTCCAGAAACTGTTGAACTTCACGATCACGGCGTCCGGATTGAAAAATGGCGTGCCGGCGACTTGCGCGGGCGCGTGGAAGCTGATCGGCGATTTCGGGTGCGCGTCGACCGCCAGCGGCGGGTGATCCCAATCCCACGACAACACGCCGTCATGCACCGCGATGTCGCACGGCAGCGGAATGACGAAGCCGTGCGCCATCGCGTCGACAAAGGGCGGGCATTGCTTGACGGTACGCACGTCCTGTCCGTGCGTCTCCGAGAAGGCTGTGCGCGGCATGGTTCGCAGCCAATCAGGCAAGGCGCTGCGCGCCGGGATTGGACGGATCAGGTTGTCCAGCATGGCCGGGTCGCAGCGAAAGACGATCCGCATCGCCGCTATGCCGTCGAGGGTGCGATATTGCGCCCGACCGCGTCGCGCCAGCCGCGATAGCGGGATTCGCGCTCGTCGCGCGGCATCGCGGGCGTGAACCGGCGCTGCATGCGCCAGCTCCGCGCGAATTCCTCCGGACCCGGATAGATTCCCGCCTGCCAACCGGCGAGGAAAGCCGCGCCAAGCGCGGTGGTTTCGAGAACTTCAGGCCGATCGACCGGCGCATCGAGCATGTCGGCGAGGAATTGCATCGTCCAATCGCTCGCGCTCATGCCGCCGTCGATGCGAATGACGGATTGCGTTCGCCCGCCCGCATGCGCGCCTTCGTCGGCCCGCATCGCGCCGATGAGGTCGCGCGTCTGATAGGCCACGCTTTCGAGCGCGGCGCGCACGATCTCCTTGCGCGTCGCGCCACGCGTGAGCCCAGTGATGGCGCCGCGCGCTTCGCTGTTCCAATGCGGCGCGCCGAGGCCGGTGAAGGCGGGCACGAAATAGATGCGCTGGGCGGGATCGGCGGCGGCGGCGAGCGGCCCGGACTCGGAGGCATTGGCGATGATGCCGAGCCCGTCGCGCAGCCATTGCACCGTCGCTCCTGCCGAAAAAATCGAGCCCTCCAGCGCATAGGCGCGCTCGCCGCGCCATTGATAGGCGATCGTCGTCAGCAATCGGTGCTTGGAGGCGACGGCCTCGGCGCCCGTGTTCAAGAGGATGAAGCCGCCGGTGCCGAAGGTCGATTTGGCCATGCCCGGCTGGAAGCACGCCTGGCCGATCAACGCGGCCTGCTGGTCGCCGGCGACGCCGGCGATGCGAACGGCGGCGCCGAAATGCTCGGCCGCGGTCACGCCGAAATCGCCCGCGCAATCCAGCACTTCGGGCAGCATCGAGCGGGGGATGTCGAACAATTTGAGGAGATCGTCGTCCCATTGTCCGGTGTGAATGTTGAGCAGAAGCGTGCGCGAGGCGTTGGTGGCGTCCGTGATATGGCTCTTGCCGTTGGTCAGACGCCAGATCAGAAAACTATCGATCGTGCCGAACGCCAGTTCGCCGCGCTCGGCCTGAGCCCGCGCGCCGGGGACATTGTCGAGAATCCAGGCGATCTTCGTGGCGGAAAAGTAAGGGTCGAGCAAAAGCCCGCTGCGTTCGGCGATCAGCGCCTCATGACCGGCCTGCTTGAGCCTCGCGCAAAGCGGCGCGGTGCGACGGTCCTGCCAGACGATCGCGTTGTGCAGGGCGAGACCGCTCGCGCGATTCCATACGAGCGTCGTTTCCCGCTGATTGGCGATGCCCAGGCCGGCGAGCGCGCTCGGCGCAAGATCGGCCTTGGCCAAAGCGAGCCGAATGGTCGACAATGTCGTCCGCCAAATCTCCTCCGGGTCATGTTCGACATGGCCGGGCTCTGGAAAAATCTGCCGGAATTCCTGTTGCCCGACCGCGATCGGCTCCGCCTGCGCGCCAAAGACGATCGCCCGCGTCGAAGTGGTGCCCTGGTCGACGACGAGAACGCACCCGCTCATGGGCGTTGATCCCTGCTAGAAATGAAAGAGGGCCGGGCGTTTCGCCCGGCCCGGTTCGCGGCCTAAAAAGCTTAGCCCTTCTTCTTGGGAGGCTGAGCCGTCGCTGTCCAGGTTTTGAGCAGCGTATCATAGTCGATGGTTTCGCCCTGCGGTTTTTCATTGGCGAGCTTGCGCTGGGGCGCCAGATTGCCATCTTTTTCCGCCTTGGCGTACCAATATTCCGGGTCTTTCTCCTCGTTCATCTTGGGTCCAAGCTTGCCCTGCGCGCCGGACTTTTCAAGCCGCGCCATGATCGCATCCTGATCTCGCGCGAGACCGTCCATCGCCTGTTGCGGCGTCGCTTCGCCGGATATGGCTTTGGAGACATTCTGCCACCAGACCTGCGCGAGCTTGCCATATTCCGGCACGTTGACGCCGGTCGGCGTCCACAGCTTGCGCGCCGGGCTGCGGTAGAACTCGACGAGGCCGCCAGCCTTGGGCGCCACCGCCGTCATCGCATCGCTCCAGATGTCGCTGTCGCGGATGAGATGCAGCGAGGTCACCGACTTCTTCAGCGTGACGGTCTTCGACACGCAGAACTGAGCATAGAGCCAGCCGGCCTTGACGCGCTCGAGCGGCGCATATTTCAGCATCGTCCAGCAGCCGACGTCCTGATAGCCAAGCTTCATGCCTTCTTTCCAATAGGCGCCGTGCGGGCTCGGCGCCATGCGCCATTTCGGCGTGCCGTCGGCGTTCATCACCGGCAGGCCCGGCTCCGACAGGGCGTGGGTGAACGCGCTGTACCAGAAGATTTGCTGGGCGATGTGGCCCTGCCCCGGCACGGCGCCAGCCTCCAGGAAGTCCATTCCGGCCGCTTCCGGCGGCGCATATTTCTTCAGCCATTCGACGAATTTCGTCGTCGCATAGACCGCCGCCGGGCCGTTGGCGTCGCCGCCGCGGCTGATCGAGGAGCCGCGCGGAATGCCGTCCTCCATGCGGATGCCCCATTCGTCCACCGGTCGGCCGTTCGGCAGCCCGCGATCGCCGTTACCGGCCATCGACAACCAGGCGTCGGTGAAGCGCCAGCCGAGCGAGGGATCCTTCTTGCCGTAATCCATATGGCCGTAAACGCGCTGGCCATCGATCTGCTTCACTTCATTCGTGAAGAAGTCGGCGATGTCTTCATACGCGGACCAATTGATCGGCACGCCGAGATCATAGCCGTATTTCTTTTTGAAGCCTTCCTTGAGCTCCGGCCGCTGGAACCAGTCGTAACGGAACCAATAGAGGTTGGCGAATTGCTGATCGGGGAGCTGGTAGAGTTTGCCGTCCGTGAACGTGCCGAACGACAGGCCAATGAAATCGTTGAGATCGAGGCCGGGATTGGTGACGTCCTTGCCGTCGTTGGCCATGAAATCGGTGAGCGAGCCGCCGACGATGTCGTTGTAGCGCGGATGCGTGCCGATGAAGTCGGAATCGTTCATCCAGAAGTCGTAGATCGGCTTGCCAGACTGAATCTCCACCTCGATCTTATCAACCAGCTTGCCCTCGTCGAGCAATTCGTGATTGACCTCGATACCGGTGATTTCCGCGAACGCCTTGGTCAGCGTCTTCGATTCGTAATCGTGAATGCTGAGGATTTCTGAAACAGTGCTGAGTTTCAGGCCCTTGAACGGGGCGGAGGCCTTGATGAACCATTCCATCTCGGCCATCTGCTCGTCTTTAGTCAGGGTCGAGGGCTGGAATTCGCTGTCGATCCATTTCTTGGCCGCATCGACCTGCTGCGCATAGCTCGGCGTCGAAGCGATCAACGCGCCGCCCCCGACGGCGACGGCGGTGGCGGCCGCTGCGCCGCCTTTCAATAAGTCACGACGATTCACGTCCATTTGTGCTTCCTCCCAAAAGACCGGCTGCGCACCACGCGCGGCAGGCAAAAGTTGTTACGCGAAGATGAACATCGCAACGCCGTAGAGCACGGAGGCCGCAAGCGGGTACCAGAGAGGCCCACCGCTGAAGCGCATCCAGAATATGAAGATGAAAGCAGAGCCGATCATGGTCACGAAGAAACGGTCGCCGCGGGTCGTCGGAAACCGGAGGATGCCGACCCGCGGCGTCTCCGGCCGATAGATCGCCAACAAGGTCAGGACGATCAGCGCCACGCCGACCAGGCAGAAAAACAGCGCCGTCTCCCAGGTCCATGCCATCCAGCCGAGCATTGCCGCCGCTCCCCTAGACGCGGCCAAGGGCGAAGCCCTTGGCGATGTGATTGCGCACGAACCAGATGACCACGGCGCCGGGAATCATCGTCAGCACCCCGGCCGCCGCCAGCAGCGACCAATCCATGCCGGAGGCCGAATAGCTGCGCGTCATCACCGCAGCGAAAGGCAGCGCATCGGAGGACGTCAGCGTGGTCGCCAGCAGTTCCTCGACCCACGAAAACATGAAGCAGAAGAAGGCCGTGACGCCGACGCCATTGGCGATCAGCGGCAGAAAGATACGGATGAAGAATCGCGGAAAGGAATATCCGTCGATCGCCGCGGTTTCGTCGATCTCGCGCGGAACGCCGCCGACGAAACCTTCGAGGATCCACACCGCGAGCGGGACGTTGAACAGGCAATGGGCGAGCGCGACCGCCCAGACCGTGTCAAACAATCCGACCGCGTAATAGAGATTGAAGAACGGCATGGCGTAGACCGCCGCCGGCGCCATCAAATTCGTCAGCAGCCAGAAGAACAGGTGCTTGTCGCCGATGAAATGGTAGCGGTTGAATGCATAGGCGGCCGGCAGCGCGACGGTCACTGAAATGATGGTGTTGATCGCCACATACGTCAGCGAGACGCCGAATCCGTGCACCCAGGTCGGGTCATTGAAGATGCCGATATATTTCTCGAAGGTCGGATGATGCGGCCACAGCGCCATTCCCGACATGATGTCGGAATTGGTGCGCAGGCTCATGTTGATGAGCCAATAGATCGGCAGCATCAGCACGATGAGATAGACGACGAGGATGATTCGCGGGGCGAGACTCTGGCGCATCAGGCGTCCCTCCGCCGTTCAAGCTGGGTCATGATCGTGTAGAAAATCCAGCACACCGTCAGGGTGATCAGGTTGTAGACCAGCGACATCGAGGCAGCGCTGCCGAGGTCGACCTGGCCGAGAGCGATCTTCACGAGATCGATCGACAGGAAGGTGGTCGCGCTGCCGGGACCGCCGCCGGTGACGACGACCGGCTCGGTGTAGATCATGAACGTCTGCATGAAACGCAGCAGCACTGCGATGACGAGCACTTTCTGCAGTTTCGGCAGTTCGATATTGACGAACACCGCCCAGCGGCTGGCGCCGTCGATCCGGGCCGCCTGATAATAGGCGTCGGGAATCGCCCGCAGGCCCGCATAGCTCAGCAATATGACGAGCGGCGTCCAATGCCACACGTCGATGACGACGATCGTGACCCATGCGGAGACTGCGTCCTGCGTCACGTTGTAGTGAATGCCAATGCCGGTAATCGCTGCGCCGAACAGACCGATATCGGCGCGCGTGAATATCTGCCAGATGGTTCCGACGACGTTCCACGGAATCAGCATCGGCAGCGCGATCACCACCAGCGAGATACCGACCCCCCATCCGCGTCGCGGCAGGCATAGAGCCATTGCGATGCCGAGCGGCACTTCGATGGCGAGCGCCGCAAAAGAGAAGGCCAGAGTGCGGAACAGGGCGTCGTTGAACCGTGCGCCGATTTCCGTGCTCGGATTGAGAAGATCGCGAAACCAGCCGTCGCCATTCCAGAAGAAATTATTGGCGCCCATCGTGTCCTGGATCGAGTAGTTCACCACCGTCATCATCGGGATGATGGAAGAGAACAGCACGAAGGCCAGAACCGGCACGACGAAGAACCAGGCGCGATTGTTGAACGGCTTGTCGGTCATGCCGCCGCTCCTGCGACCCTGAGGTCGTCGACATAGACATGCGTGTGGGCGGGATCGAAGGTGACGCGCGTCTGATGCGCGACGCTTGACATTTCGGGAGGCACGGTGGCGACGACCTGATGAGCGCCGAGATTGACATAGGCGAGCCGCTTGCGGCCGAGGTCGGCGATGCGGCGCACCTGCACGGGCAAGCCGCCGCTTTGCGTCAACATCGTATAGTCCGGCCGCACGCCGATCTGGATGCGCCCGCCTTTCGGCAGAGCGGGATAGGCGGCGCCGAGGTGAATTTCGGCGCCTTCGACCAGCGCGCTCGAGCCCGAAACCTTGGCCGGCAGCAGGTTCATGCCCGGTGAGCCGATGAAATAACCGACGAACGTATGTTCCGGCCGCTCGAACAAATCGGCGGGCGTGCCGATCTGCACGGCCTTGCCGTCGTTCATCACCACGACCTTGTCGGCGAAAGTCAGCGCTTCGATCTGGTCATGCGTCACGTAGATCATCAGAAGATCGAGCGCGCGGTGCACCGCCTTCAGTTTTGAACGCAACTCCCACTTCAGCGCAGGGTCGATCACCGTCAATGGCTCGTCGAACAGAACCGCCGAGACGTCGGCGCGAACGAGGCCGCGGCCGAGTGAGATTTTCTGCTTGGCGTCGGCGGTGAGCCCGCGCGCGCGCCTGTTCAACACGCGCGTCAGGTCCAGCATTTCGGCGATCTCGGCGACGCGCTTCTCGATGACGACTTTTGGAAGCCGCCGGTTCTTCAGAGGGAAGGCGAGATTCTCCGCAACGGTCATGGTGTCGTAAATGACCGGAAACTGAAACACCTGGGCGATGTTGCGCTGTTCGGTCGGCAGATTGGTGACGTCGGTCTTGTCGAACAGCAGGCGTCCCTCGGACGGAATCACCAGTCCGGAAATGATGTTGAGCAATGTCGTCTTGCCGCAACCGGAAGGTCCGAGCAGCGCGTAAGCCATGCCCTGTTCCCAGACGTGGTGCAAAGGCTTCAGCGCGTAGTCCTTATCGGAACGCGGGTTGCCGTTGTAGGCGTGGGCGATGCCGTCGAGTGTGATGCGCGCCATGGTTCGCCCTCAGGCCGTTTTCGCGATATAGGGCGTCGCCGCGAGCTTGCCCGCAGCGTCGAAGACGAAGGTCCGGTTGGCGTCGACGCGCACTTCGACATGGTCGCCCGGCTGCCATTCCTGCACGCCCGCCTCCAGACAGACCCACACGCCAAGCCCCACATCGACGTGAACGAAGCTTTCCGAACCGCTGATTTCGGTTACCGCGACCTGACCGGGAAAGCCCAGGCTCGACGATTGCGCTTCGCCGATAGTGACGGCGTCGGCGCGAAAACCGAGGCGATAGGCGCCGTCGGCGAGCCGCGACAGGGCGCCGACGGCAGGCAGATTGCGCCCGCCTTCGAGCGTGACGAGCGCGCCATGCTTGTCGATCGCCAACTCGTTGAGAGGCGGGTCCGAAAAGACGCGGGCGGCGTCGATATTCTCGGGCCGGCGATAGACCAGCGCTGTCGGCCCGACCTGGGTTACGCGACCCTCGCGCAAGGTGATCGTGACGCCGCCGAGCAGCAGGGCTTCGGTAGGCTCCGTCGTTGCATAGACGAGGATCGCGCCGGTCTCAGCAAAGATGCGCGGCAATTCCTCGCGCAATTCCTCGCGCAGCTTGTAGTCGAGATTGGCGAGCGGCTCGTCGAGCAAAACCAGTCCGGCGCGCTTGACCAAAGCGCGGGCGATCGCCGTGCGCTGCTGCTGGCCGCCCGACAATTGCGCGGGCATGCGCTCCAGCAGATTTTCAAGCCGCAGAAAGCGCGCGGCTTCTTTCACGCGAACATCGATCTCGGCGCGCGCGACGCCGGCGACCCGCAGCGGCGAGGCGATGTTCTCGTAAACCGACAAAGAGGGATAATTGACGAATTGCTGGTAGACCATGGCGACCGAACGGCGCCGCACGGCGAGCCTGGTTACCTCGACGCCGTCAGCGAACAGACGCCCCGTCGTTGGCCGATCAAGCCCCGCCATCAGCCGCATCAGCGTCGTTTTGCCTGAAAGCGTGGGCCCGAGCAGCACGTTCATCGTTCCTTGCTCGAGCGTCAGCGAGACGTCGTCGATCATGACTTCTTCGCCGACCGAAAGCCCGATATGATCGAGAACAAACGTCACGCTCTATTTCCTCCGACTGTCATTCGGCCGCTTTGCGCGCCGCCGGCAGAGCTTTCAGATAGTTGTCGATTTCCGCGACCTCGGCTTTTGACAGCCGCAACCCCAATTTCGACCGTCGCCAAACAATGTCTTCGGCAGTCATCGCCCATTCGCGATGTGCGAGATAGCGCACCTCGGCCTCGGTCAGGTCGGCCCCGAAAATCCTGCCGAGATCGGCTTGCGATTTCGCATCGCCGAGCACTTCGGGAACCAGCGCGCCATAAGCGCGCGCCAGGCGGCGCGCCAGAGCGGGCGCCAGAAACGGATAGCGCGCTTCAATCGCCTTGACGTAAGCGGCAAAACCCTGAGGCGGGAAGTCGCCGCCAGGCAATGGAGCGTTGCCGGTCCAACCCTCGGCGCGTTGCGCTTTTGGCAAATAGGGCGCGAGCAGCGCCAGCGCCGATTCCGCCAGGCGTCGATAGGTGGTGATCTTGCCGCCAAAAACGCTCAGCAAAGCGGGCCCGTCGGACGGCGCGTCGAGTTTCAGAACATAGTCGCGCGTCGCGGCTTGCGCCTCCGACGCGCCATCATCATAGAGCGGGCGCACGCCGGAATACGACCATACGACCCGATCAGTCCTGACGGGCGCCTTGAAATAGTCGCTCGCGGCCGTGCACAAATAGGCGATCTCGTCATCCGACGCGGCAGCGGCGGCGGGATCGCCTAGGTAATCGAGATCCGTCGTGCCGATCAGGGTGAAATCCTGCTGATAGGGAATAGCGAAAAACACGCGCCGATCCGCGTTCTGGAAAATATAGCAGCGATCATGCTGGTAGAGTTTTGGCACGACGATATGACTGCCTTTCACCAGGCGCACGGACTCCGGCGTATCGTTGCGCAAGGCGAGGGCGAGGACGTCGCCGACCCAGGGGCCGGCGGCGTTGACCAATGTGCGGGCCTTGATCTGGCTGATCTCGCCGCCAAGTTCGTCCCGCATGGACAGCATCCAGACGCCGTCCTTGCGCTCGCCGCTCATGCAACGGAAGCGCGGGGCGATAATCGCGCCCAGATTGGCGGCATCGCGGGCGTTCAGCGCCACCAGACGCGAATCCTCCACCCAGCAATCGGAATATTCGAAGCCCAGCGTAAATTCAGGCTTGAGCGGCTCGCCGGAAACATCGTTGCGAAGGCGCAGGGTGCGGGTCGGCGGCAAAAGCTTGCGGCCGCCGAGGTGATCGTAAAGAAACAATCCCAGCCGCAGCAGCCAGGCCGGCCGCAAGCCCTTGTGGTGCGGCAAGACGAATCGAAGGGGCCAGACGATATGCGGCGCGATCCGCCATAGCGTCTCGCGCTCCATCAGCGCTTCGCGAACCAGGCGGAACTGATAATATTCGAGGTAGCGTAAGCCGCCATGAATGAGTTTGGTCGAGGCGCTCGACGTCGCGGAGGCGAGATCGCCTTTTTCGCAAAGGAAGACGGACCAACCACGGCCGGCGGCGTCGCGCGCGATTCCGCAGCCATTGATGCCGCCGCCGATGACGGCGATGTCGTAGAGGGCATTGGCTTTGTCCGCGGCGACAGAGCGCAATTGTTTCTCCCCCCTTGAGCGCTTTTTCGCACGAACCCATTCGCGTGCGCTGCGTTCTGTAAAAGAAACTATAACGAACAATAACGACTTCACAAGCGAAAAAAACGAACTTCAGAATTTTGTTTGCGCGCTTGGCTCTCTGGGTTCGACCGCCTCCGCCTCGGTGGGCCCGCCGGTTTCGATGACTTTCACCTCGCAGCGCTGACACATTTCGGCAATCGCCAGGTTCGGCAGGCGATCGGTGACGAAAACGTCGATCTCCGAGAGATGGGCGATCCGCACCGGCGCGGAGCGCGAGAATTTGCTGCTGTCGGCGACCAGCACGATTTTGCGAGCGTGCTCTATGATAGCGCGTGATGTTTCGACCTCGCGGACGTCGAAATCGAGGAGCGTTCCGTTCGGATCGATCGCCGACGTGCCGATGATCGCGATATCGACGCGAAACTGATCGATTTGCGCAACGGTGATGGCGCCCACGATTCCCCCATCGCCCTGCCGGATCGATCCTCCGGTAACGATCACTTCAATCGATTTGTTGCGGTAAAGCTCGTTGGCGACATGAAGATTGTTGGTAATGACCAGCAGCCCGGAATGTCCGGCAAGCGCTTTGGCGACTTCCTCCGTGGTGGTGCCGATGTTGATCAGCAGCGACGCGTTGTCGGGCACCAGCCGCGCGGCGGCCTCGCCAATCAGTCTTTTATGCTGATGGGCGACGAGCTGGCGCGCTTCATAGGCGAGATTGGCGACGCCGGAGGCGATGATCGCGCCGCCATGCACGCGGACGGCCAGCTTCGCCTCGCTCATTTCATTAAGGTCGCGCCGGATCGTCTGCAAGGTCACCCCGAAATGGGCGGCCAGATCCTCGACCGCGACGCGCCCCGATTGACGCAACAGCGACACGATCTCTGTCTGCCGATAATTGGACGTCCGCGCGATTGGAACCGACACAGCAGAAACCTTTCGTTTCTCAGATGCTCAAATTGAAGGCGATCGATATGCGCAGACCCGCGCCGCGGTAGGGACGCACCTGGTGAAACAGCCAGGAAGGAAACAGGAACAGCAAACCGGGGCGCGGGCGAATGGTCTCGGCGGCGCCGACCGACTGGCCGTCCTCGCCGGCAAATTTCAAGGTCGGCGCATACATGCCCGGACCAGCGCCGCGCGGATCCAGCATTTCGAATTCGCCGCCGAGAGAGGCGTCAGTTGCGCAGCCGCCGTCGTCCACGTAATAGGTCCCCGACCAGAAAGCGCCGGGGTGGTAATGGCAGATATTGGCGTCCCCCGGCCCGTTCACATTGGCCCAGGCCATCATACTCCATGGCGGCCGCGCCAGTTTGCCGTTGCGATCGGCGGTCATGCGGTTGGCGAGTTCGCGCGCGAGATCAAGGATCTCGACGACGCGTTCCCCGCCCCAATCCATAATCTCGCGATCCGAATGCCAGCCGCCGGCGTTCGAGGCCTGGACGGACGGCGTTTCGCTGCGTTTCTTGAGAATGATCGCCTTCAATTCGGCGTTGCGCGCCTCGGCGTTGGGAACTTCCATCGCCGCGACGGGCGTTGCGAACAGCCCGCGCACGGCGACGTTCACCGGGGTCTTCATCGTCGCTCCTTCAATTGCAGCGTTTCCAAACGAGCGGGCCAAGCTTGACTCAGCGAAATGTTTTTTGCTCGCGAACAATACAAGTCGCTCCCAATGTTCACAAACGAAAAAAACGAAGCGTTAATCGCGCAGACGAATGGGTAGGAAACATGGGAAATATCGCGCTCCGCGATTCCTTGATCGATCCTGTCGGCGTTGATGAAGGCGTCAATGGCGTTTGGATGAGCCAGGAAGCCCGGGCCAGACCGGCGCGCAGGCGCGTCGGCCCATGAAGCCGACCGACACGCCGCCGGCCGCGACATCTCCGGCAAGGACGCTAAATCCGGCGCGCGTCTCTATTTTTGCGACGATGGCCGCCGTATGGGGACCGGGGCTGCTGGTGATGCTCGCCGATACCGACGCGGGCAATGTCGTCACCGCCGCCGAATCCGGCGCCCGTTGGGGATATCGGCTGGCGCCGCTGCTGCTATTGCTTATTCCCGTCCTTATCCTCGTGCAGGATCTGGCGGTTCGGATCGGTCTTTATCGCGGATGCGGTTTTGGCGAACTGGTCCGCGAACGCTTTGGTCGCCTCGGCGCTTTCGCCGCCGCCGCGGCGTTGGTCGCCGCCACGCTAGGCTCGCTGGTGACTGAGCTCACGGGGATCGCGGGCGTCGGCGAGCTTTACGGAGCTTCGCGTTGGCTGGTCCTGCCTGTAGCCAGCATCATATTGATCCTCGTCGTTCTGACTGGAGAATATCGCCGGGTCGAGCGCATCGCGCTGCTGTTTGGTCTGTTTGAATTGAGTTTCTTTGTCGTCGCCTGGCAGTCGCATCCATCGGGAGGCGAAATATTGCACGACATCGCCGACCAGAAGCTGGCGGACTACAACTATCTTTATCTCGGCGCCGGGCTGATCGGCGCGACCTTCAATCCGTGGATGATTTTTTATCAGGCTTCCGCCATTGCCGAGAAACGCCTGTCGCCTTCCGACTATGGCGCGGCGCGCTGGGATACGATCGTCGGCGCCATCCTCACTCAGCTTGTCACCGCATCGGTTCTGGTCGCCATCGCGGCGCTCAAGCCGCATGGGCAGGGCGCTTCCCTCGACAATATTGGCCAGATCAGCGAAGTGCTGACGCCGCTGCTCGGCGAAGTCACCGGGCGATTGGTGTTCAGCGCCGGCGTGGTCGGCGCGGCGATGGCGGCCGCCATCGTCAGTTCGCTGGCGTGCGCCTGGGGCCTCGGCGAGATTTTTGGACTGAAACGGTCGCTCGAATACGAGGCGCGCCATCGCCTTGGCTTCTTTTCCGGCTATGCGGCCTGGGTCGTCGGCAGCGCCATACTGGTTCTGTTCGTGCCTGACCTGGTCCGCCTTTCGGTCGGCATGCAGGTGCTGAACGCCCTGCTGTTGCCGATTGTCGTCACGCTGCTGGTGATCCTCGCCGTCACCGCGTTGCCTGAAGGCGCGCGGCTGCGCGGCTGGCGTTTATGGCTGATTGTGGGCATTGTCGGCGTGGTGGCTATCGCAGGATTGGTGGGCGCGGCCGCGGGTATGCAATGATCGATTTTGGCATCGACCCTTCGACGGCCTTCGCGACTATCCTCGTCCCGCTGCAGATCCTATTCGTCAATCTGCTGCTGAGCGCCGACAATGCGCTGGTGATCGCGATGGCGTGCCGGCGCCTCCCCGCGCAGGACATGCAGCGGGCCGCGCTTTTTGGCATTATCGGCGCGATCTCCCTTCGCCTGGTCATGGGATCGGTCGCGCAGGTGTTGTTGCGTCTGCCTTTTCTCCAGCTCGCCGCCGGTGTCATCCTGTTGTTGATCGCGGTGCGATTGACGCTCCTGCGCGACGACGCGGAGACGCGGGCCGCCCTCGATGCCGACTCATCGAACGCCGAGGCGTCGCGTCAGCGCGGGCGCGCCGATTTCCTCGACGCGGTCTGGGCCATCATTGTTGCCGACGCCGCCATGAGCTTGGATAATGTCGTCGCCATCGCCGCCATCGCGCAGGGCAGTCTCGTGTATATCGTTCTCGGCCTCGCCATGAGCATACCGATGCTGCTCTGGGGCAGCGCCTTGATCCGGCAGTTTATCGATAAGAACGGCATTTTCGTGCTGTTGGCGGGAATGTTCCTCGGCTGGATCGCCGGCGGCATCGCGGTTTCGGATCCGATCATCGCGCCGTCGATCGCGGCGAATGCGCCCGCCCTTGCCTACGCTGCGCCGCTGGCCTGCGCGATCTTCGTCATATGGCAAAGTCTGATCTTACGTCCGCGCCGGGAGGGCCCTCGAGGCAAACATGGCGAATGACCAGGACGATTTTGGACCAATATTCGTGCCGGCCCGGGTTCAGTCATCGTTGTCGCGATTGAGCGGCAGGAGAACGCCCGAGGCCGCGCCTGCGGGCGACGAGGAAGCGGCGCCCTTGCAGGCGAAAGCGCGGTGCGGCAGATTATCGCTCGCCGCCGCGGCGTTGGGGCTGGGATGGCGCAACTGGCGCGACGTTCCGCCAGCTTAGCGATCGCTCAGTGCGACGCCGCCACGGGACCTCCCAACGTCGAGGTTAGCAACGCGGGCTCACCCCTCGGTTTGTCGGGCTCCGCGGCCACTTCCATCGCCCAATAGACCCGCATGCGCGTGCGCGCGTCCTTGGCGATCGCGATGCCGAAACGCGTCGCCTGCGGCATCAGGAGATTGGCGTTGTGCTCAGGCGATTCGCGCCAACTGCCGAACGCGGATTCCAGGGAATAATAGCCGCCGCTGATATTCTCGGCCGCCCGCGGCGTGTCGAGATGCGAAGCTTCGACGCGCGAAGCGAAACTGCCGGCGACATCATGCGAGAATTCATTGCGCGCGACCATCGCATCGGCCTGGTGCTGCGCCATCGCAGTCAGCGCCGGATCGAGCCGCACGGGCCCAAGCCCATGGCTCACGCGATAGGCGCTTAGCATCGCTGTCGCGGCGGCGGGATCGACATGGACGCTGGCGAGCGCGCGTATTTCATTCGGATTGATCGGTCCGGTGCGTAGCGCCTCCCCGCCGCCGCAACCGGCGAGCGCCAGCGCCGTGAGGAATGTCGCGGCGTTTATCGAACGCATGGTCGCCTCACCTCTCGTAGACTTCGCAACTAAAATGGCCGCCAGCATGCGCGTCGGCTCTCGCCAACTTTGGCGCGGGCTGGGAACGCGGCCGTCCCGGCCGCAGCGCGCGGGACGCCCGCGATCCCAGTCGCTGATCAGCCGGCGACCAGCGCCAGCACACGTAGCGGGCTGCCCGAACCCTTCTCGATTTTCAAAGGCGCGGTGATCAGCACCGCGCCTGTCGGCGGCAACTTGTCGAGATTGGTAAGGCTGGCGAGGCCGAACTTGTTGGCGCCATGCATTAGATGATGAGCGGGGAACGCCGGCTCGAACGCAAAGCCCTGACCAGCGTCCGTGCCGACCGCTTCGACGCCCCAGCCGGTGACATTGCGCTGTTTGACGAGGAAATGCACGGTCGCCGCGCTCGGTCCCGGCACATGCGGGCCGTCTTCCTTCATGTTGAGGAACAATGCGGGATCGGTACGCTTCGACCAGTCGGTGCGCATCAACACCCAGGCGCCGTCCGGGATGCGACCATGCAGGCTCTCCCAGACTTCGATATGGGAGGGCTCCATCAGGAATTTCTCGTCGGCGGCCGCCTCCTTTGAGACATCGATCACGACGGCGGGCGCGACGAAGCGCTGTACATTGATCGTGTCGCAGGCGCCGTCGGAATAGTCCTTGCCGGTGACCCAATGGACGGGCGCATCGAAATGCGTGCCGGTATGTTCGCCCATGCCGAGATTGTTCCAATACCAGCCTGGGCCGCGCTCGTCATAATGCGAGATTTCCGAGATCGAGAACGGATTCGACGGCGCGAATGGCGGCGGCAATTGAATGACCGGCGTCGATGGCATGAGGGTCTGCGTCAGGTCGATGATCTTGATCGATCCCGACAGGATCGCCGATGCGAATTGATCGAGCAACATGAACTCACCCCTTCGTTGAGCCCCGACGCGTGATGTCCGTGCGGAGCGGTTGGTCAGATATTCGACGCCTGCTGATTGCGGATCAGTTTGTGCAAGGTGGCGACGAAGGCCTGGTATTCCTCTTCGCCGATGCCCTGGAACAGCTTGACGAAACGTTCGTACATGGTCGGCCAGAACCTCAGGAACGCCTCCCGCCCTTGGGCAGTCGGATGCACTTCGCGCACGCGCAAATCGTCCTCGCGCGCCTGCCGGCGGATGAGCCCCTGCTCCTCCATCGCGTCGAGCATGCGGCTCATTGTCGATTGCTCAGTGACGGTGAACATCGCCAGTTCGTTGACGGTCAGGCCGGGCGTGATCGCCAGCACCGCCAGCGTGCGCATTTTGACGGTGGTCAGATCATAGTCGCGCAGCGCTTCTTGCATCTCGCTGTTCCAGGTCGCGATGACCCGGTTCAAAAGATAAGTCGCGAACTGGTTGAGGCCGATCTCGCCGATCGAGGGAATCGGTCCGACGCTATTGGCTTCGCGCGCACGGGTGGAATCGCCAAGCCGGCCCCGCCCGATCGTCTCGCCATTCGGCCCATTCCCGGTCACGAAACCCCGCCTCCCGGCCCCGCCTTAGGCGCGCCCCGCGGCCATCGGCCATTCGCCGCGCAACGGTAGCGCAAGTTTATGAGAATGCAAATATCGGCGGCGAGGGCCGCTTGGCGTTCTTAATTGAACCGCCGCGCGGCGATTGGCCGTCGGCGACCGCACGCCTAACCGTCGATCGCCGCGATGCGCTGAATCTCCAGCGAAATGATCGAATCCAGCGATATCTTTATTTCGCGCGGCTTGAAATCGACGCCTCTCGTTATGCTTCGACGGCGATGAAAACCGACCGCCGCGCCGTCTCGATCTTTTTGCGTCTTGCATATTTCCCGACCCCCACGCACGATCCGGCTGATGGGACGGAGCCCCGTGCGGAGGGATTATGGCATACGATGCGATCGTGATCGGGGCGGGGCACAATGGCTTGGCGAGCGCGATCCATCTCGCCGCCAAAGGGTGGAAGGTTGGCGTTTTCGAACGCAACGCGATCGCTGGCGGCGCGGTGCAAACGCGCGAGGCCACGCTGCCGGGCTTCCGCCACGATCTGTTTGCGATGAACCTCAGCCTGTTCGCCGGCTCGCCCTTCGTCGCCGCCTATGGCGCGGCGCTGGCGCGCCACGGCCTCGCCTTCGCTCCCGCGAGCGACACATTCGCCACCGCCTTCCCCGACGGCAGCTGGTTCGGAGTCAGCGCCGATCTCGAAACGACGGCGGCGCGCGCAAGCCAATTATCGGCTGGGGACGGCAAGCGCTGGCGCGAGATGGCGGCCGCTTTTCCCGGCGACGCGCCGCATATCTTCGGCGTGCTCGGCTCGGCGATGCCATCGTTCGCGCTGGCCAAAGTGCTTTACAAGGCATGGCGCGCGAAGGGGCTGACCTGGCTCTATGACACGCTGAGGCTCGCGCTCTCCTCGCCGCGCGAATTTCTCGACCGCAATTTTGAAAGCGACAAGATCAAGGCGACGATCGCCGCCTGGGGCATGCATCTCGACTTTCCGCCCGATGTCGCCGGCGGCGCTCTGTTCCCCTATCTCGAAGCGATGGCCAACCAGAGCTTTGGAATGGCGCTCGGCAAGGGCGGCGCCGACATCATCATCAAAGCGATGCTCGGTCTGCTCGCCGAACTCGGCGCCGAAGTGCAGCTTGGCGCCGAGGTCGCGCGCATCGATGTCGCCAATGGCCGTGCGAGCGGGATCACGCTCACTGACGGACGCGCCTTCACGGCAAACAAGGCGATCGTCGCCAATGTCGCGCCGGCGCTGGTTTTCGGCAAGCTGCTTGCCGCAGGCAGCGGCGCGCCGGAGGTCGACCGCCGTATGCGTGCGTTCCGCCCAGGCCCCGGCACGATGATGGTGCATCTGGCGCTCGACGCTTTGCCCGAATGGAAGGCCGGCGAGGCGCTGAAGCGCTTCGCCTATGTCCATCTCGCCCCCGATTTCGCCACGATGAACCGCGCCTATGCCGACGCGCTCGCCGGCCTGCTGCCGGCCGAGCCTGTGCTGGTCGTCGGCCAGCCGACGACGGTCGATCCGAGCCGGGCGCCTGCGGGCAAGCATGTGCTGTGGATTCAGGTTCGCGTGCTGCCCGCCGAAGTCGAAGGCGATGTGGCGGGTATGATCGCGCCGGGCGATTGGGATGCCGTCAAGGAGCCCTACGCGGACCGCGTCATCGCGATCCTCGAGCGTTACGCGCCCGGCGTCTCGGCCCATATTCTCGGCCGCGCCGTGTTCTCGCCGAAAGACCTCGAGCGAGAAAACCCCAATCTGATCGGCGGCGACAGCCTTTCCGGCAGCCATCATCTCGATCAGTTCTTCCTGTTCCGTCCCATCGCCGGCTGGTCGCGTTACCGTACGCCGGTGAAAGGCCTGCATCTGGTCGGCGCGGCGACCTGGCCGGGCGCCGGCGTCGGCGCGGGCTCCGGATTTCTGCTCGGCAAGATGCTGGCGGGCGAAGGCGCGTCGAGCCCCGGTTAAAATCGAGCGGGTCCGTGAAACGCCGGGCGATCAGTCGGCGCCGCGTTCCGCGAAGACAAGACGCATACTCGTCCTGGCGCCCGCTCGGACCGCCGGCTCGAGACGCCCGCGATGAAGCGCCATAATGCGCCGAACGATCTCAAGGCCCATGCCGACGCCATCGTTTGGCTCCGGTCTCGCTTGTTCAGTGGAGGCCAGAAGGCCTGCATCGTCGCTAACCGTCAGGCTTTCGCTCGGCCCGACCGATACTTCGATCGCGACGCCCTTCGGTGTGTGTTTGACGGCGTTTTCAATCAAATTGCGGATCGCGTCCTCGATCAAGGGTCTATTTCCGATCACCGATACAGGCCCATGTTCGACGAAGGCGATCGAGGCTTGTCGATCGTACACCCATGGAGCGATATCGGCGACCGTTTGTCTGCCGAGGGCTGCCAGATCCAGCGATGAAAAGCCCGACCGATCGGCGCATTCGAGACGCCCCAGCGCGGTTAGTTGGCCAACCAGATGGGCAAGGTCGTCGATGGCCGCCTCTACCTTTCGGGCGCGTGGCTGATCGAGCTTGCTCAGTTCGAGCTTCATCATGGCGAGCGGCGTCCGCACCTCATGAGCGATCGCGGCGACGAACAGCCGTTGCCCGGTCATCATGTCGTAAACGCGAGCAAGCGTCCGGTTGACCGCGTCGCCAAGCTCGGCAATCTCGCGTGGCATTCCCTCCAGATTGAGCCGATCGGCGGGATTGAGCGGATCGACGTTTTCCGCATCCGCCGCTGCGCGCTCCACAGGTCTCAAGGCGACGCGCAGAGATAGCAACGTTCCTCCCAGCAGGAACGCGAGCATCAGCGTCATCGGCACTGCGAGATCATCGATGAAAGCCCGCTCAAGGACCTGCCACATAACAAGTTCGTGGTCGTTCACAATCGCCAATTCGATGAAAATCCTTTGACCTTGCACGTCGAAGGCCTGTCCTCCCGCGACGGAAATCGGTTTTCCCTGATGAAGCAGGCGCGACCAATGATCGGGAGGATTTACCTGTTGAGGAAGCAGATGTTCGTCGCAGATGACATTGCAGTCCGAGTAGATAATCTGTCCTTCGGAGCTTCGAATGCGCGTGACGTAGGCGTCATCCTGTCGCGTGTAGCGAGCCATGTGCTCGGGTAGGACGTAACGAATGCCGTCTCCCTGCGCGATAATTCCGCGAAACAGCCCGTTGGCCTCCAGCTCCACCATCATGGACCCGAGCTGCTGATCGTCGAAATAATGGGTGATGAAGATCGACGCCGCTTGCAACGCCATCGCGAGGCTTGCAAACAGCAGGACTCTGATTGCGACAATCCGTGAGAGCGTCGCGGAGCGGCCACGCAATTCAGGCATCGCGCGTGTTCTCGCGCAGCATGTAGCCGACGCCGCGAATCGTTTCAAAGGCGATGCCGGGATCGAAATTGGCGAGGCGTCTGCGCAGGCGCGAGATGGCGAGCTCCACAGCATTCGTCGAAATCTCGTCGCCGAATTCCGACAATGCCGTTTCGATCCGCTCCTTCGGCACCACGCGGCCCGCGCTCCGCAACAACAGATCGAGCACCGAACGCTCGCGAGGCGCCATCGAAATCGTCTCGCCGGCGATTCTTACAGCGCCAGTCCTCGTGTCGAAGGCGAGGGCGCCCACGACAATTTCGTTGGCCATGCGCGATTCCAGGCGGCGCAGCATAGCGCGGCAACGGGCGAGCAATTCGATCTGACTAAAGGGTTTGACCAGATAATCGTCGGCGCCGTTGTCGAGCGCGATGACGCGATCTTCAACCGAGGCGCGCGCGCTGATAACCAAAATCGGCGCGATGAATCCAGCCCGCCTGAGATCGGCGATTAGCTCAATCCCTTCTCCGTCCGGCAACCCGAGGTCAAGAAGCGCGAGGTTGTATTCCGCGCTGGCCGCCGCCGAGCGGGCAGCCGCGGCGGTGTCAACCGAATCGAGGCGCCACCCGGCGTCATGCACGCATTCGGTCAGTATTTCCCGCAACCGCGAATTGTCCTCGATGAGTAACAGGCGAATGTGAAAGTCCCTTCGATCCTATCCTGGTCTCGCCAAACGCGAGGTTACCATGGCCGAATTTATCGGCGAATATCCCATTGCGCCGCTTTCGCGCTCGGTCGCCCGAGCCCTCTTAGACTGGCGACAATGGCACGAATGCAGGGAGAGTTCGATGGCGCGCATGGTTTTTACGGCCTCCCCGCGTGAAGAAAAGCGCCCGTCATCAGTTTGGCGACGAAGCCTTTTTTGGCTTCGCAACGAAAGTTAACGCCGCTTCTCGAAATGCGCGGCCAGAGCTTAACGCGTTCTCAATTTTTTTTTTCTAAGTTGCAATCTGTCAAATAGCTGTCAAACAACGCAGAGGCACGAAAAACAATGAAATTCAATCGCATCAGGGCATTTCTCACTGATCAATCCGGCGCAACTGCGATCGAATACGCGTTGATCGCCTCGCTGATCGCGATCGCGATCATCACAGCGCTGAATAATCTGGGCTCCAAACTTCAGAATACATTCAAGGAAGTGGCAGGCAATCTGAAGTAGGACGGCGGCGGCCAAGACGCACGCGGGGGTTGTGCTCCGCATGCCGTTTCGAATGCCTCGGCGATTTCGTCCGTGACCCTTTTGTTTCTTGTTCGGGGCGGATTTCGATCAGGAGCCTGGCAAAGGGATAAAGCGACCGCGCCGCTCACGCTCCTTCAGGGCTGTTCCTCAAAAACCTGGACGGAGACTTCCGCTATTTGTCGCATCAGGGGGATCTGATCGAGCGGCGCGTCGAAGGCGATGTCGCGGCCGACCAGCGCCAATTGTTTCCAAGGCGCGTAGGGCTTTCCTTGGTCGGAGCGGAGCGCGAGCGCCGAAATCGCGCATTGTCGCGCCCAGAACGAACGCCGATCCGGAAGATAATCCCGCAGGAGTTTGGCGACGCGCCTTTCGGAACCTTTGATCGGATAAAGCAGATCTTCCAGCGCCTCGCCCGCCTCAAACCATTGACCTGCGAATTCGATGTGCGGCATGTCGGCATGCGCCCTAAGCACCGCGGCTGGATTTGTTTCATCGGCGGGAAGATCGCTCAGCAGCCCTGCGATGATGTCCACCGTCGAAGAATAGTCGGGAAGAATCGGACCGAGGCCCAGACTTTCGGCCACCTCGACCAACTTAAACGGCGGCGGATCTTCAGAGGCGAAATTATCGGCGATCGCGAGCCCGAGCATGCGCGCGACGCCGACCAAATCCGTTTCCACCACCGTCGTGGCGGACTTCATCTCACGGACCATTTCGTCCATCGCGGATTTGGGCAAGTCGCGAAGAACAAGCGCGTCGGCGACGCCGGCGACCTTCATCAACACTGTCGCCATCTGATACATGCGCGCGCCGGTCTTCTGCGTTACGAACAGATTTCTTGTGCCCGACGCGTCGCAAACCGAAACGTAACATTTGATGACTGTCGGCAGAGCGACCTTGGCCGGCGGCAGCGCGTTCAGGCGCATGGCGCGTACCGCCGCGTCGAGTGGGGCCTGCCGCGCCGCCGGGAGCCAGGGGCGCATGCGCACGAGCCGCTCGATCCGCAGGCTCGCGACTGGCGTCCGCGCGGCGGAAGCGGCCAAAGCCTCGCACATCGCCCGCGCGACGCCGGCGTCCGGACTAAGCGCGAAGCCCACCACGGCTTGCTCGATCACCGGCGCGCCGCCCGCATCGATGAGCGCCGACAACATCGAAACGCTGGTTTCCGGCGGCAGGGCGGCTACGAGCGAACTCAGACGATCATGAAGTTCAAAGGGATTTTGATCGACCTCATCGGCAAGCACCATCAACGTCGACACCAGATCGCTCTCGTGAAGGCCGCTCGTATCGGTCGTCGCCGCTCGCACATCCGCGGCGACAGCCTGTTTGTATCGTTCCGGAATGGTCCATCCCGCCTCGGCGAGAGTCCTGACCGTGAGCATCAGATCAGCCCCGCGCAATGTGCGACTGTCTATGGACTCGTCGAGCAGGTCATGAATCGCTTCGATTTTCCGGCGTGCCTCGCGATCGCCCCCATTTGCGTTAATATCAAGCCTGCTCAGCCCGATAACAAGGTCGGCGAGCATTTCGTTCTTGTCGTCCTCGTCGCCATCGTCCCGCGCGCAGAGGTCGATATATTCCGTGAGCAGATCCAAAGGATCATCGTCGAACATATCGCCGGCGAAATCCGTCTCCGTTTGAAGAATCTGGCGCAGTTGGCCGAGCGTGCCCTCGTCCATATTCTCCACGATGTTGCGAACGGCGTTTACCGCCTGTTTACGCTTTTTGGCGCGCATCTTGCCGCTGGGCGGCTTCCGGTTCCTCTTTGGCTTCTTCATCGATTCAAGCTCGTTGTCGTTGGCCTCCCGCCAGAGAGCGGCATAAACCCGCCGCAAGGCGTGCATTGACGTTAGCAGGTTCGCACGAAATGGCGACGCTCCCTTCACGGTCGCCCACAGCATCCAGCCTCGACGCGGAAATCCAGTTTCGACGTCGACGCGCGTCCCCGCGCCTCGATTGACAAGCCAAAATCCTGCATTTACATATTTTAGGTCTAAAACTTCTATAGGAAACTGGGGGCGGTTTCCTCTTCTGTTCAGCCATTTCGACCAAGCTTATGCATTCGCATTCGTCCATCGACCCCGGGAGCGCTGACATGATTCCTTCAAGACGCGACATTCTGAAACTCGGCGCCGCCGGCGCCGCCGCTCTCGCTGGCGGCCTCGCCAATGGTTCGGCCTCCGCGGAAGGGTCGACGCTCTCGATCGCCTATAACGTCAATCTGCCCTCCTGGGATCCGGCGGACGGACCCTCGGCGGTCAATCCGACGATCCAGGGCATCTATCAGTCGGTGTTCGATCAATATATCGGCCAGAAGCCCGACCTGTCGTTCACCCCCGGCCTGATCACCGAATGGGCCTGGACCGATGATAACAAGAAAATCAAGATGAAAGTGCGCAAGGGCGTCGCGTGGCACGACGGCTCGCCGTTCACGCCTGAGGACGTCGTCTGGTCGCTGCAACGCGCCGCCGACCCCAAGACCGGCAACCCGATCAATTTCGTCTGGTCGAAGATCAGCAATCTCGCAGTCGCCGACGACGTCATCACCGGCGACGTCAAGGAATATGATCCGGCTTTGTTCAAATGGATGGCGTTCCTCACCGGCTATGTCCTGCCGAAGGCCTATTACACCAAGGTCGGCGCCGAGGGTTTCGAGGCCGCGCCGATCGGCACCGGCCCCTATCTGGTCGAGAAATACGAGCGCAACGCTTTCGTGCGCCTGAAGGCCAATGCCAATTACTGGGGCGCCAAGCCCGCTTTCGAGACCGTGATCATCAAATTCGTGCCCGATGCCGCGAGCCGCGTCGCTGAAATTGAATCTGGCAAGTCGCAGGTCACATTCGACATCCCTTACGAGGAATATGATCGGCTCAAGACCAGGAAGGGGCTCGCCGGCGAAACTACGCCCGTCTCCGACATTGCGATGATCTTCCTGACCAATGTCGAGCCGGTGATGCTCGACAAGAACGTGCGCCTCGCCGCTTGCCATGCGATCGACAAGAAGCTGATCGTCGAGCGCCTGTTGAAAGGCTATGGCGTGCCGATCGACACGTTGCAGGCGCCCGAATATCCCGCCTTCGATCCTTCAATCAAAGTCGCCTATGATCCTGAACTCTCCAAGAAACTGCTCGCCGCCAGCGGTTACAGTCCGGAGAAGCCGGCCAAATTCACGATACAGACGACCAAGGGCTTCAAGCCGAAGGATTTCGAAATCATCCAGGCGATCGTCGGCATGTGGCGCAAGGTCGGCATCGAGGCCAATATCGAAGTCTACGACATAGCCAAACATTTCGAATTGCGCTTCGGCCACAAGCTGGCGCCGGCGGCGTTCTACAATTGGGGCAATGCGATCGGCGATCCCTCGACCTCGACCGGCTTCGCCATGTTCGGCCCGAGCCCGCATTGCGCGTGGAAGTCGGACGACCTGATCGCCAAGATCGGCCCACTCTGGGGCGAGCCTGATGAGGCCAAGCGCATCGCTGGCTATAAAGCGGTCGACAAATACATCGCCGAGGAAGGCTATGTGATTCCGCTGTTCCAATATGTGCAGCCGATCCTCTACGCCTCCAGCGTCAAGGTCACGCCGAACCTTTCCGGCGCAATCCTGCCGCAGCTCGTTCAGCCGGCTTAAAGCGCGCGGCGGCCTTCCCTTCTCTCGCTGAGCGGAGGCTGTCCGGGGAAACGAAAAGTTGCGCAAACGGAGATGCAATTAGCTTGTGTACCGTACTTCGTCGTCGTGGCCGGGCTTGTCCCGGCTATCCCAAGGCGAATGCGGAGCATTCGTCCGCAAGCGGCGCCGCTGCAAACAAACTTTGATGTTGGCGGTGGCTTCTGGGCGTGGATGCCCGGCACGAGGCCGCGCACGACGTGCTAGGGTTGCAAAAGGTGAAGTATTGCAACCGAATTCTTTTCCCCGGACAGCCCTGCCGCCGAGCGGGAGAAGGGCCTGCGCCGATTACTTTGGTGCCACCCGCCCATGCGCCTGTCCGCGGCCGCCATCCGCCTCGCTTCGCTCGTCGTGACCTTCTTCGGGGTCGCGGTGGTGGTGTTCGTGCTGGTGCGCGTCGCGCCGGGCGATCCGATCGCCATGATGGCCGGCCCCGGCGCCAGCCCGCAGGACATTGCCGACCTGCGCGCGCTCTATGGGCTCGACAAGTCGATTCCGGTGCAATTCGCGATCTGGCTCGGCCATGTCCTGCGCGGCGATTTCGGCACTTCGATTTCGTTGCGCGAAAGCGTCACGCAAGTCGTGTTCGGCCGGCTGCCGGCGACGCTCGAACTCGCCTTCCTCG
>DATBZF010000109.1:0-19042 GCA_036513315.1 Roseiarcus sp.
ACGCCGCCAAGGCGGCGAGCTCAACCATATCCTGCACAACCCCAACAGCCCGATGCACCATCACAACCTCCCCGGTTACAAGGGTGGTTGCTTATATGTTCGTTCTTTGTTCTTGTCAAGTTCCATTTGGTGATGGTAGTGTCTCAGTTTGATTTGCCTTAATTCGTTCCGCCACAGCCCGGCCGAATGCACTGGCGCTATCAAGACCACTATTCAGGGCAACCCCGATATGGCGCACGTCAGCACATCCGATGCGGAGCGCAACAATCTCAATGTGCGGATGCACTCGCGCCGCATGACGCGCTTGACGGATACGTTTTCAAAGAAGATGGAAAACCACGCTCACGCGATGTCGCTGCATTTCTTCTCTTACAACTTTGTCCGCATTCATTAAGACGCTCAAGACGACTCCGGCCATGGCCGCTGGCGTTACTGATCGCCTTTGGGAAATTTCTGATATGGTCTCTGTGCTTGAGGCATGGGAAGCGAGCGCCCAGCCGTAGGCTTGTTCCGAGGCGCAAAGATAGCTGGGAGAGACGAAGGCGTTACCGGAAAGGCCCCAAGAAAGGCCCAGGATATGAGCGCCGAGCAAAAAGCCCCCCATGATCAAGCATCCCCTCGGCACTGAGCGTGGCGGCGAATCCGGCCGCGTTCCGCCGAGGCAATCCCCAAGCGAACCCCCAAATTGCAAGCCCCAAAAGCGCGGCTATTTCAGCAAAGGGAAGAACTGGGTATCTCTTCTCACATTGATAGCCGTTGCTGCTTATACGGCGATCTCGGCCCTCATCCTTTGGGTTCAGCGCGACCAAGAAAAACGCCAACTGCGCGCTTACGTCCATCTCGTCCCAGACCAAGTGCTGAACCTCGACGCAGTTCCGTTGGAGATTAAATGGAACGTCAAAAATTTCGGGAACACGCCAGCTTACCACGTCCGTATGGGAGGGCAATTTGACATATTCCCCCCTAGTATGAGTTCGGAAGAAGGCGGCTCCCCCGAAAAAATGTCGACGATTGGCCCTGAGAATAATTTTTATCTCCCTCCCCAAAGCTTCAACGGGATCACAATTAGATTGCCGCCGGACAAGGCCCAGAGCTTGGACGGCCCGGAAAAGACCGACATTCGCAACGGCGACCGTTTGCTGTTCGCAGACGGAGTTATCATCTATGACGATGTTTTCGGGGACGAACATCGGACCACATTCCGCCTTCAGTACGGCGGTCCCGATTCCGTTCGCCTCGGCCTGATGGAATGGAGTCCAAAAGGCAACGAAGCCTATTAAGAAAATCGCGATTAGCCGGGCGCCGTGCGGGGGCGCTCCAATACTTGCCATAGCTAGAGCCCTTCGTGTAAATTGCGTTACACGAGGCCAGAGCTTGGCGATGTCGACCTAGACAGGGATTGCGCCCCTGCCCGGTCTCTTCAATCAATATCCCAGAGACGCGGCGACCGCCAGCGCTTAGCCGCTCTCTCGCGCCTTGTCGTGCTCATCGTCAGATACGCGGATCGCAAGCCCCATTTGCTCCAGCGCGAGATTGGCCAATGTCGCGGCGCTATGGCCGTCAAGACCGGCATACGGAACGATCGCGCTGACAATTTTAGCGCGACGGCTAACATGGGGACCTAATGCGCTCGCGGCCATATCAATGGCCATCCGCATGGTTTGAATCTGATCGAAGGTAAGGGGTTGTTCTGACATTGCTCACTCCGGCCTAAAGGGCGGCGGGAGCACGTCTACGTCTCTCTGGCGCCGGAGCCTCTCAGGTCACGTCGGCGCTGTGTCGAGATTACGACATAGGAATGATGAATCAAATCAATTGTTCGTTTGGATTTTAGGGAAATCAATTCCTGTCAATAGCGCGCTTCGCGCTGCTTTATTCAAACTGGCCCACTACCTTGGTGATGGTAGTGGATCAGTTTGATTTGCCTTAATTCGTTCCGCCGCAGCCCGGCCGAATGCACTGGCGCTATCAAGACCCCTATTCAGGGCAACCCCGATATGGCGCACGTCAGCACATCCGATGCGGAGCGCAACAATCTCAATGTGCGCCCCGCGGCCGCGTCCCCCCAACGTCCGGATCCGCGCCGTCAGCATCGCGCAGAGCGATTCTGACGGCGCGGGCGCTATTTGCGCTGGGCGCTTTTGACCTCGGCTCCAGCGAACGTCACTCGCAATCGATCTCGTTCACGCTTTCAACCACGATGGGATTGACGCAAATCGCCTCGCCCTGGTTGGTGACCGTCCATCCGTTCAATGTTCCTGAGCCAAACAGGTGGGCGGCCCAGGCGCTGGCCGATGTTCCAATGAATAAACCAATGATTACACCATAAATAATTTTCGTCATCGTCCTCTCTGCTTTCAGTGGGGAATGCCAGGGAGATCGGGGCGGCGTGTGCAAACGTCAAGGACCTTTCTTCAAATCGCGCCCTTACCCGACGCGGGTATGCGCCATACCTAGTTGAGAGGGCGATGCGAGTTCGCGACTGGCGGGCGCATCGTCCCTCGAACTTGCTTGCGTCACGTCCTGTGCGACCGCCGCGGCTTCGACGGCGCAGCCGGACGCCTCAAAAATCGCCGCGATCTCCCCGGCCAAGGCGTCGAGCTGGGCATGACGGCGCAGCCAATCCTTGCGGCGCTTCGATGGGACGTCCTCGAGTTTGCGGCGCGGCAACGGCAGGCAAAGGCGATAGTCGCCCCAGGCCGTTCTTTGCGAGGTAAACTCCAGCCAGAACCCATCGTAGTCGCTGGCGATCTTGTCGGTTAAAATCCAACGCCGCCACCAGCCACGCGCCACATGATTTCTGTTTGACGGAAGAAAAAGCGTTTCAACGCCGATGGATGCGCATAATGCGCAAACCGCATGCAGGACGATCTGCTTGGGCCGCAGGATATTGAGATCGCGGGTGGCGTGAGAGATTTCGTCGCGTCCCAAAGGGGGCCGCGGCCCTTGAATGGCGCCAACCCAAAAAACCAGGCGGCCATCGGTATGGCGGCCGAATGTGCCGCGGATGGTCGCCAGTTTTGCGCGGAGATCGACGTCGTTGAATCGAATCTCGATTTCGCCCTCTTTCGTCATCGCGTAGTGGAGGGTGACCGTATAATCACGTCCGCTCTTTCCAACCAGTCCGCCAAGCAGCGAGCCCGAAGCGGCTTGCATCGCTTCCAGCAGCGCCGGAGAAAACCGCTCGCCCAGAATGTCGTAGTGATCGCGCAAAATGTCGATTCTCGCCTGCGGACTGAGCCAGTAACGCAAGTATCGTCGCGCCGTATAGGCGATGACATGGGCGGCGGTTCGTGAAGGAACGCCCGATGGCAGCCGCGAGTCGACATAGGCGAACCATTCCGCGCGACGGATCGGGCGCGCCAACGAATCTATGATGAAACTCAGGATCTGTCGCCGGGTGCAATGTGACTTCAATTTGCCGGCGCGAGAAAAAACTCCGCTCATATACCGCCAATATGGGACGGTGGCGCGGACATCATCGTACCTGAGAAGAACGGTCATCAAGTTACCCAATTATGTAATATATCGATCTAATGGATGTCGTGGGCATTTCAGAAGTAATCCTGTAAGCAATGGATTCTCGCATTCCACTCATCGCGAGACAGAGAGCGTTCGCGCGGCGGCTTACGAATAAAGCGCGCGCCGCGTGAACTCGGCAGAGGGCGTCGCGGGGTCTCTCCCACGCTGGCATAGAGCAAGATAAAATAAAATAAAAGGCGATTTATTGATATGTGATATAATGATTATTTTGACCATCCCGACAGTGTCCCGTCGGGGCTAGCGACGACGGCGGGGCGATTGACCCGTTCAGCATTGGCCGCGGCAAAGCCCATCGCGCCCAGTTCGCCCCGGAACATTTGGCGCGGAGTTTCGATCGGGCGAGGAAAGGGGGAGGTCGCTTTATGTCTCCCCGACGTCGTCAGATCGCGTAGCCCCGGCGACTTCGATGGTCCCAGCGTTGGTCCATCTGCTTTCCCCCGAAATCAGCGACGCGACCGGCCCGCGGCCTCATGCGTCAGAGCCTCCGCGCCGTCCGGTGAATATTTCCTGGACTTGTGATATGGTCGACCCACCGCTGGCGTTCGAAATCACCACGGCAAGGGCCGACGAGGACGCGTGAGCGAGGAGCGATTCGATGCGCGTGTGGGCGGTCGTTTTGGTTTTGACGCTAGGCCCAACGGCCGCGCATGCTCAATTGGGCGTGCCGTTCGGGACCTATGAGCCGACCCCCGCCTATCTCGGATTGGGCCACAATGATCTCGACCATTGCAGCGCCCCCGCGGCGCCCGCCTATCCCTTTAATCGCGACGTGCGGCGCGGCGGCCAATCGAGCGACCACACGACGCCGCCGCCCGATTGTCCGGCGCACTGAAGCCGCGGCGGCTTCGCATCAGCGTCGATTGCGCGTCACGCTCTATGTCTCTGCGCAAACCCGCCGGCGGATGGGCGAAGCGCGGGGTATAAATGCGATGGACGCATGGCTGGCGCGCGTGACAGATTTGCGACCTCGCTGGCCGCCTCGCGGATCGCTTTGGCGCCGCGCTTTTTGCCTGTAATCGCGGCGGCCGCCTGTTCCGCCGCGGGCAAGTCCGTCCCGCGCGCGGCCTCGATGAGTCGCATCAGCCTGGATTCGTCGTTCGAGAGACGATTGCACGAGGGCGGCCAATAGGTAAAATCCCGATCGCGATAGCGTCGAATGGCGCGCACGAGCGCCGCCGCGCGCGCAACGAACAAGGGTCCTTCAATCGGACCGACGGCGTCGTCGGCGCATCGATGCGCGGCCTCCCAGCAGCCGGCCTCATCGGTGGCGTAGGCCGCCCCGACAAACCGCGCGAGCGAGAGAAACAGCATGGCGAATCTGTCGACGCGTAGCCCCGGCGCTTCAGCGTCGCGCGCGAACGGGCAGACATTCGGCGTCGACGCCTCGCGCAGAAGCACAGGCTCGGCGGCCGTCGAGGTCTGCGGGGCGTGCATCGCCTGTTTCCTTCAATGCAGCAGAGCGCTCGCCGAATCGACGAAAGCGGCGTCAATCTCGCTCATGCCGCGCCCCAGACCGTGACGAATTCATCGAGGGCGGGGCGCGGGCGATCCTGCGGGCCTTCGATCGGCGTGCCGATCGGGATTATGCCGGCGACCTTCTCGTCGGAGGCAAGCCCAAGAATCTCCAAGGCGGCGGGATCATAGGCCGCCCATCCGCTCAGCCAGATCGCGCCATAGCCAAGCGCGGATACCGCGTTCATCAGATTCATGCAGACGGCGCCAGCCGACAGGACCTGCTCCCATTCGGGGATATGCGTCGCCGCATCGGCTCGGCTGACCACAATGACGACGAGGGGCGCCGCGGTCAGCATCGACTTGATCTTACGTGTGGCGAGGTCGGCGCCCGCCGATTGGCGCTGCGCGTCGGATTCGAGAAACGCCGCCGCCAGTTTGCCGGCCAGCTCTTCGCGCGCCGGCCCCTGCACGAGGATGAGACGCCACGGCTTCAAGGCGCCGTGGTCGGGCACGCGCAGGGCGATGGCGAGCAGCCGCCGCAACTCCTGCGCATTCGGGCCCGGCTCGGCGAGCCGAAGCGGCGTCACCGACCGGCGCCGCTCCAACATATCGAGACACTGCTCGGAAGCAGCGGGCGTTTCGCCCGGCGCCGCTGGCGTCCCCGCGCTGACCTTCATATCGGAACCATCGCGCATGCTTGCACCTCAATCGCTCTCGGGAAGCGAAATACGCATCCGCGGGAAGCAAGTCAATGCAAGAATACAATGTATGGAAGTGTTCTAAAGTGTAGATTTGAACGATTCGAAACTAACTCATTCGCACCATAAAGTAATAATTCAATATTACGTCGATCTATACAACGAGCGACGCTCGCCTGTGCTATGGAACGAGGGCCAGCGCCCCCATCGTGCGGCGCGCTTCCAGGTCCGCATGCGCCGCCCGCGCCTCGGCGAGCCGATAGAGCGTCGGACGTTCGGCCTCGATGATGCCGGCGCTGAGCGCGGCGAACAGGCGATCGGTCTGCGCCCGCAGCTTCTCCGGCGTGTCGGTGTAGTGAACGTAATTCGGCCGCGACAGCGTGACCGAGCGGCTCGCCAACCTGTCGATGGAATAGGCGCCGACATCGCCGGAAGCCTGGCCGAAACTGATGAGATGGCCGCGTGGCGCGAGCGAGCGCAGCGAGGCCTCAAACGTATCTTTGCCGACCGCATCATAGACGACATCGACGCCTCGCTCTGCCGTCAATCGCAGCGCGGCGGCGGCGAAATCCTCGTCAGGCGAGATCACGACATGCGCGCAGCCGTGGCGCTTCGCCCGCTCGGCCTTCGCGGCATTGGACACAATGCCGATGACGGTCGCGCCAAGCGCCGCCGCCCAGCGCGTGAGCAGCGAGCCAACCCCGCCGGCCGCCGCATGGACGAGAACGATGTCGCCTGGTTTGACCGCATGGACGTCATGGAGCAGGAAACTGGCGGAGATGCCCTTGAGAAGCAGCCCCGCCGCCGCCTCATTGCTGAGAAAGTCCGGCAGGCCGAAGACCAGCGACGCCTCCATGACGCGCATCGCCGCATAGGCGCCGGGCGGCGCGCAGGCATAGCCGACGCGGTCGCCGGGCTTGAGATGCGAGACGCCGGCGCCGACGCTCTCGACGACGCCCGCCGCCTCCAGCCCAGGGACGCCCAGCGGCGCGACGAGATCGAAACGGCCGGCGCGGCAATAGACATCAATGAAATTGACGCCGATCGCCGTCTGTCGGATGCGCACCTCACCCGGGCCCGGCGCGGCAACGCGGACAACGCGCGGCTCCAGGACTTCCGGACCGCCATATCGGGCGATGACGATCGCGGCCGCCTCGATGGCGCCGCTCGACGATGGCGCTGGCGGCGCGGTCGGCCGCGGCGCGATCGCGAGAGGCGGGCGATCGCCCCGCGCCAGAATTGCGCGCACAGACCGAAATCCCGCCTCGATAATATCCTCCGCGATGAAGTGCGAAAGCTGCTCGCGCGTCGCTCCGGAAGCGTCGAACTGCGCGCGCCATTGCCAGAGGCAGGTCCGGTCGCTGGTCACCGGGCGCAGGCGAACCTCGGCGACGTAATTGCGCAGCCGGACCGGCGCTTCGAGAATGCAATAGGCGAAGCTGGTCTCAGCGTCCGAGAGTGCGAGAAGCTGTTCGCGAATGCGTGAACCGTCGGCGAGGCGAAAGTCCCGCACCGCGCCAATGAGATCGCCGGACGCGTCCTCTTCGAGCCGGCTCACGGCGACGGCGGGATGCCAGCTTTCATGGCCGTTGAAGTCGCGCAGGATCTCCCAGACCTGTTCCAGCGGCGCATGGAGAATCGTGCTGCGGCGGACTTCAACCATGGGGCTTCAGCGCGAACCTGATCTTGAGCGAAGCCAAAGCCGCGCCGAAGACGTCGCGCGCGACATCGTCGGCTATCTGAGCTTCGCGATCGGGCGCGGCGTCAAATTCGGCGCTCCATTCGGCGAAGGTCTGGTCGCCGTCGGTGACGGGTATCAGGCGCAGGGTCGCGACATAATTCTCGACGCCCATCGGGCTTTCGAGGATCGCATAGGTGCAGGACATTTCATAATCGGAGAGCGCCAGCAGCCGCTCGCGGATGCGCCCGCCGTTCTTCAGCCGGAAATTCCGGATGCAGCCGATCTTGTCGGCCGGCAGGTTCTGCTCGATGCGGCTCTCGGCGACGAAGCCCGTCCAGTCCGGCAGGCCATTGAAATTGCGCACGACGGCCCAGACGGCGCCGACGGCGGTGGGGATGACGTTCGAGACATAGACCTTAGCCATTGCCGCGCCCGCTAGCGGTCACGATCGTCGTCCTGTCCTTCCTCGGGCGCGCCCTTTGGCGGCCTCGCCGCTTTCGCGCGCTTCGACGTAAGGGCTTCGATATCCTTGGCGTCGCGCAGCACTTCCGTCATCCGGCCAAGGCTGCCGCCCTCGATGCCGATTTCCTTCATCAGGCTGTCGATCATCGGCGCCTGCACGCGATAGCGCAAAGCCGAATCGATGACTTCGTCGGTGACGTTACGATTGCTCTGCGCGCCGCCCATCGCGCCGTCGATGTGCAGGATTTTGATGCCGTCGATTTTCTCCATCGGCCGCACGCTCTCGCGCACGATGCCCTCGATCCGCTCCAACAGCTTCTCGCGGAAACGCGATTGACGCGAGGCGTCGGAGAGCAGGTTTTCCGCATCGTTGAGTTGCCGGCGGCCCTTGGCGTCGACGTCATAGCGCGCGGCGGCGGCGAGCGCCCTGATCTTCTCGGCCTCCGCCTCGCCCGCGGCGGCGATTTTTACGGCATCGGCGAAGCTCGTCGCCGCGGCTTTTTCAGCGTCCGCCTTGCTGGTCAGGCGCAACGCCTCACGCTCGTTCTCGCGGCGCGCGCCGATCAGATCGGTGAGCTTGCGGCGCTCGGCGATTTCGCGCTCGCGCACGGTGAACGCCTGTTCTTCCGCCTCCACCGCCTTGGCGCGCGCCGTCTCGGAGACCGCGACCGCCGCCGAACGCTCGGCCGATTTCTTGGCGACTTCGATCGCCTTCTGCATTTCGGCGATTTCGATCGCTCTGTCACGCTCGACCGCGAGCTGGCGCAGATCGCCGTCGCGGGCGAGCCGCGCGGCGCCGAGCCCGCGCTCGGTGGCTATGCGCGAGCGTTCGATTTCCTCGCCGGCGGCGATCTCGGCTTCCTCGAACGCCTGCCGCTTGGCGATCTGCAACGCGTCGAGCGCGCGCTCGCGCTCCATGCGCACCTGATCCAGCGAACGGTCCTGCGCAATGCGCGAGGCCTCGATCTCCTGGTTGAAGACGATTTCGGAACGCCGCTTCTCGGCCTCCGCCCTGGTCAGTTCCACACCCTTGGCGGCCAACGCGATCTGGCGCTCGATTTCGGCGAGTTCGAGTGCGCGGCGGCGCGTCACTTCCAATTCGCTCTGCTCGCGCTCGCGGTTGATGCGCGCCTTCTCCAGCGCGAGGTCGAGCGCGATCTGCTCATGCTCGGTCTGCTGGCGCGACTTGATCTCGGCTTCGTCGATCGCGCGGCGGCGGGCGATTTCTCGGTGCTGGGTGTCTTCCTGGTTCTGGATGCGCGCCTCAGCGAGATTGCGCTCCTGGATGAAACGCGATTTCTCGATCTCCTCGCGCGCGGCAATCTGCGCCTGCTCGCCTTCCTGATCGCGGATCGCCCTATCTCGCGCCAGTTCCAGACGCTGCGCGGTGCGGCGCACTTCAAGGTCGCGCTCCTGTGCGAGCCGCGCATATTCGCTTTCACGATCGATATCGAGCACTTTGCGCTGGGCGTCGAGGTTCTGCACGCGGATCTCGACCTGGGTGCGCTGCTCGATCTCATTGCGCATGCGCCGGCGCGTTTCGATCGTCTCGGTCAATTGCGTCAGGCCCTCGGCGTCGAAGGCGTTGGAACTGTCGAAAAATTCGAGATGGGTCTGGTCGAGGTCGACGATGGCGACGCTCTCAAGCTCAAGCCCGTTCTGCGCCAGCCCCTCGAGAGCCGCGGCTTTCACCCTTTGCGCATAATCCTGGCGCTGCTCATGCATCTCCTCCAGCGTCATCTGCGCGGCGATGGTGCGCAGCGCCGAGGCGAAACGCCCTTCGAGAAGATCGCGCGTCCCGTCCGGCTCCAGCGTGCGGCGCCCCAAAGTCTGCGCGGCATTGCCAACCTCCTCCCGCGACGAGCCGACCTTGACGAAGAATTCGGCGATCACGTCGACGCGCATGCGGTTTCTGGTGATCAAGGCCTGGGCGTCGCGGCGCGCCACTTCGATGCGCATCACCGTCATATTGACGAGGGTGACGTCGTGCAGCACCGGAATGACGAAGGCGCCGCCGCTGACCACCACTTTCTCGCCGCCAAAGCCGGTGCGCACGAACGCCGTCTCCTTGGTCGAGCGGCGATAGAGCCAGCGCAACAGATAGACCGCGACGACGATGATGATCGCCAAAACGATCAAACTCAGGATGAGCGACCCGAAGGTTTCCGCGCCCATGATGTTCTCTCCCCTTTTGGCCTTTCACCCGAAGGCGATCGCCTTGAACTTCTTCGTCTGTTCGGTCATCGCCCGTTCGGTCGGCAGGCGCTCCATCGAGGACGCGCCATAGAAGCCATGACAATTTTTCGATTTGCGCAAGATGAATTCGGCGTCCGCCGGTTCGGCAACCGGTCCGCCATGGGCGAGGATGATTGCGTCCTTGTTGACGGCGAGCGCCGCCGACGCCCATTCGTCGAGCAAAGCGGGGCAATCGGCAAGCTTCCGGCCGGTCTGGGCGCCGATCGCGCCGCCGGTCGTCAGGCCGAAATGACAGACGATGATGTCAGCGCCCGCCTCCGCCATCGCCCGCGCCTCGTCGGCGCTGAAGACATAGGGCGTGGTCAGCATGTCCTTGGCGTGCGCCAGCGCGATCATCTCGACTTCGAGCGCATAGGACATGCCGGTCTCTTCGAGATTGGCGCGGAACAGACCGTCGATCAGGCCGACGGTCGGGAAATTCTGCACGCCGGCAAATCCCAGCCTTTTCAGATCGTCGAGGAAGGGATCGAAAAGGCAGAATGGATCGGTGCCGTTGACGCCGGCGAGCACCGGCGTCTTCTTCACCACCGGCAGCACTTCATGCGCCATCTCGACAACGATCTCATTGGCGTTGCCATAGGGCATCATCCCCGACAGCGAGCCGCGGCCGGCCATGCGATAGCGCCCGGAATTATAGATGACGATCAGGTCGATGCCGCCGGCCTCTTCGCATTTGGCGGAAAGGCCGGTGCCGGCGCCGCCGCCGATGATCGGCCGGCGCGTGCGTTTCATCTCCTGCAACCTGGCGAGAATGGCGTTGCGCTCAAATCGGGCCATCACGCCCTCCTCTCTTTGCGGGGATTGATGCCTGAAAAAGCGGCGACCACCGCCTCGACGAATTTCGGCTCGTTGATATTGGCGTCGACCCGCTCGATTGTGCGGCGGCCGGTCTGACGCACTGTCCGCTCCAGCGACTCGAACAAGGCGTTGTCCGCTTCGGGATCGCAGAACGCATGGCCCGGCGCATCGAGCGCCGAGACTCCCTTTTCCGGCAGCAGCAGGCGCACCTGGCCCTCCATCTGGTTGAAGCGGCCGCCCATCCATTCGCCGATCGCGCGGTTCTCGTCGCGGGTGGTGCGCATCAGCGTGACGTTCGGATTGTGAATGACGAAACGGCGGTTGCGGAATTTTTCCGGCACCGTTTCGCGCGGGCCGAAATTGACCATGTCGATCGCGCCGACCGAGCCGACATAAGGCAATCCGGTGCGGATTGGGGCGCCGAAACGATCGCGGTCGGCCGGGAAAACCCCGCCGACCATCATATCGGCGACCTCCGTCGTGGTGAGGTCGATGAAGCCCGACAGCAATCCGGAATCGCCGAGATTCTCCATCGATCGGCCGCCGACGCCGGTGGCGTGGAAGACCAGGCAGTCGTAATCGCCCTCGAAGCGCTTGGCGATCGCCTGCACGGCCGGCGTGGTGACGCCGAACATGGTGATGCCGATCGCCGGCCGCGCGAGGCGGCGGCGCGCTTCGCGGACACCGGCGGCGGGCAGCGCCGAGATCATGCCGGCGAGCGCATGGGCGGCGTTGCCCAGCACCTGTTCGGTGATCGAATTGACGCCCTGAACGTCGACGACCGAATGGAGCATCATAATGTCGGAAGGGCCGACATAGGCGCCGACCTCGCCCGAGGCGACGGTCGAGACCATGATTTTCGGCACGCCGACCGGCAGGCGCCGCATGCCGGCGGTGGCGAGCGTCGTGCCGCCCGACCCGCCCGCCGAAATGATTCCGCCGACGCTGCGCTCGCGGACGATCCAGCGCGCAAACGCCTCGGCCATGGCGCCGACCGCCGCGCCGCGATCGCTTGAAAAAACCGCGCTCGATCCGCCCGGATGCATCGAAGCGACCTGCATCGGCGTCACATCGGCGCGCGAAATCTTGGCCGAGGTCGAAAGATCGACCGTCCTGACCTCGATATTCAAGGCGCGCAGCCGATCGCGGATGTAATTAAGTTCGGCGCCCTTGGTGTCGAATGTGCCGACCACCAGCGCAGTGCGACCGAAGCGCTCGGCCGGCGGAATGACGAACATCTCCCGCTTTTCGGCCTCCGCGCCGGGGGACTGCGGCAATGGCCGCACGCCTGTACGAACGCCCCAGCGGTTCGGCAGACTCTCGGCCCGGTAGAGCGGTTCGGCCTCGCCGTCGGTCGTATCGCCGCCCTGACGCGCTACGCGGTAAATTCTGGCGGGGCGCTCGCCCTCCGCGTCGTCGGAAACAGCAGGCGCTTGCGGCTGCTGGTCGCTGTGGCGGCCCACGCCGAGCAGACGCTGCTGCAATTCGCGATCCCGCGCCAGTTCACCCGCTTCCATGATGCGGTTGACGCGGCCGTTGACCATGATCGCCACTCGGTCGGAGACCGCAGTGGCGACGCCGATATTCTGCTCGACGACGAGCACGGACAGATCCTCTTCGCTCGCCAGGCGGATCAGGAGATCGCGGACCTGCGCGACGATGACGGGCGCCAGACCCTCAGTCGGCTCGTCCATCACCAGAAGTTTCGGATTGGCGAGCAGCGCGCGCGAAATTGCCAGCATCTGCTGTTCGCCGCCTGAGAGCTGGCCGCCGCCATTGCTTTTGCGCTCGGCGAGGCGCGGGAATGTCGCATAGATCCGCTCGACGTCCCACGAACCGCCGCCGGCGCCGGCGCGAAAACAAAGGCGCAAGGTTTCATCGACCGTCAGGCTCGGCCAAAGACGGCGCCCCTGCGGCACAAAGCCGATGCCGGCGCGCGCAATCTCATGCGGCTCGAGCTTCGATATGTCGCGGCCCTCGAAGCGTATGGCGCCGGAGCGCGCCCGCATCAGGCCGACGATCGTATTGCAGAGCGTGGTCTTGCCCATGCCGTTGCGGCCGACCACCGAGAGAATGCCGCGATCGAGGCCGAGCGAAACGCCCTGCAGCGCGTGCGACTCGCCGTAATAGACCTGCAGGTCCTGGACCTGCAGGACGGCCTTGCCGGCGGCGACGGAACCGTGACGCCGGTCAGCCATGCCCCGCCCCGAGATAGATGGCCTGCACCGCGGAATCGTTCTCGATCTCCTGCGGCGCGCCTTCTTTGAAAATCCGTCCATTGTGCATCATCGTCACATAGGTCGAGACGCGCAAAGCGACGTCAAGATCATGCTCGATGATGATGTAGCCGATATGGGCCGGCAGCGCGTTGAGGATTTCGACGAGGTCGGTCCGCTCGGATGGAGAAAGGCCGGCGGCCGGCTCGTCGAACAGAATGAAACGCGGCGCGCCGCTCAGCGCCAGCGCGATTTCGAGCTGGCGCTGCTGGCCGTGGCTGAGCACCGAAATCGGCGTCTCGAGAATGTCTTCGAGATGAACGGCGTGCGCGATGGTGCGCGCCTGCGCCATGGTGGAATCGTCGCGGCCAGGGCGAAGCAGGGACAGACGGCCGCGCGAGACGCCGCGGCAGGCGACGAAAATGCTGTCGATCACCGTCAGGCCGCCGAAGAGCTGGCTGATCTGATAGGTCCGGCGCAGGCCGCGCCGGATCCGTTCGTGCACCGGGAAATTCGTCACATCCTCGCCGAAGAAGCGGATCGTTCCCGATGTCGGCGGGAAATCGCCGGTGACGGCGTTGAACAACGTGGTCTTGCCGGCGCCGTTGGAGCCAAGCACGGCGCGCCGCTCGCCGGCCCCAACCCGAAGGTTGATGTCGGCGAGCGCGACAAGAGCGCCGAATTGTCGCCCGACGCCTTCCAGCTCCAGCGCATAGGCGCCGGCCGAAGAAAGACGCGAGGCGGCATTATTGGCTGCCATCATTATTTCCCGAGCGCCTCGCGCCTACTTGCAATCGGGGTTGTCGCGGCCGACCGCCCCGAGCTTGAGGAAATCGGCTTCCGGAATGCCAAGCGTCTGGTTCACCGCCGGCATCACCTTGATCACCTTATTGTAGAGATTGCCGTCATCGCCCTTGGCGACTTCGGTCAGGTAATTGTCGGCGATCGCCTGGCGGTTCTTGTCGAGTTTGACCTTGCCAGTAGGCGTATCGAATTCGAGATTGGCCAGCACGTCGCGGAACTTGACTTCCTTGTCGGAGAGGTCGCCGCCGACCTTGTCGAGCGCGAGCAGCACCGCCTTGGTGTTGATGTAGTAGCCCTGGGCGAACAGCGAAGGCGAGGGGAAGCCGTCTTTATAGGCGGTCTTGTAGCTGCCGACGAACTTCTTCCAGGCCGGATCGTCGGAATTATCGGCGATGGGGCCGGCCGAAGGCGTGCCGACGACATAGTCGCGCTGCTTGCCCTTGGTGCCGAGCACGGTCTGGTCGACAGTTATCGAGCCGCCGATCAGCGGCGCGGCGCCGCCCGCCTGCTGATATTGGGTGAGGAAATTGACGCCGTCGGCGCCGCCGAGCGCGACATAAATGGCGTCGACCTTATCGGGGATGGCGGCGATCACCGAAGAAAAATCCTTGTTGCCGATCGGCACCCAGAATTTGGCGGGGACATGGCCGCCGGCCTTGCAGAAGCCGGCCATGAAGCCGAATACCTGCGTATAGGGGAACGAATAATCCTCGGCCACTACGGCGACGGTCTTGTATTTTTTCACGTTGAACGAATAGTCGCCGAGGCCCGCCATCCATTGCGCGCCATCGGTGGTGAAGCGGAAGAAATTCGGCGCGGGATCGCGCAAGGTAGTGTCCTGCGCCGCGGATGTGCCGTTGACGAAGGTCACGTTCGGCTGGGTCTTGGCGTAATCCTTGACAGCGATGCCTTCATCGCCCGACAGCGGCCCGATCAGGATGGCGACGCCGTCCTGTTCGACAAGCTTGCGCGCCGCCTTGACCGCGCTGTCAGGCGAAGCGTCGGACGAACCCTTGATGATTTCGATCTTCTTGCCGCCGGCCTTGTAGCCGGCTTCGTTGAGCGCGAGTTCGGCGCCGCGGACGCCGTCCTGGCCAAGCACGGTGAACGGGCCTTCCAATGTCGCGAGCAGCCCGACCTTGATCGTGTCCTCGGCGAATGCGAATTGCGGCGCCATCGCCACTGAACTCAGCAGCGCGAGCGCGAGAAGATTGACCTTATGCTTTTTCATAGTTCCCTCCTTGATATGCCCGCAACCGGGCCTTTGTTGTGCCGACTTTAGGATTCGCGCAGGGATTTCACGGCGAGGTGCGGCGCAAGCCGACGCCAGAGCCCCAAAATCCCATCCGGCGACGCGAAGACGATGACGAGGAAGACCAGGCCGATCAGCGTATTGAAACGTTCGGCGCCGACGAGGTCGATGGCGAAAGTCTTAAGGACGACATAGACGGCGGCGCCGATGAATGGGCCGATCGGATGGCGGATGCCGCCGATAATGGCGATCACCAGAATGCCGACCGTCTCGCCGACGCTGATCGTGCCAGGCGAAATGCGCCCGTTGAACCAGACATAGAGGACGCCCGCCGCGCCGGCGATCAGGCCGGCGAGGAAATAGGCGATCACCCGATGAAGGGCGACGTCATAGCCGATCGCCCGCATGCGCCGCTGATTGTCGCGGGTCGCCATCAGGGCGCGCCCGAAGGTCGACCGGGCGCCATAAACGATCGCGCCATAGGCGAGCGCCGCCACGACCAGCGTGAGATAGTAGAACGCGCGCGGATCGCGCCAGTCGACGCCGAAGACTTGCGGCGGCGCGAGGCCGCGAAAGCCGGCATGGCCGTTGAAGACCGAATAATTCTGCTGGGCGAAATAGAAGAGGGCGGTCGAGACCGCCAGCGTGATCATGATCGTATAGATGCCGGCGGTGCGCACCGCGATCATGCCGATCAGCGCGGAAGCGACCCCGGCGATCAGGATCGCGGCGGGGGCGTAGAGCTGCCACGGCCAGGCCAATCCGAGCACGTTGACGCTGTTGGAGCCGAGAATGGCGACGGCATAGCCGGCGACGCCCGCCACGCTCAATTGCGCGAGGCTGACCATGCCGCCATAGCCGGCGAGCACCATCAGCGAAAGGCCGATCATGCCGAGGATCAGCGCCTGCGCGCCGATCTGAAAGGTGAGGAACGGCGAGGCGACGAGCGGAAAGAGAACCAGCGCCACGGCGAGCGCCAGCGTCGCCGGGCCGATCCTGGGCGTGACGATGTCGCCCGGAATTTCGAGGCGCGGCGGATCGGCAAAGCGCGTGCGCGCGCTGCCCATGATTCCCTGCGGGCGCAAGGCAAGCGCGAGCACCATGATGACGAAAGTCAGCACGACGCCATAGGTCGGGAAATAAACCAGGCCGATCTGTTCGGCGAGGCCGATCAGCAGCGCCCCGATCGCCGCGCCCGTGATCGAGCCCATGCCGCCGACGATCACCACGACGAGCGAAGCCAGGAGATAGCGCACGTCCTCGCCGGGCGCGATCGACAAAGCCGAGCCGCCGATGACGCCTGAGAAGCCGGCGAGGGCGCCCCCGATCGCAAAGACCGCGACGAACAGCACACGTACATTGACGCCGGCGACCGAGAGCATCGCACGATCGTCGACGCCGGCGCGGATCGTCATGCCGAGCCGCGTCTTGTTCAGCGTCAGCCATAGCCCTACGCCGATCGCCAATGCGGCGGCGAGGACGACCAGCCGATAAAGGGGATAGCGCATCGTCACGATCTGGCCGCTCGATTTCACCGCGGTGATGATCGGCGTGGCGATCGAGCCATCGAGCCAGTCGGGAATAGTGAATTGATAGGTCTTGCCGCCCCAGACCGCCAGCATCAGATCGGCGGCGACGATGGAAATGCCGATCGTCACCAGGGTCTGGCGGAGTTCGTCGCCGGCAAGGCGCTGAAACACGAAGACCTGCAGCAGCGCGCCGATCAGCGCCACCGCGAGAGTTCCGGCGACGACGCCGGCGAACCAATTGTCGGTCCATTGCGCGACGTCATAACCGACATAGGCGCCGATGAGATAGAGCGATCCATGCGCAAGATTGACGTTGCGCATCAAGCCGAAAACCAAAGTGAAGCCGCTGGCGACCAGGAAATAAAGACCCGCCAGCGTGACGCCGTTGAGGATCGCGCTGACGAATGTCTTCTTGCTGATCAGCAGCCATTCCAGCCATTCCGGCCAGATGCCGAATAGCATCCAGACGAAGACCGCGCCCAGAAGGACGCAGGCGATCGTCCAGCCATGGCGCGCCGTGAACGCCGGCGCGGAATTGGCGGTGGCGAGGCTCATGCGCTCATGCGCCGTCTTTGCTCCGACATTTTCGGCGCCTTGTGGAACTGGCCGTCCTTCATGATCGCGAGAATGCGGCTCTTGTCCTGCAGCACGCGAATGTTGGCGATCGGATCGCCGTCGACGAGCAGCATGTCGGCGAGATAGCCTTGCTTGATCTGGCCGAGCTCCTCGCCCATGCCCATGATCTGCCCGCCAAATTTGGTCGCCGCCAGGATCGCCTCCATCGGCGAGAAGCCGAGCAGGTCGACAAAGGTCTCGAGGTCCTTGGCGTTGGTGCCCTGCGGCGTCCAGGCAAAGCCGTAATCGCCGCCGATCAAAACGCGAATGCCGCGCTTATGCATTTTGCGGCTGGTCTCCACCGCATGTTCGAGTTCGCGCTCGTAGGAGATCGATAAAGGCGATCCCGGTTTGATGCCCCATTCTCCCGCGTGACGGGCAGTGTTGATCAGCCAGGCGAGCCCGGGCGCGACGAAATGTTTGTCTTTCGCCGCCTCCAGCATGTCGAGCGCTTCCTCGTCGGCGAAAGAGGCGTGATAAATATTCTGGATGCCGTGGCGGATGCATTGCTTGACGGATTCGGAAGAGCGGGCATGCGCGGCGACCACCTTGCCGCGCGCTTTCGCCTCTCTCACCGCCATCGCCACTTCTTCTTCCGACATCGGCGTTTCCTCGGCCTTCATGCCGGTGATCTCTTCGCCGGAAAGATTGAGCTTGATGGAATCGACGCCATATTTGATCAGCATGCGCACGGCACGGCGCACTTCCTCGGGGCCGGAAACGACGATGCCGAGGTTCAGCCCTTCATGGGGAATATGCGAGGGCGCGGAATCGCCGAGGCCGCCAACAGTGGTGATTTCGGGACCGGCGGCGGTATAGCGCGGCCCCGGAATCATGCCGGAATTGATGGCGTTTCGCACGACGACGTCGAGCCGCGGCTTGGCCGCCGCCGCGCCGCGTCCCATGGTGAAGCCCGCATCGAGCACCAGCTTGGCCATTTGCGCGGTGACCAGAGTATGCTCCTCGGGCGGCATCATCTGAATCGGATCGATGCCCGGCGCGTTGTTCCACGAGAGATGCAGATGCGCGTCACAGAGGCCGGGCATCAATGTTGCGCCCATGCCGTCGATGATCGTCTGCGAACCGCCGCCGATCGCGGCGCCCATGCGCGAGGAGCCCTTCGAAATCTGCTTGATGCGATTGCCCTGGACGGTGACTTCGCCGGTGTAGGGATATTCGCCGGTGCCGTCGAGAATGCGGACATTGGTGAAAACCACGCCAGCGTTCCCATTTGTCCCGTTATAAGCGTCGGACATTGTTTCCTCCTGTTTGTTTCGCCCGCTGCGACTTATCGTGCGTTTTCGCCGATGGCGTTGGACGTTCAGCCGATCCTAGCGGTTTGCGTCGGTCAAATCGAACGAGCGCTCGTTCCCTCCCCCCTTGTGGGGGAGGGTTAGGGAAGGGGGTACCCCACGGCAGGTCGGTGGGTGTGGCACCCCCTTCCCCAACCTTTCCCCACAAGGGGGAAGGGAGCGCACCTTCTTTGCCGCGACATCGGGGCTCGTGCCCCAAGACTGCGGGCTCGCTCTCTAATGCGTGTCGTGGGCGGGCGCTTGAAGGGCCGCAACCTGGCGTCGCCGGCCTCGCGCGACATCCGCCCGACCGCGGACCGGTTGCGCGAGTCGGTGTTCAACATCCTGGTCCATGCCTATGATGATCCGATCGCCGATGCGCGCGTGCTCGACCTGTTCGCTGGCACCGGCGCGCTTGGCATCGAGGCCGTCTCGCGCGGA
>DATBZF010000110.1:0-3512 GCA_036513315.1 Roseiarcus sp.
CAGGGGTTTAGACGAGGTTCGCGCCGAAATCGAGGCCGGAACCTTCACGTTCTCGCGCGCGCTCGAAGACATCCATATGAATGTCGAGCAGCGGCTGGCCGCCCTGATCGGTCCGGTCGCCGGGCGGCTGCATACCGCGCGCTCGCGCAACGACCAGGTCGCGCTCGACTTCAGGCTGTGGGTGCGCGACACCATCGACGCGCTCGACACCCAACTCGCCGATCTGCAGCTTGCCCTCTCAGAAAAGGCGCTTGAGCATGCTGGCGCGGTCATGCCCGGCTTCACCCATCTGCAATCGGCGCAGCCGGTGACTTTCGGCCATCATCTGATGGCCTATGTCGAGATGATCGCCAGGGATCGCGGGCGGTTGAAGGATGCGCGCAAGCGCCTCAACGAAAGCCCGCTCGGCGCCGCCGCGCTCGCCGGCACCAGCTTTCCGATCGACCGCGAAATGACCGCTCACGCGCTCGGCTTCGACCGGCCGACCGCCAATTCGCTCGACAGCGTCGCCGACCGCGATTTCGTGCTGGAGACGCTCGCCGCGGCGGCGATCTGCGCCACCCATCTGTCGCGTTTCGCCGAGGAGATCGTGCTGTGGGCGACGCCGCAATTCGGCTTCATCCGCCTCTCCGACGCCTTCTCGACCGGCTCCTCGATCATGCCGCAGAAGCGCAATCCCGATGCCGCCGAACTGGTGCGCGGCAAGACCGGCCGCATGGTCGGCGCGCTGGTCGCCCTGCTCAGCGTGATGAAAGGCCTGCCGCTCGCCTATTCCAAAGATATGCAGGAGGACAAGGAAGGAGCGTTCGACGCACTGCAGACGCTGTCGCTGACCATCGCCGCGACCGCCGGCATGGTGCGCGACCTGACGCCCGACCTGAAGCGCATGAAGGCTTCCGCCGGGGCCGGTTACGCCACCGCCACCGATCTCGCCGACTGGCTGGTGCGCGCGCTGAAAATGCCGTTCCGCGACGCCCATCACGTGACCGGCCGCATCGTCGCCGCCGCCTCGGCGAAGGGCGTGGCGCTCGAGAAACTGTCGCTCGAGGAGATGCAGGCGATCGAGCCGCGCATCGACGCCGAAGTCTTCGGCGTGCTCGGCGTCGTGCGCTCGGTCAACAGCCGCACGAGCTATGGCGGAACCGCGCCCGCCAACGTGCGCCGCCAGGCGCGCCGCTGGCTCGCGCGGCTGAAGGCGGCGTCGAAATAGGTAAGCGGTCGCCGTCATTCAAAATTTTTCCAAATTTTTATTTGGTCGGGTTGCGAATTATCAATGGGTTGAGCGCAAAAAAGCTTGGAAAACGATGATTTTTGAAAAGCGATATTTTTGAAAACGGTCGCCTCGGACTGGTTAGAAAATTAAACGTCCCCAACCCTATTTCGAGCCACCTTCGTCACAGCGCCATTGTTCGCATGGAGGCATTTTTTTCACCCCTGAGGCCTTGTCAATGACGACCGCAAAGCGGTCGCCGCCTTCGGCGGTGGCCCGAAGGGCCATCATTGACAAGGTCTCAGGGGTGAAACACGCTCCGCCATGCGAAACGATGGATCACCCTCGACCTGTTGATTCATTATCGTCGCCAAACCAGCTATTGTCGACAAATTGTTCTTTCGCACACAACCGGCTCACTCAAATAATCATTATTCAGGAGATCATTTATGACCAAGAACACGACCACCCTCGAACGCCCCGCCGTCTGCGCCGTCTTGCGCGCGGGAACGCCGTTCATCGGCAAGCAGGGCTTCTCCTACGCCCCCGCGGTTTCCGCCGAAACGGTGCGCGCCTCGGCGATCCACATGCAAATGCTGACCATCCCGCCGGGCGGCCGCGCCAAGGCGCATAAACATGAATCGCATGAGACGGCGATCTACGTGCTCAGCGGCGAGAGCGGCATGTATTACGGCGAACGACTCGAACATCATCTCGTTTCGCGCGCCGGCGACTTCGTCTACATCCCCGCCAACGTGCCGCACCTGCCCTATAATCTGAGCCAGAACGAGCCCTGCGCCGCGGTGATTTCCCGCACCGATCCCAACGAGCAGGAAAGCGTCGTGCTGCTGCCGGAGCTCGATGCGATCCACGCATGATAGGGGTAGCGTCGTCGCGATCATTTCCGCGTGCTCATAGCCGAGCGCGCTACCCCAAGAGATAGCGTTTGCAGATGCGGTCGACCGGCGTTCCGTCACGCAGCGGTATCGCTTCTTCGATATGATAGGTCTCGAAACCCATCTTGCCGTAATAGGCGAGGCCGCCGCGATTGTCCGCCCGGATGACGGCGCTGATCGCGATGAGTTTGAGCGCGCTGGCCTTGATCCTGGTTTGCGCGAACAGCGCCGTTCCGACGCCTGGAATCCTCGGCGCCCTTTGCGTGAAGGTCGCAATATCCGCCCAGCCCTCTGGCAAGTCCGGATCGCGGCTCAGCGACTGAAAACCGAGCGGCGCGCCGGTCGCCCAATCCTCGGCGACCAAACAGGCGAGGAGGCCTTTTCCGTGAAGGAAATAGTCGCCGAATTTTGCTGTGCTCAGCGGAATCTGGAAAGCCGTCGTGCCGCCAATTTCGATGATGGCGTTCAGAATGGCGGATAAGGGAGCGGCGTCGCTCGCCATCGCCGGGCGGATTCGAAGCTTGGCGTCGGACGCGCTCATTCAGAATAACCTCCGCCCGCATCGCCGATAATTTTGGCCGTCGGCATGAAATGAACCGCCAGTTTGCGCACATCTCAAAACCTGCGCAACGACGGAACGAACGCCGACGCGGCTTGAAAGGACTTGGAACTACCAAGGCGCTTCCGCGTTTGCTATAGATTGTTTTTCATCGTCGGTCGGCGATTTCCGCGGATGTCGGTGAACGAAGGTTCGACGATTTCAGGGAGGGAAATATGCGCAAACTTATCGTCACCGCCGCCGCCGCGGCGGCATTGTCGGTCGCCGCTCTGGCGCCCACCGCCGCCCAGGCCGGATGCTATCGCATGGGCCTGACGGGATATCATTGGTACTATTCCTGCTTCGGCCCCGGCTTCATCTATCCGCATCACCGCGCCTGCAACCGGAATGGTTTTTGCTGGTATCATTGACGCCAGGAGAGGGGTAGAGAACCGCCGCCGATGCGTCCGCATCCCTGCGAAATATCTTGCCGCGCACTTTGACGTTGCTCCACCGTCATTGCGAGGGAGCGTAGCGACGAAGAAATCCAGACCGATACGGCTTGCTTCGCCTATGCACCAAAAACCAACCCAGACGAGGTTGACAGAGCCCGGTCTGGATTGCTTCGTCGCTACGCTCCCTCGCAATGACGGCGGCGGCTGTCTACCCCAGCCGAGGTGTCCGCGTCCCTGCGAAACATCTTGCCGCGCACATCAACATTGCTCCACCGTCATATGTGGACGGCCCCGATTAGCAAGCGGTTTTACGTTTTGATCCCTTTGGTCGGCTGCGGTCATATGTCCGGCCTTTAGGTGCGGCCGTAGACCGCTGGCCCTGATGATATCCGATGCCCGAGGTCCCTATCATT
>DATBZF010000111.1:0-9925 GCA_036513315.1 Roseiarcus sp.
GCCATCACAGTACCCGTGCCCCAGGCCTTCAACAGCCGCGACAGCGTCTCTTCCGTCAAGGACGCCTTGGCGTAGCCGCTGAAAAGAATGAGTTTCGACACGCGCTCCGGATTCGCGGCGGCGAAAAAGGCGCTCATTGCATACCGGCGAGATCGAACTGAGAGGCCGGGATGTCGGCGGCATCGCCGTGCACGTCGCGGCGCGCGTGATGGCGCATTGCGCGCCGGGCGAAGTTCTTGTTTCCAGGGTGGTCACCGATCTCGTCGCCGGCGCCGGCTTGAAATTCGCCGAGCGCGGTTCGCACGAGCTGAAAGGCCTGCCGGGGCGCTGGGATTTGTTCGCAGCAAGCCTTTAAGGTTGGCCCCGGCGAAGTCTGAACGCGAACTTTACCGCCGCGCAGCGTTCCCATAGCTTAGCGTCGCAAACAGGAAATCAAGATGGCTCACTGGCTCTTCAAAAGCGAACCTTCCGCCTGGTCCTTCACCCAGCAGATCGAGGCGGGGGCCAAGGGAACCAATTGGAACGGCGTGCGCAATCACGCCGCCAAACTCAACCTGATGGCGATGAAGGTCGGCGAGCAGGGTTTCTTCTATCATTCCAACGAAGGCAAGGCGGTCGTCGGCATCGTTGAGATCATCAAGCCTTATTATCCCGACCCGAGCGACGAAACCGGCAAGTTCGGCATGGTCGACATCCGCGCCATACGCCCCCTGCCCCGCGAGGTCACGCTGGAAGCGGTCAAGGCCGAGAAGCGCCTCGCCAAAATGGCTCTGGTGACCCTTTCTCGCCTTTCGGTCCAGCCGGTGACGGAAGCCGAATGGAAGATCGTCTGCGCGATGGGCGGTTTGTGACGCCGAGGCTTTAGACCAAAGGCCGATGACGCGCCGCCTGTCGCAAATCGGCCATCTCTGACATAATATTGCTGAGGCCAGCAGACGCCGATCAGGCGCGATGCTCAGGGAGGATGGATTGTCCGGCAAGGTGTATGACGTTCCCGCGCAATGGGCGAGCCGCGCCTATCTCGATGAGACGAAATATCGGGAGATGTATGCGCGCTCGATCAAGGACCCCGACGGGTTCTGGGGTGAGCATGGCAAGCGCATCCATTGGTCGAAGCCTTTCACCAAGGTCAAGAACACGTCTTTCGACGCCGACAACGTCTCGATCAAATGGTTCGAGGACGGCCTGACCAACGTCGCTTATAATTGCATCGACCGGCATTTGCCGGCGCGGGCGCAGCAGACCGCGATCATCTGGGAAGGCGACGACCCGAGCGAATCGAAACACATCACCTATGCGGAACTTCATGCGCAGGTTTGCCGCCTCGCCAATGTGCTGCGCGCGCATGGCGTCAAAAAGGGCGACCGCGTCACCATCTATATGCCGATGATCCCGGAAGCAGCCTATGCGATGCTGGCTTGCGCGCGGATCGGCGCGATCCATTCGGTGGTGTTCGGCGGCTTTTCGCCCGACGCGCTCGCCGGCCGCATTCAGGGCGCGGAATCGGCCGTGGTGATCACGGCGGACGAAGGCCTGCGCGGCGGCCGCAAAGTTCCGTTGAAAGCCAATGTCGACATCGCCGCCGACAAGGCGGGCTGCGTCAAGCATGTGCTGGTGGTCAAACGCACCGGCGGCGACATCGCCTGGAAGCCGGGCCGCGACGTCTGGCTCGGCGAAGCGATGGCTGCGGCCTCGCCCGATTGCCCCGCCGAGCCGATGGAAGCGGAAGCGCCTTTGTTCATCCTCTACACCTCAGGCTCGACCGGCGCGCCCAAGGGCGTCGTCCATACGACGGGCGGCTATCTCGTCTTCGCTTCGATGACCCATCAATATGTCTTCGACTATCACGACGGCGATATCTATTGGTGCACGGCGGATGTCGGCTGGGTGACCGGCCACAGTTATATCGTCTATGGCCCGCTCGCCAATGGCGCGACGACTCTGATGTTCGAGGGCATTCCCAACTATCCCTCGATGAGCCGGTTCTGGGAGGTCATCGACAAGCACAAGGTCAATATTTTCTACACCGCGCCGACCGCCATCCGTTCCCTAATGGGGGCCGGCGAAGCGCCGGTGAAAAAGACCAGCCGCGCTTCGCTGCGCCTGCTCGGCTCCGTCGGCGAGCCGATCAATCCGGAAGCCTGGGAATGGTATCATCGCGTCGTCGGCGAGGACCGCTGCCCGATCGTCGACACCTGGTGGCAGACCGAGACCGGCGGCATTCTGATCACCCCCCTGCCCGGCGCGATCAAGCTGAAGCCGGGCTCGGCGACCTTGCCGTTCTTCGGCGTGCGGCCTGAAATCGTTGACTCCAATGGCGGCGTGCTCGACGGCGCCGCCGAAGGCAATCTCGTCATCGCCGATTCCTGGCCCGGCCAGATGCGCACCGTCTTCGGCGATCACGAGCGTTTCGTGCAGACCTATTTCAAAAACTATGCCGGCAAATATTTCACCGGCGACGGCTGCCGGCGCGATGAGGACGGCTATTACTGGATCACCGGCCGGGTCGACGACGTCATCAATGTTTCCGGCCATCGCATGGGCACGGCGGAAGTGGAGAGCGCGCTGGTCGCGCATGCTTTGGTGTCGGAGGCCGCCGTCGTCGGCTATCCCCATGACATCAAGGGCCAGGGCATCTACGCCTATGTCACGCTGATGGCGGGAACCGAGCCGAGCGACGCCTTGCGCAAGGAATTGAGCGGCTGGGTGCGCAAGGAGATCGGCCCGATCGCCTCGCCCGATCTCATCCAGTTCGCGCCCGGCCTGCCCAAGACACGGTCAGGCAAGATCATGCGCCGCATCCTGCGCAAGATCGCCGAAAACGAGTTCGGCGCGCTCGGCGACACCTCGACCCTGGCCGACCCCGGGGTGGTCAACGACCTCATCGACAACAGGCAGAATCGCGGAAAAGCGTAGCCGCGTTTTCGACTCGGCACGCAGAGCCGGAAGAGCATAATAGAGCAATTACAATTCATTAGACTTATATAGGACAGCGCTATTGTCCTATCGGCGCCGTTTCGCCACATTTGGCCGCGCTCCGCCAACGCGCTGAGCGCGGCGCGTCAGAGTTCGTCTACGACGGCTGATGCGAGCCCCGTGTAAGTCGCGGGCGTCAGCGCCAGGAGACGCTGCTTCGCCTCATCGCCGATATCGAGGCCGCGCACGAATTCAGCAAGCTCCGCCGCGCTGACGCATCGGCCGCGGGTGAGTTCCTTGAGCAGCGCGTATGGATCGGCGATGTGAGAGCGACCAGCGCTGATCTCGGCGCGCACCACCGTCTGAACCGCCTCGGCGAGCACCTGCCAATTCGCCTCAAGATCAGCGCTGAGCACGTCCGCCGCCAGCGAGATCTCACCGAGGCCATGCTGCAAATTGTCCAAGGCGAGCAGTGAGTGCCCGAAGGCGACCCCGATGTTGCGCTGGGTCGTTGAGTCGGTGAGGTCGCGCTGCAGCCGCGAGGTGACCAGCGTCTGCGCGAACGTGGCGAACAGGCCGCCCGAAATCTCAAGGTTCGCCTCGGCGTTCTCGAAACGGATCGGGTTGATCTTATGCGGCATGGTCGACGAACCGGTCGACGCGGCGACGGGCGTCTGCGCGAAATATCCCAGGGAGATATAGGCCCACACATCCGTGGCGAAGTTGTGCAGGATGCCGCCCACGTGCCTGACGCGGTCGTAAAGCTCCACCTGCCAGTCATGCGACTCAATCTGGGTGGTGACGGGGTTGAAGCCGAGGTCAAGCGATTCGATGAATTCGCGGCTGAGGGCCAGCCAGTCGACATTGGGCTCCGCGGCCAGATGCGCCGACCAAGTGCCTGTGGCGCCGGAAAACTTCGCGAGATAGTCTAACGCCTGGATTTGCCCGGCGACGCGCCGTAGCCGCCACGCGAACACCCCGATCTCCTTGCCCATTGTCGTCGGCGTGGCGGGCTGTCCATGCGTGTGGGCGAGCATGGCGGCATCCCGGTGCGACGCAGCCAGCGCCATCAGCATGTCGATGACAGCGGTGAGTTTCGGCAGCCACACGCGCGTCACCATGCGCTTTATGGTGAGGGCGTAGGCGGTGGAGTTGATATCCTCGCTGGTGCACGCGAAGTGCGTCAGCTCAGCAATTGCGGCGAGACCCAAGCGCTCGAGCCGGTCGCGGACGAGATACTCGACTGCTTTGACGTCGTGGCGGGTGATCGCCTCGCGCTCGGCCAGCCAGTCGATCTCGCCTTGGCCGAACTCCTTGTACAGAGCGCGCAACCCGGCTTTATCGGCCCGGCGTAACGGCGAGGAGCCGAACAGCGAGCGGTCGGTGAGGGCGAGAAGCCACTCCACCTCGACCTCGACGCGGGCCCGGTTGAGTCCGGCCTCCGAGAGATAGTCCGCAAGCGGGGCGACGACCGGGCGGTAGCGGCCGTCCAGCGGGCTGAGCGGCTGAGGGGGCAGAGAGGTCACGAAATCTCCGGAAAGGGCTGGGTCGACTCCACGCAATAGAGCGCGGCTCGCGCCGGCCATCATACACCGCAATGTTCGAAAGTGGTGGAGCGCTGCTCTCGCGTGGAAAACCTGAGATGTCCGCTCCCAGCGGCCGCGCGGCGCCGTGGGCCTGGCTTGGCGCCGCCAGCCCCGGCGAACGCCGAGCCAACAGAAACTGTGCAGGCCCTATCCGATCAGGTCGACCGAAACTATGCCCGCGCCCGGCCGCGCAGAAACGCCTCGAACGCGCGCAGCGTCGCATCCGACACATAATGTTCGATCCCCTCGGCGTCGGCCTCCGCCGCCTCGCGCGGAGCGCCGATGGCGATGAGCAGATCGACGACGAGCCGATGGCGCTGGCGCACCTTATTGGCCATGGCGAGGCCTGCTTCGGTCAGGAATATGCCGCGATAGGGCCGCGCCGTCGCCAGTCCCTCGCGCTTCAGCCGTGCGATGGTCTTGCTGGCTGTGGGATGGGCGACGCCGAGCCGGCGCGCGATATCGGTGGTGCGCGCTTCGCCATTGGCGGCGATGAGATCGGCGATCAGTTCGGTGTAATCCTCCAGCATTGAAGCCGAACGCGCCGAGCGCGCCTTGCTGAAACGGTCGGCCTGATCAGGCTCGGCCGCCAGCCCCGCTTCAGCGGGCGCGATGCTCGCCTTGCCCTTCTTCGTCGCCAAACCGCCCCACTCCCTCTCCGCGACGGAACGTCGTCGGTCGCCGTGACAACATGTGATCGCGGTTTCAAATATGCAGCCTTAGCTGAAAAATGCAATCGCCGTTTCAAGAAACCAGGGCGCGCTTGTCAGGCAGGCCAGCAAAGGTTTCAAAAACGCAAGGCTGCCATCCGATCGCCGACGCGGCGTCGCGTCGCAAGGTCGCCTCGCCGCTTTCCTTTTCGACGGTGTCGGCGATCCCCGGAGGCGGCGAGGGTTTGATTCCAAGCGGAGCGGCGAGCGCATTGCCGATCGGTTCGCCCAGCAAAGTCGCGATGCTATGCGGATCGCTGGTTTGCGAGGTCGCGACCTTGCCCGCTACCGCAATCCGGCGGTGAACCGCTGGATCTTCCGGCAGGCGTCTTCGAGCACATCGTTCGAAGTGGCGTAAGAAATGCGGAAGTTGGGGCCGAGACCGAAAGCGGAGCCGTGGACGACGGCGACGCCCTCAGCCTCCAGGAGTTCGCTGACGAAATCCTCGTCCGTATTGATGACCCGGCCGGACGGGCCTTTCTTGCCGATCGCGCCCGCGCAGGAGGGATAGACATAGAAGGCGCCTTCCGGCGACGGGCATTTCAGGTGCTGCGCCTGGTTGAGCATCGAGACGACGAGGTCGCGCCGCGCCTCGAACGCCTTGCGGCGCACCGGAATGAAATCCTGCGGCCCGTTCAACGCCTCGACCGACGCCCATTGCGAGATCGTGCAGGCGCCCGACGTCTGCTGGCCCTGCACCATATCCATCGCCTTGATGAGCTCAGCCGGGCCGGCGGCATAGCCGATGCGCCAGCCGGTCATCGCATAGGCTTTCGACACGCCGTTCATCGTCAGCGTGCGGTCGATCAGGCCGGGCTCGATCTGCGCCGGCGTGGTGAAGACGAAATCGCCATAGACGAGATGTTCATACATGTCGTCGGTCAGCACCCAGACCTGGGGATGGCGCATCAGCACGTCGGTGATCGCCTTCAATTCGTCGCGCGTATAGGCCGCTCCCGACGGGTTCGAGGGCGAGTTCAGCACCAGCCATTTGGTGCGCGGCGTGATCGCGCGCTCGAGGTCGGCGGCCTGCAGCTTGAACGAATGTTCCATCGTGGTGGCGACGAAAACCGGCTCGCCGCCATTGATCAGCACCATATCGGGATAGCTGACCCAGAAGGGCGCGGGGATGATCACCTCGTCGCCCTTGTTCAGCGTGGTCAGAAATGCGTTGTAGAGGATCTGCTTGCCGCCGGTGCCGACGATCGTCTGGCTTGCCTTGTAGACGAGGCCGTTCTCCCGCTTGAACTTGGCGGCGATCGCCTCGCGCAATTCGGGAATGCCGAGGACGGGCGGATATTTGGTCTTGCCGCTCTCGATCGCCTTGATTGCCGCCCTCTTGATATTGTCGGGCGTATCGAAATCCGGCTCGCCGACCGACAGCGAAATGATGTCGCGGCCCTGCGCTTTGAGATCGCGCGCCTTCTGCGTCACCGCGATGGTCGCGGAAGGCTTAACGCGGGCAAGGGCGTCGGCGATAAGGGGCATGATCTCTAAAATCCTTTGACTGGCTGCGCGTGGGGCGGCGCACCATAATGAGACGGGGCGGGGCGGGCAACCCGCCTCTTCTCCCTCGCTTGGCGAGGCGGATCACCCTTGTTTAAGCCACCGCGATATCCGTATGGACAAAATCGTCGCCCTTGAAGAGCAGCGGCAAGTCGCGCTCCCGCGCACAAGCATAAGCAAAGCAATCGCCCATGTTGAGCTGGGCCTTATGTTTGCCGCGACCGAATCTGGCGAACGCGCTTGCCGCATCCCTGGCAATGCCAAGGGTTATGTCGATCACACCCGCCTGAGTCTCCTCGATGAAGGCGTTGACCAGCATCTCGGCCTCCTGCATGGAGCAAGCCCGAAGCCGCGCCAGGCCAGTCATCGCCTCATAGACGACGATAGGCGAAACATAGACCTCCGACGACTGCGCCAGTCTGGCCGAAAGCGAAAGACGATCGGCCTCGCCGGCGATGATCGCGATGATCGCCGAGGCGTCAACGAACATCAGACATCCCCCGACATTTCGTCGAAAAACGCCTTGTCCGCCTGCAGACCGGTTTCAGGGAACGTCTTGTAACGCTCCGAAAGAGCTTCGAGGCGTTCGATCAAGGATTCATCGCCGCGCGCACGCCGGTACTCGTTGTCGACAGCCTCCAGAATCGTCTCGGTCAAAGTCTTTTTCTTGAGCTTGGCCAAGCGGCGAACGGCTGCGTCGGCAGCCTTGCTCTTTATTGAAAAAGCCATATCTACCGTATTCCATCTATAAAGGAATACCCAAACATATATACCGCGCATCCGTGTCACACAATCCCTCTCGTGAGCCGAGCGTCTTCGATGCTCGTCAAAATTCGCGGCGCAGGCGTTGCGAGTCGATGATATCATCGCTATAATATCATCATTCAGAAAGCTATTACCACGAGGATATTATGCGTGTCGCCAAATGGGGCGGAAGTCTCGCGGTGCGGTTGCCCAAGGCGCTGGTCGAGGAGCTCGGCCTGAAAGCCGGCGACGAGCTTGCCCTGGTCGAGGCCTCGAAGGAGCGACTGATCGTCGAGAAGGACGCGCGTCGGCGTCGGGCGATCGAGAGGATGGGCGCGCGCGCCTGGTCCTTGCCCAAGAATTATCGGTTCGACCGCGACGAGGCGAACGAACGGTGAAGCCGTTCTTCGACACCAACATCCTCGTCTACGCCCAACAATCCGGCGCCCGTGGCGCGCGGGCGCGCGAACTTGTGGCCGAGGGCGGCGTCGTCAACGTTCAGGTGCTGAACGAACTCGCCAATGTGCTCCGCAAGAAACTCAAGCGTGACTGGCCGGAGGTTTTCGACGTGCTCGCGGATGTGCGCGACGCTTTGGACCCGCCGCTGCCGCTGACCGCCGAAACTCACGAGGCGGGGCTCGCCCTGGCGTGCGATCACGGCGTGGCCTTTTACGATGCGCTCATCGTCGTCGCCGCGCGGGATGCGGGATGCGCGACGCTCTACAGCGAGGATTTGCAGCACGGCCGGCGATTCGGCGACCTGACCGTGGTGAACCCGTTTTTGGCAATCTGAGCGCGCCGAAAGTCGGCGGCAGTCGCCGCTAGCCTTTTCCCCACTCACCCCTTACATATGCTGCTGCGGAGCTGTGGGGTGCGTCAGGACACTTTTCCCCGGGGCCATACGATCCCAACGGGAGCTGTCCCTGGTCTTGTCCGTGGACTTGGCTACATGGCGCCCACCTACTTACGTAGGCGCCCGGGATCACCGTCCAACGGCCTTCGCGGCCCCGCGCTTGTTCCGGAGTGATCGCCCGAGATGAACCACGCCGTCAGCCGCAAGGGCGCCTTGCGTGAGGAAGCTTTGCTGCGGCGCGGCGCGCTCGGTCCCGAAATCCGCGAGATGTTTTCGAGCCGCCTTGCCGCGCAGGGCCTCGCCATCGCCCAGCGCGTCGGCCCCCGCGTCGCCTCGGCCTTCTTGCCGATCAAGGATGAACCCGACACTTTGCCGCTGCTCGCCGCGCTCGCCAACGGCGGCTTTCACACCGCGCTGCCAATCACGGTCTCGCGCGCGGCGCCGCTGACCTTCCGCCTCTGGCGGCCGGGCGATCCCACCCGCCCAGGCGCCTTGAACATTCCCGAACCGCTTGCGAGCGCCGAAATCGTCGACCCCGACCTGCTGTTCGTGCCGCTCGCCTGTTTCGACCGGCGCGGCCATCGCATCGGCTATGGCGCCGGCCATTACGACCGCAGCTTGGAGGCTTTACGCGCGAAGGGGCCTGTCACGGCGGTCGGCGTCGCCTATAGTGCGTCGCAGGCGCCTGGCATCCCCGATGAACCCCACGATCAGCGCCTCGATTTCATCCTGACGGAGCGCGAATTGATCGATTGCGGGAAAAGCTGAGGCGATGCGGCTTCTGTTTGTCGGCGATGTCGTCGGCCGCTCCGGCCGCACGATTCTTCTCGCGCAATTGCCGTTGCTGCGCGCGCGCTGGCGGCTCGATTTCGTCATCGTCAACGGCGAGAACGCAGCCGGCGGCTTCGGCATCACCGAGGCGATCTGCGAGGAATTCCTCGACGCCGGCGCCGACGCCGTCACCCTGGGCAATCACGCTTTCGATCAGCGCGAGGCGCTCGTCTATATCGAACGCCAGCCAAGGCTGATCCGCCCCGCCAATTTCCCGCCCGGCACGCCCGGACGCGGCGCCAATCTGATCGAGGCGGCGAGCGGCGCCAAAGTGCTGGTCGTCAATATGATGGGCCGCATCTTCATGGACGCGCTCGACGATCCCTTCGCCCGCATCGAACAGGAGCTCGCCGCCTGTCCGCTCGGCCTCGCCTGCGACGCGGCGGTGATCGACTTCCACGCCGAGGCGACCAGCGAGAAACAGGCGTTTGGCCATTTCGTCGACGGCCGCGCCAGCCTCGTGGTCGGCACCCACACCCATACGCCGAGCGCCGATCATCGCATCCTGCAAGGGGGCACGGCTTTCGCGACGGAAGCGGGCATGACCGGCGACTATGATTCGGTGATCGGCATGGACAAGGAAGAACCTTTGCGGCGCTTCACGCGGCGCATTCCGTCCGGCCGGTTCGAGCCCGCGGGCGGCGCGGCGACGCTGAGCGGCGTGGCGGTGGAGACCGGCGCCGACGGCCTCGCGCGAAAAATCGCGCCGGTGCGCATCGGCGGCCGGCTGACGCCGGCCGAGCCGGATTTCTGGGGACCGGACAGCGCGTAGCGGGTTC
>DATBZF010000112.1:0-100644 GCA_036513315.1 Roseiarcus sp.
CGAGACGCGACACGGCGCTCTCATAAGCGGCGCGGGCCGAAACTCCGGGCGCCGGGCGAACTGGCGTGACAACCGACATCTCGTCGCGCGCGCCGTCGAACACCACCATGACCGTCGGTCGGATCAGAAGCGCTTCGGGCACGCCGATCGGATCGGGCTTGGCCGGCGCTAGGCGCTCCATGCGCCTCACCATATCGTAGCCGAGATAGCCGAATATTCCGGCCGCCATCGGCGGCAGGCCGGCGGGAATGTCGATCCGCGATTCGGCGAGCAACGCGCGCAACGCGTCGAGCGGCTTGCCGGGGCAGGGCATGAAAGCGTCCCCATCATGCAGCGCGCGGCGATTGATCTCGGATTGGCCGCCCGTCGAGCGCCAGACGATGTCCGGGTCGAGACCGATCATCGAATAGCGGCCGCGCTGCGCGCCGCCCTCGATGGATTCGAGCAGGAACATATTGCCCGGCCGGCCCATCGCGAGTTTCAGATAGGCCGAGACCGGAGTCTCGAGATCCGCGACGAGCGTGACCACACAGACGCCGGCCCGTCCGCTTTCATACTCCGCGGAAAACTTCGCAAAATCCTGAACGCCGATCATGCCGCTTCAACTGCCCTCTGCCGCTTGCAATGCGTTGTCGTTGACGACGACGCCGAGCTGGCGTTGCAATTGCGCGATATATTCGCTGACCAGATCGTCGGCCAGCGCAGTATTGGCGTTGGTCTGCAAAGTATTCGCCTTCGGATCGGCGGCGTCGAAGGGCGGCGTTGAATCGGCTGATATCTTGAATATGACGCGTCCCTGCGGCGTCGCCGCTGAACCCGCGCCGGCGGAAGGCGTATTGAACAATGCTGCGACGACAGCCTCGTCCAATCCGCCGGCGGCCCCACGGCGATGGATGTCGGTCGCGCTTTTCGTCTCGAGCTTCTCCGCCTCGGCAAGGCTGGCCAGCGTCGCGCCGCCATTGAGCTTTTGCACCATATCGGCTGCCTTGGCCGACAGCGCCTTGGCGACCTGGTCGTCCTGCCATTGTTTGACGACCTGATCCTTCACTTCATCAAGGCTTCTATCCCTGGATGGTTCGACCTTGGTCACCTCGAACCAGACAAAGCCGCGATCTTTGGTGGCGAGCGGCGGATCGTCGACGCCGATATCGGAGGCGAAGACCGCGCGCAACAAAGCCGCCTTTTCATCCAACCCTTCGACGACCGCGCCATTCTTGTCGAGACCGTAGGCGTCGATGGCGGGAATGGCGCGCTCCTCAAGGCCGACGGTTTTGGCCGACTCGCCCAGAGACTTGCCGGACACCTTCGCGTCTTCGATCTTGTCATGAATGTTCAGCGCATCGCTCGCGGCGCGGTCCAGGGCGATCTCCTGCTTCAACTGGGCGGCGACCTCGTCATAGGGCTTGAGGTTGGAGGGCGTGATCTCGGTCACGCGGATCAGCGCCGGCCCGAACTGGCCCTTGACGACATCGCTGACGGCGCCGGCCGCCAGAGCGAAACCCGCGTCCGCCACCGCCTTGTCGAAGACAGCGGCTTTCGTCACCTCGCCAAGATCGATGTCCTTATCGGTCAGGCCGCGCGCCTTGGCGATATCTTCGAAGCTCGTACCCGACTTGATCTTGGCGAGGGCCTCGTCAGCTTCCGCACCGGTCTTGAACACGATCTGCTGCAGCTTGCGTTTCTCGGGCGCGCCGAACCTCGTGTCCTTGACCTTTTCGTAGAGCGCACGCGCATCGTCGTCGGTCACTTCGCCCGGTTTGGCGAGGCTTGTCGGCGTCACCGCGAGGACATTGATCGCGCGATATTCGGGCGCTTTGAAGCTCGCCTTGCGGTCATTGAAAAAGCTCTGCAGCGCTTCAGGCGTGGGCGCCGCGATCTCTCCCGCGGCGGCCGGCGGCAGAACGAGATAGTCGATATTGCGGCTTTGCGTGTCGAAACGGGCGAGCGCCTCGACCAGCGCTTTTGGCGCGGTCACGCCGTTGACCACTGAGACGCCGATTTGCCGGCGCAATTCGTTATTTCGCTGTTCAGCGATGAAACCACGCTCACTCAAGCCGGCGTCGCGCAGGGCCGCTTCGAAGCGGTCCCGGCTGAACGCTCCCGATGCGTCCTTCAGACGCGGATCGTCGCGAACGGCGGCGGCGATCGTCTCATCCGATATGGCGAGCCCGAGCGAATGAGCCTGCACGTCGAGCGCCTTGTCGGCGATCAGACGCTGAAGCGTTTGCACGTCGAGACCCATCGCATGGGCCTGGGCGTTGGTGAGGCCCGTTTTCAACTGGCGTTGGTATTGCTGCATGAGCGTCTGATAGGCGGAGTGGAACTCATCGGGCGCGATCACCGCGCCGCCGACGGTGGCGATCTTGTTCGACCCGAAGCCGCGAAAAACGTCGCCAATGCCCCAGATAGCGAAGCTCACGACGATCAGGCCCAGCACGATCGTCATGATCGCCCTGCCGATCAGCCCTTGCGTGGCGGCGCGCATACTTTCGAGCATTGCCCGTTTGTCCTTCGAGTTTCGGTCGCTGGCCCGTGCCGCGCGGCGGTCCGTGCGCGCCCTATCTAGCGGCGCCGCGCGCTTTTGCATAGGCGGGCGGGGGGTGATAATCGGCTCGGCAATTCCTGTTCGACGCTGATGAGGTTTTTAAAATGTCTCGCGATCCGCGCCCCCTTGTTGCGGGCAATTGGAAGATGAACGGCCTCAAAGCCGGCCTTGACGAGATCGTGGCGATGCGGCGGGCCGCCGAGGTGGGGGCTGCGGGGAACGCCGAATTGCTCGTCTGTCCGCCGGCGACGCTCACGATCAGCGCGGCCGCCGTTCTGCGAGGCGGCCCGATGGCGCTCGGCGCGCAAGATTGTCATCAAAAGGCGAGCGGCGCTTACACCGGCGATATTTCCGCGCCAATGCTCAAGGACGCCGGCGCGTCTTATGTGATAGTCGGCCATTCGGAGCGGCGCGCGGGCTATGGCGAAAGCAACGCCCTCGTCCGCGCCAAGGCGGAGGCGGCGCACGAGGCTGGCCTTGCCGCGATCGTCTGCGTCGGCGAAACCAGAGCCGAGCGGGAAGCCGGCGAGGCGATCAGCGTCGTTTCCAGCCAAATCCGCGGCTCGCTGCCGGCCGCCGCGACCCCGGCCAATCTCGTCGTCGCTTATGAGCCGGTATGGGCGATCGGCACGGGCCTGACGCCGACCGCGCGCGATGTCGCCGACGTCCATGCGTCGATCCGCGCGCTGCTCGGCGAGATTTATGGCGTACCGGGCGCCGATATGCGCATTCTCTACGGCGGCTCCGTCAAACCATCCAACGCCCGGGAATTACTCGGCCTGCCCAATGTCAACGGGGCGCTGGTCGGCGGCGCCAGCCTGAAGGCGTTGGATTTTATCGGAATCGCGGCGACCTACGCGGATGACGGCTGACGTGGACGCGCCCCTTGCGGCATGCTAGGAGCCGCCCAACTTATAGTGCGACGCTTCAGGCGTCGTTGGAATTCAAGGCGAAAAGATGCAGACCGTCCTCATTGTCGTCCATCTCCTGATCGTCATCGCCCTGGTGGGGGTGGTGCTCTTGCAGCGCTCGGAAGGCGGCGCGCTGGGCATCGGCGGCGGCGGCGGCTTCATGACCGGGCGCGGCCAGGCCAACGCTCTGTCGCGCGCAACGGCAATTCTGGGCGCGCTGTTTTTCGCCACCTCGCTCGTCATGTCTATCATTGCCGGCTGGAGCCGCGCGCCACGCTCGATTATCGATAATACGGCGCCCGCTTCGACGAGCCAGCCGGCCGGCAAGACGACGCCCGCCGCGCCCGGCAATCTGCTCGATCAGCTCAAGAAGATGGACAATTCGAGCAGCGCGCCGGCTCCGGCGCCCGCTGAACCGGCTCCCGCGGCGCCGGCGCAAGAGCCGCCGAAATAGCTTTCCCGCAGGCCCCCGCCCTGGCGCGGCGGCCGTCGGGCGTTTGGCGGCGGCTTATCGCTGACGTTTAGGAGTTGGCATGTCGACCCCGATGTCGATCGCGGTCTATTTCACGATTTGGTGGATCGTCCTGTTCGCGATCCTGCCGTTCGGTGTGAAATCGCAATTCGAAGCGGGCGCGACGGACCTGCCGCCCGGCGCCGATGCGGGAGCGCCCGTCGCGCCGATGCTGGTGCGCAAGGCGCTGTGGACGACCTTTGTTTCGGCGCTGCTTTTCGCCGCGCTTGACGCGTATATGTTCTGGGCAGGGTGAGTTCCGGATTGTCCGCCATTGGCGCTGCGCCGATCACGGCAGCGGGAGATTTCGGGTCGTCTATGCCTTCCTTCAGAACAAATCGCCGGGTGCGCCATTCGGCCGGCCAGATGTTCGACCTGGTCGCCGATGTCGAGCGCTATCCGGAATTTGTGCCATTGTGCCAGTCGCTGCGCGTGCGCCGCCGGACGAGCGGCGAAAACGGCGCCGAAGTGCTGCTCTGCGACATGGCGGTCGGTTATCGCGCCATCCGCGAAAAATTCACCAGCCGCGTCACCCTCGATCGCGCTGAGCTCAAAGTGCTGGTCGAATATGTCGAAGGGCCATTCAGCTATCTCGAAAACACCTGGAATTTTCGCGATGAGGCGGAGCCGCCGGATTCAAGCATCGAATTTTTCATATCGTATGAATTTCGCAGCCGCATTCTCGCCGCGCTGATGGGCTCGATGTTCGACACTGCGTTCCGCAAATTTGCGCAGGCCTTCGAGACGCGCGCCGATGCGGTTTATGGGCGTCAGCCTGGCTAACCGGAGGCGCGCGTCGCGGCCTGTTCAAGCAAGTCCAACGCGGTGGCGACCGAGGCCAGTCTTATCGCAGCTCTGCTCAACGCCCCGTAACGTTTCTCGAGGGCGACGACGGCGCCCGTCCTTTGCGCGCAGGCGAAATGAACGAGGCCGACCGGCTTTTCCGTCGTGCCGCCATCGGGTCCGGCGATGCCGGTGATCGCCACCGCGAAATCGGCGCGCGAATGGACGATGGCGCCCTGCGCCATCGCGCGCGCGGTCTGTTCGCTGACCGCGCCGAACGCGGCGAGCGTCGAGGCGGGCACGTCGAGCAGCTCGCGCTTGGCATCGTTGGAATAGACCACGAAGCCGCGCTCGAGCACGGCGGAAGAGCCTGGGATTTCGGTCAACAGGCCTGCGACAAGGCCGCCGGTGCAGGATTCGGCAGTTGCAACTTTGAATCCGTGCGCGCGGCAAAGAGCGATCAGGGCCGCGGCGCGTTCAATGAGTTCGGGCGTGAACATCGCTCCGCCTCCGCTATCGCCTGTTCAAGGCTGGCTGCGCCACGGCAATCGCACTGTGGCGTTGGCGAGGCACGCGATTCCTTCGCGACGGCCGGTGAAGCCAAGGCGCTCCGACGTCGTCGCCTTCACTCCGATCCGGTCGATTTCGATCCGGGCAATCTCAGCAATGCGCGCGCGCATCGCTTCGCGAAACGGCCCGATCTTGGGGGCTTCGCAGATCAGCGTCGCGTCGATGTGGGCGACAATGCCGTTCAGCGCCCTCACGCGCCGCATTGCGTCTTCAAGAAAAAGCCTGGAATTCGCCCCCCTCCATTGGGGATCGCTCGGGGGAAAGTGCGCGCCAATATCGCCATCGCCGATCGCGCCGAGCAAAGCGTCGGTGATCGCATGCAGCGCGACGTCGGCGTCGGAATGTCCTGACAAAGTCTGCGAATGGGGAATTTTCACGCCGCCGAGCCAGACGTGATCGCCCGCGACAAAGGCATGGACGTCAAAGCCCTGGCCGACGCGGATATCGGCTGCCTGATTGAAAAGCCGCGCTTCGGCCTGAGCAAGGTCCTGCAAGGTGGTGACTTTCACGTTGTCGGCGTCGCCATCGAATATGTGGGGACGCAATCCCGCCCATTCGGCGACGGCGGCGTCGTCGGTCAGGCCTGCGACGCCAGCCTCGGCGGCGCGCCGATGAGCGTTGAGGATCGCATCGAAGCGAAAACTCTGCGGCGTTTGCACGGCGCGCAGCGCGTCGCGCGACGGGGTGGCGACGACGAGGCCGACTTCATCGACTTGCTTGACCGTATCGCTTGGCCGCGTTCCCGGCGCCGCGGCGCCGTGACGGGCGGCGGCGGCGATGGCGCGCGCGATCAGCGGCTTCGAGGGAAAAGCGCGCGCGCCGTCATGGATCAGCACCAGATCGGGCGCTTGCGCGGCCTGCGCCTCTAGACCGGCCAGAACGCTAGCCTGGCGCGTCGCGCCCCCCAATGCCGGCGGCCCCATCGATGCCGCACATTCAGAAGAAAGTGCGGCCAGGACTCTGTCATAGCGCGCGCGATCGTCAGGATGGATCACGACCGTCGTCGCATGGAAATCATGGGTCGCCGCGAGCGCTTCCAGCGTATGGCAAAGCAGAGGCCGGCCCGCGCAAAGCCGGTATTGCTTCGGTTCATCGCCGCCGAGGCGCGAACCGCGCCCTGCGGCGACCACGATCAGGGAGACTTTAGGCGGCTGCGACAAGGGCGGCTCCAGGGAATGACGCTCTGTCGCGTTTTGGCCGCTCCGCGTCAACTGCGACTTGCGACGGGCGCGGTCGGCCGGCGGGCGACTGGCGGAGGAGGGCGGCCCACCGATGCTTGAACCGCCGACCTACCCCGTGCATGGAATGATCCCGAGACTTGCCGTTCAGCGAGATTTGATTAGAATGTGTGCACAATGGAATATGCACAAAAAATAGGCATAGATGACGCCGCGCTTCGTGTCGGCCCCTTGCGCCTCGACGGTCGCGTCATGCTCGCCCCGATGTCCGGCATCTCCGATGTAGGCATGCGCCGGATCGCGCGCCGGTTTGGCGCAACGCTTGTCGTCACGGAAATGGTGGCCTGCGAGACCTATCTTGCGGGGGAGAGCGAGAGCGTGCTCCGCGCCGAGGGGCACGGCGTGGCGCCCCATGTCGTTCAGCTTGTCGGACGCGACCCGGGTGCAATGGGCCTGGCGGCGCGGCGGGCCGAACAGGCCGGCGCCGATATCATCGACATCAATATGGGCTGCCCCGCCAAACGCGTGGCGGGCGGCCTTGCCGGCAGCGCTTTGATGCGCGACCTCGACCATGCCGTGCGGATCATCGACGCCGTCGTCGGCGCGGTGGATCTACCAGTCACACTGAAAATGCGCCTCGGCTGGGACGAAAACAGCCTGAACGCCGCCGAACTCGCGCGGCGCGCCGAAGCCGCCGGCGTCTGTCTGGTCAGCGTGCATGGGCGCACCCGCTGCCAATTCTATGCCGGCCGGGCCGATTGGGCGGCGGTGCGCGCTGTCGTCGATTCCATTGCGATTCCTGTCGTCGTCAACGGCGATTGCGCTGATCTCGAAGACGCCAGGGCGATGTTGGCGATTTCGGGCGCCAAAGCGTTGATGGTCGGCCGCGCGGCGGTTGGCGCGCCCTGGCTGGCGGGGGAAATCTCGCGCGCTCTCGAGGCGAATATGCCGCTTGGGGAACCGCCGCTGAGCGCGCGCCAGGAAGCCGCGCTGGAGCATTTCGACACATTGCTCGGCTTATTCGGCCGCCATGCCGGGCTGCGGCACGCGCGCAAGCATCTTTCCGCCTATGCGGAAAAGGCGGGCGCCTCGCCTCGGCATAGGCTGGCGCTGGTCACCTCAGAGGACGCCAATCTGGCGCGCCGGCTTTTGGCTGAGGCTTTCGACCTGTCCGAGCTCGGAGCGGCGGCGTGAACTCGCGTCCGGAAACGCCGATGGCCAATCAGGAAGCCTTTGCCGATTCCGTCCGGCTGCTCAATGCATTGTCGCAACCGATTCTCGCGCTCGACGCCGCCGGACATATCCGCGACGTCAACAATGCGGCGGAACATTTCTTCGATATGGGCCGCGCGCTGTTGCAGCGTTCCCGCCTCGACGACATCATGCCGTTCGGCTCGCCGGTGCTTGATCTCGTGGAAGAGGCGATCGCCGCCAATGCGCCGATCAGCGGCTACAAACTGGATGTCTCCACGCCGCGCACCGGGCTTGGCAAGGTGGTCGACGCTTTCGTTTCGCCATTGCCTGACAGCGACGGCGGGGTGGTGCTTTTGCTGCAAGAACGATCAATTGCCGAAAAAATAGACAGACAGATGATCCATCGCGGGGCTGCGCGATCGGTCACCGCGCTTGGCGCCATGCTCGCCCATGAGATCAAAAATCCGCTTTCGGGCATCCGCGGGGCGGCCCAACTGCTCGAAAGCTCGGCTAGCGACGACGATCGCGCCCTGACCCAGCTTATTTGCGAAGAGACCGACCGAATCGTCAAATTGGTCGACCGTATGGAATCTTTTTCCGACGAGCGTCCGGTTCAGCGCGAAAGCCTCAATATCCATGCCGTGCTCGACCATGTGAAGCGGCTCGCGCTTGCTGGCTTTGCGCGGCACATTCGGTTTCGCGAAATCTACGATCCCTCGCTGCCCCATGTGCTGGCTTCGCGCGATCAGCTCATTCAGGTGTTCCTCAATCTCATCAAGAACGCCGCGGAAGCCATTGGCAATGAGGGATTTGATGGAGAAATAATCCTCTCTACGGCCTATCGTCCCGGCGTCCGCTTAAGAATTGCTGGCTCCATCGAACCCGTCGGTTTGCCGCTTGAGATATGCATCCGCGACAATGGTCCTGGCGTGCCCAACGACATCGCAGCCAATCTGTTCGACCCGTTTGTCACCACCAAATCTTCCGGCTCTGGCCTCGGTCTTGCACTTGTCGCCAAAGTAATCGGCGAACACGGCGGCATTATCGAATTCGAGTCCCATCCGCGGCTCACGACCTTTCGGGTGCTGATGCCTCTGGATTCGCCTCGCTTGGCTCGCCCGGTCGGCGCGCCGGTCTAGTCGCCCGTCGAAAGGAGCCATGCGAGCGCCCTGGACAAGGGGTTTGTTGAATGCAGAGCACTCGCGCATCGTCGAGCCAAGCGGATGCCGCTTGGCGTGAAGAGGATGCCGGAAAGTTGAAAAGTGAGCCTGGGCTTCGGCATTTGTGTCCGGATCGGGCTGGTGGAGCATATAAATGCCGTCAGGGCATATCCTAGTCGCCGATGACGACGCGGCAATTCGAACTGTCCTCAACCAGGCCCTTTCGCGAGCCGGTTATGAAGTGCGGGCGACGGGCACCGTCGCTGGCCTGTGGCGCTGGGTCGCCGCCGGCGAGGGCGATCTCGTCATAACCGACGTGGTGATGCCGGACGACAATGCGTTCGAATTGCTGCCACGCATCAAGCGATTGCGGCCTGATTTGCCGATCATCGTGATGAGCGCCCAGAATACGTTCATGACCGCCATCAAGGCGTCGGAACGCGGCGCCTATGAATATCTGCCCAAACCATTTGACCTGAAAGAACTGGTCGGGATCGTCGGCCGCGCGCTGGCCGAACCCAAGCGGCGCAAGGCGGGCGAAAACGATGCGTCGCCGCCGGTCGATTCGATGCCGCTGATCGGCCGCTCGCCGGCGATGCAGGATATTTATCGCTCGCTGGCGCGGCTGATGCAGACCGACCTCACCGTCATGGTGACCGGCGAATCGGGTACCGGCAAGGAATTGGTCGCCCGCGCCCTGCATGACTACGGCAAACGCAAAAGCGGCCCGTTCGTCGCCATTAATATGGCGGCCATTCCGCGCGATCTGATCGAAAGCGAATTGTTCGGGCATGAGAAGGGCGCTTTCACCGGCGCCAACACGCGTTCGGTCGGACGATTCGAGCAGGCCGACGGCGGCACGTTGTTTCTCGACGAGATCGGCGACATGCCGATGGAGGCGCAAACCCGGCTGCTGCGCGTGCTGCAGCAAGGCGAATACACCACGGTCGGCGGGCGCACCCCGATCAAGACCGATGTGCGCATCATCGCCGCCACCAACAAGGATCTGCGCTATTCCATCCAGCAAGGCTCGTTTCGAGAGGATCTGTTCTTCCGTCTGAATGTCGTCCCGCTCCGCCTGCCGCCGTTGCGCGAACGAACCGAAGACATCGCCGATCTGTCGCGCCATTTCTTCGCCCAGGGGGTCACGGACGGACTGCCGCCCAAACATCTCGAGCCGGCGGCGCTCGAACGGCTGCGCCGCTATCCCTGGCCAGGCAATATCAGGGAACTCGAAAATCTCGCGCGGCGTCTCGCCGCGCTCTACCCGCAGGAGACGATCACCGAGGCCCTCATCGAAACCGAACTCGGGCTCAATGCGCCATTGCAATCGCTTTCACCATTGCCATCCGGCAACACGGCCAACGGGGGCCGGACTCAATTGGCCGCCGGCGCCAATGAAAGCTTTTCTTCGGGGATGGAAAGGCACGTTTCGGAATTGTTCCGCTCTTTTGGCGCCGATCTGCCGCCGGTGGGACTTTATCATCGCCTTCTGCGGGAACTGGAGGCGCCGCTGATCGCCGCGACTTTGGCGACGACGCGCGGCAACCAGATCAAAGCCGCCGAAGTGCTCGGGCTCAATCGCAACACCCTGCGAAAGAAAATTCGCGATCTCGATTTGAGGACGATCCGCACGATCCGGTGAGGGTGTATTCGCGCCGCTGATTTGCGCGCAGGCGCTGCTTTCCCGCTTCCCAGCTCGGCCCGCCGCCAATTTGTCGCAATCTTGCAACATCGTTGCAGAGTTGCAACTTTGCGCGTCCGATGACGGCAAAGCCTGACCAAGGAATCGCGCAGCACGTGAACGGCCAGGGCCCTCAAGAAGGCGCGACAGGCGCGCGCAGCTTTGAAGAAGGCGAAACGGTCGGCCGTTTCGGGCCACTGGTCGTCGGCGCGGCTTTGCTTCTCGCCGTGACGACCTTTGTCGTCTTCGCCGGATTCACGCCGCTCATCCCGACGCCGTTCATTGTGCTGTGCATATTTTGCGGCAACGCGTTGATCATTTTCATTTTGCTGGTGTTGATCGGGCTCGAAGCGCGCAATCTGATCGCCGCGGGAAGGGCGGGGCGCGCCGGCGCCCGGCTCCACGTCCGCGTGGTGGCGCTGTTCACGCTAGTCGCGGCGATTCCGGCATTGGTGACGGCGGTGGTTGCGACGGTTTCGCTCGAGCGCAGTCTCAATCCGGTATTCATGAAGGATATCAAGACCTTCATCAATGAGACGACCGAGGCTAGTCATCTCTATCGCGAGTCCCAATGTCGCTCGCTGTTGCGCGACGCCGCGCTGACCGCTTCCGATCTGTCGCAAAGCGCGCGGCTACTCCAATCCGATCACGCGTTGCGGCATGACTATCTGACCACGCGCGCGCAATTGCTGGGATTGAGCGTCGCGCTCATCATGAAGAGTGACGGATCGATCGAGGATCGCGCGACCGGCTCCGATCCCGCGCAAATCGCTACTCCGGAATCTTCGGATTTTGCCGACGCGAACAAGAGCGAGCCGCTTTGTCTTTTGCTCGCTGACGGCAAAGTCTTTGTGGCGTTGCGCCCGATTCAGGGTCTCGACGACACGTTCTTTTACGCCGGCCGCGCGATCGATCCTTTCTCGGAGCGTTTTTCCCGCGACGCCACCGATGTCGTGACGACCTATACCGCTTTCGAAGGCGCCCGCCGCAATATCGAGATCGGCTTCGGCATTATGTTCGTCCTGCTTGCGCTGACAATGATATTCTCCGCCGTCTGGCTTGGTTTGACTTTCGCCAATCAATTGGTCGCCCCGATCCGTCGGCTGATCCGGGCGACGGACGAAGTCGCCTCGGGCAATCTTTATGTGCAAGTGCCGACGCGCCGTTCCGAAGGCGACCTCGGCCATCTCGGCGACACTTTCAACAAGATGACGCTGGAATTGAGTCAGCAACAAAACCGCCTGGTCGCCGCCAATACGCTCAACGACGAACGGCGCGCCTTCACCGAGGCGGTGCTGTCGGGCGTTCCGGCGGGCGTCGTTGGCGTCGACAAGCACGGTATCGTAACCGTCAGCAACGCCGCCGCCGAACGGCTGCTCGGCTTTGGCCAATCGGGCCAAAGCCTGATCGGCTCCGAGATCGAGGGCGTGTTGCCCGCACTCGCCCCCATTCTGCAGGAGGCGCGCTCGACGCGGCTCCGGCTTCATCAGGGCCAGGTGAAATTGCAGCGCGACGGGCGCGAGCGCCTCCTCAACGCCCGCGTCACCAGCAATCCGCAGCGCGCCGATCAAGGCAGCGTCATCACTCTCGACGACATCACCGATCTCGTCAGCGCCCAGCGAACCGCGGCGTGGGCCGATGTGGCGCGCAGGATCGCGCATGAAATCAAGAATCCGCTGACGCCGATTCAGCTTTCCGCCGAGCGTCTCAAGCGCCGCTACGGACGGCTCATCGTGGAAGGGCGCGACGTCTTCGATCAATGCACCGATACGATCATCCGTCAGGTCGACGACATCAAACGGATGGTCGATGAATTTTCGTCCTTTGCGCGCATGCCCAAGGCGCGGCCGATGCGCGACGATCTCGTCGATTGCGTGCGTCAGGTGCTATTCCTGATGCGGGTCGGACGTCCGGACATCGCTATCGAAGACAACCTGCCAGGCGAGCCTCTGTTCGCCAAATTCGATCGACGCCTTGTTTCACAGGCCCTCACCAATGTCGTCAAAAACGCCTCCGAGGGCATTGACGCGCTGGGCGCCAAGGGCAAAGGGCGCATCGTCGTCGCAATGGACATCGGTCCCGACGCGGTCCTAAGCATTTCGGTCAGCGACAATGGCAAGGGCTTCCCCGCCGAGGATCGCGACAAGTTGACCGAGCCTTATGTAACGACGCGCGCCGAAGGCACTGGTCTAGGCTTGCCGATCGTTATCAAAATTCTTGAAGATCACGGCGGCGGCGTCGAATTGCTCGACGGATTGCCTAGAGATGATGGCGGGCGAGGCGCCCAGGTCAGGCTGAGGCTGCCGATCGTCGGCGATGTCCCGCCGCCCCCACCTTCTTCCGCATCAGGCGCGAACGAACGGGAATTGTTATAGCGATGGCCACTGACATTCTGATTGTCGACGACGAAGACGACATTCGCGACATCGTCTCGGGGATTCTCTCGGACGAGGGTCACGGCACGCGCCTGGCGCGAAATTCCGATGAAGCGCTCGGCGCGATCGAGGCGCGGCGGCCGCAATTGGTGCTGCTCGACATATGGCTGCAGGGCTCTCGTCTCGACGGCCTGCAATTGCTCGAAATCATCAAGCAGCAGCACCCGACCGTGCCCGTCGTGATGATTTCAGGCCATGGCAACATCGAGACGGCGGTATCGGCGATCAAGCTGGGCGCCTATGATTTCATCGAAAAGCCGTTCAAGGCGGACCGGCTGATCCTGATCGCCGATCGGGCGCTCGAAACATCGCGCCTCAAGCGCGAGGTCAGCGAATTGCGCGTGCGTTCGGGGGCGATCAACCGGCTGGTCGGCTCCTCGGCGGCGATCAACAATCTGCGGCGCATCATCGAGCGGGTCGGGCCGGCCAATTCGCGCGTTCTCATTTCCGGGCCGGCGGGCGGCGGCAAGGAATTGACGGCGCGGCTCATTCACGAACATTCAACCCGCGCGGACGGCCCATTCCTCGTCATCAATGCGCCGACGATGACGCCAGACCGGATGGAGAGCGAATTATTCGGCGTCGAGTCCGGGTCCGATCGGGCGCGACAGGTTGGCGCGCTCGAGGAGGCGCATGGCGGCACCCTCTATCTCGACGAAGTGGCCGACATGCCGCTGGAGACGCAAGCTAAAATCCTGCGTGTGCTGGTCGACCAGAATTTCCAGCGCGTCGGCGGTTCGGCCCGCGTTCATGTCGACGTGCGCATCATTTCCTCAACCAGCCGCGATCTCGCCGAGGCCATCACCGAAGGCGCCTTCCGGGAGGATCTGTTTCATCGTCTGTCAGTGGTGCCGATCCGTGCGCCCTCGCTGTCGGAGCGGCGCGAGGACATTCCCGAACTGATCGAATTCTTCATGGACCAGGTCTCGACGACCATGGGCATCGCCCGCCGCCGCATCGCCGCCGACGCGATGGCGGTCCTGCAGTCGCACGACTGGCCCGGCAACATTCGGCAATTGCGCAACAATGTCGAACGGCTGATGATTTTGGCGGCGGGCGATCCGGAGGCGGAGATCACCGCGGCGATGCTGCCTTCGGAAGTCGGCGCTCTTGTACCCTCGATTCCAACCGGCGTCGGCGGCGAAAAACTGATGAGCCTGCCGTTGCGCGAGGCGCGCGAAGTGTTCGAGCGCGAATATCTCGTCGCGCAGATCAGCCGGTTCGGCGGCAACATATCGCGAACCGCGGAATTCATCGGCATGGAGCGCTCGGCGCTGCATCGCAAGCTGAAGTCGCTGAACGTCGACTAAATCAAGCCAAACGACGAGCCCGCAATGAGTCGCATCGCCTATGTCGACGGCCGCTATCTCCGCTATGCCGAGGCGCGGGTGCCGATCGACGACCGCGGCTATCAATTCGGCGACGGAATCTATGAGGTCTGCGAGATCCGCGACGGCGCCCTGATCGACGAGACCCGGCATCTCGCCAGATTCGAACGCTCGCTGGCGGCGCTGCGCATAAGGGCGCCGACGTCGCTTGCCGCGCTGCGCTTCATCATGCGCGAGATCGTCGCGCGCAACCGTGTGCGTGACGGCATCGTCTATGTCCAGGCGACGCGCGGCGCCGCCCGCCGCGATCACGGCTTTCCCGAACCCAGGACCCGTCCCGGCCTCGTCGTCACGGCGCGGGCGATCGACCGGCAGGTCGGCGAGGCGCGCGCCGCCAAAGGCGTGCGGGTGATCAGCGCCCCGGATTTGCGATGGGCGCGGCCCGATATAAAGAGCCTGCAACTCCTGCCCAATGTCCTGGCCAAGCAGGCGGCGCGCGACCGCGGCGCCTATGAAGCCTGGCTGTTTGACGATCGGGGCCATATCACCGAAGGGGCCTCCACCAACGCCTGGATCGTCACGGCGGCGGGCGTGCTAGCGACCCGCCAGGCGGATCAGGCGATTTTGCGCGGCGTCACGCGCACGAGCTTGCTCGACCTTCTGGCCGCCGAAGGCCTGGGCTTCGAGGAACGCGCCTTCTCGCTGGAAGAGGCCTATGGCGCGCGCGAAGCGTTTCTCACGAGTGCGCTCAATATCGTCATGCCCGTCGTCGCCATTGACGATCGAATGATCGGCGATGGCCGTCCCGGGCCTTTGGCCTTGTCGCTGCGCGGCAAATTTCATGGCCATGCCGAAGCGTCGCGCGCCTAAGCCCCGAGCCTTCGGCCTGAGTTTCGCATTGCCCGCGCCGCCAGTCGCAATTTTGCATCAGGCCCTAAACTTTGGCTTGCGCCTGTGGCAATACTACTTCTAACTGCTAAATATAGACAGCGGCGCCATGCAACGAGGGGCGCCGGCAGAACGAGATGATGCGATGGCCGTCCTCGGCGGCCCAAAACCAATAGGATAAGCTCATGGCGGGCGAAAAAGCGCAAAACCTTCAGGACACGTTCCTCAACCATGTCCGCAAGACAAAGACTTCGGTGACCATCTTCCTGGTCAATGGCGTCAAGCTGCAGGGATTTGTCACGTGGTTCGATAATTTCTGCCTGCTTCTGCGCCGCGACGGCCATTCGCAGTTGGTCTATAAGCATGCGATCTCGACGATCATGCCCGCCAGCCCGATCCAGATGTTCGAGTCAGGCGAAGAGGGCGCGGTCGCGGACAAAAACTAGGTCCATCAAAACAGAGACATAGCGCGTCATTGAGCAAACTTACCCTCAGCGATCGGCTGCGCGAGCCGGAAATCACCGCCGCGCTTGGCACAAGGACGCTGGTCGTCGGCCCCTATCCATCCGTGCATCGACTTCGCACCGATCGCGCCGGCGGCGCCCGTTCGCCGGAAGCTCGGTTTGAGGAGGCGTGCGGCCTCGCGCGCGCCATCGATCTCAATCTCGTCGCCTCGGAACGCGTGACTTTGAACGTGATCCGGCCGGCGACCTATCTCGGCAAAGGCAAGGTCGAGGAGATCGCGGCGCTGGTGGAAGCGGAGAAGGTCGACCTTGTCGTGATGGATTGCGCGCTTTCGCCGGTGCAGCAGCGCAATCTTGAAAAGGCGTTCAAGGCCAAGGTGATCGACCGGACCGGCTTGATTCTCGAGATTTTCGGGCGACGGGCGCGCACCAGCGAGGGCGTGCTGCAGGTCGAACTTGCCCATCTGGCTTATCAAAAATCACGCCTGGTGCGCTCCTGGACCCATCTGGAACGGCAAAGGGGTGGTTTCGGCTTTCTCGGCGGCCCCGGCGAAACGCAGATCGAAACCGACCGGCGACTCATTCAGGAACGGATGATCCGCATCGAGCGCGATCTCGAAGGCGTCAAGAAGACGCGGGCGCTGCACCGCGCCAGCCGTAGCGAAGTTCCCTATCCGATCGTCGCTCTCGTCGGCTACACCAATGCCGGCAAGTCGACGCTGTTCAACCGGCTGACCGAGGCGCAAGTGATCGCCGCCGACATGCTGTTCGCCACGCTTGATCCGACGATGCGGCTGTTGAAGCTGCCCCATGGCGGCGCGGCGATTCTCTCCGACACGGTTGGCTTCATATCCGACCTGCCGACCATGCTGATTTCGGCGTTTCGCGCCACTCTGGAAGAGGTTCTGGCCGCCGACGTGATCCTGCATGTGCGCGACATTTCGCATGAGGACAGCGAGGCGCAGAGCCGGGATGTCGAGGCGATCCTCGGCGAGCTTGGCGTCGCCGTCGGCGCCGAGCGCATCATCGAAGTCTGGAATAAGCTCGACAAGCTCGATGCCGAGCAGCGCGCCGCCTTGTTCGACGGCAGCGAGGGCGGCGCGAGCCAGCCTTTGGCGGTTTCCGCCTTGAGCGGGGAGGGGATCGATCGGCTGCTGGAGGCGATCGAAGCGCGGCTGGCGCATGGGCGAAGCCTGATCGACGTCGAACTCGAGGGCGCGGACGGCCAGGGACTACACTGGCTCTATGAGAACACCGAAGTGATGGGCCGGGAGAATTCAGACGACGGCCGCGTCCATCTCAAAATCCGCGTGGCCCCCGACAAGCTGGCGCGCGTGACGCGCCGGTTTGGCGGCGCGATGGCTGCGCAATAGGGCGGCGGCGTTTCCAGGACGGATCGGCGGACGGCGGAAGAAGTTCGATGCGGCGAGGCGGCGTGAAATCGCCGTGAGCGTAGTCTCCGGCCGCAAGTTGGGGGCGGCGTCAGCGAGCCCACCGTGTCGCAGCTCATGGCGCGCCATATTGCCGCCAATCGGGCTTGCGCGCTGTTCCGAACAGATCGTGCGGCGACCCCGCAAAGGGCCAATCGGTTGCAGAACAGCAGAAGGGGAGGAGGAAGATGAGCGGCTATCAACTGAGTGGCGATGCGCCCACCCTCTATGCTCGGTTCGCCGGCAAGGTCATTGGCGCCTTCACGGACGAATTGATCCAGGCCGGCGCGCCGCAAGATGGCGACAGGGTTCTGGACGTCGCTTGCGGCACGGGCCTTGTCGCCGCCCGTGTGCGATTGGCCAGCCAAAAACTCTGCGCGGTCACCGGGATCGATATCAACGAAGGTATGCTGGGCGTCGCCCGGAATAACTCCGAGGTAGAGTGGCGCCAAGGCAGCGCGACCTCTATGCCTTTCGCAGATGGCAGTTTCGATCTCGTATTGTGCCAGCAGGGGCTGCAATACTTTCCGGACCGTCCCTCCGCCGTGCAAGAGATGGCTCGGGTCCTTGTTCCTGGCGGGAGACTTGCGGTGAGCGTCTGGGGCGCTTACGAACGACAGCCATTCCATGTCGCGCTGATAGAGGAAATTGGCCAATATATGGGCGCGGACGCGAAAGCGCCGTTCGATCTCGCCTTCTCGCTCAACAAGGCAGAGGAACTGCGCCAGTTGGCTGCTGGAGCAAGACTGACCGATATTCGTGTGCGCTTCACCCACCGCACGATGCGGCATGCCGCTCCCGCCGAACTGATCGCCGGCTTCGCAGCGACAACACCGATAGCAGGACAATTTCTGGCGATGCCCGCGGACCGGCAGCGCGCCTTTGTCGGCAGTATCCTCGAACGGCTGAGCAGCTACATGGACGACGGTGGCCTCGCCGTTCCTCAGGAAAACCATTATCTGACCGCTCTTAAACCGGCATAGCCCGAAGGCTTCCGGTGCATGCCCGATCTGTAGCGCCACACACACGCCCCTGATGGCTTAGGGTGCAGTTTTGAACGACTCGGCAGGCGGCCACTTTCCAGCTTCGGGCGAGCCCGCGCCCATTTCCGGCATTGGCGGAGGCAATCGGCGCGACGTGCGCGTTTTGGGGTCGCGACAGCCCCATTTTGCTCGTTGCGATTTGTGAACCGCAGGTCTCGATATATAACGGAACTTGCCGTCTCATAATACTCGCCTATGGTGGCGCGATGAATGAGGGGGCAAAACGGACGCCGGGGCGGCCGCGCAGCGTCGCGAGCCGCGAGGCCATTCTCGACGCCGCCTTTTGGCAGACTTTGGAGCGCGGTTATGCCGCCGTGACCACCGAAACGATCGCCAAGGCGGCAGGGGCGGGAAAGCAGACGCTCTACCGCTGGTGGCCCAGCAAGGCCGCGATCGTTCTCGACGCTTTTGCGGAAAAAGCCCGCGCGCGCATCGATCGCGTGCAGGAGGAGGCGATCAGGACCGGGGATCTCCTGACCTTCTTGCGCACCGCAAGCGCCGCCTACAGCGCCAGCGCTCCGGTCCTGCGTCATCTGATCGCCGAGGCCCAGTCCGATCCGGCGTTGCGCGTCATGCTGAGGGACCGGCTGATCGAACCGCGCCGCGAAACGCTGCGGCGCGTGCTTGAGCCGCATATCGCCGACGCCGAACAACGCGAGGCGATCGTCGCCGCGCTATACGGCGCGTTTTGGTATCGGCTGCTGTTCGATGAGGCGTTGGACGATAAGTTCGTCACGCGGCTCGCGGCGCTGGTCCCGACGAAGCAAGCGTGACTCTATTCGGTTCGGGCGGCGCAATGTTCCGCCGCTACGCAAAGCTTGGTCATCGTTCGCCAATTGCGCGCCGTGCCGATCGTGCGCAGTGTCCGGTCGAAATAGACATTGGTCAATTTGCTGCGCGCGACGCCATTGGGCAGATGCAGATAAATGTCCTTTCCGCGCACGACGAATTCGTCGGGCGGCGAGCGATTGGGGTCGAGCGCGCCGATCTGCTCGCGGCTCGGCCGGCTCGCCAGGCACATCACGTGCAGCAAGGCCGGGTCGACGCCGGCGCGCAGAAACGGATTGCTCGCGAGGATCGCGCGCATTTCCGCGCCGCTCCTCAGAATGACTGGCGTCTCGACGCCAAAGCGGCGCTTGATGTCGGCCGCGACGATTCCTGCAAGATCGCCGAGAAGCGCCGCCGGCGCGGCAAAGACGACATTGCCGCTCTGGATGATCGTTTGGACGCGCGAGCAGCCGGCGCCCTCGAAGATTGCCTTGAGATCGCCCATCGCCAGCTTGTTGGCGCCGCCGACATTGATGCCGCGCAGCAGCGCGACATAGACGCCGGCGCTCACGCCCGCGCGCGTTCGACCGCTTTGGCTTCGTTCCACAACGCGTCCATTTCCTCGAGGCTCGCCTCGGCGGGCTGACGGCCCTGATCGCCGAGCCGCGCCTCGATATGGGCGAAGCGCCGCTCGAATTTCGCGTTGGCGCCGCGCAAAGCGGTTTCCGGATCGACGTTCAGATGACGCGCGAGATTGGCGACGACGAACAGCAGGTCGCCGACTTCGCCCTTGACGCCTTCGGCATCTCCCGCCGCCAACGCTTCCTCGATCTCCGCCGTCTCCTCGCGCAATTTGGCGAGGACCGCATGCGCGTCATTCCAGTCGAACCCGACCTTGCCGGCTTTTTCCTGCAGCTTCACCGCGCGCGTCAGAGCAGGCAGGGCGAGTGGCGCTCCCGCCAAAGCGCCGACGGGCGGCTCTTCGGGCGCGCCGGCCTGGCGGCGCGCCTCAAGGCGATCGTGCTTTTCCCGCGCTTTGATCTGGCCCCAAAGCGCCTTGACTTCGGCGGGCGACAGATCGCGCGCATTGGCGAAAACATGCGGGTGGCGCCGGATCAATTTTGCCGTGACCGCTTCGACCACGCCGCCAAAATCGAAATGCCCGGCCTCCTCCGCCATCCGCGCATGGAACACCACCTGCAGCAGCAGATCGCCAAGTTCATCGCGCAGATCCGCGATGTCGCCGCGTTCGATCGCATCGACGACTTCATAGGCCTCCTCGATCGTATAGGGCGCGATCGTCGCAAAGCTCTGCTCGAGATCCCAGGGACAGCCGGTGACCGGCGTGCGTAGCGCAGCCATGATGTCGAGCAGCGAGGCAATGTCGCGCGAAGGCTTCATGCGGGGCGGGTCCTAGCGGCAGAGTACGAAAGGGCTGCGCCGCCGCTCATCCGCCATGCGGAGCATGACGGATGAGCGGCGGCGCGACCTCTCCGAGCTTTCGTCTAAGGCGCTCTAAATCGAGAGCGAGACGGCTTCACGGCCCTTGGGCGTATCGACGACGCGCATGTTGACGCTCTGGCCTTCGGCCAGATGAGTGACGCCGGCAGGCCCGAGGATCGAAATATGCACGAAGACGTCCTTGCCGCCGTCGTCGCTCGCCACAAAGCCGAAGCCCTTCGCGTCATCGAACCATTTGACCTTACCCGCGACGCTGACCGCAGTCGACGGATCGGGCGCGACCCGTCGCGGCGGACGCGGCGCATCGCCGAACGAACGCTGCGGCGCACGCTCGACAGCGCCGGCGGTGTCGACTTCCAGCACGCGCGTCACCTGCGCGCCTTTGGCGCCGGCGCCGACCTGAACGCGCAGTTTTGCGCCCGGCGGCACGGAATCGTGCCCCGAAGCATGCAGCGCATTCACGTGCAGAAAGGCGTCGCCCTGGCCGTTGGCCAGTTCGACGAAGCCATAGCCCTTGTCCGCCTTGAACCATTTGACGACCGCATCCACCGCGGGCCCCGTCACCGGCGACGGCGGCGCCCCGGGAGCGCTGGCGGCGGGGCCTCCCGCAAAACCGCCGGCGCCACTGTCGAAGCTGCGCGAAGTGCGGGGACGCGATTCATAGGGCATTGGCCCGTCATCGTCGAAGCCGCGCTTCCTTGGCGCTCGAAAGTCCTTACCCTTGCTCATGATATCCCTAGATCTCCGCCATTTTCCAAAAATTCAGAGCCGTCTTCACTTCCCAGAAACGGCTCCAGCCCACCCCGCTGCCTCAAGCAGCGAAATACTCATTCGACGCGCCATCGTGGCGCTCGAAAATCCTGAATACTGTATTTCCGATTGATCATTTGCTCGCTGTAACCCCTGTCAAAGGGCCGATCCGCCGATGAATGACGCGAACCCATGTAGAGGCGAGCATGTGCGAACCAAATCCAACGCGGCCGCGCGAGCGCGCGAAGCTGGGAACGGAACGAGAAGTAATGACCGCATCTCAAGCCTGCTTTGCCGACCAGCGAATAGTAAGCTGCCCGAGCCAACCCTTAAGATAACGCATTTTTTAAGGCAGGGCCAGATGATTCGCACAATGCGAATCAGAGTAATGATACTTCATTTTGGGCGCGCCAAAAAGACCGCCGCCAAAATGACGGCGCCGCCGGCCATTTGCAGGGGCGTCATGGTTTCACCGATCACCCGCCACGCGAGCAGCGCTGAAAAAGGCGGCTGGGCAAGAAGAACCAGCGCGACCAGCCCGACCGGCACGCGGCCGATCGCCACCGAAGTCAGGCCTTGCCCCATCGCGTGGGAAACGACGCCGAGCAAGACCACGACCGTCCAGCCAAGCGCGCTACGGGGCGCCAGAATCTCGCCGCGCGCCAATGCGGCGATGGCGAGCACGATCGCCGATACCGCGGCCGACCACAGCGTCGCGGTCGGCCCGTCAAGTTCGGCGCGGACTCGCTTGATGACCAGGAGGTAGGCGGCATAGGCGATCGAGGCGCATAAAGCGCAGATATCGCCGAAGCCGAGCTTGAGCGGCGCCACCATGCCCGCCATTACCCAGGAGCCAAACAAAGCCAGCGCCAGCGCGAACCAGACGCGGGGCGGGGGATGTTCGGTGAAGAACAACGCGCCGCCAATGACAGTCAGGATCGGCGCCATATTGCCGATGAACGAGGCGTTGGCGACCTTCGTTCCGGTCAGCGCGATATGGAAGAAGCCGACATCGGCGGCGAAAGCCAGCCCAGCCAGAATGAGGGAAAAAGCAAAGGCGGCGGGCTCCGCGGGGCTCATCGGGCGCGCCGAGACCCACCGCGCCCAGACCGCCAGCGCGGGAACCGCCAATCCCATTCGCCAGGCCGCCCCGGCTAATGGCCCGACATCCAGAAAACGCACCAGAACGCCCGACCAGGCGATGATGCCAGTCCCGATCAGAAGCGCGATCCAGCCGAGCTTGTCGACGGAGGGGGATTTGACGGCGGAGGAAAGCGTCACTCAGGCTTTTGACGCCCCGTGCACGGATCGAGAACGATTCTTTGTCCATTGACGGAGCCGGTCGCCGTGTAATCGATCGAATTAAAGTTCGGCGCCTTGGTTTTCTTGGCGACATATTGATCAGGGCTGAGGAAGGCGATGGTCGGCAGATCGCCTTCAGCCGCCCATTGTTGCGCGGAATATCCGACAAACAGGGCTGCCGCGGCGACAAGCGCGGCGCCAACCGCGAAATATTCGACCGCCGACCCCGAATGGTGCTTCCAGAACTTTGGCTTCATCCCCGATCCCCGCCCGCTGAGCGAAAATATAGGGCGAATATGGTAAACGAAGCCTTGCCAAGAAGCATTGGATGAAGCGTCAGATATCGACAAGTTCGCCCGCGCGCGGCGCCCGTTCCTGGATAAAGGCGAAGCGCGCCTCGGGCTTGACGCCCATCAGCCGCTCGACCGCGTCGGCGGTCGCCTCGCGCTGGTCCTCGACGACGGCGACGCGCAACAAGGCGCGCCTGGCGGGGTCCATCGTCGTATCGCGCAAGTCTTTCATAGGCATTTCGCCAAGGCCTTTGAAGCGGCTGATCTCGATCGCGCCGCGACCGGAGAATCCCTCTTTCATCAAACGGTCCTTGTCGGAATCGTCGCGCGCGTAAATCGATTTGGCGCCCTGCGTCAGCCGATAGAGCGGTGGGACGGCGAGGAAAAGATGACCCTCTTCAATCAGTTTTGGCGTCTGGCGATAGAAGAAGGTGATGAGTAGCGAGGCGATGTGGGCGCCGTCGACATCGGCGTCGGTCATGATGATGATCTTGTCGTAACGCAGGTCGGCGGAGCGATAACTCGATCCCGAACCTGACCCGAGCGCCTGCATGAGGTCGGCGAGTTGCTGGTTCTGCGCCAGCTTGTCGCGGGTGGCGGAGGCGACGTTCAGGATTTTACCGCGCAGCGGCAGGATCGCCTGCGAGGCGCGATCACGCGCCTGTTTGGCGGAGCCGCCGGCGGAATCCCCCTCGACAATAAAGAGTTCAGAGCCTCGCGCCGAAGTGTTCGTGCAATCTGCGAGCTTACCGGGCAACCGCAATTTGCGCACCGCCGATTTGCGCGCGACATCTTTTTCGGCCCGGCGGCGCAACCGTTCTTCGGCGCGCTCGACCGACCAATCGAGCAATCTGGTGGCCTGGCTCGGCGAGGCGGCGAGCCAATGGTCGAAAGCGTCGCGAATGGTGTTTTCGACGATCCTGGCGGCCTCGACGGTCTGCAGCCGCCCCTTGTTCTGGCCCTGGAATTCGGGCTCGCGAATGAAAACTGAAATGAGCGCGGCGCAGGTCGCCATCACATCGTCGGCAGTGAGCGCGCCCGCCCGCTTGCTTTGGCCGATCCGTTCGGCATGGTCTTTGAGCGCCCGCAGCAGCGCGGTGCGCAGCCCCGTCTCATGGGTGCCGCCGTCAGGGGTCGGGATCGTGTTGCAATAGGAATGGACGAAGCCATCCTCGCCCGCCATCCAGGCGATCGCCCATTCCAGCGAGCCATGGCCGCCGGGCTTGGTCACCTTGCCGAAAAACGGCTGGTCGATGACCAATTCCTGGCCTTCGATATCGCCGGCGAGATAATCCTTCAGGCCGCCGGGGAAGCGGAACGTCGCCTCCGCCGGAATCTTCGAATCGACGAAAGCGGCCGCGCAACGCCAGCGGATCTCGACGCCGCCGAACAGATAGGCCTTGGCGCGCGCCATCTTGAAGATGCGGGCGGGGTCGAAGCCGATTCCTTTGCCGAAAATCTGCTCGTCGGGCAGGAATCGCACCTTGGTGCCGCGCCGGTTGGGCGCCTTGCCGATCGTCTCGAGCCTGGTGACCGGATGGCCGCGCTCGAAAACCTGGCGGTAGAGGGTCTGGCCGCGCGCGACCTCCACTTCGAGACGCGACGACAGAGCGTTGACGACCGAGACGCCGACGCCATGCAGGCCGCCCGAAGTCTGATAGGCGCCGCTGTCGAATTTGCCGCCCGCATGCAGCATCGTCATGATGACTTCAAGCGCTGACTTCTTGGGGAATTTTGGATGGGGATCGACGGGCATCCCGCGTCCGTTGTCGGTCACGCTGACCCAGCCGCCATCCTCGAAGAAAACCTCGATGAACGTGGCGTGGCCGGCCACCGCCTCATCCATCGCATTGTCGATCACTTCAGCGAAAAGGTGGTGCAGAGCATTCGCGTCGGTGCCGCCGATATACATGCCGGGACGGCGGCGCACCGGCTCCAGCCCCTCGAGCACTTCGATCGAGGCGGCGTTGTAGTCAGCCTCGCCCGGCGTTCCGGCGCGGGGCGCGGAAGGCTTGAGCTTAGGCGCAGCTTTCATACGGACGCCCCGGGAAGCGCCGAACAGATCATCGTCCATGAGGTCTCTTGCTTTCGAATCAGTCGATGGAAACTAGCACAGCGGAAGAGAACAAACGAGAAACTGCCGCGCCCCAAGCCCTCTACGCGCCTTCGGCGCACAGCCATCGCGCAGGCGAAATCGGCTAAAATTCGGGCCGCAATGAGACAGTCCGGAATGCGCTAGATGGGCCCGCCGACCGCGAATGAAAAGACATTTTTCGTTGTTCAGTTTTTCGAAAAATATTAAATAGACATATTCCAATTTTCAGAATATAAAGATGACGCCATTTTGACGAGAGGGGGAGGCGTCTCCCACGTTTTTTCGCCGATCATGAGGTAATTCAGGACAGCAGGGGCAAGAGTCCGGCAGATTTTCGAAAAATCAAACCCGGACACAAGTCGAATCGAAAAGAACACAACGTTTACAATGGCTACAGATCGACGGCGGGCCTATGCGGCAAGTGCGTATGTTTGATTTTTCTTGGACACGCGAAACAGAAGCGGGCAAAAATTTGCATATATTTGGAAAAGATTTGGAAATCCGAACTTTTTAGGAACGGTTCCGATCGTCGCGAGCCTCTCGGTTGGTGCGGCCGATGCAAGGCGGAATTCAGCGCTTGCGCGAAACGAATACGAAAGTTATCGCCGCTAACCATTATGGAGCGGCTGAAGGCGCGGGCTCGCCCGTGAACGACATTCCTGACCGCCGCGGCTGTCTGGAGTGTGGCCCTTGCGCATCGCCGTCAATGCCCGGGTTACAGCCTTCGCGATCGGCGGCCAGCAGCGCGTCGCCGCTGAAGTCATGAAACGGCTGGGCCCGGTCAAGGTGATCGCGCCGGCAAATCCGCTCGGCGGCGTCAAGGGCCATCTCTGGGAGCAGACGGCGTTGGCCTGGCAGGCGCGCGGGCATCTCCTGTGGTCGCCTTCGGCGACAGGCCCATTGCTGCTCCGCCGCCAAATCGTCACGCTGCACGACGTCGCCTTTCTCGACGAGCCGCAATTTTTTTCCGCCTCGTTTCGCATACTCTATGAATATCTGACGCCGGCGCTGGCGCGCGTCGCCGCGCGCATTGTCACCGTGTCGGAATTCTCGCGCAGGCGCATTCTGGAATCCTTTGGCGCGCCGCCCGAAAAGGTAGTCGTGATCGGCAATGGCGTCTCGGCGAATTTCCGCCCGCAAAACGCCGGAGAAATTGCCCGCACGCGCGCCGCGCTTGATCTGCCGCCGCGTTATTTCCTGCTGCAGGCGACATCGGACCGGCGCAAGAATCTCGCTGCCGCCTTGCAGGCCTGGGGCAAAGCGGCGCCGGACCTGCCTGACGATCTGCATCTCGTCGTCTCCGGCAATCTCGACCGCGGCCATGTGTTCGGCAAACTGGACGTTGCGATGACCGCCCCGCGCATGCATGCTGTCGGTTATGTCGCGGAGGAACATATGGCGCCGCTGATGGCGGGCGCGGAGGCTTTCCTCTTTCCCTCTCTTTATGAGGGCTTCGGCATGCCGATCATTGAAGCGATGGCCTGTGCGACGCCAGTGCTGACCAGCGCGGCGACCGCGACGCAGGAGGTCGCTGGAGATAAAGCGCTGCTTGTCGATCCGAAATCGGTCGACGATATCGCGCGCGGCATCGTCACAATGTCGCGCGACGCCGATTTGCGCGCGCGTCTCGCCGCCGAAGGCCCCGCCCATGCCGCGAAATTCACCTGGGAGGATGCCTCCCGGCGCTACATCAGATTGTTCGAGGAAGTCGAACGCGAACGCCTCGGCGCGCGGCTCGCCGGCGCCGACATTTCGCGAAGGCTTTGACGCGGCCGCTCGCTTGCGCCATCGTCCCTTCGGCGCAATGATCGGGTAGGGGATATTGATGAACATTCGCGGGTTCGGCGAGATTGACGGCGTGCCGGTCGTCGAAGTGACGATCGCCTCCAATGCGGGCGCCGTCGCAAAAATCCTTACCTGGGGCGCTGTCTTGCGCGATCTCGTCGTGCCGACGCCGAAGGGGCCGCAACACGTCGTTCTCGGGCTCAATTCTTTGCCAGATTACCAGGCTCATTCGCCGAGCTTCGGCGCGGTGCCGGGGCGTTTCGCCAATCGCATCGCCAATGGCCGGTTTACGCTCGATGGCGCCGTTCATGTTCTCGACGTCAAGCCGGGCGAGAAACATACGCTGCATGGCGGTCCCCATGGCTATGGCAAACGCCTTTGGCAATTAGGCGACCGCTCGTCTTCATCGGTGACGTTGACGCTGCATTCGCCAGACGGCGATGGCGGCTTTCCCGGCGCCCTGATCGCGACCTGCACCTACACGATGGTCGAGCCGGCGACCGTGCGCGTCGAACTCTCCGCCGTTTGCGACCAACCGACGGTCGTCAACCTGACGCAGCACGCCTATTTCAATCTGGACGGATCGGCCGACATTCTCGATCACGAAGTGACGCTGAACTGCGACTTCTTCACGCCCACCGACGCCGAGTTGATCCCGACGGGGGAAATTCGCGCGGTCGCCGGCACGCCCTATGATTTCAGCAAGGCGCGCCCGGTGCGAAATTCGTCGGGGACGACCTATGACACCAATTTCATCGCGCGCAATCAGCCCGGCGAGGACGGCATGGCGCATATGGCGACTGTGCGCTCCCCCAAGAACGGCCTGCAATTGGAGCTGCACACCAGCGAGCCGGGCGTCCAATTCTATGACGCGGCGAAGCTGAATTGTCCGGTGCCGGGAATCGACGGCGCCCATTACGGCGCCCATGGCGGGCTTTGCCTGGAGCCGCAGGTTTTCCCCGATTCGCCCAATCGCCGGCATTTCTCGCCATGCGTGCTGCGTCCCGACGAAGAATATCGGCACCTCAGCGAGTTTCGCTTCACCTGATCTTGTCGCGGGCGCTCGCCAAAATAGTTCGATTCTGGCGGGCGTTCCGCGGTCAAGACGAGGGGTTCGTCACTCCCGACCCAGGCTCTCGCCAGGACCCGCCTCGGCAAGCGCCTGGCCGACCTCAAGGCCAAGATCGTCCATCGACGTCTCTTCGCGCACCGACAGATCCTCGCCCTTCGACTGGCGCTCGGCCTGTTCCGGCGAGCGCGCGACGTTGATGGTCACCGTGGCCGAGACCTCCGGATGCAGATGCACTGGGGTCTTGTGCAGGCCAAGGGTCTTGATTGGATGCAGCAGGGTCACCTGATTGCGGTGGACCGAAATCCCGGAGGCGGTGACCGTCTCGGCAATGTCCCTGGCCGACACCGAACCATAGAGCTGGCCGGTTTCGCCCGCCTGACGGATGATGATGAAGCTCTGGCCGTCGAGCTTCTCGGAGACCACGGCGGCTTCGTTCTTCAGTTCGAGATTGCGCGCCTCGAGCTGGTGGCGCTGGCCCTCGAACTTCTTTTTGTTGCCTTCGGTGGCGCGCAGCGCCTTGCCGCGCGGCAGCAGGAAATTGCGGGCGAACCCGTCTTTGACGCGCACAGTCTCGCCCATCTGGCCAAGCTTGGCGACGCGTTCGAGCAGAATGACTTCCATTTTTTCTCTCCTTTTGATTTCCGTTCAGGTTTTGACGTTGGCGGCGGCGGCGCGCCTGGCGCGCAGCGATAATAAACTCTCGATGAGGCCGACGATCGCAAGTGCGGGCAGGGACCAGCGGGCGGTGACCATGCAGCCGAAATAGAGCGCGACAAGGACCGGTATTCGAACGGGTAGACCGCGCGAAAGCGAATGAACGACAGCGAGCCCCTGCATGACATAGGCGCATCCCACGGCGCCAACGCCAATCCAGGCGACATATTCGCCCGAGCCATGCAGAGATAACGCGAGCCCGGCGCATAAAATCAAACCGACGCCCAGGAACTGCGGCAGGACGATCGCCTCCGGCAAGTTCGGCCAGGGGCGCTGCAACCGCTGCGACAATTGCACGGCGCGTGCGCCCGCATAGAGATTGGCGCAAAACGTCAGGCAGGTCGCCGCCGCCAGCACGGCGGGCGACAGGCGCACGATCGTCGCCGCGAAATCCTCAATGCTGACGCCGGCGGGCAAAGTCATCACGCCGTCGAGCGCGTCCGTGAGACTGGGGATCAATTGGGCGGCGACCGACGCGACGCCCTTTGAATAACCGCCATAGACGACCACGACCGACGCCAGCACGCCGGCCCCGACAAGCGCGCCGATCAATGCCGCGACGGCGACGATCCAGCCGATGGGAAACCAGGTCTTCTCGCCATTGGCGGCGGCGGCGCGCGGATAAAAACGCGCCCGCGGCCACACGGCGGCGAAACTCAAGAGCCATGCGGGCAGGGCGATTGAAGCGGCGAACACGCCGCCTGACAGCGGCTCGACCAAACCGGCGACGACGACGCTGGCGATCCCGGCCGCCACCCCGCCCATATCCAATCCCCAGCCGAGCGCGGCGATCATGATCGGCAACGGGGCGAGATAGGCGAGCATCATCGCCAGCAGCGTGCCTTTCGTCATCGCGGCGAAAAGCAGGGCCGCGGCGAGACCCGCGCCAATGGCGATACCCATGCGTTGCATCATCGTCGAGCTGTCCCGCGTCCTATCGGCGGTTAGGGAAAGGTCGGCTTGCGCCGCCTCGCCCAGCCAAACCGCGCCGGCTCATCCGGCGCGATCGACCTGATCATTCGTCATTTGGGAGCGCCTCGGCGCGCCCGGATTGGGCTTATCGGATCACGTAAGGCAGCAAGCCAAGGAAGCGCGCACGTTTGATCGCCTGAGCGAGCTCGCGTTGCTTTTTGGCGGAAACCGCGGTGATGCGCGAAGGCACGATCTTGCCACGCTCGGAAATATACCGGGAGAGCAGGCGCGTGTCCTTGTAGTCGATCTTGGGCGCATTCGGGCCCGAGAAGGGGCAGGTCTTGCGACGGCGGAAGAAGGGGCGGCGCGGGGCGGTCGACATCAGAAAGCTCCTCCTGGAGCGGCATCGTCACGAGGGCGGCGGGGGCGGTCCGGGCGGTCGCCGCGGTCGGGCCGGTCGCCACGATCGAACCTGGGGCCGCGGCGCTCGCCGCGATCATCGCGGTCGGCGTCGTCGCGCTTGCGCAGCATCGCCGATTGGCCTTCTTCATGTTCGTCGACGCGCAGTGTGAGATAGCGGATCACGTCCTCGTTGAGGCCGAGTTGGCGCTCCATTTCGACGACGGCCGCCGAGGGCGCGTCGATGTTGAGCAACGAGAAGTGCGCCTTGCGGTTCTTCTTGACGCGAAAAGCGAGGGACTTCACGCCCCAATATTCGACCTTGGACACGGAACCGCCATGGGCAGCCAGAATGCCCTTAAGCTGTTCGGTCAGTGCTTCGACTTGCTGGGCGGTCACGTCCTGACGCGCCATATAGACATGCTCGTAGAGAGCCATGATGAGCCTTTCTTTCCTTTGCGCATGCGACCCACGCTGAGCCCTTCGAGCCCGAGGAAAGGCTCGACCGGATCTATCGAAGGCGGGAACACGGGAAGCCGGGCCGGCAAGCCCTGCATGACGCGGCGAACAACGCCAGCCATACCTTCCGTTCAGCCCCCAGCGGGACGCATCGACTGGCGCGCTTATAGGGCAGGCGGGCGCGAGTGCAAGCAAAATCGACAGGAGGGGCCAGTCGATCGCCTATTCCGGCCCGTGAAACGACAAAACCGCGTCCTGCGGGAAATCGTAGAGCTTGCCGGTTTCCTGCCAGCGCGGCGAACACATTTCGACTATTTTTGGCGCCAGCTCCTCCGGCGCGCGCAAAGTCAGCGGGTCTTCGCCCGGCATGGCCGCGGCGCGCATCCGGGTGCGGAGCGGACCCGGATTGACCAGCATGACGCGGATTCCTGAAGTATTGACGGTTTCGGCGGCATAGGTGCGGGCGAGCGCGTCGAGCGCGGCTTTTGAGACGGCATAGGGGCCCCAATAGGCGCGCATCTGGCTGCGATGGCCCGCTCCGGAAGAAATGAACACGACGCGGCCGGCGCTTGAGGCTCGCAACAGCGGATCGAGCGCCCGAATGAGCCGCCAGTTGGCGGTGACGTTGACGGCAAGGACGTCGTCCCATGGTTTGGGGTCGACGTGATGAAGCGGCGACAGCGGGCCAAGCAGGCCCGCATTGCCGATCAGCGCATCAAGACGGCCCCATCGCTGGAAAACGGCCTCGCCGAGCCGGTCGATGGCGCCATAGTCACGCAAATCGCAGGGAACCAGCGTCACGGGGCTTTGCTCGCCCGGCCGCAAGGCGCGAATCTCGTCGTCAAGCGCCTCGAGCGCGCCCTGCGTGCGCGCCAAGGCGATGATATGCGCGCCCGCTTTTGCAAGGGCTATGGCGACCGCACGGCCAATGCCGCGGGAGGCGCCGGTAACGAGGGCGACCCGGCTTTGATCATTCATTTCTTCAACACCATGACGCTTTTTGAGTGGGCCAATCGCCTTCAGATCCGTGGATTTTCAGCAAGGCGCCGTTCGCTTTATAGAAATTTTGGCCGCAAGCCTATCGACCCGGTTTCAATTCCGTCTCGTTATGCTCTAAGGTATCCCCTCCATTGGTCGCCGGCTCCGATTGACGGGCGCAATGGCATGGAGGCGCTGGACCAGGCTCTTCAGGCGGAAATTGAGTTGGGGATTAGCATGTCCGAGCAGAAGATTGGCCGCCATTCCGCGCGCACCATAACGCGCGCGGATTTGTCGGAGGCGGTTTATCAGCGCGTAGGTCTGTCGCGCACCGAGTCTTCCGATTTGGTGCAAACGGTTCTCGATGAAATATGCGACGCCGCGGCGCGCGGAGAGACGGTGAAACTGTCTTCATTTGGTTCCTTTGTCGTGCGCTCGAAAGGCCAGCGCATCGGCCGCAACCCGAAGACCGGCGTCGAAGTGCCGATCCTTCCGCGGCGCGTGATGGTTTTCAAGCCTTCGAACGTCTTGAAGTCGCGGATCAACGGCGGCAACGGTATGGAAAAAGACTGATCCGCTCGGCAATGAACGCTAGCGCGAGGGGACATGGACAAGAGTCCTGACGCATTCCGCACCATCAGCGAAGCGGCTGAGGATCTGGATCTCCCGCAACACGTGCTGCGCTTCTGGGAAACCCGATTTCCGCAGATCAAACCGCTCAAACGCGGGGGCGGGCGCCGATACTATCGTCCCGACGACGTCGAGCTTTTGCGTGTCATCAAACAGCTCCTCTACGGAGAGGGATACACGATCAAGGGCGTTCAGAAGCTGTTCAAGGAGCAGGGCGCGCGCACCGTCGCCGCCGCAACGCAGACCCATACCATCTCGGATGCTGACGCCAGCCCGCCGCCTTCCGGACAAGCCGGGTTTGTCGGCGGAGCCATGGAGGACGATGCGCCTGACGCGCCCGACGACAGGGCAGGATCGGCGAATTCTCGCGCGGCTCTTTCTTTGGCCGACTTGCAGGCGCTGCGCGCCGCGCTTGGCGATATCAGCGAGGGCGAGCGCATTCTTGCGCTCGCCCGCGGAGGTTAGCGGCGATTCTCAAGCGGCGCATTGCATGTGCGGAGCCGCTTCACTATAAGGGCCACCGTCGGAGTGTAGCGCAGCCCGGTTAGCGCACTTGTCTGGGGGACAAGGGGTCGTGGGTTCGAATCCCGCCACTCCGACCATTCCCCCCATTCGTCCGGACCGTCGCCGGCGCCTTGCAGCCTTGCAGGTTCGTCCGAAAAATCCACGAACTTCGTTAAGCCAATCTTTCAATTTCCCGGCGCATAAATTGAGTTGGGATCACGCGGGGTTCCGGCGACGAGGTGAGGTTTTGCGACCGAATTTTATAGCGCGCATATTCAGCACGTCGATCAAAAGCAAGCGCGAGCTCACCAGCTACGTCGTCGGCGTCACCGCGGTCTGCGTCGCGATCGCTTTGGCGGTCGATGTCGCCAATCAATTGACTTTCTTCGTCGACTGGGCGACCTGCCTGCGGTCCTGGGCCATCACGATCACATTGGTCCTTGCGCTGGCGGTTCCGATAGCGCGCACGATCGGCAATGCGCATCTCAGGCTCTATCAGGCCAAATTGCTGGCCGACGAGCTCAGCCGCACCGATCAGCTCACCGGCCTGCCCAATCGCCGGGCGTTGATGGAGGCGGTCTATACCGCAAAGCTGGAAGCGCTGGCCCTGGTGATCGTCGACATCGATCGGTTCAAGCGCGTCAACGATACGCACGGCCATCTCGTCGGCGATGCGGTCATCCGATCGGTCGGCCAGATGATGGCGGGCGATTTCAAAGGGATCGGGCAGGTCGCGCGGGTAGGGGGCGAGGAATTCGCGCTGATTTCGTCAGGCGCGTCGTCCCAATCCCTGACATCGGCGCTGACCGCCTTTTGCGAGAGGGTGCGGTCGACGCCGGTGCTGACCAATGGCGTCGCGGTTCGCGTAACCGTTTCGGCCGGCATCGCGCTGCGACGGCGGGATGAGACATTCGACCAGCTCTATTCGGCGGCGGACCGGGCGCTCTATGCGGCGAAGGCGGCGGGGCGGAACCGCGTGCGATTTTCCGACGGGGGCGAGCAATCCCGCGACAGGGACGCGATCGAACCACCCGAAGCCGATTCGGGCCGGTTCTCTTTGAGCGCCTAGTGGAAGTAGCGGTGGATGCCGTTGCTTGGGTTCCCGCGCTTCATTGATGCCTGACCGCTGAAGTCGATGGCGCGGAAATCGCCACTGGCCGGCCGGGGCGGCCGTACGAATGCAGAGATAGCCCGCATTGCGACCGAGGCGCGATAATGTTCTTTTTCCCTTTCCAGCTCGCGAGTCACCGAATATCGGTGATCAGGTCGGTCGGCCACATGATGGCGGCCTCGGCGAACCAGTCCTGGCGGCGGCGCTGTCTGAGAGAGGGGCGCAGCCGTGCGCTGGTGCTGGTGCTGGTCGATGGTCTGACGGCGTGCGTGACCGTTTCGGCCGACATAGCCTTGCGACGGCAGGGGTTAGCTGTTTGAGCTAATTGAGTCCGGACCCTGGTTATTTTTCATCTTTGAATGCATCGGGATACCCAGCCCTGAGCATGTCCAAACATGCCGTATTTTTTATGCATCTGAAAGCATCGTTTTTTTCCCGACCGGTGAAAGACTGAACCTCCTCGCCAAAAATGCGATTGAGAAGTGCCATTCCTTTGAACGCGTCGTCGTAGAAACCGACTCCCATCCCGAGCGCTGGCGTCGCTCCTTGTACTGCCATCATCAGTGCGGTTACGCCGAGGCCGACGGCTCCCATCTTGATACGTCGCATGTCCATGTTTGCTGCTCCCTTGGATGTGTTTTATAACCAACGGCATTAATATCGATACCATAACGTGCTTTTATGAATCGTAATATCAACGTTGAGCTTCGTCAAGAGACAGCGCAAAAGGCGATTGCCGTGGCTTCCGCCTGGGCGCATCGATTCGGACGCTCGACGGAGGGTGACCCGACGGTGGGGTAGGCATCACCAAGCAGCGGGCGAGATATTCGAAATTTGGGTCACCGCGAGTTGAGATGGCAAGCGATTTTGACCCGCGGTCTTCGCCGCATAGATAGCGCGGCCCGCCACGGGATAGAGCTGGTCGAATGTCTCAGCCCTTCGGGCACAATGGTCAGTCGAGGAAGGGAATGTCGCCTTCGTCCGCGAACGCGAAGGCATGTCTCACTTTCATAGCCGGCACAGCAGCCGCCTCCGCGGGCAGGGCAAGAGCATTTTCAAGGTCGGCTGAAGGCCTGTAGGGGGCCGTCTGTATGATAGACCTGAGCAACCGAAAAATCTGGCGCGGCGTCACACGCATCAATCGCGCGGCCTCGCTAATCCCATTGCGTTCCGCCAGCACATCACGGATCACATGAACCCGGTCGATCTCCGTTCGGCTCATCGACAGCACCGCCATCAGTCAAATCTCCCCAGGCGCCACGCCTCAGACTGAGTGACATCTCTAATGGGGAGAACAGTGACCTTTCTAACGAGAGTCTACTTTTGTGATTCGCATAATGTATATTATGGAACCTAAAGAGATGCCCGGCGCAACGCAGCGGCCGAACTATTGATATCAAATTTCATCGGTCAATCATATGGATATGCACGTATCCTCGCGCTTGTTGTCACCGACGCCATCGCGCGGTCACTCCGCGCCAAGCATCTCGGCGAGCGTCAACGCGACGACCTCAGTCGCCTTGTAGAGATCGGCCAGCGGCAACCTCTCATCGGCCCGATGAGCGTTCGCTTCCTCGATCGTATGCGGCCCGGCGCCGTAAAGCACGATCGGCACGCCGGCCTTTGCGTAATGGCGCGCGTCCGTATACAGCGGCACGCCGCCGGCCTTGACTTCCTCGCCCATGATCTGGCTGGCGAAGCCGCAGAGCGTGCGGGTCAGCTTTTCGCCTGCCGGCGTCGGCATCAGGGGTTCGGCGAGCAGAATACGCCGCACCTCGACCTTCGCCTCGGGATAGGCTTTGGCGGCGTCGGCGATAACGCCGCGCAGTTCCGCCTCGACCGCGGCCGGATTTTCCTCCGGGATCATCCGACGGTCGAGCCGGAACGTCACGCGATCGGGAACGACATTGGTGTTGATGCCGCCCGAAATCAGCCCGACGGTCATCTGCGGCGACCCGATGCCGGGAACCGCCGAGACCTTGGCGGCGAGCGACCGGCGCCAGGCATAGAGCGCGCTCAGGATCGCATTGGCCGCTTCGAGCGCATCGATTCCGGTGAAAGGCTTGGCGGCATGGGCGGAGCGGCCGAGAACCTCAATCTCAAGATGAAGCGCGCCATTATGGGCGGTCACCACGCCATAGGAGAAGCCGGCGCCGAGCGCGAGATCGGGGCGCGACAGCTTGCTTTCCAGCAGCAGGCGCGGGCCGATTTCGCCGCCCGCCTCCTCATCATAGGTGATGTGCAGTTCGACCGTCCCACCAAGCCTGGCGCCGCTCTTCTCCAGCGCCAGCAGAGCGAAAGCATAGGTCGCAATGTCGGATTTCGACACGGCGACGCCGCGCCCATACATCCAGCCATCGACGATTTCGGCGCCATAGGGATCCTTGGTCCAGCCCGTGCCCGGCGGCACCACATCGCCATGCGCGTTGAGCGCGATCGTCGGGCCGTCGCCGAAGCGCCGGCGCACGATCAGATTGGAGGCCGAAATCATGCCATTGGCCTTCACCAACTCAGCGGGAACCTTGTGGCTCTCGACGGTAAAGCCAAGTCCTTCCAGCAGCCGGCTTGTCAGCGCCGCCGCCGCATCGCAATCGCCGGGCGGGTTGTCCGAGGGAACCTTGACGATTTGCGCGAGAAAATTCGTCTCGGCTTCACGGTTCGCTTCAATAAAGGCGTGAATGGCGTTGCGAATGGCGGGTTTCATGAGCGGCATTCCGTTTTGGATATGCTCTTGTCAAGCCTGATCCAGGGCGGCGTCAAGCGCGAACGGACGCCAAGGACTTTCGCAAATTTCGCGCGTCCAGATTTCACGCGTCCAAGTCGATGCGCATGCCGTCATAGGCGGGCGTGACATTGTCCGGCAAGCGCCGGCTGAGCTCCTCATAATCGAGGTCCGTGTGCAGATTGGTGATGATTGCCCGGCGCGGCCGCATTTTCTCGACCCAGGCGAGGGCTTCATCGACAGAAAAATGAGTCGGATGCGGCTTGTAGCGCAAGCCGTCGATGATCCAGGTATCGAGCCCGCCAAGGAATTGCAGGCTCGCGGGCGGGATCGCATTGAGATCCGGCGTATAGGCGAGGGCGCCGAATCTCAGGCCGAGCGCCGGGATCTCCCCATGCTCGAGCAGGAATGGCAATGCTTCGATAGGGCCGCCCTGCCCTTCGATCTGGATGGGTCGTCCACTGACGAGGCGCTTTTCGTTCAGCAATGGCGGATAGAGGCTCCCCGTCGGCGATTCAAACAGATAGGCGAAGGCGAGCCGCACCGCCTGCGAGGTCGCCTCGTCCATATGAATGTCGATCCGCTTGCGCATCGCGATGACGAGCGGGCGCAAGTCGTCCATGCCATGGGTGTGATCGGCATGCGAATGGGTCATCAACACGCCATCGAGGCGCTCCACGGCGGCGCCGAGCAATTGCTCGCGCAGATCAGGCGATGTGTCGACCAGCACGCTTGTCTTGGCGCTGCCTTTGCCGTTGTCGCTTCGCTCGACCAGGACCGAACAGCGCCGCCGTCGGTTGCGCGGATTATTGGGATCACAGGCGCCCCACCCTTGCGCAACGCGCGGCACGCCGCCGGACGAACCGCATCCCAATATGGTCAGCGCAAAGCTCAAGGCGTTTCGTCCATCGGCGGCATTTTGGAAAACAGCCGCAACGCGTTGACGCGCGTCGCATCGGCGATCGCCTTTTCGGAAACGCCCTTGACCTCGGCCAGAACGCGGGCGGTCTCGGTCACGAAAGACGGCTCATTTCGCTTTCCCCGGTAGGGAACCGGCGCGAGAAACGGCGCATCGGTTTCGACCAGCAGCCGGTCGATCGGCACGTCGCGCGCAATGTCGCGCAATCCTTGCGAATTCTTGAACGTCAGCACGCCGGAGAACGAGACATAGAAGCCGAGCGCGAGCCCGGTTTCCGCCAGCGCGCGCGACGACGTGAAGCAATGCAGAATGGCCTTGAAGGCGCCCTTCTCGCTTTCCTGCCGAAGGATCGCAGCGACATCGTCATCAGCGTCCCGGGCATGAATGACCAGCGGCAGATCGAGCGCGCGGGCAAGCGCGATCTGAGCGCGAAACACCTTGGCGGCGACATCGCGGGGCGCATAATCATAGTGATAATCGAGCCCCGCCTCGCCGATCCCGACGCATTTTGGATGAGCGGCGAACGCACTGATCGCCTCCGCGTCCGTTTGCGCCTCTTCGGCGGCCTGGTGCGGATGCGTGCCGATCGTGAAATAGACCTCGGCGAAACGCTCGGCGAGCGCCACCAGGCGCGCGCCGTGAGCCACACGCGTCGAGATTGTGATGAGCCGCTCGACGCCCGCCGCGGATGCGCGGTTGACGACCGCCTCGATTTCCTCTGCGAAGTCGGGAAAGTCGAGATGGCAATGACTGTCGATGAGCCTCATGGCGCGCCGGCCTCGGGCTCGACGTAGCGCGGGAAAATCGGGGCGGGCGGCGGCAAGGCGACGCCGGGTTTCAGCCGATGGGCCGCCTCGATGCGCCCGGCGTCGCGCCCATCGTCCAGCGTGGCGAAATCGCGCGCTGCCTTGGGAACCGCCAGCAGATCGAGCAGTTTCTCCATCGCGCCGGGAAGCACCGGCTGCAGCAGAACCGCCGCAATGCGCAAAGTCTCGATGGTCACGTAGAGCACCACGCGCATCCGGGCGGGATCGCTTTTGGCGAGCTTCCAGGGTTCATTATTGGCGAAATAACGGTTCGCCTTGGCGACAACGTCGAATATCGCGCCGAGATATTGGTGGATCGCATAGCTCTTCATGTGCTCGCGCGCGGCCGCGGCCAGAGCGTCCGCATCTGCGAGCAGAGCGAGATCGTCGCTGGTCGCCGCGCTCTCGCGCCAGTCCGGCACGGCGCCGCCGCAATTCCTGGCGATCATCGACAGCGAGCGTTGCGCCAGATTGCCAAGATCATTGGCGAGATCGGCGTTGACGCGCTGAACGATCGCCTCGTGCGAATAATTGCCGTCCTGGCCGAAAGGAACTTCGCGCAAGAAGAAATAGCGGATCTGATCGACGCCATAGCGCGCGATCAGATCCGCGGGATCGACGACATTGCCCGTCGATTTCGACATTTTCTCGCCGCGGTTGAACAGGAAGCCGTGCACGACGACCTGGCGTGGCAGCGCCAGCTTGGCCGACATCAGGAAAGCGGGCCAATAGATCGCGTGAAAGCGCGTAATGTCCTTGCCGATGACATGGGCGTCGGCAGGCCAGAACCCTGCCCTTGGGCCGTCGTCGGGAAAGCCGGTCGCTGTGATGTAATTGGTCAGCGCATCGACCCAGACATACATCACATGGCTGGGATCGCCGGGAACCGGCACGCCCCAGTCGAAAGTCGTGCGGCTGATCGAAAGATCGGACAGGCCGCGTTTCACGAAGGCGACGATCTCGTTGCGATATTTGTCGGGCGTGACGAAATCGGGCTGCGTCTGATAAAGCGCGAGCAGCCGTTCGGCATAGGCCGACAGGCGAAAGAAATAGCTTTGCTCCTCGACCCATTCGGCCGGCGCGCCGCTTGGCGCGAGCCGGGTTCCGTTCGGGCCGTCAGTGAGCTCTTCCTCGTCGAAATAGGCCTCGTCGCGCACCGAATACCAGCCCGAATATTTCGACAGATAGATATCGCCGTTCGCCGCCATCCGCTCCCAGATCGCCTGGCTCGCGCGCTTGTGGCGTTCCTGCGTCGTGCGCACGATATCGTCGGCGCGCGCGTTCAGCGCCTCGCCCATCGCTTCGAACTGCGCGGCGGTGCGGTCCGCCAGCGCCTGCGGGGTCAGCCCTTCCCGCGCGGCGGTCTGCTGCATCTTGAGGCCATGCTCGTCCATGCCGGTGACGAACAGCGTATCGCGCCCATCCAGCCGCATGAACCGCGCAATCGCGTCGGTTGCGATGCGTTCATAGGCGTGGCCGATATGCGGCGCCCCGTTGGCGTAGGGAATCGCGGTCGTGATATAGAAGCGGCGTTGGGTCATCAGAATCGTCCTAGAGTTCCCGTTTCGCTCGAAAATGCTCTAGGAGCTTCGACTTTTACAGGCGGCGCGCAGCGGCGGAAAGTTCCGCGAAAATCGACAGGACATGCAATTTCTTGTCGAGATTATAGGCTTCCGCCTCGCGCGTTGCGGCGCGAATCTTGTCCCATACCTCGGCTATCGACGCAAGACGAGGGGTCTCGCCGCCGCCGCGCGCGCGCTCGGCAAGCCAATCATAGATGGCATTCATCAGTCCGTCGAAGGCGTCGCCTGCGCCACGCGCGCTGACCGCGTCGGCGAGTCTGTGGATTTCGCGAAAGTCGGCGTCCGGCAATCGCGCGACGACCGCCTCGATCATTGCAGCGATCTCTCGCGCGCCCGGATCCACGCGCTTGAGCGCCTCGCGCACCGATCCATTTGCGCGCGCCGCCGCCCGGTCGAGGTCCTCCGGAGAAATCGCATCCCAGGGCTCGCCGAGCCCGCCTACAATTCCCGCGATAGCAGTGGGCGCGAGGCTCTCCAGGTTCAAGCGCCGGCAGCGCGATCTGATCGTCGCGAGAACCTGGCCAGGTCGATGGGCGACGATCAGGAACAGCGAGCGCGGCGGCGGCTCCTCGATCATTTTCAGCAACGCATTGGCGCCCGCGCGATTGAGGTCCTCGGCGCTATCCACGATGCAAATGCGCCAACCGCCGGCGCCCGCCGATTTGTGGAAAAGCTCAAGGGCGCCGCGCACGTCCTCGACGCGAATTTCGGAGTAGAAGTTTTTCGATTGCGTATTCCAGCTTCGACGCAGCGCCGCGAGGTCGGGATGGGCCAGCGCCAGCGCCTGGCGCACCGCCGACGCATCGAGATCGACACTGAGGTCATTGGCGGCCAGCACGCGCGCAGCGGTCGGATCCGGCTGGGCGAGGATGAAGCGGGCGAAGCGCCAGGCGAGCGTCGCCTTGCCGACGCCCTCCGGCCCGCCGATCAGCCAGGCGTGAGCGAGCTTTCCCGAGCGGTAGGCGTTCAGCAATTCGCCCTCGGCGGCGGCATGGCCGACCAGATTCGCAGCAAAGCGCGGATGCGGCGCGCCGGGATAAAGGTCGCTCTCCTGCGCGGCGCTTTCGGGAGCCTTGCTCATGGCCGCGCGCCGGCGGTTTCGAACGCATTGCCTAACCGCTCACGCACGCAAACCCAGATCGCTTGAGCAACATCTTGCGGCGGGTTGTCGGCGTCAATGATGGCGCAACGGATGGGCTCGGCGCGCGCGATATCGAGAAACGCCCGACGCAGGGTTTCATGAAAAGCCGCGCCTTCGCGCTCGAAGCGGTCCATCGCGCCCTTTTCGCCGCGTCTCGCCGCCGCGCGCGCCAGCCCTTTGTCTACCGCCAGATCTAGGATGAGCGTGAGATCGGGCCTGACATCGCCGACGGCGACGCGTTCGAGGCTGGCGATGAGGGCCGGGTCAAGCTTGCCCGCCGCGCCTTGATAGGCCCGCGTCGAATCGGCGAAACGATCTGAGATGACCCAGGCGCCCCGGCCAAGCGCCGGCGCAATCAGGCGATCGATATGATCGATCCGCGCCGCGCTGAACAGTATGGCTTCGCCGGCAGGGCCAAACGGCTCGGCCTTGCCTGACAGGATGATGTCGCGCAACGCCTCGGCGCCGGGCGAGCCGCCGGGCTCTCGCGTCACAACGACGGACAAGCCAAGCGTCGACAGCTTTTCCGCCAGAAGTTTCGCCTGAGTTGATTTCCCGGCCCCCTCCCCGCCTTCCAGGGTGATGAACCGGCCTCTGCGCGCCGCGTTCATTGTCAATTCTTTGCAAGGGTTCTGCGCAAAAATCCGCCGGCCAATTCGAGCCCGGCGTCGAGCGCGCGTTGCGTCAGCGTTCCCACAGCGACCGACCCGCCGGTCTTCAGCGGAACCTCAAGCACTTGCGATTGACCGCGCCATATCCTCAATCGTCCCGCCTCGACGCCTTCGGCCACCGGCGCCGTCAGCGGGCCCTGATAGATGATTTTCGCCGAAAGCTTGTCTCCCGACCCATGTGCGGCGAAAACCTTGACCGGTTTTTCCGCGACCAAGTCCACCTCGCCTTGCGCGCCGCCATAGACCGCCGCCTGACCCACGACATCGCCAACCTGGTAGAGCATTCTGGCGTCGAAAGACCGGAAGCCCCAGTCCAGTAGCTTGCGCGATTCCTCGGCGCGATCGGCGGCCGTCTTCAGGCCGTTGACGACGATGATCAGGCGCTGCCCGTTTTGCACCGCCGAACCCACAAGTCCAAAGCCGCTCTCGGCGATATCGCCTGTTTTGAGCCCATCCGCGCCCAAGTCCATCGTCAGCAGGGGGTTACGGTTGAGCTGGTGGATCTTGTTCCAGGTGAAATCGCGCTCGCTGAAATAATGATAAAGATCGGGATAGTCGGCGATGATGTGGGCGGCCAGTTGCGCCATTTCGCGCGGCGTCACGCGTTCGTGCGGGTCGCCCTTGCCCCAGACGTTGGCGAATGTGGAATGTGTCATGCCAAGCTCGGCGGCGCGCTTATTCATCAGCGCGACGAAGTTTTCTTCTGTGCCCGAGACGCCTTCGGCCAGCGTGATCGCCGCGTCATTGCCGGACTCGATCAACAGGCCACGAAGCAAATCCTCGATCCGCACGTTGCTATGCACGGACAGGAACATCGCCGAGCCATGCGAATGGGCGCCTCCGGTCCGCCACGCGTTTTCTGACACTTCGAATTCCTGGTCGAGTTTGAGACGACCCTCCTTGATTTCGTGGAAGACAATTTCCGCCGTCATCAATTTTGACGTCGACGCCGGCGCCATGAGTTCATCGGCGTTTTTTTCGAACAGAACCGCGCCGCTCTCGTAGTCCATCAATAAAGCGAACGGCGCGGTGGTTTGAAAACTCTGCGCCTCGGCCTGGACAAGGCTCCAACCGGCGGCGACCGCCACGACAACCGGAACCATGATCGCGCGCAAACTGAACAAGGGAACTCCTCGCGTTGCGCGGACGGCATCGCCAACGCGGTCCCCCTTAATTTGCACTGGAAGGTCTGGAAATCAACGGCGACGGCGCGCCAAGCTAGGGCTTGTCGTTCAGGGAAGCGACGCCTTGCGCATTGATCCGATCGAACGGGCCCTTGTTTCGCATGAACATTCGCACAGCGGCGCTGTCGGCGAAGTAGAGAGCGTCATTGGTCGACACGGTTTGCAGCTTCGGGCGAACCGGGGGCATTTCCGATGTTCTGACCGGCGGCGTCGGGAAGGCCGCATTTGGGATGGAGCCAAGGTCAAATGGGCGCGCCGGCGGGGTCGGCGCATGGACCGGCAAAGGCGACGCCGGCCGCTCTGCGAGAGCCTCGACCGGGGCCGCGGCAGCGGGCGGCGGCGCGGGTTCGGGCGCTGGAGGTTGCTGCCGGGCGGGCGTCGGCGTCAAAGCCTTCGCGAAGCTTTCGATCGGATTGCTGGCGACCATCACTGGGCTGCTGGTCGGCGCGCCATCAAGCGTCGCCGGAGCGCCGTCAAGACGCAACGTCGCAAAAAGCTTCGAATCGTCGGAGCCCTCGAGCGCCGCCCGGCCGATATATTCGACTTTGACGCGGGCGGTGCCGGCGCCTTTGAAATCAAGCGCGTCGGCGACGCGCGAAGAGACATCCATCACGCGGCCGCCGTGATAGGGGCCGCGATCGTTGACCCGCACGATGATCGAGTGACCATTGCCGAGATTGGTGACCCTGGCATAGCTCGGCAGCGGCATCGTCGGATGCGCCGCCGAAATCGAATCCTTATCGTAAATTTCGCCGTTGGCGGTGCGACGCCCTTGGAATGCATCGCCATACCAGGAGGCCAAGCCCACCGCCGTGTAGGATTCATTCTCCGCCGGATAATAAGTATGGCCGGCGATCGTATAGGCGTGTCCGACGAGATATTGACCGCCGCCATGGGGAACGGGTTGCCCATCGGCGATAACACGCGGGCTGGCATGGCCATATTTGGCCTCGGAGAAATATTCTTTTCCGTTCGAGTGACGGGCCACCGAGGGCGGCTGCGCACAACCCGCCAGACCGACCACGGCGGTCAAGACCGAAGCTTGCAATATCCGCCTTGATGTTGCGTCCATAAACGGGCGGGAAACCTCAATCATCGATGCCAACTCGGGACTGCGACGCAACGGCACGAACGCAACAGCGACCGCACGGTTTGGCGCCCAGCGGGCGGCGACCGCATGAAAACTTCACTCCAACGATCACTCTTGCCCCCGCATCCTTTCCAAAGCCCTAAAGTCCCCAACAGGCTCAGACGAAACTCGTATGACAAATTAGCAGCACATGAGGCGCGCCGCAAATCTGGTGGAGCGATGGCGTAGAGATTTGACAAAACGGCGACGCAGGACCCTTGCAGAATTTTCGGAAACCGCCGGTGGATCAACGGGCGGCGTTTCCCTGCCAACCGATTATCCCGCGTAATAGAGAGTGGCCGCGTCGTCGCCGAAGTGGAGCGAGGGCGATCAGCGCAGGCCGGAGCCGCGCAGCAACAAGCCGATCAGAATCCCCGCGAGCACAGCGGCGACCGGCCCCAGAAAGAGCGTCAAAAGCCATTGGGCGGCGTCGTCGGAGCGATTCTCTCTCACAAGCGGAGACCTCCCGCCCGGGGAGATGAAGGCCGCCGGGATGGGCGACGCCCACGACGGTCGCGATCGTGATGTCGGCCACGCGCCGACGATCACGATCTCCATCAAATACAGCCGGTTCGCGGCCCTTTTGCGGTGGGAAAAGCAGCGAAATCGAAATTTCTCGCCCCCGGATGGCGGTCGTTCGACGAAGGCCTTCCGCAAGTCGGAACGTAGAATGGCGTGCGGAGATGCGGCGGCAGGTCTCTCTTAATCAAGTTTTAAGGTTAATGAAGAATAACGTCTGTGTCAGATCGAAACAGCGAAGCTTCGCGATTCCACGAAGCGAGTCTCGGGGAAGTATACGACCAGCCGGACTTATTAGCCCCATACCGCCTTATGCCGCCCGCCTGAGTTCTAACGTCGCCAAATTGTTATCCCAGATCCAGGAAAGCCCTCATGTCTTCACTTCTCACAAACGCTTCGGCTCTCACGGCGCTGCAAGCGCTCAATATGACGCAGCAGGATCTGGCGACGACGCAGAACCAGATTTCGACCGGCCTGAAAGTCGCCAATGCTTCCGACAACGCCGCCTATTGGTCGATCGCCCAGAGTCTGGAGTCGGTCACGGGCGTTATTGGCGCGGTCAACGATTCGATCGCCCAGAGCCAGTCGATCATCGGCGCCGCGACGGCGGCGATCAACAACGTCATCACCACCATCCATGCGATGCAGACCGCGCTTACCGAGGCCGAATCCCCCAGCGCCGATATCGCCACCATCAACACCACCCTCGCCTCGCTCGGCCAGGAGTTGACCTCGACGGTGAACGGCGCCTCGTATAGCGGCGTAAACCTGCTCGACGGCAGCCAGACCACGCTCAACTTCATCGCCGGCTACAATGTCAGCAGCACCGGCGTCGCCAGCTTCAACAACGTCACGCTGGCGGCGCAGGCCCTGACCGGAACTGGCGGCACGTCGTCGACGACCGTCGGACCCGATATCACCGACACCAATACGATCACCAACATCGCCGCCCTCGTCGCCAACACCTATACCGCCAGCTATGGCGTCGATGCGATCACCACGACCGCCGATTCCACCACCGTCTCCTCGGTGAGCCTGTCGGGCGTGACGACCACCACCACCTACAGCGGCCTCGACGTCAACGGCAATGCAACGACGATCGCCCTGGCGGGCTCGGGCGGCGGTTCGCTCAGCGTCTCGGTCGTCACGACGCCGCCCGCCGGCTTGTTCACGCAAGGTGCGGACGATCTGACCGCCCTAACGACGAGCGCGGCCACAGCGGCGGCGCAGATTACCGCCGTCAACGCTGCGTTGACAGCAGTGACGAGCTATTCCTCGATCCTCGGCTCGGTCTCCAACACGCTCGCCAATGCCGCGACCTTCAACACTGACCTGTCGGACAATTACACCACCGGCACCGGCGCCCTCGTCGACGCTGACATGAACCAGGCTTCGACCCGCCTGCAGGCTCTGCAGACGCAGCAGCAACTCGGCGTTCAGTCGCTGTCGATCGCCAACCAGAGCAGCCAACTTATCCTCAAGCTGTTCCAGTAATCCGCCAGGGCAAGGCAATAGGCGTGATGTTTCGCGAAAAGCGCCCGGCAGAGTGACATCTACGGCCGCCTATATCCGGGCGATATTTCAAGGCGCGCCAGACCCGCCCCCACCCCAAAGAAAACCGCGATCGGCGTATCGACGAGATACGCCGCGCGAGAAACTCCGCTGCGAACGGACTTCCCGCCCCTCCGCAACAAGAAATCGGGGCGACCGAAATCGTCATAATATGTGCTAAGCTGTTGTCATGATTGGTGAGCGCGGTGGGACTCGAACCCACGACCCTCTGATTAAAAGTCAGATGCTCTACCGATTGAGCTACGCGCTCCCCTCACGGGATGGGCAGTGCCTATAGATTCGCCCGTCAAGGGTCAATAGAAGGCGCGATCGCGAAGGACGCGCGAATGGCTTCGGAGCCGCCTTCAACGGGCAAGCCGCGCGGCTTTGAGCCGGGCGAAATCGTCGCCCGCGTGATGCGACGAGCGGGTCAGCGGCGAGGACGACACCAGCAGGAAACCTTTTGCCGCGCCGATGGTGGCGTAAGAGGAAAATTCGTCTGGCGTCACGAAGCTGACGACCTGGTGATGCTTTCGCGTCGGCTGCAAATATTGGCCGATGGTCAGAAAATCGACGTCGGCCGAGCGCAGATCGTCCATCACTTGCAGCACTTCGTGGCGCTCCTCGCCCAGCCCGACCATGATGCCCGATTTGGTGAACATCGTCGGATCCATCTCCTTGGCGCGCTGCAGCAGGCGGATCGAATGGAAATAGCGGGCGCCGGGGCGCACCGTCAGGTATTTCGAGGGGACTGTCTCGAGATTATGGTTGAAGACGTCGGGCCGGGCGGCGATCACCTCCTCCAGCGCACCGTCTTTGCGCAGGAAATCCGGGGTCAGCACCTCGATCGTCGTCGCCGGCGAAACGGCGCGAATGGCGCGAATCGTGCTGGCGAAATGTCCAGCGCCGCCGTCGCTCAAATCGTCGCGGTCGACCGAGGTCACCACGACATGGGCAAGGCCGAGCTTGGCGACCGCGTCGGCGACCCGTTCCGGCTCGCCCGCCTCCAGCGCTTGCGGCAGCCCGGTGCGCACATTGCAGAAGGCGCAGGCCCTCGTGCAGGTATCGCCCATGATCATGAAGGTCGCATGCTTCTTCTCCCAGCACTCGCCGATATTGGGACAGCCCGCTTCCTCGCAGACGGTGACGAGCCCGTGCTGCCGCACGATCCTCTGGGTTTCAGCGAATTTTTCGGAACCTGGCGCCTTGACCCGTATCCAGGAGGGCTTTCGGGCGATTGGCTGGTCGGGCCGATGCGCCTTTTCAGGATGGCGCACCCGCTCGACCTCCCCGACTTTGCGGGGGTCATTGTTCAAAAGATCAAGGACGACGGTCATCAGGCCCCTCTGCGCAAATTCGGCCGCATCGCTATTGCTGCGGATAGACGCTTCGGCCGTGGATCAATTGCCACACGAGCAGGACGACGATCGAGCCGATCAGCGCCGCGATGAAATGTTTACCCGAGCCGGCAACCGCGTAATGCAGGAAGTTATCCGCCACATAAGACCCGATCCACGAACCGACAATGCCGATCAGGATATTCGTTAAAATCCCGTGGCGGATCCCCAAAATCATGCCTGCGATCCAGCCAGCGAGCCCGCCAATGATGATCAGCGAAAAGAAGCCGACATCCGGGGTTCCCAATACACCTAGCGGTTGATCCATGACTGTCCCCCAATGTGGTTGGCGCCCTGACGGATGCAAAGCGCGCGGTTTGGCCGTTTCAATATTTCAGACTTCCCCGCGGCGGGAAAGCGACGATACGCCTCATGAACGCGCCAGAGCCGCGATGTAAAAGCCGTCGGTCGCCGTTTTCAGCGGGCTCAGTCGCAAGCCGGCGCCTAATCTCGACGCTTGCGCGATGAGGTCCGGCAGATTCGCCGAACGCGCCAGATGCGCGGCGGCGACGGGAAGAAAATCGGCGTGATCGCCAAGGAAAGCCTCGATCTGATCCTCGTTCTCGGCGCGCAGCACCGAGCAGGTGACATAGACCAGCCGCCCACCGGGCTTAACGAATTGGGCAGCTTGCTGAAGCGTTTCCCTCTGGTTTTTAATGCGTTGTTCGAGCGCTCCGGGACGCATGCGCCATTTGGCGTCGGGATTGCGGCGCCATGAGCCTGAGCCGCTGCAGGGCGCATCGACAAAGACGAGGTCGCAGCGCGCCGCCAGATCGCTCAATATGTCGCGTGGGCCCTTGGGCGCACGCACTTGCACGTTGCGCGCGCCGGCCCGTTCAAGACGGTCGAAAATCGGCATCAGACGACGCCCATCCGAATCGGTAGCGTAAATCTGTCCCTGATTGTTCATCATCGCGGCAAGCGCGAGGCTCTTGCCGCCTGCCCCCGCACAGAGATCCAGGACCTGCGCGCCGGGTTTGGCGCCGGAGAGCAGCGCCGCCAGTTGGGAGCCTTCGTCCTGCACCTCCACCAGCCCTTTGGCATAGGCTGGCTCGGCGGCAAGCGCTGGCCCCCTGCCCTCGGAGCTGATCGCGATGCGCAGACCGATCGGCGAAAACGGCGTCGCGCCAGGCTGGAGATGGGCGAGCGAGGCCAGCGCCTTGTCGCGGTCTCCCTTCAGTGTGTTGACCCGCAAATCAACCGGGGCGCGCTCGGCCAGCGCCCGGCCTTCGTCGGCGGCCTGCGCGCCAAAGGTCGCCTCAAAGGCGGCGCCAAGCCATTCGGGGTAGTCGCCCCGCACATGGGGTGGCGCGTCGTCGAGCGCGCCATTGGCGAGCCGGTCCTGTTCTGACGCGCTCAATGGCGGCGGCGCATGGCCCTCGCCACTGAACAAACGTGCGATTTCGTCGAATGAAAGACCCCGCAATTGCCTAAGCGCGCCGATCACGCCGGCTCGGGCGCCCGCCTCGCCCATGATCCAGGCGGAAGAGGCTTTGCGGCGCAACGCATCGTAGATGAGGCCGGCGATGGCGGAACGGTCGCCGGACCCGGCAAAGCGATGCGCGATCCCCCAGTCTTTTATCGATTCGGCGGCCGGCCGGCGCTTTTCCTCGATGTCGGTGAGAATTTCTATGGCGGCGGCGACACGCGCGGCGGGAATCATTGTCCAGCCGTCGAGAAAAGTCGCGAAACGGCGCCAAACCGCCATGATTGACGTGATAGGGAGCGTCGTGCGCCACAAAGGCAAAGCATCAATTCGCAATCTGGAGTCATCATGTCCACTTTCGTCCGATCCCTCGTCGCCCTTGGCCTGGCGCTATCGCTGGCTGCTTGCGCGCCCCCGCCGCCCCCACCGCAGGCCGATTTGACTCCCCCGCCCCATAAGAAGCTCGACGCCAAGACGCAGCTTGAGACAGGCCACACCTATTAAGGGACCCGCATAAGCAGAGCATGATGCGGCGCGACAAAGCGCGTCGTCATCTGCACGATCGCCGCCCGACGTTTCGCCGCCCCGCGCGCGAAACGTCGAGCGGCTTCTAGACCGGATGTATCTGGAAAGCACGCTATTTCGATTCCCGCCGGATTGGCGCAATGGGCCAATCGCAATGGTCGACGGCGTCGCCAGGAAATTCGATTACTTCGTCGCTGCGGCGAGAAACGCACGCCTCGCGTAAGGCATTGGCAGCCCGCGCGGGCCGAACAAATCGCGCTCGAGAAAAAACCCCGTCAGGCGGAAAGCATCGGCAAGCTCGCCCGCCGTCGGGGACGTCTGTGCGTCGTCGATACGAAGAAACGCCGGCAGAGCCAACAATCTGTCGCGCCACGGCGCCCCGGCTGTGGCGCTGATGGCGCGGCCCGATTTGGGCGACACATAGATCAAGTCTTCGCGCGAGCCTGAGGCCGCGCAGCGCTCCAGATCGAGCTGAAAGCCGCATTCGGCGAGCATTTGCAATTCGAATCGCGCGATCAGGGTCGGGGCCACGTCGGCAAGGTCGAGATGATCGGCGATGATCTCCAGCGCTTCGTGCAGGGATTCGTGGGGATCGCGCTCGGGCAGCAGTCGCAACAGGGCGCCGAGGTAGCTGACGCCGGCAAGCGCCAGGCCGCTGGCGATCAGTCGCCCTGCCCGCAGATTCAGGGGCTCGATCGCGTAAGAGCCGAGATGTTCGTCAAGTCTGGCGCGCCAGACCAGCCCGAGCGAATTGCCGGGCTGCAACAGGCTTTGGAGGCGAGCCGAACGCCCGCCGCGCACGAGCCCCAGGTGCCGGCCATGCGCCTTCGTCAACGCCTCAATGATTGCGGAGGTCTCGCCATGCCGCTTGACGCCGATGACGAGCCCTTCGTCGCACCATTCCAAAAGTCAGGCTCCTTCATTGCAAGCCAGATCGCGCCCGTTCAACTCTTGGGAAACTCCAGCCCCATCGCGCGGTAGCGTTCGGGATCGTCCTGCCAATTGGCGCGCACTTTGACGAACAGAAAAAGATGAACCGGTCCGTCATTGGCCTCGGCAATTTCTTTCCGCGCCGCCGTGCCGATCGACTTGATGGTGCGGCCGCCCTCGCCGATCACGATCTTCTTGTGGCTTTCGCGCGAGACGAAAATCGTTTGTTCGATGCGCGCCGAGCCGTCAGGCAGTTCCTTCCAACTGTCTGTCTCGACCGTCGCCTGATACGGCAATTCGTCATGCAGGCGTTCGAACAGTTTTTCACGCGTAATTTCGGCGGCGAGCGCGCGAATGGGCGCATCGGTGATCTGGTCTTCGGGATAGAGCCAGGGACCCGGCGCCATCATGCGGCCAAGGCGCTCGCGCAATTGATCGAGGCCATCGCCGGTGGCGGCGCTGATCATGAATGTCTCTTCGAGTTTGAGCGCTAAATTCAGTCTTTCGGCGAGCGACAGCAAAGCCGGACGGTCCACCAGGTCGATCTTGTTCAGCACCAGGACCTTGCGGGCCTTGCTCTCGCTCAGAGCCTTTAAAATCGTTTCGGTCTGCTCGCTCAGCCCAGGGCGCGCGTCCGGAGAGCCGGCCGTGCGATCGCTCTTTCCCGATCCGCCGAGCTCCTGCCGGGCGTCGATCAACAACGCTAGCACGTCGGCGTCCGCCGCCGCGCCCCAGGCCGATGCGGCCATCGCGCGATCGAGCCGGCGCTTGGGCGCAAAAAGACCGGGCGTGTCGACGAAGATAATCTGCGCCGCGCCCTCGATCACAATGCCGCGCACCGTCGTGCGCGTCGTTTGCGCCTTGCGCGAAACGACCGATACTTTGGAGCCGACCAGTGCGTTGATCAAAGTCGACTTGCCGGCGTTCGGCGCCCCGATCAAGGCGACGAAGCCGCAGGATGTGTCGGTCATGAATTTTCCATTCCAGCCTGACGCGCCATGAAAGCCCGCGCCGCCGCCTGTTCGGCGCCGCGTTTGGAAGACGCCGAACCATGGGCCGGCTCAAAGCCTTCCAGCGAAACCTGAATAGTGAACTGGGGTGCGTGAGGCGGGCCGGAGCGGTCGATTTCGACATAGCTCGGCGCCGCAAGGGCGCGGGCCTGCGCCCATTCCTGCATCGCCGTCTTGGCGTCGCGTTCGGGCTCTTCCACCGCATCCATGCGGGCGCGCCACGCTTGGGCGATCACCTTGCGCGCCGCCTCGAAGCCCGCTTCGACAAATACCGCCCCGATCAGGGATTCAGCGATATCGGCGAGGATCGCCGCCTTCTTGCGCCCGCCTGCCTGCGCCTCGCCAAGACCGAGCACGACATGGGGGCCGACCTCCCATTCCTTGGCGACTTCCGCACAGGTTTCACGCCGCACCAAAGCCGCCAGTCGCATCGACAATTCGCCTTCGCTGGCTTGCGGAAAGGCCTCATAGAGCATTTCCGCCACCACCAATCCGAGAACGCGATCGCCAAGAAACTCCAGGCGCTGATAGGAATCGAGCCGCCCCTGCCCGCCTGTGGCCGGAGCGGACAGATGAGTGAGCGCGCGCGCGGCCAATTCGGAGTCGCGGAATTTATAGCCGAGCCTCGCCTCAAGATCGCCGAGCGCCGCCTTTTGCTTCCTGACCATCCTATCGGACCGATTGGAACAGGCGGTTCCAGCGAATAGTCCATGGCCAACCTGAATTGTCGTGGGTCGATTCTCCATTGTCGATCGAGAGAAAGATCAATTCGGCTCGGCCGATCAGATTATCGAAAGGCACGAATCCGACGCCTTCCTGCGCCGCTGCGAGGCGGGAATCGCTGGAATTGTCCCGGTTGTCGCCCATCATGAAATAATTGCCTGGGGGCACCTCGTAGACGCCGGTGTTGTCCCAATAGCCCTCGTCGCCGTCCATCTGGATGATCTCATGTTTGACGCCGCCCGGTAGCGTTTCCTCGTAGTGGGGAACGTCGACGGCGCGACCGAAATGGCCCAGCGTCGAATAGGGCGGCAGCGGCGTGCGTTCGACAATCGTCCCGTTGATATAGAGCCTGCCATGGATCAACTGGATCTTGTCGCCGGGCAATCCGATCAGCCGCTTGATATAGTCGGTTTTCCCGTCGCGCGGCAATTTGAACACGATGACGTCGCCGCGTTTGGGCTCGGACGCGAACAACCGGCCCGGCATGGCCTCAGGCGCGAGATCCAAAAACGCAGGCAGCGAGAAATGTGAGAAGCCATAGGAATATTTCGACACGAACACGTAGTCGCCGACCAGCAAGGTCGGGATAAGCGAACTCGAGGGAATATTGAATGGCTGGAAAAGAAAGAGACGACCGAGAATGAAGATCAAAGCCGCTGCGATGACGAAAACGACAGGCCAATTGCCCTCTTTCGATTTCTTCGCCGCCGATGTCTTGGCGGGAATGTCCACATCATCGCCGTTCAAACTCGCGCGCTCCGACATAGGCAATCGAACCTTTCCATCCGCGACCGGCGTCTTGCCGGCAATATATCGCGCAGACTACCCCCAATCCTTATACGCCGCGCCAACAACGCGCCGAACCGGGATTTGATAAATGCCGGCGTTCGCGAACGGCCGCCAGGAAGCAGAGGGGGCCAAGGGCCGCCCCTGAATAGAATTGTCAGCCGACATGGCGTCAAGAACCCGCGGCGCTTTCACCACGCGCGGGTCTATCGCACCGGCTTGAAGAGGCGATTCCACGCCAGCGCCAACGATGCGCCAAATCGGCCTTCGACGCATATTCGCGTTCGCCAGCTTCCGACAACGAAAAGAGGCGGCACAAAGGCCGCCTCTGATAAAAAGCTTCTTCGCGCAGGTATCTATCGGACCGGCCGGAACAGGCGATTCCAGCGCACGGTCCATGGCCAACGCCAGACCTCCCAAGCCGGCTCCCCTTCCTCGACCGAGAAAAAGATCACTTCGGCCCTGCCGATCAGATTCTCAAAGGGCACGTAGCCGACGCCTTCCCGCTCGGGCGGGACGCGTGAGTCGAGCGAATTGTCGCGATTATCGCCCATCATGAAATAATTGCCCGGCGGAACGGTATAGACACTGGTATTATCGTATTCGCCATCGTCGCCGTTGAGCTGGATGATTTCATGTTTGACGCCTCCCGGCAGCGTCTCTTCGTAATGAGCGACATTAGCGGGGCCGCCGTCGGTCATCGAATAGGGCGGCAACGGCGTGCGCTCGACGATCGTGCCGTTGATATAGAGGCGCCCTTTGATCACTTGCACCTTGTCGCCGGGCAAACCGATCAACCGCTTGATATAGTCGGTCTCGCCGTCGCGCGGCAATTTGAACACTATGATGTCGCCGCGTTTGGGCTGGGAGGCGAAGAGCCGTCCGGGCATCATTCCGGGCGCCAGATCCAGGAACGATGGCAGCGAGAAATGCGAATAGCCGTAGGAATATTTCGAAACGAACAAATAATCGCCGATCAGCAATGTCGGGATCAACGAGCCTGAAGGAATATTGAACGGCTGGAATAGCACGGTGCGGATGACCAGCGCGATCAGCAGCGCCTGAACGATGACCTTGATGGTCTCCCAAAGACCGCCCTCGTTCGATTTCTTCGAAGCGACCTGGTAGTCACCGTCTCTCAGACTCGCCGGCTCCGTCATATCGATATCGAACCTTTCCATCCGCGGCCGGCCACCGGCCGACGCGCTCTATCAACTAAAGAGACCCTATACGCGCGCGCCGCCCGCCCGCCAAGCGTCAACCGCAAGCCTCGAGCGTATCCGGGTTCACAAGCCGGCTACTAACAAAAAGAGGCGGCCCCAAGGCCGCCCCCACAAATACTCTCCCAGCCCGCGAGGAGATTGCGGCTTATTGCGGGATTTTGTCGTCTATGCCTTTGACATACCAGTTCATCCCCAGCACGTCGCCGTCTTCCAGCGTCTTTGCGCCAGGCTTGCAGCGGTCCTTGCCGTCCTGGTCGAGAACCGGGCAGGCGAAGGGTTGGACGGCGCCGGAACCGACATCGGCGGTCGTCTTCTCCGCCATCGCCTTCACATCGTCGGGCATATTGGCGAACGGCGCCATCACGACCATGTTCTTGCCGATGCCGTCCCAGGTGTCTTCCGACTTCCACTTGCCGTCGATCAGGGCCTGGATGCGCTGGGTGTAATAGGGCCCCCAATTGTCGGTATTGGCGGTCAACTGCGCCTTCGGCGCGAATTTCATCATGTCGGAGGACTGACCGAAGCCCAATTTGCCCGCCTTCTCGGCTTCCTGCAGCGGCGCGGCGGAATCGGTGTGCTGGGTCAGGATATCGGCGCCCTGGGCGAGCAAGGCCTTGGCGGCGTCGGCTTCCTTGCCCGGATCGAACCAGGTATTGACCCAGACGATCTTGATCTTGGCGTTCGGGTTGGTGGTCTGCATGCCGCGCTCGAATGCGTTGATGCCCGAAATGACCTCCGGGATCGGGAACGAGACGATATAGCCGATCGTGTTGGTCTTGGTCATTTTGCCGGCGATCTGGCCCATCACATAACGGCCTTCGTAGAATTTGGCCGCATAGGTCGACATATTGGGCGCGCGCTTGTAGCCCGTCGCGTGCTCGAACATCACTTTGGGGAATTTCTTGGCGACCTTCAGCGTCGGGTCCATGAAGCCGAACGACGTCGTGAAGATGATATTGCAGCCGCTACGGGCGAGTTGCTCGATCGCCCGCTCGCTGTCGCTGTCGGGAATGTTTTCAAGGAAGGTCGTCGCATCGACCTTGTCGCCTAGCGCCTTGGCGGCGGCAAGACGACCCTGGTCGTGCTGATAGGAATAGCCGAAATCGCCCACGGGGCCGGTATAGACCCAACAGGCCTTCACTTTGCCTGCCGCCTGGGCGCCGCCGGCGGCCGCCAGTGAAAGCGCCGCCACAGCGGCGGCGGTGAAAAGTGTGCGCATGAACCATTCTCCCGTTTGCAAAACCTGTTCCGACCTTAGCAACATCGGCGCCGGCGGTCGCTTCCGGTTCCGATTGAAACAAGACGCCCGGCGGCGGCTTTTTAGCGCCGTCACCGGTCGGGAATGAATGCCTGCCCGAGCGAGGCCGGCGCCAGCGCGCCGCGGCTGTCGCGCAGCGAAAGCACGACCAGCACGATAATCGTCGTCAGATAAGGCAGGGAATTGAGAAGCTGCGCGGGGATCGGCACGCCGAGGCCCTGGAACGCCAGCGCCAGCACCGCGACGCCGCCAAACAGGATCGCCCCGGCCAGCGCGCGCCAGGGTTTCCACGAGGCGAACACCACCAGCGCCAGCGCGATCCAGCCGCGCCCGGCGGTCATATCAGGCGACCAGAACGGCGTGTAGGACAGCGAGAGATAGCAGCCGGCGAGACCGGCGCAGCCGCCGCCGAACAGCACCGCGAGTAGCCGGATGCCCCTGACCGGCACGCCAAGCGAGTGACCGGAGATGTGGTTTTCGCCGACCGCGCGCAAAGTGAGACCCGCGCGCGTCCGCATCAGCCAATAGCCGACAGCGCCAGTGAGCAGGATAGCGAAATAGACGAAGAAATCCTCGCCGAAAATCAACCGGCCGACCAATGGCAGGTCGGATAGGCCGGGGATGTAAAGATGGGGAGCGCCGGCGCGCTTCAATCCGACGAAGCCTCCCCCGATCAGATTGGCGAGGCCGCGTCCAAAAATGGTGAGGGCGAGGCCGGCGGCGACCTGGTTGGTGGCGAGGCCAATGGTCAGGAAAGCAAAGATTGCCGACATCAAGACGCCGCCCATGACGCCGGCGATGACGCCGACCATCGTCGAATCCGTGAGATAGGCGAAGGCGAAGCCGGTTGATGCGCCGACGATCATCATGCCTTCGAGGCCGAGATTGAGCACGCCGGCGCGCTCGGCCACGACTTCGCCGATCGCCGCCAGCAGAAGCGGCGTTGCAGCGGCGACGATGATCACCAGGATGTCCTGGATCTGTTGTGGATCGAAGCTCACGATCTGGCTCCCCAGGTGAAGCGCAGGCTGTAACGGGCGAGCACGTCGGCGGCGAGCACGCAGATCAGCAGCACGCCCTGAAAGGCCAGAGTCAGGTCGCCCGGCAGATGCAGGGCGATCTGCGCGTCCTCGCCGCCAACGAAGGTCAATGCGAGCACGAGGCCGGCGATGAATATGCCGACCGGCGACAGGCGCCCGAGGAAAGCGACGATGATCGCTGAAAAACCGTAGCCCGGCGAAATCGACGGCAGCAATTGTCCGATTCTGCCCGACACTTCGACGACGCCGGCGAGCCCGGCAAGACCCCCCGAAATCGCGAAGGCGGCGATGGCGATCGTGCGGTCGTTGAAGCCGCCGAACCGCGCCGCTTTGGGCGCCGAACCGACGAGCCGAACCTGATAGCCAAACAGCGTCTTCGAGAAGACGACCGCCGCGATCGCCACCACGATCGGCGCCAGGAGCACGCCGAGATGGAGGGAGCCGCCGTCGAACAGAATGGGCAGCGTCGCCTCAGGGTCGAGATTGACGGAGACGGGCAGATTGTGGCCGCCAGGATCTTTCCACGGACCGCGCACCAGCCAGTCGAGCCCGAGCTGCGCGACATAGACGAGCATCAGGCTGGTCAGGATTTCCGAGACATTGAGCCAGACACGCAGCAGCGCGGGGATCATCGCATAGAGCAGCCCGCCAAGAGCGCCGAGGATCATCATGGCGGCCAGGATCCACCAGCCGCCCAGCGCGCCCTGATAGGCGCCGCCATAGGTCAGCAGGCCAAGCCAGCCGCCGAGCGCGCCGCCGGCGATGAATTGTCCTTCCGCGCCGATATTCCAGAGATTGGCGCGATAGCAGAAGGCGAGGCCGACGGCGATCAGGATCAGCGGCGACGCCTTCACGGCGATTGCCTGAAGGGAATAGGATTGCGACAGCGGTTCGACGAAATAGACGTCGAATGCTTCGATCGTCGAGCGCCCCATCAGCGCGATGACGATTCCGCCGATCAGGATTGCGACGATCAGCGCGCCGACCGGCGCCAGTATTTCGCGAAGGGCCGAGCGCTGCGGGCGCGCGTCGAGATCAATGCGCATGACCGCCCTCGCCGCTCGCATTGGTTTGGCCCGGCATGCCCGCCATCAGCAGGCCGATTTCCTCGCGCGTCGTGCCGCGCGCCGGTAGAGCTTCTGAGAGTTCGCCGGTGTGGATGACGGCGATGCGATCGCTGATCTCGAAAAGCTCATCGAGGTCCTGGCTGATGATGAGCACCGCGGCGCCGCGCGCGCAAAGATCGAGCAAGGCCTGGCGGATTGTCGCGGCCGCCAGCGCGTCAACGCCCCAGGTCGGCTGATTGATGACGAGCAGCGCTGGCTCGCGCAGGATTTCGCGCCCGACCACGAACTTTTGCAAATTGCCGCCCGACAAAGTACGCGCCAGCGGATCGGCGCCGGATTTGCGCACGTCGAACGCTGCGATGACTTTCTGCGATTGATCTTTCGCAGCCACGCCATTGATGAAGCCCAGTCGCGTGAGGCCGTCCGATCCATGGCCGGTCAGCACGATATTTTCCGACAAGGTGAAATCGGGCGCCGCTGCATGGCCGTTGCGCTCCTCAGGCACGAAGCCGGCGTTGAGCGCGCGCCTTTCGCTGATGCCGAGCGCGCCGACCGGCGCGCCGTCGATGACGATCGACTCAGGGCGCGCCGCAAGGCTCTCGCCGGAAAGATTGGCGAAAAGCTCGGACTGGCCATTGCCCGCCACGCCGGCGATTCCCAATACTTCGCCGCCTTTCACTGCGAGTGAAACGCGCTTGAGCGAAACCCCGTGCAGAGATGGCGAGGGCGCATCGAGATGGGAGACGACCAGGCGATCCTTGCCGAGCGCATGGGCGCCCGCGGCGCGGACTTCCATGATCTGCGAGCCCACCATCAAAGCGGCGAGCGAGCGCGGCGTCTCTGCACGCGGATCGCAGGTCCCCACCAGCTTGCCGAGGCGCAGGATGGTGGCGCGGTCGCACAGGCGTTTCACCTCTTCCAGGTGATGCGAAATATACAAAAGCGCCCTGCCCTCGGCTTTCAGCCGGTCGAGCGTCTCGAACAGCTTTTCGGCTTCCTGCGGCGTCAGCACCGAGGTCGGCTCGTCGAGGATCAAAACCTTGGGGTCCTGCAGCAGGCAGCGGGCGATTTCGATACGCTGACGCTCGCCCGCCGATAGCGACCAGACCGGCCGGTTCGGCTCAAGCCCCATGCCATAGGCGCGCGAAATGCCTTCGATCTTGCCCGGCACATCCTGCAGCCTCTCGGACGGCGGCATGACCAGCGCGATATTCTCGGCGACGGTCAAATTGTCGAACAATGAAAAGTGCTGGAACACCATGCCAATGCCGAGCGCCCGGGCGGCGTTGGGATTGGGCAGCTTTATCGGGGCGCCCTGCCAGAGAATCTCGCCTTCGGTCGGCGCGAGCAGGCCGTAGAGCATCTTGACCAGCGTCGACTTGCCCGCCCCATTCTCGCCGAGCAACGCATGAACTTCGCCTGGCGTCAGACCCAATGTGATGTTGTCATTGGCGGTGAAAGCGCCGAACCGCTTGGTGATGCCGCGCACCGCCAAAAGCGGTGTTTCCGGCTGCCCTCCTCCCGCGCCCGTCTGCTCCAACCCAGCCTCCCAGCCAAGAACGGGTTGATATTAATCGCGGATCAAAACATAGCCAGCCTCAATCGACCCGTACTTATCTAATCAATCCATAAGCACTTTCGCATTGGGAACGAATGTCGTCCGAGGCCGCCACCTCGTCTGTCTCCGGTCAGGGCAAAAGAATAGTCGACCCTGTAGTCGCCCTGCCCTCCAGAGCCTCATGCGCCCGGGACGCCTCAGCGAGCGGCAGGCGTGAGGCGATGTTGACCTTGACGTCGCCCGATTGCACCACGCGGAACAGATCGCGCGCCATCCGCTCCAGCCGCGCGCGATCGGCCAGAAACGTGAACAGGGTCGGCCGCGTTGCGAACAGCGATCCTTTCTGGGAGAGCAAGGCGAGGTTGAATCCCTCGACCGGCCCTGACGCCGAGCCATAGCTGGCGAAAGTGCCGAATGGGCGCAGGCAATCGAGCGAGCCGAGAAAAGTCGCCTTGCCGATGCCGTCATAGACGACGGCGCATTTGGCGCCTTTGGTCAGTTCCCTGACCCGGACGGCGAAGTCCTCCTCCCGGTAGAGGATGAGATGTTTGGCCCCCGCCTTCTTGGCGAGCTTGGCCTTGTCGGGCGAACCGACCGTGCCGATGACGGTCGCGCCAAGCGCCTTGCCCCACTGACAGAGAATCTGACCGACGCCGCCCGCGGCGGCGTGCACCAGGATCGTATCGCCCGGCTGAACCTTGTAGGTCTGGCGCAGGAGATATTGCGAGGTGAGGCCCTTCAGCATCATCGCCGCGCCCGTCTCGTAGGAGATCGCCTTGGGCAATTTGACGAGGAATTTCGCCTCGACATTGCGCTCCTGCCCGTAAGAGCCGAGCGGCGCGACATAGGCGACGCGATCGCCCGGCTTGAAATCCTTCACGCCCTTGCCGACCTCGACGATTTCGCCCGCGCCTTCATTGCCCGGCGTGAAGGGTTTGACAGGCGTCGGATAGAGGCCCGTGCGATAATAGATATCGAGAAAATTGACGCCGATCGCATGATGACGCACTCGCGCTTCGCCGGGCCCTGGCGGCGGAAGCTCGACGTCTTCCAGCCGCATGACTTCCGGCCCGCCGTTCTCATAAATTCTGATCGCCTGCACGGACGCCTCCCCCCGATGATCCCTGAAAGACATGATTGTCCAACGGCCTAAGCCGCGCAAGGGGATGCCAGCGGCGACCACGGGCCGCTCGATCCGCGCGCCGCGGAAACCCCTTGTTTTGAATGAAAAACGCCGGACGATGAGAAAAAGCCGCCCCGAACCCCTCCTTAAGTCCTTGATATCCACCCGCCCGCCGCAACAATAAGTCCCGCGAATCCAGCCTTGTCAGCGCTTTAGCCTACATTTTAGTTTCGTACGCTGTTTTCTCAGACCCGTGCGTCAGAGGCCAACTCGCCGTCCGTGACGGGGTCTGGCGAGGCGCACGCTTATCCTACCCGACAATCTGTTTTTCAGAAAGAGAATGTCGAAACCTGCGTCCGCGCCCGCCGAGACAGGGCGCCAGACGATCGCGATAGAGGGCATTCCGTTGATGCTCACTGTCGATACGACACAGCGTCGATACGCACTTGCCAGCCATGGCTGACGACTCTATAGCATGCCCGGCCTCGAACATGCCGAGCCGCCGCGCAGCGCCCATCGTCTAGCGGTCCAGGACGTCGCCCTTTCACGGCGAAAACACGGGTTCGATTCCCGTTGGGCGCGCCAATGATTTCAATAAGTTAGCGACGAAATCGGGACCCGTCTCGGACGCAATACGGATATTATACGGAAAAGATGCCCCTGGCTCGCCACGGATAAAGGCGGACATCTCGGTTGGCTAAACGCCGCAAAAGCGGGAGCCCGAGATAACGCGCCGCGTCATCCACACCCGGTTCATTCGGTCGTCAAAACCGCAAGGACGACGCTGGCAAAAAAAAGGGCCGCCAAGAGTCTTGTGCTCTTAGGCGGCCCGAGCACCGCGATGGGGGAATGTCGCGGCGATATGAAGGCTCAGGGGAGTTCAATCTCGTGGCGAATGCGGCCCGCGACATGCTGCGATACGAAAGCCGCCTCCTGGACGGATGCGAACCTGTGCAGCGCAAGGCCCGCTGAATCCTGGTGGACAGGTCGGAGGGCTATGAGGCCGGCGACCGCAATTAAAACAACCCCAACGACAAGCGAGGCTAAGAACTGGCGGCCGGCTGACGATTGGACCTCATCAAGGTCCAGCCCCACCGCATGGCTTTCGTCGAAAACCTGATTGTCCATTTCGTGCTCTCCCCGTCCGCAATCCGTGGTCGACTTATGGAATAATCTTGAGTCGAATGATGTGGCGTTCACCACGTCCCGTGGACGCCGCTCTCATAACCAGTCGCTCGTTGCGAAGGTTCCGAGAGCGATATGGCGCTATCGAAGCAAGCGAAGACTCCCCCGCATTTCCAAGGTTTCGCCCCCATAAGGCCAAGGAAGCCCAAGGGCGCCTTTCTCACTCTGGCGGGAAAAGCTGACGCTGGCGGCTTGAAGGCGGCTCATGGGCCGCGCTGCGGGTCGTCGGGCGGTTACTGGGAATTTGCCCGATCATTCGCTAAGCGCATTCAAATCGACGTCGCCAAATTGCGCGAGCACGACCGCGTCCTGAAAATCGCCCATCGAGGGATCGCCGGTTCGCGAGAAGGCTACCGCGCCGGCATGAGCTTGTGCCGCGACCCGGGCTTGACGCTCCGCTGATGCGGCGCTTGGCGATTCCTTCGCCTCCCCGGCCGTCAGTTCGCCCTCGGCATTACGATCGAAGGGCACGACGACGTAATATGTGACGCTCAAGACCGATCGCCCCGCGTTAGCTTCTGGCACAATGAGCGCATTCGCCGGTTCACGACTTTGGGCCATCCCTTGCCCTGATATGCCACCGGCGCGCCGCGATGAAAGCCCAGATCGCTTCAACTAATCCGAAGGGCCAAGCGCCCTGCAAGAAGCCATACAGGGAGCCCAGAAGACAAGCGCCCGCGAACGCAAGAACGAACCAATGACTGCGGCTTTCGAGGGTGTAAAATATCAGCATCGCGGCGACCGCAAAGAGGCCGAAAAGCGTCAGCGCATCCATACTAAAACCGATCCGTTCCGTTCTTCACGACGACTTGCCAAACACGATTGGCCGCCGGCGCGCAAATCCTGGTGAGGCAGACTCGCGCAATGCCCGATTCTCGTGAATAAGGCTGCGGATGATCGCCAGCAATTCGCCAACGGCCGCGCGCGCGTCGCCATCGCAATCGGCGATGATGTCGTCGACTGTTCGATCCGCCCGCACAGGTCGCGGCGTGTCATCGGCCATGTCTATGGGGTCGAATGCGCGGCGGTCGGCGGTCCCACCATCGCGACATAGCCGCACGTATGTAGGTGCTTCGCAAGCCGGTCGGCGGCGAGCCGAGCGATCAGTTCATCGGCATCGCGGGCGCGCTTCTTGCCGTCGTAATGCCGCAACGCAAAGGCGAGAGACTCTGCAAGTCTTTCGTCATCGGCAAGCCTCAGTTCAGCGTTTTTGTCTGGCCGCATGGCTGTCTCTCCTGCCCGGTTCTCTATCTAGCAAAGGCGCACCGCTTCTGTTCCCTTTATGTTCTCACCGCAAGCTACGCGAGTCAACGGTAGCCTCTCAGTGTTCTGCGGACGGGATAATTCCGGGAGATTGATTAAGTGACGAAAAAATAAAGTGATTAGACAATGGAACCATATGTCGTATGGTCGACAGATCGTCGATGGGTGTCTTAGAGGCTCCGACGACAGAGAGACGTAGACGTGCTCCCGCCGCGTGAGGCAGTGGAGGGGCGTCAATGTCATTTAATGAATCCAGCTACGAGCAAACTCGCATCATGCGCGACGCCGTCGAAATGGTCGTGCGCCTCACACAAGAGGGCGAACATCGGCGCGACGAAATCGCGAAGATTATCTTTCGGATCGCCGACCAAATGACGTTCGACGCGCCAGCGCTCGCTAATTTGACGCTGTGTGAAATGGCCGACGAGGCGCGGAAGAAGGCTTGATGAGCAGTTGCGCCGCCGCCAGCATGGCACGTAGGACTTTGACCGACCGTGTTATGATCGCGAATGGCTAGAGTCATCAGTCTTGCCGAGCAAGTCGAATTGAACGGCCTTCGCGCAGAATTGGCTTTGGCGAAAATTGCCGCGTCGAACGCGCCGCCGATGAGTCCCTTCCTGAGCGGCAATGCGCTCGCGCGCTTCATCGCTGCGGAAGAAAGACGCATCTTCGTCACAGATCGCAAGATCGCGACGCTTGAGCAGGCGCGCGAACTCATGCTCGCCCTGCCCGAGCGCCATCAGTCCGGCAATTTGCCGCCGAACTTTTGATCAATGCCGCCGAGCGGGGCGATTACGCCAGTGTCGACGACGCTCAGGCGCAGCTCAGCCGGGCGCTGGCGGCCGAAGGGCTGCTCTGAGCGCCCCTCTCCGACGCCGTCACCCTATCCGACCTGATCGATTCGACGCTCGCGCCCGCCAAGCCTTCAACGGCGTTGTCGACCACATTTTTGATCACGCCTTCGAACTCCCTCAACATTTCGGCCGTGAGCTGATTGATGCGGCCTTGCGTATCGTCGGCTGAAATATTCGCGGCCATTTGCTCAAAACCAAGGGCGAGCGCATCGTTTGTGGCGAATACGTGCTGGGGATCAATCAGTCTTTTTTCAGCAAGTGCCCAGAAAAGAGCCGTGGCTTGATAGATGGCGAACATGCGCGTCGCCGTGCATTGCGCCGTCAGCTCAGCGTCTCTTGACAGTTTATTTGGCATGATTTTCCTCGATTTGTTCGAGAAGCTACCGCACCGCAGCATTTTCGGCGCCAAAGGAATTGGCTGCCATCGTCTAAGCGGGCCGACAGCGTCGTGCGATGGCGGCGCATTGATCTCAAAAGGGTCTTGGCGGCCGCTCCGCTGATAGCGAAGCACGGCGACGTCCGCATGACCGATCTGCGCGATTTCTTGACGGCTGACCGCCCGCAACGCGCTCGCAAGTCGATCGACGCGCAGCGCCAGGCGGTGTTCGATCCAACCGTCGGAGACTAGGCGCGAGCGGCCGACGTGGTGAGCCGCCACTAATTATTTACATTGCGCCATCGCGAAAATAGGCGTTGATCATTCTGAGGGGCCTCGATGGAGGCGAAGATGGTTCTAATTCCGATCGTTCTTGCGATAGGCGGCTTTTTATCGCTCGTGTATTGGCTCGATAAACGCACCAGTCCTTGGCCCAAATGAAAGCAGCCGCCGGCGTGAACCGGCGGTCGTCGCGGCCAAAGCGGAAAGCAACCGCCGGATCTCGTAATCGGCGGCCGAGTTCGAGGGACGAACTCGGCCTAAGTGTGAGGCGATTGCTTACGTCATTCTCGCGTCGCCGCCTCTCCGTCCTCACGCAGTATCGCCTCAGCAGCCTTGGCCTCCCGTCGCGGCGATTTCACCCGAAAGGAAGCGGCGCCATGCCACTCTCTCCCGATTTGCGCGACAAGCTTCTTACTTTCAATTGTCCGCAATGCCGTCACGCGCTGGCTAAGAAGGGCGCCTGGTTCATGGCGATGTCTCGAATCAAGTGCGGCGGGTGTGGACACACCGTGCCGATCACCTACGGGGACAAACTCGCACTATTCGAGAGCCATGCTCAATTGATCGACCCATAAGGCTGACGCCCGCTTTTGCGACCAATAATTCGGTCGCGCTGAGTCGGGCCGCGCGGGCTCTTGGCTTCGTCAAGCGATCAATTGGCTGCGGAATCGGCAACGGCGCGGCGGATGAATGTCGATTTTGAGCATAGTTGACGAGAGCGAGGACAGGCCACGCGAGGCTGAGGAAGGCGAAATGATTATCACCGCCGCGCATTACAAAGCTGCGCGCCAACTTCTTGGCTGGTCCCAATCTCGGCTAGCCGGCGAAGCGGGCATCAGCAAGACAACGGTCGCAACAGTTGAGAGCGGGGAGCGCAAAGTGCCCGCGTTGACCGTCTCGACGATCCGGCACGCCCTCGAAGCCGCTGGCGTCGAATTCACGAACGGCGGCCAACCGTGGGTGAAGCTGAGAAAGGCCTGAATGAAACCGCGCCCGCCCAACTCCGGCCGATGGAGCCGAACGACCATGACGGCCCATCTCGAATTGACCGCATTGATGCTCGCGGGGCTCGTTATTCTCGCGCTGGCCCAACGGATTTTGTGACGACTCGTCCATTGAGCGCGTTCACTATAAGAGATTGTTAACCTTGTAGTTTCGCGAAAATTTTATGTTTCTCAACGGCAGCCGACGGGGCGTGTTGCATTGAGCTCCGCCGGTCAGGGCCGCGAATGCTGGTAGGGCTCCTCGCGGCCCGCCCGACTACCTCATTTCCTTGAAGGAATTCGTATACATTTCGAGCGGCAACCCGTTGAACTGTTTAAGTCCCGGAGATCGAAAGGCCAGCTTATCGTCGCCCACTCAAGGCAATTTTTTCTCGAACCCCTCAGTCAACGGCTCGTCCGTCGTCTCGATGGTCATCGATCTCCACGTCACCCCGGGCCCGAGTGTCGCGCCCGGATTATAGGGATCCACCAGCATGATGCTCTTGGGGTTGTTCACATCAGTGAAGGCCTGGCAGATCGGCGCGGGTGATCGCCGAGGCAGACTTGCAAGCACCGTTTGGCACAGACCTGATGGTGAATGTCGGCGCCGTTCGACCATTCGTTGAGCTTCGCGTCGAAGCTGGCGCGCGTAGCGAGGCGCGGTCCGGGTTATGGCCCCTCTGCGTCCACCAGGGCGAGAAGCTTTTGCTGGCTTATATTGTTGCCGCTCGGGTCCGCGATCGTCGTCTTCTCACCGTTCGCAACTAGAACCAACACTGACGCCCATGCTTCGGCGGCCGTCGCCCTTTCGACGGTCTTTGCCGTTGCTCCTTTCCTTGGAATCAACGGCTCATAAGTGACCAGATAGGACATGGGAGCTATTCGACCTTCCGAGCTTCAACGGCCATTTCCGCCTGAGCGAGCTTGCAAGCTCAGCGGCGCGATAACGCGCCCGTCGCAGTCTCGTTCCAGAGCTAGACAAACCCGACGACCGCGATCGCCAACAAGATGGCCGCGTTATCCACGTTTGCGATCATTCGCGGTCTTTCGTCACCTTATGGGGCGGCAGGCGTTTTCCTGCTCATGAGCGGCCCATATCGGCCGCCTCTCTCACCGAAAGCGGGACGACATGGCGATTTTCATCGCACTCGGAACCTATACTGAGCAGGGGTTTCGCCAGCTAAGACAAACAGTCAGTCGCGCAGAAGATTTCAAACTCCTGGCTGTTCAATACGGAATGACCGTGAAAGACATCTTCTGGATGCGAGGCCAGCAATACGACATGGTCGCGACATTGGAAGGGCCGAGTTGCGCGACCGCGCAAGCCTTGCTGCTCGTCATAAACATGCGCGGGAACATTCGCACGCACCTGTTACGGGCATATGCTGCGGAAGAGATTGAGGCGTTTCTGGCGGAATCGGCTGCTGAACCGCCCGAGGAGGCGCTTGGATTAATCTCCAACGTCCGCCTCGAACCCGCCTTTGAGCAAAGCTGCGCGGTGAACGCACATCGGTCGCCGTTCCAAAGTCTCATATGACTCAGACCGACGATGTGTCATGCTGGAGAATGGCCAGAGTTATCAGTCTTGCTGAGCAAGTCGAGTTGAACGACCTGCGCGCCGAATTGACTTTGGCGAATCTGGTCACATCGAATGCGCCGCCACTGAGCCCCTTCCTAAGCGGCAATGCGCTCGCGCGTTTCATGGCGGCAGAAGAGAGACGAATCTTCGTCACTGATCGCATTGCTGAAATCGAGGGATAACGGCGTCGCCCGTCGCGACGGGCAGCGCATGCCCAGTAAATCCGCCGCTCCGCCTGTAATGGCCGCGCAAGCCGCGCTCGCGGGAATTGCCCTCAGCGGGGAGGATGATATTGACGCCCGCGACGTCGAGGCAGGTCAGCGGACGGCGCTGCGGATCGGTTAGGCTACTTGATCGGCGGTGCGCTTGTCCAATGTTCCTGCGCAACATCAGTCCATGTTGAACCGAGCGGCTGCATCGATAGCCACGTTTCAGCGAGTTTACCGCCTTCGGTCCTGTAAGACTGCATTCCGGCGCGGCTGCGCGGTTCGCCAGTCTTGGGATCGCTCCACTTGAATCGCATCGAGGTCGCCTTTCGCGATCGGCAGGATCGGTTGCCACAGGAAAAAGCCGTAGCGGGGCCGTCAGCCCGCGCGTCGCAGAATATCGGCAACCTGAGTCGCCGCCCAACGGCCGCCGCGTGCGGTCGCGATCCCGCGCTCGTTCAATGCGTCGGCAATAGCGCGCAGGGTCAGCCCCTGTGCCCTCAGTGGCACGATGACAGGCGACACGTTCGCAGCAAAGCGATCAGCCTCCGCCTTCACGCTTGCCGTCCCCTTGGCTTGTGCAGCCCCGATATGAGGGTTTCCGAGCCGAACGCCTCGCGCCTTGGCCGCAGCGAGCGCCGCGGTGGTGCGGGTCGAGATAAGCGCGCGCTCCTTCTCAGCGAGGGCCGCGTAAAGGTGGAGCAGGAATGGATCGGCGGAAGGGCCAAGATCGGCGACGATGAAGGGAACGCGCGTTGACATTAGACCGGATATGAACGCGACGTCTCTCGACAGCCGGTCAAGTTTGGCGACGACAACCGCGCATTTCAGCCGGCGAGCGTCAGCAAGCGCGGCCTTGAGAATCGGCCTGTGCTCCAGCGCATCGACGCCCTTGCCGGTTTCAACCTCGACATATTCGGCGACGACTTCGAAGTCTTGGGCGTCCGCGAACCGGGCGACCGCCGCGCGTTGCGCCTCAATACCAAGCCCTGACTTTCCATGGCCGGCCGAACTGACTCTGAGATAGGAAATCGTCGGCTGCATGGCGTCCTCACTCGCCTGTAAGAATTCTAAACAAGCATATTGTTTCCTTACAAGCCCAAAATCAACGCAGGAAAATAGTGGGAACCCGATAGGCATATGCCGTGTTAAAAGGGGCGACGGGCCGCTTGCTTGTCGCTGTCTGCCGAGTCATGGCTTTCGCTCCGCGAGCCTCCGGCCCCCTGAGGGGCCAAACATGTCAACCGACAATGCGCTTCTTGTTGAATCTGCGAGCACGCTCGCCGTAATTGCCTCGTCATATCAGCCCCTCTTGTTCCTAACGGGCGATCTGGCGGTTGTAGCGGCCAGTTCATCGTTCTGCCGCGACTTTCAGATAGACCCTGCAAGCGTTCGCGGTCGGCCGCTTTCTCAATTGGGCGCCGGCGAGTGGGATATGCCGAAGCTTAACTCGCTCCTCAACGCGACAGCTTCGGCGAACGCGGCGGTAGATTCTTATGAGATTGACCTTATTCGCAAGGATCGCGAACCTCGATCCCTCGTGATCAACGCACACAAGCTTGACGACGGCGACATGGAGCGAGTGCGATTGCTCGTGGCGATCACTGACGTCACGCTTGCTCGCGCCGAGTCCAGACAGAAGGACGATCTGCTTCGCGAGAAAGCCGTCCTTATGCAAGAGGTTCAGCATCGCGTCGCTAACAGCCTCCAAATTATCGCGAGCCTGCTTATGCAGAGCGCCCGCAACGTGCAGTCAGAAGAGGCCAGAGGCTACCTTCACGACGCGCATCAGCGCGTAATGTCTATCGCCGCCGTTCAACGCCATCTTGCAGTGTCAAGTCCGGAGGAAGTCGCGCTTCGTCCATATTTCGCTCACCTGTGCGAGAGTCTCGGCGCGTCGATGATCTTCGATCCCAAGCGGCTCTCCATTGAGACAATCGTTGACGACAGCGTCGTCTCAGCGAACGTGTCGGTAAGCCTTGGCCTCATCATCACCGAGCTTGTCATCAACGCCCTCAAGCACGCCTTCGCCGAAAATCGCCCCGGCAAAATCACGATCAATTACAAGTCGGAAGCCGCGAACTGGACGCTGTCGGTGAGCGATGATGGGGCGGGCATGCCGAGCGAACCGGAGAAGGTGAAGGCGGGATTGGGGACCGGGATCGTCGAAGCGCTCGCGAGGCATTTGGGAAGCGTCATTCGCGTGTCGGATGCTGAGCCGGGAACTTCCGTCACGATATTTCATGGCGAGGCTGCCGGCGGCGGCAATCTCCCTGCCGCTGCATAATGATGAGGCGCGAATAATAATTGCGCTTTTCGTGCAACCTTTACCCGAACCTTCCAGTTGCATGCGCAGACTCCGAGGAAGCTACATGTCCGAACGCAAGCCCGTCGTCCTGGTGGTGGAAGACGACCCGATCATTAGAATGGTGACGACGAGTTTCGTGTCTGACGCGGGTTTTGAAGCTGTTGAAGCCGACAGCGCGGACGAGGCTATCCGCATTCTTAAAGCGCGTTCGGACATTCATCTGGTATTCACGGACATTGGCTTGCCCGGCACGATGGATGGCCTGAAGCTCGCCCATTTTATCGCCACCCGCTGGCCGCCGGTGAAATTGGTCGTCGCGTCTGGGATGATGATTGTTGAACAGGGTCAGCTTCCAGCAGGCGCGAAGTTTTTCCCCAAGCCTTATCATCACAACGCCATTACGAAAGCGCTGACCGAAATGTTGTCGCCTCGCAATCGGCCCTCGCTGTCGGCGGCGTGAGTCTCATGTCAGGGCGTCGAGGATTCTGTCGCGATTTTCGTCGCCGCTTGTTCCTTTAATCGCGCCCGTCTGGCTTTGGCATAGGCGGCCCTGTCTCGCAATGGCTCTCGCCGCGCCTTCCCGCCAGCGCGCAAATGCGCCAGGGCCGCGCGCAGGTCAAATTACCGGTCTTAGGGCCTTGAGGATGTACCTATTGCTGCTAAAAAGATATCGGCCGGTTTCGTCCAAACGCTCGAACTCGTTAAACCATCCATTGAGTTCGCCGGCCGAAAGATCTCCGCGTACTCCGACAAACTTGTCTATGAATATTGATAGACCCTTGCTGTAGAAGTCCCCGCTCCGCTCCGCCGTGCGGCGATCCAGTGGGCATTGCCGGAGCTGCCTATCTTGGTTCCTTGGATCTCGCGGCCGTCCGCGGAAAGCTGAAGATAGTCGCCGTCTTCGACAAGCTTATTTTGCCCGAGCAACAGCTGCGCTTTCTGCCAAGCGGCCGCATCGTCGTCTGGGGCCATGAACTCCCCTGAATCTCGCAAGTCGCCTTTTTGGGGGCCTGAGCCGACAGTGACGGAGAAAACATATCGCTTTAGCTTCGGCGGATTTCGACGGAACATCGGGTCGCTCTCCGTTGCTTTCTGTTAACCATAGAAAGCAGATCGGGGCGCCGCGAGCGAACGTCAAGGCTTTATTTTTCAAATCGAGGCACTAACCTGATTTCTGTCAAGTCACTGTCAAGTTGCTGTCAAGTTGCTGTCAATCGAAGACAAATGTATTCGAGCCGCTTTCTAGGTGAGCTGCCCGATTTCGAGCCACTGGCCGCTGGCAATACCATAAGCTCAGCTGCGGATTTCCGTCCAGATTTGCCGGAGTCTGGGTCGCTCCATCGCTTTCGGCGAGGTTTTGGCCGGCCCGTTCTGCTGAGCATACGGTCGCCGAGGCGCCGCCGATGGCCAGGCAAACCTGAGACGACTCGCGCCGTCACCCGTTTTGCCCGATCAAGCGGTGCGGCTGATCCAAATTGCAAAGAAGATAGCCGAAATCGCGCCAACGGCTATCAACGCGCCAAGCTGGCCATATTCGAAGTAACCGCCGGCAATGCCGAGCAGAACGAGAACAATTGCTGAGAGCCGGAGTGCCATTTGTCGCATGCCGCCGATACGATTGAGGCCGAGGACTGTTTCCGCGCGCGCACGAGACTTACGGGATGGCGTCGGTGCGCCGCACCGCGTTATCGCTTGCCACCGCTGTCCGCAGGCGCCTGGGCGCCCCGGGTCAGCTTCACCCGCTTGCCCGCGCGCTGCTCGACCGCCGCGGCATAGGCGGCCTGGGCGACGATGACATCGCGGCAGAGCGCGAGGGCAACGCTCTTGGCGGCGCGAGCGTTGCCGGCGGGCCTCAAACAAGTGGCAGGGATAGGGTCAGACGCGCCGACCTGGCCTGTAAAGGCGTAGAGCGGCTCAGTCAGCGCTCGGGCGCCGGTTTTGGCTTCGCTCTGTTAAAATCTGCCCACATCGGTAAGACCAAGACGAGGGAGATGAGCCAGATCACCGCCGCAAGTGCTTCATACTCTCGGCGATAGACGAAAGCGGCAATCAGAGCCAAAAAGACTGCCAATATCCAACTGAACGTTCTCAACATCGCTGCGGTTACCTATCCATGCGACAGATATTTGAAATTAAATTGGTAGCCCTTTAATGTGAAGAAGCAAGCGCGCTCGTTCCTTTCAATTTACGATTGGTTACCGGCTCGTTTTTTGCAGCGCCTATCCGCAGGCGCCTGGGCGCCGTGCGTCAGCTTCACCCGCTTGCCGGCGCGCTGTTCGACCGCGGCGACGAATGCGGCCAGGGCGACGATGACATTGCGGCAGAGCGCGAGGGAGCCAGTTCGATTATGGTCGCGATCCCTACCATCACCTTGAAAATAGAGGCCGATCTTCTCACTCAGACTCGATTTCGCTGGCTACTATGCGAGGGCGACCAGGTTTTGCTTCGCTGCCAACATTCCTTTGAAACGATGGGAGAGGCGGAGGCGGACGGGAACAAGGCTCTTGAGAAGCGGATCAAAGAATTGCGGGCGCCGCCTTCACCGGAATGGCCCGGGTCGGCGTGACCGATACCGTCGCCGGTCGCCGCAAGGCCGCGCCGATAAACGGAACGCCCGTCGAGAACTTCGACGCCACGTCGGCGGGCGACATTTTCAGCGTCTTATCCGCGACCATTCCCCCCAATCGTCTCCGCATTCGCCTTTACTTAACGTCGCGCCGCTAAATTCTCGGGTAGGACCTTGTGGGGCGGAAAATGGAACGGCATTTCTTGCGCGAGAGCGCGTTCGTCATTGCGACACTGGCGTCTATCGCATTTCTCGCCTCGCAAGGCGGCACAGTCGCTTCGACCTCCCTGGCCTCCCCCTATTCGCTTCTCGCGCCCGTCGTCGCAACCAGCGCATCGCCGAGCAATGGCCGGGCAGTCCATAAGCAGAGAGCGTCGTCCTGCTCCTGGGGCGAACGCGACGCGCCAACCGATTTCGGCTGGCGCTGCGTGCCTGCGTGGTAGCTTTGGAAGAAACGTTGAGCCGCCGACTGGGCTCAAACTGAACCCTGAAAGACAAGGGAACGATCGGCCAAAGCATTCCCGCCCGGGGCCAGAACGCCATGCGTCAGTTTGAGCGTTTCGCAAGCCGGGCGAGTCGGGCTAGTGTTGGTCGGACGGGAGGCGTTCGATGATTCTACGATCAGTTCGATACATGGCCTTGATGGTTGCAATTTCGACGGGGCTTGGCGGCTGCCTCGAACCTTTGGGGCGGCCACCCTACAACCACAGCCTCAGCGCGAAATATCCGGGGCTCTGCCGGCTTGGCCAACGCCCTGGCGGCGATTACTCATCCTATTGGTGCGAGCGCACGCACGCGCATTAGGACGACGACCATGTTGACGCCGTCCTGGTTCTCTTCCTCCGACAAATCCGCCGGCTGAGCGGCGCCGCCGGCATGGCCGGGCGAACTCGCCTATCCGGTTCGCTCAATTATTGTTCTCTTGCGCAGCGGCCCGGCCCTCTTCGAGCCCGGCCGAGACAGCATCCGGCTCGGTCGAAGCGCCGCGCAACACCACCACCGTGGCGCCGACTTTGGCGCGATCATAAAGATCGGTCACGTCGTCATTGGTCATGCGGATGCAGCCCGACGAAACCGCTTCGCCGATCGTATCGGGCTCGTTCGAGCCGTGAATGCGGTAGAGCGTGCCGGCAATATACATGGCGCGCGCGCCCAGCGGATTGTCGATGCCGCCTTCCATGTGGCGCGGCAGATCCGGGCGGCGTTTCAACATCTCCTGCGGCGGCGTCCAATCGGGCCATTCGCGCTTGTTGGCGATGTGGCTGACGCCCGTCCATTCGAAGCCGGGACGTCCAACGCCGATCGCATATTTCATCGCCTGGTGGCCGGGCAGCACGAAATAGAGGCGTCGCTCGCCGGTGTTGATTATGATCGAGCCGGGTGAATACGGACCGTCATAGTCGACCATTTCACGCGGGATCGGCGCAGCCACCGGGGCCTGGTCGTAATTGTCGACGGCCGGCGGATAGGAAAATACGCTGATGTCGGCGGCGGCCTGTGCGCCGTTCGAAGCAAAAACGAGCCCAGCGATCAGGCCGACGCTCGCCAAAATAATTCCCCGCATTGTCTGTCTCCCTCTTGCCGCCCTGAGATAACGCGACGGCGCCCCTTGGGGTTCCGGTCTCGATGACATGAGAGCGGCGCGCCCGATCGACGCTTACGGGATGGAGCGGAGGAGCCACTCGCACGAAAAAAGGCCCGCGACTTTTGTCGGCGGGGCCAATCGGCGCGAGGTGCTGGGGAATTGGGGCTCGCCCATCCGTATACGGAGATGGCCGCTGAAATGTTTCGGCCGCCCTGAATGAAATTTCTCCGACCGGGGTCGAGCCCGCTCCGTTCAGAACTTGACGCCCATTTGTGGGGAGAGCCCGCCGTCGGCGCCGTTGCCCAACGTTACCGGGCTGTCATAGGACGTGCCATTGTCGAAGCCCATCGAGCGTTCAAAGAATTTCTTCCGCCCCGCCGCCAGGCGAGCGGCCTTCTCCGCCGCCTCGGAGTTGGGCTGGGCCGGCGAGGAAGCAGCGTTTGCGCTTTTATGGGCGGGTTTCTTGGCATGCGCTTTGGGTGCGCCGGCTACTGCCGGATCGCCGTTGGCGAGGGTCGAATCGCTTTGCGCGAAAGCGGCCGAACCGAGCACGCACAGCGAAAAACCGACGAGAAGGCCAATGCGAGGACCAACCATGCCAACCCCCAAAATGTTCAAGCAAAACACGAAAGCCGAGGAGTTTGGCGTCTTCATGACATGAAACCAGCAAAGCGCCGCGCGATGTCTGTCCTCACGCATTCGTGTGAGACGCCGCCGGCCCAGTCAATCGCGGCGGGGAACCCAACCGGGAAGGCCGCATTTTCCTGAAAAGCAAATTCAGTTTTGGCACGCGAGGCGTCATGACAGGAAAAATTCTCAAATGCGGCGTGCTTTTGATCACGCTCATGGCCCCCGTCGCGAGCTATGCCGATGGGATCGGCAGCGTCACTGGAACATCCACGCCTCAGGTCGTGACGCCGACGACCAGCGCGCCGCCACAAACGCCCGCCTACCCCCAGCAGCCGCCAGGAACGACGGGCCTGGGCGGCGTCGGGTCGCCCACAGGCATAGCGCCTTACCGCGCGAGCCCGCCGGGAGTCGTGAAGCCCGCTCATTGAACCGGGCGTCTTCCGGCGCGCGCTTTAGCCGATGAAATCGCTAAATCGCCAATTGGCTTGCTCGGCGGCGATATCGACGAAAGCCCTGACCTTCGCCGACAACAGGCGGGCGGCGGGATAGACGGCCTGGATCGGCAGCGGCGGCGGTTCGAACTCTCGCAAGACGATCTTCAGCCGGCCGTCACGCAATTCGTCGGCGGCCTGATAGGCCAGCACCATCGCCAATCCGCCGCCGCGCGCGGCGTGCCATACGCCGGCATCGGCGCTGTTGGTTACATAATGCGGCGCGATCGCAATCCGCTGCTCGCGCCCGTCGCGGCTGAATCGCCAGTCCGAAGCGCCGCCGCCGAGGCCGGCAAAGTGAATGATCCTATGGCCGGCGAGCTCGCCGGGATTTCGCGGCTCGCCGTTGCGCTCGAGATAATCGGGGGATGCGATCACGATGCGTCGCGTCTCGCCGAGATGCCGCATGATCAGGGTGGAATCGGGCAAGTGTCCTATGCGCACCGCCAGATCAATCCCGTCCTCGACGAGATTGACGGTCCGATCCGACAATTGCAGTTCGCCGACAATATCGGGATAGCGCTGGAGAAAGGCGCACATCAAAGGCGCGACATGCAGCCGGCCGAAGGCGAGCGGCGCCGATACGACGAGCCGCCCGGTTGGCGTCGAGCGTTCCGCCTGCGCCGATCCGTCGGCCTCTTCAAGATCGGCAAGGATGCGCCGCGCCCGTTCGAGATAGCGCGCGCCGGCGTCGGTCAGGCTCACCGAGCGCGTCGTGCGTTGGAGCAGGCGCAGGCCGATCCGGTCTTCGAGAGCGGCGACAACACGGGTCACTGCCGAAGCCGACAGGCCGAGTTTTCGCGCGGCGGCGGCAAAGCCCTTGAGGTCGGCGACGGCGACGAACGCCGATAAACCATCGAAACGATCCATAACATTATTGCATCATGCGCAATGATGAACTGTCAATTCTCAATATTATCGCGTGAGGAGAAATAGCGCAAAACTTACCCGGGCGGCGACGGCTCGCCTCCCCAAGGAGGATTTCACCATGACGCGAATTCACACCCCAGCTTCCATCGACGCCGCTCCCACCGCCGCGCAGCCCCTGCTGGAGGCGGTGAAAAAGCAGTTCGGAATGGTCCCCAACCTCTTTCGCGTCGTCGCCAACAGCCCTGCGGCGCTTGAAGGCTATCTCGGCCTGAACGGCGCTTTGGCGAAGGGCGGCCTCGACGTCCGGACACGCGAACGCATCGCGCTCGCCGTCGCCGAAGTCGACGGCTGCGATTATTGCCTGTCGGCGCATAGTTATATCGCCAAGAATCTCGCCAAGCTCGACGATGTCGAAATCGAAGCGAGCCGCAACGGTTCGTCGCATGACCCGAAGGCCGCCGCCGCCGTCCGCTTTGCCGTAAAAATTGTCCGCGAGCGCGGCCATGTGAGCGACGCCGATGTTGCCGAGGCGAGGAGCGCCGGCTTTGACGACGCGCAATTGGTCGAGATCGTCGCGCATGTCGCGCTCAATGTTCTGACCAATTACGTCAACGTCGTCGCGGGCACGGAGGTTGATTTTCCGGCGGTCTCCCCTGCCCGCGCGGCGGCCTGAGCCGTACTTTCTCTGGCGTCGGTTGTGTTCGCGGCGGGCGGCGTCACAATTGGGTTCATCGCTTGCCAGCCTGGAGATCAAACATGTCGCGTCCACCGCTTCCCCCGTTCACCGCCGAAACCGCCGCGCAAAAGGCCCGCATGGCGGAGGACGCCTGGAACACCCGCGAGGCCGCGCGCGTGGCGCTGGCCTATACGGAAGACAGCCGGTGGCGAAACCGGGCCGAGTTCATCGCCGGCCGCGCCGAGATCGAGGCCTTTCTGCGCCGCAAATGGGCGCGCGAGCTCGATTACCGACTCATCAAGGAATTATGGGCGTTTCACGACAATCGCATCGCCGTGCGCTTCGCCTATGAATGGCGCGACGACAGCGGTCATTGGTTTCGCTCCTATGGCAACGAAAACTGGGAGTTCGACGGCGAGGGATTGATGCGCCTGCGGATCGCCAGCATCAACGACCTGCCGATCGCCGAGGCCGAGCGCAAATATCATTGGCCGCTGGGCCGGCGTCCTGACGACCATCCCGGCCTCAGCGAGCTTGGCCTCTAGGAGTGTTCCATGTCCCAACAGCGCGCCTATGTCAGCGACATCGCCTTCACCCCCGCGGTGAAAGCGATGCAGAGCGCCAGGGGATCGCGCGCCGCCTATGCGCATATGGAGGACGGCGGTGGCTGGCGGACCGAGATTGACGACGATCTCGCCGCCTTCATCGGGGCGCAGACCAGCGTGTTTCTCGCTACCGCCAACGCCGAAGGCCAGCCCTATATCCAGCATCGCGGCGGCCCGCCCGGGTTCCTGCACGTACTCGATGCCAAGACGCTCGCCTTCGCGGACTTCCGCGGCAACCGGCAGTTCATTACGCTCGGCAATCTCGCCGAAAACGCCAAGGCTTATCTGTTCCTGATCGATTATGCGCGCCGGCAGCGCGTCAAAATCTGGGGCGAGGCGCGCGTCGTCGCGGACGATCCGGCGCTGCTCGCGGCGCTACGGCCAAAGGATTACAAGGCCGTGCCCGAACAGGCGATCCTGTTCAAGGTCGCGGCATGGGACGCCAATTGTCCGCAGCATATCCCGCAACGTTTCGAAGCCGCCGACGTCGCCGCCGCGCTTGCCGATCGGGATCGCCGGATCGAGGAGCTTCAAGCGGAGATCGCGCGGCTGCGCGGCGAAAGCGAGGGTTCGCGCCGCGGGCAATGAGCCGGCGCCGCGAATCGCCGCCATGCCGTCGAATCGTCTGGTCATGGCGGCGCGCGTCTTTTAGCGTGCGTCCCTCAGCGCGTGGCGTAGCGTGCGCCCTTGACGGAATCGCCGATCGACACCCACAGGTTCGGATCTTCCTGGGACTGGCGCTTAACAAACCGATAGCCGGTCGCATTCCACGGGCGGATTTCGTCGGACAGGTTGTCGAGGACGAACTCGCCGTGGTCGGTTTTGACAGTGAGGATCGCATGTCCCTCGCCTTCGAGGTCGCGAACGATCGTCATCAGCAGCGCCTGGCGGGGAAAGCCTCCGTCAAGCAGAAGCTTGCGCTTGTAGAGCGCGTAGATTTTGCAATCGCCCTTGCCGTCGACCGGATAGTCCCAGTGATCGAGCATGGTGCCCCAATGGTCGAAATTGCTGATCGGTTCTATCGAGGAATTGACCTTGCGGTTGATTCGATCAAGTACCGCCCAGGCCTGTTCGGTGAGTCTCACGTCGACAGCGGGAAGGCGCTGAACATCGCATTCCTCCGGCCGGCGGCCGCAGAAATCCACCCAGCCGTAGGGCACGCTGGTTTCGGATCCCACCGCGGCATAGCTTGTCTGCAGCAGGCGGCCCTGCGCACCGGCGCCCCATGTCGCGGCCAACAGCAGCATGGACGCGGCGATAACAGACTTGACCGACGCAAACCGCATAACAACGACCCCAGCGCTAAAGCTGAAGTCACGGTGCCAAACGCGATTTGCAGTCGATCTAAATCAAATAATCAAATTCTACAGATGAGCATTAATTCTTGTGGCTACGATAGAGTATATATTGCAATAAAGGACACGGTATATTTTCGGTTACGCGTCGCTGTATATCAATGATTAGCGCGCGAGCGCCGGGCAAGCCGGATCGTTCGCTTTGCGCTACAGTTGCAGCGCCGCAGAACCAAATCTTACTTTGATGCTTGTCCGCGATATTTTCTCAGAAAATTTGATCGCGACGCTCCCATTTACCGCGAGGCAGATCTGGCGCCTATCTCGCTAGTCGCTTTGCTCACCGTCGGCCGATGCTTTCCGGCCCTCGCCCACGCCGGGCGCGATGCGAAAATTCAACTTCGCGCCGCTGAACGATAGGGTGATTTGCCGCTGCTCGCCGTATCCCAAAACTTGCGTGTCGATCACGAAAGTCGGCGCGTCCGCCCATCTTCCCTTGGCGCCGGGGATTCCCGGAGAGCCAAAGCGTGGCCCGAAACGGCGCGTCAGTCCGCCGCGCTCGACGACCAGCTCGCATGCGAGATGAGGGGCGAAGCCTCCAGCGCCGCGACGACCGCCTCCATCTCGTCGGGGTGGACGGCCGTGCTGATCAACGTAGCGGCGAGTTCGGTGACATCCTCGCTACGCTCGGAAACCTCGATGTCTCTGAGCGGGTAATTCGCGCGCTCCAATTGTTCGGCGAGGAGATCGCGGGCTTCGCCGACATGTTCGGCCCGGGTCAGGACGTGAACCTCGTAAGTCGCCTCGGCTGATCGTTCGTCCATCGGGGTGCGGTTGATCCGGTTGACCAGCGGCCGCAACAAGGTGTTGCCGGCCAGAACCGCCACCGTCAGGATGCCCGCTTCCGCCGCAAGATCGACGCCGCAGAGCGCGCCGACGGCGGCCGAGCACCATAGAGTGGCGGCGGTATTGAGCCCCCAGACATGGCTGCCCTCCTTCATGATGACGCCGGCGCCGAGAAATCCGATGCCCGACACGACATAAGCGGCGATCTGGCTCGCGCCCGCCTGCCCGTTGAGATGCAGGCCGAGGGAAACGAATGAGGCGGCGCCGACCGCGACGAGAACATTGGTGCGCAGGCCCGCGCTGCGCTGGCGATATTGCCGCTCGGCGCCGATCGCGGTGGCGAGCACGAAGGCGAGCGCGATATGCAAGGAAAAGCTGAAAAGCTCGCCGAGATCGATTGGATGAAACATCGCCGTCGCGATCTCCGGATATTTTCAGGATTCGCTCCCCGCCGACGCCGTTACCATCATCTGGCGAAGAACCCAATGCGCGCGGCGATGCCGCCGGAAGATTCTTTGTTCGGCGGACGCGGCCGCACTGAGGAAAGGAAGCTTCCGCGTCGCTGACCATTGCGCGACAGCCCCACGTAAGTCGGGGCGCATAGCGTCGCCCATGCGCGGCGCGCTCCGTTTGCGCCGCCCCGGACCTCATCCCCTTCGGACCGACGGTCTGAGGACAAGCACGGACGCAGCCGATGAATTTTCACCAGGCCGGGAGCCTTTGGCGCGAACGTCCCGACCTCGCGCCAGGCCCCGCTCTGCTGCTGACGTCAGGCGGCGACGAGCGCATTCATCTCGATCCGAAGACGCGACAAAACCGTTACGCCACCACAGCGACGCCGCGACCCGATGAGGTTTTCCTGTCCTCATCGACCGCCTCGACAATCACGCCGCGCGCCTATCGCGCCGCCGAGGCGGCCTGGGCGGAATTGTCGGCAGATTCGCCGAGCGGATATTCGCAAATCGATCGTCTGTTTGACGATCTGCGGGGGCGGCTCCTCGCTCTGTTCGGCGCCGCCGGCGGCAATGTCGTCCTGGCGGGCTCGGGGACGGAAGTGGAGCTTATCGCGCTGGCGATCGCCCGAAGCATAGCCCCAGGCCCACTGACCAATATCGTGGTCGCGCCGGCAGAGACCGGCAGCGGCGTCCTGCGGGCGGCGGCGGGCGTCCATTTTCTCGATTCCACCCCGTTCGGCGAGGACAGAAACGCTGGAAAGCGCCTGAACGGCTGGGTGGACGCGGATATCAAAGCCGAGACGGTCGAAATTCGCGATTCCCCCGGCAATCCGCGCACCGACGCCGCTATCGATTCCGACGCGCGCGATCGCGCCCATGCCGCGCTCGCCGCGGGCCGCAATGTCCTGCTGCACTGCCTCGAAACATCAAAGACCGGCCGCTCCGGCGTGACCGCCGCCGCAGCCGCGCAAATCGCCGGGGATGCGCCGGAACGGGTGGTCGTCATCGTCGATTGTTGTCAGATGCGCAGTTCGCGGCGCCTCATTCGACAACATCACGAGCGCGGCTTCATGGTCGCCATCACCGGCTCGAAATTCTTCGGCGGCCCGCCTTTTTCCGGCGCTCTGCTGCTGCCGCCGCGCCTGTTGCGACGGATCGGACGTTTGGCGCTTCCCGACGGATTGGCCGATTACAGTTCGCGGCTCGACTGGCCGGAGGGCCTGCGCGCCAGGACCGAATTGCGTTGGCGCCATGAAGCCAATCTTGGCCTCGGGCTGAGATGGGTCGCCGCGCTCGAAGAGATGGAGCGCTTCTACGCCCTGCCCGGCGATCTCAGACGCAAGGCGCTGACAACCTTCGCAGATGAGGTAAGAAAACGCTCCCAATCGGCTGATCATATTCACGAGATCGGCAGGCGATCGTCTCCTTGCGCGCCGGATACCATCCTGTCCTTCGCCATGACTCACCCCGACGGCGCTCCTTTTTCTCCCGCCGAAACGGCGGCGGTCCACGCGCGCTTGCGTCAGCGCCGCCCGGAATCTCCCGAGGGAAGCGGCGACACGCGGATTTTTCATCTCGGGCAGCCCGTCGCCATCGGGTCGCGAACGGCGCTGCGCGTCTGCGCGAGCGCTCCGCTGATCAGCGACATCGCCGAGCGCGTCGTCGCCGGCGAGACGATAGAAAGCGCCTTCTCCCGATGGGGCGAGAATATTGACCAGCTATTTGCTAAATGGGTGCGCATGACCACGGAAATTTCCGCGCGATGTCGCGTGGAAACCCCGGTCGGGCAAATTTTCGAGCGCGCGCAATGAGTGAGGATCTCGACCCGCAGGATTGGGAGGCGTTTCGCCGCCATAGCCACGAAGCGCTGGACGGCATGATCGATTTTCTGCGGACCACGCGCGAACGCCCGGTCTGGCAAAATGCGCCGGCGCATGTTCGCCAGCATTTTCAAACCCCGCTGCCGCGTCATCCCCGTGAATTTGCCGCGGTGCTCGAAGATTTCGACGCCAACATCAAGCCCTATGCCGTCGGCAATACGCATCCTCTATTCATGGGCTGGGTGCACGGAGCCGGAACGCCGGTCGGCATGATCGCGGAAATGCTCGCCGGGGGCCTCAACGCCAATTGCGGCGGCCGCAACCATATCGGCATCGCGGTCGAAAACCAGATCACGCAATGGGCGGTCGAGCTTTTCGGTTTTCCTCAAGGCGCCAGCGGCGTCTTTACGACCGGCTCGTCCGCCGCGAATTTCCTGGGGCTGCTCATCGCCCGCGATGCGGCGATGGGGCATGAAATACGTCGCGGCGGCCTCACCGCCGCCGACGCGCAGCTTACCGCCTATGCTTCCGCCCACGCCCATGGCTGCGTTGCGCAGGCGACGGAGCTCGCCGGCATCGGCTCATTGCATTTGCGAGCCATTCCAGCCGACGCCGCGGGGGCGCTCCGGATGGATTTGCTGGAAGATGCAATCGAGGGCGATCTCGCCGCGGGACGGCGCCCATTTCTCATCGTTGGAACCGCCGGAACCGTCGACACCGGCGCTATTGATCCCCTGCAAGGTTTGGCGGCGTCGGCGAAGAAACATGGCCTATGGTTTCACGTCGATGGCGCCTTTGGCGCATTGGCGGCGCTGAGCGCGACGCTCCGCCCCCGGCTTCTGGGGATCGAGCTTGCGGACTCGATCGCCCTCGATTTTCACAAATGGGCGCATGTTCCCTACGACGCCGGCTTTCTGCTGGCGCGCGACGGCGCCATGCATCGCGGAACCTTCGCCGACGCTGCCGCCTATCTCCGCCGCGCGCCGCGCGGCCTCGCCGCCGGCGAAATATGGCCCTGCGATCTTGGCCCCGATTTGTCGCGCGGATTTCGGGCGCTGAAAACCTGGTTCACGTTTCAAGTGCACGGGGCCGACAAGATCGGCGGCGCCATCGAGGCGACCTGCGAACACGCCCGCTATCTGGGCGAACGCCTCGCGCCATCCGATATTTTCGAGCTTCGTGCGCCGATATCGCTCAATATCGTCTGTTTCGCGCTGAAAGCAGGTTGGCCCGATCAGGCCAACGAAGCGATCGTCATCGACCTGCAAGAGCGCGGGCTCGCAGCGCCGTCGACAACCAGCCTGTCAGGGCGCCCGGTCATCCGCGCGGCGATCGTCAATCACCGGACGACGCGCGCCGACATCGACCAGTTCGTCATGGCGCTTGATGAGGCGGCGAGGCGACTCACCCCTTGACGACGCTCGGGATCTTCTCTGCCGGCGGCGTATTGCGGCTGCGCTGCGAGCGCACGATTCCGTCGATGATCGTCATGCCGATGCCCGGCAAGTCGCCCAGTTGCACGCTTTCCAGCAGCGTCTTGCCGGCCGAATGCTGGGCGCGGTCCATGAAGACGAAATCGGCGGCGCGGCCGACTTCGATCAGCCCGCAATCGAGCGCGCGCATGCGCGCCGTATTGCCGGTGGCGAAGCAGAAAGCGACTTCGGCGGGGACGTCGCCGATCGAGGACAGCATCGAGACCATGCGGATGACGCCGAGCGGTTGCACGCCGGAGCCTGCCGGGCCGTCCGTGCCCAGGATCACGCGGCTCAACTCGCCGAGTTCACGCGCCGTGCGCAGCGTCAATAGAGCAGCGCGCTCATTGCCGTTGTGGACCAATTCGAGACCGCGTTTGCAGCCCTCGCACAGACACACGATCTGATCGTCAGGCAAAGCGGTATGCCCGCCATTGATATGGCCGATGACGTCGGTGTCAGCCTCCAGCACGACATCCTTGTCGATGAGGCCGGAGCCGGGAATAGAGGGACCGCCGGTATGGATGGTGCTGTTGATCCCGTATTTGCGCGCCCACGCCACCATTTTGCGCGCCGTCGCGCCATCTTTGACTCCGCCGAGCCCGACTTCGCCGAGATAGCGCACGCCCGCGTCGGCCAGCTCCTTGAAATCATGCTCCTCCATGCCCGGCTCGATGACAGGCGCGCCGGCATGAAGCTTGACGCCGCTGGCGCGAAACGACGAGAATGTCCGCTGCGCATAAATCGCCATCGCCTTCAGACCGACGATGTCGCGGGGCCGACCCGGCGTGTGAACTTCGCCGGCAGACACCATGGTCGTGACGCCGCCGTGCAGGGACGAATCGATCCATCCGGTCTGATTCTGGCGCGGCGTCCAATCCCCCGCGACAGGATGGACATGGCTGTCGATCAGACCAGGTGAAAGCGCGACGCCATGAGCGTCGATGACAGTCGTCGCGCCTTCCGCGTCGATGTCCTTGATGCGGCCGATCTGCGCAATGCGCCCGTCGATCGCGACGATCGCATCCGCGTCGAGAATCGGATTGCCGATGTCGCCGCTCAGCATCAACCCGATATTTTGGATGACAAGCTTGGCCGGACCGCGCGGCGTCGTGGGTTCCTCATGCGCCATCGGCGCTCTCCTTGGCTTGATGGACCATTTTTGGGCAGACCGCGCCAGATGCTCAAAGTCATTGACGCGAGCTCAAATTCATTTGTATACAAATGATATCGGACTCGCAACGCGCTCTAAACGAACAAGCCAGGTTTATTGACGAGGACAAATGTTGTTCCACGGAATTAATAGACTTATATAAGCGCGGCCTTGGCGCGAAGTCGTGCGGAGATAACCAAGCCGAATTGGTGAACGATGAGCAATTTCAATCAGGAAACCGTCCTTAGCGTCCATCACTGGACTGACCGCTTGTTCAGTTTCAAGACGACCCGCAATCCGGCCTTCCGCTTCCAGAACGGCCAATTCACGATGATCGGCGTCGAAGTCAAAGGCCGCCCCCTGGTGCGCGCCTATAGTCTGGTCAGCGCCAATTACGAAGAAAAGCTCGAGTTCTTCAGCATCAAGGTCGCCGACGGTCCGCTAACGTCGCGCCTGCAACATCTGAAAGAAGGCGACCCCATTCTTGTCAGCCGCAAGGCGACCGGCACGCTGGTGCTCGACAATCTCAGCGCCGGGCGAAACCTCTATCTCCTGGGCACTGGCACGGGTCTCGCGCCTTTCCTCAGCGTCATCAAGGACCCCGAAACCTATGAACGCTTCGAACGCGTCATTATCGTTCACGGATGCCGCTGGGTCGCCGAACTCGCCTATGGCGATCTGATCGCCAATGTGTTGCCCAACGACGAGCTGGTCGGCGAAAGCATCCGGGAGAAGCTGACCTATTATCCGACGGTCACCAGGGAGCCGTTTCGCCACAACGGCCGCATTTCGCTGCTCATGACATCAGGCAAACTGTTCGAAGATGTTGGCCTTCCGCCGATTTCGACGCAATCTGACCGGTTCATGCTGTGCGGCAGCCCCGCTATGCTCGCCGACATTAAAACCATCCTGAAGGACAAGGATTTTGTCGAGGGCAATCATGGCGCGCCCGGTCATTATGTCGTCGAGAAGGCGTTCGTGGAGAGCTGACCCGGCGCCGCTCCGTCAAACGTGATCGCACCGCTCGCGCCGAAGCTCACCCGGCCGACGTTTCCGTTTCCTATCCGGCAACATTCCATGATACAAAGCATCCAGAGAGTCATGCGGCTCTACCGAAAATGAAACAGGCGCGTTCTGACGCGTTAGCAGGAGTGGCGAAATATGCCCGCATTCCCTAGAAGCCCGGTCGCAGGTTCGATAGCAGTCCTGGCGATGGCCGCGGCGCTTACGTTTTCGGTGAATGCCAGCGCGCAGACTTCGCATCGGCCAATTCACCACAGAGCGCATGCAACAGGACCGCGCAAACCCCTCTATGCCCCCCTCGCGCCAGGCGTGGAATTGCAGACCAGCACCTACGCCGACCCGGGGTCGGAAAATCATTATTACAGCGATACCGTCGCGGCGGGTCACGCCGACTTGCAGGACATTCGCTTTCGCTACGGTCAATCGCCTTCGACGCAATATAACTCGGACGAGCCCCTGTTCCGCTTCTGAGTGCTACCGACCGGGTCTGGATAGAGTCGCGGGCGCTCCGAACCGAGGCCTCCGCTTGGGCTTTCATCGATCGTGTGCGCCGCCGGGAAGGCGGTTCGCGCCTGGCTCGGAGGAAGAACGCGCGCGCGGCACGCTGAGAGGCTGAGACGGCGGCGCGATTGCGAACGTTCTATTGCCGATGCCTTCGGCGAGGGCGCCCATTGCTAGGACCACACTTGTGACGGCAGCGGATATCTTCTGCACCACGTGATAGCGCGGTGGCGCGTTTCGCATTTTGTGGACTCGCAAGCTGCGTTGACGAAGCCGGTGTCGCGATAAGGCCGCCCATATCGCGCCAGGCGCCCTCGCTGGCGCGTTTCCAAGTCCAGCCCCTCCCATGGTTGATCTCCGTAAAGATCCGCTCGATCAGGAGGAGGACCGCTGAATCGGGCGGCGAGCGCCAAAGCCTGGCGCTTGAGCTGGATCATCTGCCGGCTGGCGGTCGGCTTGCGGGAGCCGAGTTCGTCCATGACGGCGATGTCGCAAAGCTTGACCCGACGAACTATTGTTGTTCGATATATATGAGGAAGCATTGGCCGTTGATTGACACGGCGAAGACGCGAAGGGTGGCGAGCCGGTCGCCGCCGACTGCGCCGAGAAAGGTCAGCGGGCGGCCGTGCCGGGCAAGCCGCGCCGGAGCCCAATCAAGGCGGGTCTGGAACGTTGCGACGGCGGATTGCGGGAGCGAACGGCGATGGATCTCCGAATCAATGGCGTCAGCCGAAGCGTTGATGTCCCGAACCAGATGCCGCTGCTCTGGGTGCTGCGCGATGTGTTCGGCATGACGGGCACCAAGTTCGGCTGCGGCATCGCCCAGTGCGGGGCTTGCACGGTGCATCTTGACGGCGTCGCGGTGCGCTCCTGCCAATTGCCGATCGGCGCGGTAGGCGACCGCGCGATTACGACGATCGAGGGCGTCGGGGAGACAGCCGCCGGCGCGAAGATTCAGAAGGCCTGGCTCGACCTCGAAGTCATCCAATGCGGCTATTGCCAACCTGGTCAGATCATGTCCGCATCCGCTTTGCTTGCCGCCAACCCGCAACCGGACGATGCCGCCATTGACGCGGCAATGGCCGGCAATCTCTGCCGCTGCGGCACTTATGTGCGCATCCGCGAGGGGATCAAACATGCTGCGCGATCCTGATCGGCCTTTTGCCGCCGGCGCCGGACTATCGCGCCGTTCTGTGCTGCGTGGCGGCGCGGCGCTCGCCGGCGGCCTGTTGATCGGCGTCGCGCTGCCGCAGGCGCGTGCGCGCGCGGACGAGCCGACGCCCACCGGCGCGCGCTTCAACGCGTTCATCCATGTCGCGCGCGACGACACGGTGACTTTCACCATGCCGGCGGTGGAGATGGGTCAGGGGGTCTATACCTCGCAGGCCCAGTGCCTCGCCGAGGAACTCGATATCGGGCTCGACAAGGTCGTCGCCGCCCACGCGCCAGCCGACCAGGCCAATTACGGCAGCCCGGTTTTCGTCGTCCAGGCGACGGGCGGGTCGACGACGACCATCGCCTGGACGGAACCGCTGCGGAAGGCGGGAGCGACGGCCCGCGCTATGCTTGTGCAAGCGGCGGCCGCTCAATGGAGCGTCGATCCCACCGCTCTCACCACCGAGAACGGCGTCATCACGGATAAGGCGAGCGGGCGATCGATCCGGTATGGCGAGGTCGCCGATCGCGCTGGGGACTTACAGCCGCCCGCCGACGTCAAGCTAAAGGACCCCGCGCAGTTCCGCCTGATCGGCAAGCCAGTCCACCGCATCGATACGCCGGAAAAAGCTGCCGGCAAAACGGTCTATGGCATTGACGTGATGCGGCCGGGGATGAAGTTCGCCACGCTGATGGCCTCGCCGGTGATCGGCGGCAAGGTCGGCTCGGTCGACCAGACGAAGGCCCTCGCCATCCCCGGCGTGCGGCAGGTGGTGATCCTCGACAATCTCGTCGCCGTGGTCGGCGATCACACATGGGCAGCCATGCAGGGACTGGCCGCGCTGGCGATCGAATGGGCGCCCGGCGTCCATGCCGGCCTCGATCAGGCGCAGCTCTGGGCAGATATCGAAAAGGTCTCCGAGGGCGCGGGCGTCGTCGCCAAAAAGGTGGGCGACGCGCCGGCGAGGTTGAAGGATGGCGCCCTGTTCGAGGCGACTTACGAACTGCCCCTTCTCGCCCATGCGCCGATGGAGATGACGAATTGCACCGTGCATGTGCATGAAGGCGCTTGCGAGGTCTGGGTCGGCACGCAGGTGCCTGGCTACGCGCAGGCCGGCGCCGCCCAGGCGCTAAGCATCGACCCTGCGAAAGTGACGATCAACAACCACCTGATCGGCGGCGGCTTCGGCCGCCGGCTAGAAGCCGACGGCGTCGTCGCCGCGGTTCGCATCGCCGCCCATGTCGAGGGTCCGGTGAAGGTGGTGTGGTCGCGCGAGGAGGACATCCGTCAGGAGCTCTATCGTCCGCTCTACCACGACCGGCTGAAGGCGCGGGTGGAGAACGGCAGGATCAGCGCCTGGAGTCACCGCATAACCGGCGTCTCGATCATGGCGCGGTGGTTGCCGCCGGCCTTCAAGGACGGCATCGATGTCGATGCGGTCGACGGCGCCGTGGAGGTTCCCTATGCGGTCGGCGACATGCTGGTCGAATATATCCGCCATGAAAGCGTCGTTCCCGGCGCCTTCTGGCGTGGCGTCGGTCCGAACAGCAGCATCTTCTCCATCGAATCCTTCATCGACCTGATCGCGCGCAAGACAGGCGTCGATCCCCTGGCGTTCCGGCGCGGCATGCTGGACAAGAGCCCTCGCGCGCTTGGCCTGCTGAATCTCGTCGCCGAAAAGGCGGCCTGGGGAACGCCGGCGCCAGCCTCGCCCTTCGGCGCGCGGCGCGGACGCGGTCTTGCGCTGATGGACGCCTTCGGCAGCTATCTCGCCGCCATCGCCGACGTCGCGGTGAGCGACGCGGGCGACGTGCGCGTCACCCGCGTAGTGGTCGCCGCGGATGTCGGCAAGGTCATCAACCCGGATATCCTGGTGGCGCAGATACAGGGCGGTGTGGTCTTCGGGCTCAGCGCGGTGCTGCACGGCGAGATCACCTTTGCCGGCGGACGTGTCGAGCAGGGCAATTTCAACGACTACCGCATCCTGCGTATCGACGAGACTCCTTCGATCGAGGTGCATGTCATGCCGAGCGCGGAGAATTCGGGCGGCATCGGCGAACCCGGCACCGTAGTCGTGCAGCCCGCGGTCGCCAATGCCGTCTTCGCCGCGACTGGCGTGCAACTGACGCGCATGCCCATCAATGCGACACTGATCGCAAAGGCAGTCTGACCGATGCGCATCAAGCCGATCGCACTCACGCTTGTCGGGATCGCAATTGTCGCAGGGGTGGCCGCCCTCGGCGTGGTCGGCTGGATGGTGTTCCAGCCAGGCCCCTACGCCTTCGCCACGGGCGCGTCCGTCGAACTCGCGGCCTACCAAGGCCCGTCGCCCGTCGGCGTTCCTGCCGAACTCGCCAACGCCGACGCCGCGGCGAAGGGCGCCTATATCGCCCGCATGGCGGATTGCGCGGCCTGCCACACCGCCAAAGGCGGCACGCCCTTTGCCGGCGGGCGCGCTTTCGTGTTGCCGTTCGGCACGATCTACACGCCGAACCTGACGCCCGACGCCGAGACCGGCATCGGCAAATGGACCGACGCCGAGTTTCTGAACGCCGTGCATCGCGGCATTGCGCCGGACGGCTCACACTATTATCCCGCCTTTCCCTACCCCTCCTACACGCTGCTGACCGACGAGGATGCGCTGGCGATCAAGGCCTATCTCTTCTCGCTGAAGCCGGTGAAGCAGGCCAACAAGCCCAACACTTTTGCCTTCCCCTATAATCAGCGGTGGCTGATGACGATCTGGGCGGCCCTGTTCAACGCCGATCATCGCTTCCGGCCGGTCGCGGGGCAAAGCGCCGAATGGAATCGCGGCGCCTATCTGGTCGAGGCGGCGGGTCATTGCGGCGAGTGCCACACGCCGCGCAACCTGATGCAGGCGCTTGACCAGCGCCGCAAATTCGCCGGCGGGGTCGCCGAGGGCTGGAACGCCTACAACATCAGCGCCGACAAGGTCAGCGGCGTTGGCGACTGGTCGGTGGAGGAGCTCACCGCCTATCTTTCGACCGGCCATGCCAAAGGGCGTGGCGGCGCGTCAGGTCCGATGGAAGAGGCGGTTCAGCTCAGCCTGTCGAGCCTGACGAAATCCGATATCGCCGCTATCGTGACCTATCTGCGCAGCGCGCCAGCGGTGGCGAGCGATCTGCCGAAGCTTGCGGGCCCGGCCCCTGCGACGCCGCGGCTTGCCGGAATCGACAACCCTATCGGCCAGCGCGTATTTGAGGGCAATTGCGTGGGCTGCCACGCGTGGACCGGCGCCGGGGCGGTGATCGCGGAGGCGCAGCTCACGGGGGTGCGGTCGGTGAATGATCCGAGCGCCGCCAATGTGGTTCAGATGATTCTTGGCGGCAGCGGCGGGTCGGGCGTCGCGCATCCCTATATGCCGGGGTTCTGGCGGTCTTATTCCGACGCCGAGATCGCCGCGGCCGCTAATTACGTGACCGCGCGCTTCGGCGCCACGCCTTCGCGCGTCGCGCCGGCCGACGTCGCGAACTTTCGCTCGCAGAACTGAGACGTTGCCCGGAGACCTGCCGCCGGCGGCCGGAATTACCGGCGACGGTCACGGCTCGAATAGCCTTTCGACGCACCCCAGCATTTAAGCCAGCCGTCTCAACAACGCCACCAAAGTCTGACGCTCGGGCGCTGTCAGCGGCTCCAGCGTCACGGCGGTGATGCGATCGGCCATCGGTTCGGCGCGCTCGCAAATCTCCGCCCCTTCCGGCGTTAGCGTCACCAGAAGCCGCCGACCGTCGGCGGGATCGGCCGTCGTGGCGGTGATGCCGCGCTTTGTCAGACGATCAATCACGCCTTTGACGGTTGCGGCGTCCATCGCCGTTTGGCGCCCGAGCAGGTTCTGGGAGCACGGCCCGCTCTCTTTCAGCTTGGCCAGCACGGCCCATTGCGTCGGCGTCAGTTCCTCGATCATCAACGAGGCGAAAATATTGGTATGCCGCTGCTGCGCCTGGCGCAGGATGAAGCCGACCTGATCATCGAGGATGTAGCCGGCGTCGGAAGCCGGCTGATGCTTGCGTGCGATCGTCATCGCAAGCCGTCCTCGCCCTTGATCTCGGAGTGCTGCAACCCGCCGACGCGCGGGTGCGGACGCCCGGAATCGGTGATCGCCACCGCGACGACAATCTCATTGGCGCGCGGCGCGTCGGCGACGCGCACTTCCATTCCGTCGAAATGGCTGCGCACGAAGGCGGCGTCCTTATGGCCGAGCGGCACGTCGAGCGCGACGCCGGGCCCGCCGCGCTTTTTCGACGAGGGGATCAGCGCCGCGCCCTTGCCGAGCGCCTTGCGCACAGGCGCGCCCAATTTCGGATGAAGGATCGCGGCCGCATGTTCGAGTTCGCCATTCTCGCCGACCGCCGCCGCCTTGCCGTAGCTTTGCGCCTGCGCGCCAGGAATGCCCAGCGCCGCCACCGCGCGTTCGGTCAGCATGGCGCCGAGCTCCTCGCCGATGTCGATCAGGCCGGAAAGATCTTCGACATATTGACCGGCATAGGGATTCTCGATCACCGCGACGGCCGCCGCGCGGCGAGTCGGCGGAGTCACGGCGCGCCCCATTTCGCTGCGCGTCTCTTCGACGAAAGTGACGATCTTGCGAATATTGGCTTTCATCGCAATCCGTCCTGTCCTTTGATCTCGGAAGCCTTCAGGCCGCCGGCGCGATCATGCACGCGAGCGCCCGTCGTCATCGCCAGAACCAGAACGATCTCGTCGGCGCGCGGGCCATCCACGACGCCAATTTCGATCGCGTCGAAATGGCTGCGCACGTAGGAAGCGTCGATATGGGTGATCGGCACATCGAGCCGCGCGCCAACGCCCGCCACTTTTTTCGCCGAAGGCACGATCGCCTTGGCGCCGCCGAGCGCTTCGCGCATGGCATAACCTCCGGGCACATGCCAAAGCGCGCCATGTTCGATCTCGCCGGCGGCCCCGACAATCGCCCCTTTGCCATAACCCTGGATCGCTTTGGGATCGCCGCCGAGAGCGGCGATCAATGCGAGCGCCATGTCGAGGCCGAGCGGCTTGAGATCATCCGAGAAGCCGACGATGTCCTCGACATAGCGGCCGGCGAATGGATTCTTGATCACCGACAGGATCGCGGCGCGGCGATACGGCGTCGCCGCCTTGGGACCCCCCTCATGGAAAATATCCTCGACGGTCACGATGCGCTTGCGAATATCAACGCTGGGCATGACGGAAAATCCTCTGGTGGAGAAAGTTTGGCAGGTGCGCAGGAGAGCGTCGACAGCGCGCCGCAGACAAACGTTTCGCCCTGCAGATGCAGCGCCGCTGCGACGATGCGGCCAGCCTGTCGCAGGCGCTCCGCCTCACGCCAGCCACGCGCGAGAGCGGCGTCCACTTCATCGGCGTTGAGCGAGGCGACATCGCGCGTGACGAGCTTCTCGCCCAGGTCGCTCTGGAGATCGAACGCGTTCGCGGGCGCTCGCCGGATTGCCGGATGCCCCGGCAAGTCGACGGCATTGGCGACAATCGTCGCTGCCGCATCCGCCGCCGATGCGCTGGCGGCGAGCACCGTGACGGCGTCGGCGATTCCCAGCGAGAAGGACCGGCCATGCCGGCCTGAGGTCGCAACGCCGCGCACATCGCTGTCGCCGGTGATTTCCGCGCGCCCGAACGCGCCCGCCTGGTCCGGACGATCGATTATCGCGACGCGGAAACGCTCGCCCGGCAGAAGATGCAGCGCAATGTCGCCGCCATTGTTCACATAGGCGCGATTGAGCGTGGCGGCCTTCGTCATCGCCTCGAGAATTTCTTCGGCGACAGATCCGGCGACCGCCGCCATCGGGGTGATGTACGCCTCTGGCGCGAACGGCGCCACGGCATCGGCCATGCGCCGCGCGACGCTTCCCTTCGGGTGCAGCGAATTCGCCGTCGCCTGCGTTCGCAACAAGGGCAATTCTGAGCAAAGTTCGTCGAGCAATGTCTGGAAACGCAGACCCGCCGCCTGGTAGGCGCGTTCGATCTCGACTTCAGCGCCGAACGCCTCGATGATGAGGTCGATCGGACCGTCGTTCAGATGCAGGCGGCCGTCGCTCAAGCGCCGATGTTGCGGCGGCTCCCTCATCGAAGCGTCCCGTCGCCGAGCCGGTTCGCGCGTTCGCCGATAATTTCTTCGACAGGGCGGATATAATCGACATGGCCGCCGAGCGCCGCATAATCGTCAAGCCGCATCGTGAATTCGATCGGCGCGACCAAAGCAGGGGTCGGCACATAGCCGAAGGCGTTTTCCGGCAGTAACGTCACATCGACCATGAACGTGATGCCGCCGCCCGGCCAGACAGTGACCGGCGCGCCGCCGGCCGTCACCGTCGTCAAAGCTTGCCGCACGGAACGCGTCAGACGCACGGGATTTTCGGTGACGCCCGCACGCAGCGAACCGCCCGCCCCACCCATGAACAGCACCGAACACAGAGCAGGTTCACAATTCTCGCGAATGCGTTCGACGGATTCGACGAGGTTTTCCGGCAATCGCGTTTTGATGGGTCGAAGCTGATCGTCGAGTTCGTAATAGGCGTGCTGTTCGCCTGTCGTCGAGACCATCAGCATGGTCAGGCCCGGCCACGCTTCTTTCGGATTGAACGGACCGAGAATATCGAGGGGATCGGTGATCGCGGCGCCGCCCCAGCCCGATCCCGGTTCGGCGACATGGAAATAGCGCCCCGGCGTCGAACGCCGCCCTTTGATCTTGACCCCGGTGTCGCGCGCTCCCAGCACCTTGCCGGCCTGATGTTCGGAAAGCACGCCGGTGATATGATCGTCGACGACGACCACTTCATCGACTTTGCCGTACCATTGTTTGGCGAACATGCCGATCGTCGCCGACCCGCAGCCGACCCGCATCCGCTCTTCCGCATGGCCGTTGATGATCGGCGCCCTGCCCGCCTGGACGACGACGCTGACGCCGCCATCGACAGTGAGTTCGACCGCTTTGCCGTTGCAGAGGTCGAGCAGGGTTTCGCAGGTGACGCGGCCTTCCTTCTTGCCGCCATGGGTCAAATGATTGACGCCGCCGAGAGACAGCATTTGCGAGCCATACTCGCCGGTCGTGACATGGCCGACCGGCTCGCCTTGGGCGCGCACGACCGCGCATTCCGCGCCAAGATGCCGGTCGGTGTCGATCTTCACCTTCACGCCGCAATAGCTGTAAATGCCTTCGGTGACCACCGTCACCATATCGACGCCGTCGATCTTGCTGGAGACGATGAAGGGCGCTGGTTTATAGTCGGGATAGGTGGTTCCAGCGCCGATCGCAGTGATCACCGGGCTCGGCCCGTTCACAATGTCGCCATTCCATTCGCGCGGCCGATCGAGGAAGGGCACGATTTTGCCGCCCTCGCTGACCGTGCGCTCGAGCAGGACGTGCGGGTCGATGCGCACGAGCTCTCCGGCATGGTTGGCGTAACGGTCGCAGGCGCCGGTCATGCCGGGCTTGATGAAGCAATTGACCGGGCAGGCGTCACAGCGAATTTTGTCGTCGATTCTGTCAGCGACCTCAAGCATGAGCGCCTCCCTGCTGGCGCCGGGCGATCGCCTCGCGCACGCGATCCGGGGTTGCAGGAACCTGGCGAATGCGCGCGCCGGTCGCATGATGAATGGCGTTTAGAATGGCTGGCGCCGTCGGGATGAGCGCCTGTTCGCCTATACCCTTGGCGCCGAACGGGCCGATCGACGAGGCCTCTTCAATCAGGATCGATTCCACCGGCGGCATGTCGCCGATCGTCGGAATGAGATAGTCGTGCAGGTTCTCGCCGCGCCCGGGAAAGAATTCTTCCATCAGCGCCATGCCGAGCCCCTGCGCGGCGCCGCCCTCGATCTGCCCCTCGACCAGGGTCGGATTGATCGCGCGCCCGACGTCATGCGCGCAGACGAGGCGCAGAACCTTGACGCGGCCAAGCTCGACATCGACCTCCACCTCGGCGAGATGCGCGCCATAGCCGAATACCGCGTAAGGATCGCCCTGCCCGTTCGCATCAAGCGTCGTGGTCGGCGGATCGAACGTCTCCTCGACTTCGATGACGAGCCCGGAATCGTTGGCTGGCAGCCGCGTCAGATCGATGCGCCGGCGCCCTGCTATGTCGTCGATGTCGATCGCGCCGTCTTCGAACGTCAATTTTGCATCCTCGCCCGCGTTGACGAGACGCAGGATGGCGCGGCGCATCGCCTGCCCGGCGAGAAACGCGGCCTTGCCAGAGACAAAAGTCTGGCGCGAGGCCGAAGTCTTACCGGCGTCGGGAGACAGATCCGTATCCGCGCCGACAAAATCGAAGGCCGAGATCGGCGCGCCCAAAGCATCGGCGCAAATCTGCGGCACGACCGTATTCGACCCCTGCCCAATGTCGACGGCGCCCTGATGCAGGCGCAGCCGGCCGCTCGCGGCGAGGCCAAGACGGATCGTCGAAGGGTTCGACAGCGAAGTGTTGCCGCAGCCATACCACATTCCCGCGATTCCGACGCCGCGACGAAGCGCGCCGGCGTCGGAATTGAATACATCCGCGCGCGCCCGCAAGCTGCGCCAATGAGGCCGCAAGGATTCGAGACAGGCCTTGATGCCGACGCCATCGGCGAAGACCTGGCCGGTGACTGTGGGATCGCCGGCCTCCAGCGCGTTCAGAATCCGGAACTCCAGTTTGTCGAGGCCGAGCTTTTCCGCCAGTTCATCGAAAAGCTGTTCCTGCGCAATCGCGCTTTGCGGCACGCCGAAGCCGCGAAATGCGCCAGCCGGAACCAGATGGGTGTGCACCGCCCGCGTCATCGCGCGATAATGCGGCACGAGATAGGGGCCCGAAGCATGGACCGGCACGCGATTGGCGACCGTCGGACCCCAGGACGCATAGGCGCCGGTATTGAAATCGGCCGAGAAATCCATCGCCCGCAAGCGCCCGTCGCGCATGGCGCCGATCTTGATCTTGATGCGGCTTGGATGACGCTTTGTCGTCGTCATCAACGATTCCTGCCTGGAATAAATCATACGGACCGGTCGATAGAGACGCCACGCCGCAAGCGCGATAAACGGTTGTACCGAAAGATCGAGCTTCGACCCGAAGCCGCCGCCGACCCCGGTCGGGATGATGCGCACCTCGGTCGGCGCAATTCCGAGAATTTTGGCGACGTCGTCGCGATCCATATAGGGCGCCTGGGTGCAGGCCTGAAGCTCGATGCGCTCGCCGACGCGGCGCGCGAAACCGGCCTCCGGCTCGATATAGGCATGCTCGACAAAGCCGGTCTCGAATGCCCCTTCGACGAAAACCTCGGCGCTCGCCATGCCGGCCTCGACATCGCCGCGGGCGACGCGGCCGCGCGTCAGAATGTTGCCGCCGCGGTCGGGCTGGATGAGCGAAGCATCGATGGCGAGCGCTGCCTCCATCGTCGTCAAGGCGGGCAAGCTCTCCCATTGAACAGGAAAATGTGCGAGATCAAGGTTGCGCATCGCTTCGGCCTCGCCGACGATCAGCGCGACCGCCTCGCCGCGAAAACGCGCCGCGTTCTCAGCGAGCGCCGGCTGATCTGCGAACGGACCGATGACGCCGTAGCGGTTTTCGCCCGGTACGTCGCGCGCCGAAAACACCGCGACGACGCCGGGATTGGCGGCGATGTAAGCGTCGATATCGCCGATCGCGAAACGTGCATGGTGATGCGGCGAGCGGATCGCCCTGGCGACAAGCGCATCCGCGGGCCAGTGATCGGCTCCGAAAATCTCGGCGCCGGAAAGCTTCCTGGCGGCGTCCAGCCTCTGCAGGCGTTTCCCGACGGCAGCGCCGGCTGGAGCCTCGACTTTGGCCGGTCCGTCGAAGCGATGCGCGGCCATCACCGCCTCGATGATCTTGCGATAGCCGGTACAGCGGCAGAGCACGCCGCCGAGCGCATCCATCGTTTCGGATTCCGACGGGGCCGCGGTCTGGCGCAGCAGCGCTGTCGCGGCGAGCAGCATCGCCGGCGTGCAGATTCCGCATTGCGCGGCGCCGTGAAACGCAAAAGCATGCCGAAGCCGCGCAACGATCGCCTCGCCGTCGCTCAAGCCCTCAATGGTCTCGACATGGCGCCCCTCGACCTGACCGGCGGCGGTGAGGCAGGCGCAGATGGGCTCGCCGTCAAGGAGCACTGTGCAGGCGCCGCAATCGCCCGCGTCGCAGCCGACCTTAACGCCCGTCAGGCCGCAGTCCTCGCGCAGGACATGGCTGAGCCGTCGTTCGGGCGCGGCCGACACCAGCGCTTCGGCTCCGTTGAGCGTCAATCTCACGCCAAGCGAGCGATCGAGCATCAGGCGACCCCTCCCGCCTCGCCGCGCACGCAAGACTCCAATGCGCGCCGCAGCAATGTCAGCGCGGCGTCGCGCCGGTAGACGGCAGTCGCCCTCACGTCGTCGATCGGCGAGAGCGCCGCGAGATGTTGCGCGACGAGCACGGCGCCAATCGCCGCATCGGCTTTGCGGCCGATAAGGCTCGCCTCGGCTGCCGGCAGACGCTGCGCGACGGCCGAACAGGACCCTATAGCAAGGCGCGCGCCGCGCACTACGCCTTCGCGAATATCCAGCAATACCGCCACCATCGCGATGGAGATGACGAGATAGCGGCGGGCGCCGAGCTTGAGGAAGGTCGAACGCATCCCGGTTGCGGGCGCGGGCAGGATAATAGCGGTCAAAAGCTCGTCGGCCCCAAGCAAGGTGCGTCGATTGCCCGTAATGAACTGAGCCAGCGGCAGCCGCCGCGCGCCGCGTCCCGAGACAAGCTCGACCTCGGCGTCGAGAATGAGCAAGGGCGGCACGCCATCGGCGGCCGGGGACGCGTTGCAGAGATTGCCGCCGATCGTGCCGCGATTCTGGATCTGCACGGCGCCGATTTCACGCGCCGCCGCGCGCAAGGCGTCGAAAGCCGGCGGCAGCTCCGCGCGAACCAGGTCGGTCCACGTGGTCCCAGCGCCGATACGAATTTCATCGTCAGAGTGTGTAATGCCTTTGAGGCTGGGCAACTGAGAAATGTCGATGATGCAACCTGTAAGCGGGCGCTCGCCGGCGCCGGGAAATACATCCGTCCCGCCCGCCAGCAGGCGCGCGCCGGGCTCAGCAATGAGCGCCAGCGTTTCGTTCAACTCCGAAGGGCGAGCATACAAGAGGCGCTCCGCAATGAGATGAGTGAGATATTGGAGATGCGCGAGTATTGTTTGTATACAAATGATCGGACCGATCCGGCCTCCTGTCAAGAGCCTTGCCGTTCAACTCCCGGCCAAGGGCGTCGTCATGCGCTTTCATCCGATCGCCGCTCACGGGAATGTTTGTCGCGCCTTCGCGAAAAATCGCTAGGGTCCCGCCGTCTCAACCGGGAGGATTTCATGCGTCCGATCGCTTGCCTGGCCACGGCCATGGCGTTCATTGCCGCGGCCCCTGCTCTCGCGCAAACCCCACGCCCCGGCATCGTCCGCGGCGCCATCGTCAGTGTCGATGGCGCCAATGTCGTCGTGAAAACGCGGGCGGGCGAGACCCTCAATTTTCACCTCAAAGACCAGCAACGAATCGACGCGGTGATTCCCGCGCAATTGTCGGACATCAAGCCCGGCGTCTTCGTTGGCGCGGCCGCTATGCCAGGCCCGGACGGAACGCTGGCGGCCATGGAAGTGCATATCTTTCCGGAGGCCGCGCGCGGGACCGGCGAAGGCTTCCGCCCGTTCGATCTTGCGCCAGGCAGCACCATGACCAACGCCAATATTTCAGCGATGATCGATTCCGTCTCCGGTCCAAAACTGACTCTCACCTATAAAGGCGGCGAACAGACCGTGGTCGTCGACAAGTCGACGCCGATTGTCACTTTCGCGCCGGGCGAGGCCGCCGATCTGAAGCCGGGCGCCTCGGTCGATATATTCGGCGCCGCCAAGGCGGCTGATGGCAGCTACGAGGCCGGGCGCTTCGTGGTCGGGAGAAATGGCACGAAAGTGCCGATGTGAGCTTCCTCTAACGCTCGACCTCTGCCGCGTCCAACACGCGCAATTGCGCCTTTTCGCGGCCGCCATAGCGATTGATCGTCAACGCGCCAGCCAAATGCACGGCTGAGCCGCGCAGGCGTTTCAGCGCGTCGCCAAGCGCACTGCCGGCCGCGCGAAAGGCTATGCCCTCGATCGTCTGATTGTCGCCGGAGGCCACCCGCAAGCGCAAATGAGCGGCCCCGACAGGAGCCACATCGACGAGACGATGACGCGGCAGCACAAATACCGGCTCGGGATTGCCGGCCCCGAAAGGGCCGGCGCGCTCGATCGAATGAATAAGCGCCGGGGTCGCGGCGCCCGCGATCAACGCGCTGTCGATTTCGAGGCCGGCGGCGCCGCGCGCCTCGCCGACCGGGGCGGCGAGCTGGGCCTCCATAAAGGCGCGGAAGTCGCCGAGGCGGTTCTTCGCCAGCGTCACACCCGCCGCCATCGCATGCCCCCCGCCCTTGATCAGCACGCCCGCTTCGACGCCGGCGCGCACGACGCGACCGATGTCGACGCCGACGATCGAACGACCGGAGCCGGTCGCCTCCGCGCCGTTAAAGGCGAGAACGAAAGCGGGCCGATTGAAGCGCTCCTTCAGGCGCGCCGCGACGATGCCGACGACACCGGGCCGCCAACCCTCGCCCGCCACCACGACGCAGGCGCCGCGCTCTTCCAACCCGAGCGCCGCCAAAGCCTCAGCCTCGGCCGATTCCAACATCGCGATCTCGATCTGCTGGCGCGTTCGGTTGAGCCGGTCGAGTTCCTCGGCGAGCGCGCGCGCCTCCAGATCGTCGCGCGTCATCAGGAGTTTGACGCCCAGACCGGAATCGCCAATCCGGCCGCCGGCATTGATGCGCGGGCCGATAAGAAATCCGAGGTGATACGGTCGCGGCGGCCCATCGGCGCCTGCGACGTCGAGCAAAGCCGCGAGGCCCGGGCGCCGCCGCGCCCGCATTACCGCCAATCCCTTGACGACGAAGGCGCGATTGAGGCCGGTCAGCGGCACGACATCGGCAATTGTTCCGAGTGCGACCAGATCAAGCGCCGCGATGAGATCAGGCGCGACGCGGCCGTTCCAGAAGCTCGCCTCGCGCAATGCGCGATTCAGCGCGACAAGCGCCATATAGACGACGCCAGCCGCGCAGAGATAGCCGAGGCCGGACAGATCGTCCTGCCGGTTAGGATCGACGAGCGCCAAAGCGTCGGGCAGCAGCTCGGGCGCCTGATGATGGTCGAAGACGACAACGTCGAGGCCGAGCCGCCGCGCCTCGGCGAAAGGCTCATGGCTGAGAATGCCGCAATCGACGGTGACGACGAGGCGCACGCCTTGCTTCGCGAAGGCGCGCATCGCATCGACGTTCGGCCCATAGCCTTCAATGACCCGGTCGGGGATGTGGACCAGCGTTTCACAGCCGCAATCGTTGAGATATTGCGCGAGCAGCGCGGCGCTGGTCGCGCCATCGACGTCATAGTCGCCAAAGATCGCGATTTTCTCAGCCCGTCGGACCGCATGCGCGAGCCGTGCGACGGCTGGCTCCATGTCGCGCAAGGTGAAGGGATCGGGCATCAGATCGCGCAACGTCGGATCGAGATAGCGAGCGACCTCCTCGAGTTTCACCCCTCGGCCTGCCAACACCCGCGCCATCAGATCCGGCTGCCCGCTGATCTGCGTGATCGCCAACGCTTGCGCCTCTCCCGCCCCCTTCAACCGGGCTCGCCACGGCTGGCCGAGAACGGAGCGTTCGACGTCGAGGAAATAAGAATCCGAGGCCGCCATCAGGCCACCCTCCCCCAGATGATGGAAAGGAAGGTCTTGGCGAATAAATTGTGCGGGGGCCATCGGTCGGCCTTAGCACGAGTCGCGGCGCGAAAGCTAAGCTGTCGCCCCGGCGCGGGCGCGCAATTTGCCCCAATCCACAAGACTCGTGAAATAGACCAGCCCCGACAACGCGGTGATCCAGAAGCTCACCGGCCAATCCGAGTAGAATGCCAACGTCAGGCCGCCCCAGGCCTCGATCAGCGCCAGCGCGGCGGAAAGCGCTATTGCCGCATAGAGCCTGCGCGTGAAGGAAAGCGCGGCGGCAGCCGGGCCGACCATCAAGGTGAAGACAAGCAGCACGCCGACGATCTGCGCGCATTCGGAAACCGCGATCGCGACAATCATCAGGAAGGCGGTCGACACGAAGCGCAGCGGCACGCCTCGCGCCTCGGCGAGCTCGCTCTGCAGCGAGGCAAAAATCAGTGGCCGCGCAATAAAACCTAGCGCGATCAAGCTAACGACCGCCAGAAGCGCCAGCGAGAGCAACGCCTGGTTGTCGACTCCCAGCACATTGCCGAAGAGCAAAGCGGCCGCCTGCGATGCATAGGACGTAAAGAAATGCAGGAAGAGCAGCCCAAGCCCTAAGGCCAGCGAGAGCATCATGCCGATCGCGACATCGCGCTCGCTCAGTTTTTCGCCAAGCAGGCCCATGCCGAATCCCGCCAGAAGGGTGAATCCGACAAGACCGGCGAGCGGCGGCAGGCCGAACAACACCGCGCCCGTCGCCCCGGTGAAGCCGACATGCGACAAGGCATGGCCGGCGAAAGTCTGGCCGCGCAACACGAGAAAAAAGCCGACCACGCCGGAGAGAAGCGCGACGATGCCGGCGGCGGCAAAGGCCGTGCGCATGAAGTCGTATTCAAACATGGGCGCCGTCGTGGTCCTGGTGGCCATGGTCATGCGCATGGCCGTCCTCATGTTCGTGGCGATGGGCGTCGCGCTCAACATCGACGTCGCCGGCCATCACGAAGATTCGGTCCTTGATGCGCACCACCTCGATCTCGGTCCCGTA
>DATBZF010000113.1:0-56703 GCA_036513315.1 Roseiarcus sp.
CCCCCAACCCCATATCGCTCCACATCGACCGCGCTCAAATCCATCATCGGCTCCAGAATCTGCCCCTGCAGCGAATCGGAGTTCGTCAAAAAACTCAAGGAAAAGATGTGTGCATCGAATAGCCGCAAGCGGGGCGAAGGGGTGCGCGCTCCCAAGGGTCACGCCAGCGCGATGCGCACGCGGCGGTTGATTTTGCCCTTCTTTTCAATCCCCGTGACCTCGGCATGGCCGATTTCGCCGGTGCGCGCGACATGGGTGCCGCCGCAGGGCTGCAGATCGATGCCTTCGATTTCGACGAGGCGCACGCGACCGCTGCCGGTCGGCGGCTTGACCGACATGGTCTTGACGAGGCCGGGATTGGCGGCGAGCTCGTCGTCGGTGATCCAGCGCGTGCCGACGACGGCGTTGGCAGCAATCAAGGCGTTGAGCTTCTCAGCGATCTCGTTCCTGTCGAGCACCGCGTCGCCGGAATCGAAATCGAGCCGGCCCTCGCCGTCGCCGACCGCGCCGCCGGTGACGGGATAGGGCAGCACCGCGGTCAGCAGATGCAGCGCGGTATGGGCGCGCATGCGCTTCAGACGAAGGTCCCAGTTCAATCGCGCGACAATCTTTTCGCCGGGCGGCGGCAGGATGGCGCCTCCGGCCGGAACGTGCAGTATGGTCTTCCGGTCAGCGTCATAGATCGTGTTGACAATGGCGATGCGCGACCCATCGGCGAGCAGCAGTTCCCCCTGATCGCCCGATTGCCCGCCGCCTTGCGCATAGAAGTTGGTCGCCTCGAGGACGATGCCGCGCGGCTCGGCGCTGACCACCACGCCCTCCACTTCCTTGAGATAGGCATCGGCGCGAAACAGCGGCTCGGTCATTACTGGAAAACTTTCGGCGCGGCGGCCTTGCGTTCAAGCCAGGCTGGGACGGGCAGGTTCTTGGAACGCAGGAAAGCCGGATTGAACAGTTTGGAAGCGTAGCGCACGCCGGAATCGGCGAGTATGGTGACGATCGTATGGCCGGGGCCCAATTCCCGGGCAAGGTGAATGGCGCCGGCGATATTGACGCCGGACGAGCCGCCCAGCAGCAGACCCTCCTGCTCGGCGAGATCGAAGACGATCGGCAGCGCTTCCTCGTCGGGGATTTGATAGGCGAAATCGACCGGCGCATCGACGAGATTGGCGGTGACGCGGCCCTGGCCAATGCCTTCGGTGATCGACGAGCCCTCGCTTTTGAGGGCGCCGTTCTTGTAAAACTGGTAAAGCGCCGCGCCCATCGGGTCGGCGAGAGCGATTTTGATCGAGGAATTGCGCTCTTTCAGCGCCATGCCGACGCCGGCCAGAGTGCCGCCGGAGCCGACCGCGCAGACGAAGCCGTCGACCTTGCCCGCCGTGTCGTCGAAAATTTCCGGGCCCGTCGTCTGATAATGGCCGCGCCGGTTGGCGACATTGTCGAATTGGTTGGCCCAGACCGCGCCGTTGGGTTCGGATTTCGCAAGCGCTTCAGCGAGTCGCCCGGAATATTTCACGTAATTGTTTGGGTTGGAATAGGGGACCGCCGGCACTTCGACGAGTTCGGCGCCGACGAGGCGCAGCATGTCCTTCTTTTCCTGCGTCTGGGTGTCGGGAATGACGATGACGGTACGAAAACCAAGCGCCGAGCCGACCATTCCAAGCCCGATGCCGGTATTGCCCGCAGTGCCCTCGACGATCGCGCCGCCTTTGCGCAAGGCGCCGCTGGCGATCGCGTCCTCGACGATGGCGAGCGCGGCGCGGTCCTTGACCGAACCGCCGGGATTCATGAACTCGGCTTTGCCGAGAATGGTGCAATCGGTCAGCGCCGAGGCCTGTTTGAGTTTGATCAGCGGGGTGCGGCCGATCGCTTCGATGACGGATGGGCTGAATTTCATGTCGTCCTCATGATCATAGGCTAGAGAAGCAGACGTGGCGGGACAAGGCGCAGCGAGAGCCGCGCGGAATCAAACGATAATCAGACGCGCGCCGACGAAAATGAGCACGGCGGCCAGCAGCGGCCGCAGCCAGGCGTCGGGCAGGCGCGGCGCGATGAAACTGCCAAGGATGATGCCGGGGATCGAGCCGATCAGCAGAAGGCCCAATGTGCCGAAATTGACCGAGCCGATCAGCCAATGGCCGAATCCGGCGACCAGCGTCAGGGGAACGGCATGGGCGATGTCGCTGCCGACGATCTGTGAGGTTGGAACTTCGGGATAGAGCAGGATGAGCGCGGTGACGCCGAGGGCGCCGGCGCCGACCGAGGAAAGCGAAACGAACACGCCGAGCACGATGCCGGTGACCACCGTCAGCGCGGCGCGCGTCGTCGGATGGATGCGCCCCACGCGACTCGCCGCATAGGCCTGGATGCGTCGGCGCAGCAGCATCGCCGCCGCCGTCAGCAGCAGCGCATAGCCGAGGATGGTGGTGATCAGTACGGCGGCGCCGGGGCCGAACGGGCCGAAATGATTGAGCAGGAAGATCATCGCAAAAGCGGTCGGCGCGCTGCCGAGCGCCAGCAGGCCGGTCACCCGCCAGATCACCGTGCCGTTGAAGCCATGCACCGCGGTGCCGACCGATTTGGTCGCGGCGGCATAGAGAAGATCGGTACCGACGGCGGTGGCCGGGTGGACGCCGAACAGCAGCACTAGAATCGGCGTCATCAACGACCCGCCGCCGACGCCGGTGACGCCGACCACCAGACCAACGAAAAGCCCTGAAAAAACATACAGCAACGCGGCGTCCTTGTTCTGGGGTGGCAACGCCGTAATGAGCCGGGCGTCCCTTTAAAATGGGGCGTCGCCCGGGAAAATTGACATAAACGATATTTTTATAGAAAACAAACCCGGACGCGTGAAAGTCGAGCCGGACTCTTAACTCGCTTAGAGTTGTTTCCAGACAATTTTCAAAGGCGTTTTCAGAATCTGCTCGAGCCGTTTGCGTTGCACATCCGGGATGTGGCCTATGCGTGGATTGGACAGCTCAAGCGCGAACCTTCCGAACGCCATCGGCATGTCATAATTCAGATCGTTCAGCGAAGTGTCGCTCGAACAGCAAGGCGTAATGATGGACAAGTCCTCGAAGCGTGATTCCCAGGCTTCCTCCAGCGCCGCGATCCAGCCTTCCCTTGATATTTTTGCGCCACACGTGGGACAGGAGACGGTTTCGAAATTCGAGCCGGCGTGAAATAAATTCACACTCCCGTCGCTCTCGACGGTAATGTCGTTAGCTCGCGGTGCTAATTCGCGCAAGTAATTCAGCGCGACTGCGATGTCTTCCTCGCGTGGATGAAACTGGGGGTCGCATGGCACAAATATCAGCCAATTGTTGGACACGAAATCTCCATGATGGTGACGCCGCATGAGGTTTGGTGGCGGTTGGCGTAGGCCGAAAATCGAAAGAGCTCATCCTGCCGCTGCGCGCAATGGCGCGCGGACGATTTGTCGCTTATAGCTGCCGCAAAAGAGAAATTGCCGGAGGAAAATAGTTCGCCGCTATCAGTTGTTTCCACGTCACCCTCTGGTTCCGCTCTGCCTTTGATCCTCTCCCTGCCGCACGGCAAGACACTGACGCTCGGCTCGCCCGCGGCCTTGATGGGCATCGTCAATGTCACGCCGGATTCTTTTTCCGACGGCGGCGCTTTTGCGAGCGTCGCGGCGGCGGTTGCGCATGGCGAGCGTCTGGCGGCCGAGGGCGCGGCGATCCTCGATGTCGGGGGCGAATCGACCCGGCCTAAGGCGAGCCCCGTCGGGGAGGACGAGGAGATCGCGCGGACCATTCCTGTCGTCGCCGAACTCAGCCGGCGCGTCGCGACTCCGATTTCCATCGATACGATGAAGGCGCGAGTCGCCGCGGCTGCGATCGAGGCGGGCGCTTCGATCGTCAATGACGTCTGGGGTTTTCAGAGAGACCCGGAAATGGCGCGCGTCGCCGCCGACACGGGCGCCGTCGCCGTGCTGATGCACAATCGCGCGACTATTGATCCGGGCGTCGATATCGTCGCCGATGTGCTGGATTTCCTGTCGCGCTCTATCGATCTCGCGCTCGCCGCCGGCGTTCCGCGTGAAAAGCTGATCCTCGACCCCGGCTTCGGTTTCGGCAAAACGCCGGTGCAGAATTTCGAGCTGATCCGACGCCTCGGCGAATTGATCGTCCTCGGCTGCCCGATCCTGCTCGGCGTCTCGCGCAAATCGTCGATTGGCGGGTTGACCGGCCAGAACATTCCCGCCGAGCGTCTCGCCGGCTCGCTCGCCGCCGGCCTTGTCGGCGTCGCCAATGGCGCGGCGATCCTCAGGGTCCATGATGTTGAGCCGCATCGGCAGGCGCTACAGGTTTTGCGGGCGATCAGCGCGCCGTCCCAGACGCGAGAAGCAGAATGAACGATCGTCGTTCGGAAATTAAGATTTCGCGGGGCAGGGTGTTTATCGAGCGCCTGGAGCTCAGGGGCTTTCATGGCTGCTTCGCCCATGAGCGGCAGGATGGCCAGATGTTCGAGATCGATCTTGAGCTTGCCGCCGATCTCGGCGAGGCCGCCCAAAGCGACAGTCTGGCCGCGACGATCGACTATGGCGCGGTGGTCGCGCTCACTGAGAAAATCTTCTGCGGGGCGCCGCGCCATCTCGTCGAGGCCGCCGCCTTCGATATCGCCGAGGCTTTGCTGGAGGCATTCTCGCGCATCGACAACGTCGTGGTCCGGGTCGGCAAGTTGACGCCGCCGATTCCGGCGAAGCTGCGGGTGGCGGGCGTCGAGATCGAGGTGAAGCGTGAGTGTTGAAACCGCGCTCAGCCTTGGCGGCAATATCGGCGATGTCACGGAGGCCTTTATCGCGGCGCTGAAGCAACTGGTGGAAGCCCCCGGCGTCACGCTGGTGCGCGCCTCCTCGGTCTATTCGACGCCGCCCTGGGGCAAACTCGACCAGCCGCCGTTTCTCAATATGGCGGCGATTGTCGCAACCAGCCTGCCGGCGCCGGCGCTGCTGGCGCTCTGCCTCGACATCGAGAGCCGGTTGGGGCGCCAGCGCCTCGAGCGTTGGGGGCCGCGCACGCTCGATATCGACATCCTGACCTATGGCGATGAAGCGATCGACGCACCGAACCTGAAAGTCCCGCATCCGCGCATGGCGGAACGCGCCTTCGTGCTGGCGCCGTTGGCGGAGATCGCGCCCCGGCTGCGCATCGCCGGACGCAAGATCGAGGAATGGCTGGCGCTTGCCGATCGCGCCGGAATCGCAGTCGATGGGCGGCAGAGCGAACGTCTGCGCGACGCTCTGGGCTGTGATCGCGACACGCAATGATCGTCCTGGCGCGCTTTTGACTTATGGAAGATTAAGGAACGCCATCCGATGTTTTTCCTCGCTTCGAAAGTGCTCTGGTCTTTCGCAGCGCCGATCAACATCCTGTTGGGATTAGCCTTCCTCGGCGCCATCCTGTCGCGCGGTCGCCATGGGCGCGGCGCGCGGGCGATCGCAATCGGCGCCATCGGCCTGCTGCTGATCCTGGGTCTGCTGCCGGTCGGCGCCTGGCTGATCGAACCGCTGGAGGACAGGTTTCCGCCGGCGCCGGCCGATCTCGCCGCGCCCTATGGAATCATCGTGCTCGGCGGCGCCATCGATCCAGAAATCGACGAAGCGCGCCATCAGGTGATCCTGGCGGATGGCGCGGCGCGGCTGACCGAAGCGGTCGCGCTGGCGCGGCGTTTCCCACAAGCCCGCCTCGTCTATACCGGGGGCAGCAATTCGCTGACGTCGAGTGACTATACCGAGGCCGCCGACGCTGCCAGATTGATGATCGCCCTTGGCGTTGACCCCGCCCGGATCGAACTGGAGAAGCGTTCGCGCAACACTGACGAGAATGCCAGATTCACTCGCGATCTCGTCCATCCTGAGCCCGCGCAGGTCTGGCTGCTCGTCACCTCCGCCTATCACATGCCGCGCTCGATGGGCCTGTTCCGCAAGGCGGGATTCAATGTCGTCGCCTATCCCGTCGATTACCGCTCTTATGGCGGGGCCGGCGATTGGCGCATCAACCGCGAGCCCTCACGCGATCTGCGCCTGTTCGATGTCGCGGTGCACGAATGGGCCGGCCTCGTCGCCTATCGCCTCAGCGGTAGGATCGACGCGCTTTTTCCAGCGCCGTGAGGCGCGTCTTCAATCGGAGCGGGGGAGGCCGAGCCGATAGACGCCGCGAAAGTCATGCGGGTCGGCCGGCCTGCCCTTGCGATAGATGACGATCCTGCCGGCCTCCGCCAGGCGAATCGCGGCTCCGCGCACTTGGGCGAGATGCGAGCGCCAGCCGAGCGCATCCTCGCCGCGCGCGGCGGCATAGGCCTGCGCCGCCTCGATCGGCGAGATCGTGCTGGCCGCGCCCGCCGCGTTGCACAAAGCGAAAATCGCCCCTTCGAGGCTCGGCGGCGATTCGGAATTGTCGGGGAGATTGGTCATGGCGACGTGATGCTTTGGCTTTGCCGCCGGGTCAAGCGCGATGCTTGACATCAGGGGGGATGCGTTCAATGAACGCGCATCCCGTCCATCCTGCGGAAGCCGCCATGCCCCTCAAGCTTGTGATCGCCAACAAGGCTTATTCGTCATGGTCGCTGCGGCCATGGATCCTGCTCGCCCATTTCAAAATCCCTTTCGAGGAGGTCGTCATCCCGTTGGACGAGCCGACGACGCGCAAGCGGATTCTCGCCTTTGCGCCGAACGGCAAGTGTCCCTCGCTGCATGACGGCGCGATATCGGTATGGGAATCCCTGGCGATCGTCGAATATGTCGCGGAGAAATATCCCGACAAGGCGATCTGGCCGAGGGCCAGGGCGGCCAGGGCTTATGCGCGTTCGCTCAGCAGCGAGATGCACGCCGGCTTTCAGGCCTTGCGCCAGCATTGCCCGACCAATTTCCGTCGGCCGGTGCGCAAGCTGGAGCTGACCGAAGCGGTCGAGGCGGACGTTGCGCGCATCGAGGCGGCCTGGGCCGAGGCGCGCAAGACTTTCGGCGCCGCCGGCCCGTTCCTGTTCGGCCGTTTCAGCGCCGCCGACGCGATGTTTGCGCCGGTCGTCAATCGCCTGCATGTTTATGACGTCAAGGTGAAGAAGGCGACGCGCGACTATATGGACGCCATCATGGCGCTGCCCGCCTGGAAGGCCTGGATCAAAGACGCAGAGGCCGAAGAATGGCGCCTGGACAAATACGAAAGCATCTGAAGAGATATTGGGCGGATGCGCTGGAGGGGCTCGGCCTGCGCAAGCCGCGCCCGCGCGTGAGAAACCTCGGCGCCGGCACGATCATCACCGAAGGTCTCGAGAGCAACCTCTGGACCGATTTTTATCACAATGCGATGACCGTGACCTGGCCCGCTTTCTTCGGGTCGCTGGCGGCGATTTTCGTTCTGTTCAATCTCATGTTCGCCGAACTCTATAATCTCGGCGAAGCTCCGATCGCCAACGCCAGGCCGGGCAGCTTCGCCGACCTGTTCTTTTTCAGCGTCGAGACGACCTCGACCGTCGGCTATGGCGACATGCATCCGCAAAGCATGTACGGCCATCTGATCGCCACCGCGCAGAATTTCTTCGGCATGGTGTCGCTGGCTGTCATGACCGGGCTGGTTTTCGCGCGTTTCTCGCGGCCGCGGGCGCGGCTTATTTTCGCCAGCAATCCTGTCATCTCGATGCATGACGGCGCTCCGACGCTGATGATCCGCCTCGCCAATGCGCGCAACAATTTCATCTCCGACGCCAGCGTCAAATTATGGGTCATTCGCGCCACGAGTTCGGCCGAGGGACGGCGCAGCGTCACCTTTCGGCCGATGAGTCTGGTGCGCAGCGAAAACCCGGTCTTCGCGTTGAGTTGGACGCTATTTCACACCATCGACGCCGACAGCCCGCTTTACATGCTGAGCGCCGAGGAGATTGCCGAAAGCGATCTGAATTTCGCGGTGACGCTCAGTGGGCTCGACGAGACCTCCTCGCAGCTCGTGCACGGCCGCCATCGCTATAGTGGGCAGGATCTGCGCGTCGGACATGAATTCGTCGACATCGTGCGGGTCGACGAGGAAGGCATGCGGCATATGGATTTTGCGAAAATCCACGACACGCGCCCCGCCGAAAACTTCGAACTGCCGCGCGCGCCGCGCCCGGCTGTGCAAGAATTGGCGACGCGCTGATGACGCAACGGGAGAGGTGATGGCGATTCTGAAGAGCAAGGCCGGCGCCGCTCCCGCCGAGGAGGAATCCAATGCGGAGGCCTGGAAGGCTTTGCTCGCCGAGCTTGACGCAAGGCGCGCGGCCGCCGCCGAGGGCGGCTCGGCGCGCGGGCGCGAGCGCCATGTCGCGCGCGGCAAGCTGCTCGCCCGCGACCGCGTCGCGCGCCTGATCGATCCGGGCTCGCCCTTCCTCGAAATCGCGCCGCTGGCCGCCTACGGCATGTATGAGGGCGATGTCCATGGCGCCGGCCTGATCGCCGGCATCGGCGTCATCGAAGGTCGCGAGGCGATGATCGTCGCCAATGATCCGACGATCAAAGGCGGCGCCTATTATCCGATGACGGTCAAGAAACATCTGCGCGCTCAGGAGATCGCGCGCGAGAACGCCTTGCCCTGCGTCTATCTCGTCGATTCCGGCGGCGCCAATCTGCCGCATCAGGCGGAGGTGTTTCCCGACCGCGAGCATTTCGGGCGCATCTTCTACAATCAGGCCAATATGTCGGCGGCGGGCATCGCTCAGATCGCCGTCGTCATGGGCTCCTGCACGGCTGGCGGCGCTTACGTCCCGGCAATGTCGGACGAGACGATCATCGTCAAAGGGCAGGGCACGATCTTCCTGGCGGGGCCGCCGCTGGTGAAAGCAGCGACCGGCGAAGTGGTCTCGGCCGAGGATCTCGGCGGCGCCGACGTCCATACGCGCGTTTCCGGCGTCGCCGACAATATGGCGCGCGACGACGCCCATGCTCTCGCGCTGGCGCGGCGGGCGATCGCCAATCTCAATCGGCAGGGCAAGACCGAGCACGACATCATCGCCCCCGTCGCGCCGCTCTATCCCGCCGAGGAGTTGGAGCGCATCGTCCCCACCGACCTGCGCAAGCAATATGATGCGCGCGAAATCATCGCGCGGTTGGTCGACGGCTCGGCGTTCGACGAATTCAAAGCGCGGTATGGAACGACGCTGGTCACCGGCTTTGCGCGGCTCTCGGGCATGCTGATCGGCATTATCGCCAATAATGGCATCCTGTTTTCGGAAAGCGCTCTGAAAGGCGCGCATTTCATCGAGCTCTGCGCGCAGCGCAAGATTCCGCTGCTGTTCCTGCAGAACATTTCCGGCTTCATGGTCGGCCAGCAATATGAGGCGGGCGGCATCGCCAAGGACGGCGCCAAGCTCGTCACCGCGGTGGCGAGCGCGCGCGTGCCCAAGATCACGCTGATCGTCGGCGGTTCGTTCGGCGCCGGCAATTATGGCATGTGCGGGCGCGCCTATAGCCCGCGTTTCCTGTTCACCTGGCCCAATGCGCGCATCAGCGTGATGGGCGGCGAACAGGCGGCGAGCGTGCTGGCGACCTTGCGCCGCGACGGCTTCGAGGCGGAAGGCAAGACCTGGTCCGCCGACGAGGAGGAGGCGTTCAAGGCGCCGATCCGCGAGAAATATGAGAGCGAGGGCTCGCCCTATTTCGCCACCGCGCGACTGTGGGACGACGGTATTATCGCGCCCTCGCAAACGCGCCGCGTGCTGGCGCTGGCCTTTTCCGCGTGCCTCAATGCGAGGATCGAGGAAACCCGGTTCGGTATTTTCAGGATGTGATTTCCGCACAGCGCCCCATCATCCGCAGGAGAGCTTGTTGTTCGCTTCCGTTCTGATCGCCAATCGCGGCGAGATCGCCTGCCGGATCATCCGCACCGCGCGCCGGCTCGGCATCCGCTCGATCGCGGTTTATTCGCAGGCCGATCGCGGCGCGCTGTTCACGAGTCTCGCCGACGAGGCGCATGAGATCGGCCCGGCGGCGGCGCGCGAGAGCTATCTGGCGGGCGACAAGATTGTCGGGCTCGCCAAACGTATCGGCGCAAGCTGCATCCATCCGGGCTATGGGTTCCTTTCAGAAAACGCCGAATTCGCTGAAAGCTGCGCGCAGGCCGGCATCGTCTTCGTCGGGCCGCCGCCGGCGGCCATTCGCGCGATGGGCCTGAAAAACGCCGCCAAGGCGCTGATGCAGAAGGCGGGCGTGCCTGTTGTGCCAGGCTATCACGGCGACAACCAGGCCCCGAAATTCCTCAAAGAAAAAGCCTATGAGATCGGCTATCCCATTCTCATCAAGGCGATCGCAGGCGGCGGCGGCAAGGGCATGCGGCGCGTCGACGCCCATGTCGATTTCGAGGCGGCGCTGGAGAGCGCGGCGCGCGAGGGGCAAAGCGCCTTTGGCGATGCCCGCGTGCTGATCGAGAAATATGTCGCGCGGCCGCGCCATATTGAAATGCAGATTTTCGGCGACCGAAGCGGCGAGGTCGTCCATTTGTTCGAGCGCGATTGCTCGTTGCAGCGTCGCCATCAGAAAGTGATCGAGGAAAGTCCGGCGCCGGGCCTTTCGGCCGAGATGCGGGCTGTCATGGCCGCGGCGGCGGTCGCGGCGGGCAAGGCGGTCGGCTATTTCGGCGCCGGCACGATCGAATTCATCGCCGATTCCTCGCGCGGGCTGCGGCCGGATGGCTTCTATTTCATGGAGATGAATACGCGCCTGCAGGTTGAGCACCCGGTGACGGAAGCGATCACTGGGCTCGATCTCGTTGAATGGCAATTCCGCGTCGCCGCCGGCGAACCGTTGCCGCTTCAACAGAGCGAGATCAAGCAGTCCGGCCATGCGGTGGAGGCGCGCCTCTATGCCGAGAATCCCGAGAACAATTTTCTGCCCTCGGCGGGCAGGATTTACGCGCTGCAATTTCCCGATGCCGAGGGATTGCGCGTCGATACGGGCGTCGAGGCGGGCAGCGACGTCACGCCTTTCTACGATCCGATGATCGCCAAGATCATCGCCCATGGCGCGACGCGTGACGAAGCGCTCGACTCCTTAAGCCATGCGCTGGAGGCGACCTTGGTCGCGGGCCCCCGTACTAATGCCGCTTTCCTGCGTGCGCTCTGCGACGCGCCGGAATTTCGGGCCGGCGCCTTCGACACCGGCTTCATCGAAGCCAATCTGGCGCGCCTCGGCGCCGCGCCGCGTGAGGTGGACGCTCAGGCGGTTCTGATCGGCGCTGAGCGGCTGCTGGCGCGTCGCGCCGATGACGCCGCCGCCTCCCTCGATCCCTGGCGCGTGGCCGATAGTTTCGAGTTGACCGGGCGCAGGAGCGTCGGCGTCGACATTCTCGTTGACGGGCGCGCCACGCCGCTGGTTCAGCGCAGCGCCGGCGGCATGTCGGAACTGGCGTTTGCCGATGGTCGTGCCGGCGCCGGCGACTCGCTGGATGATTTTGCGCGGATCGTCGAAACGCCGGATGCTCTCTTCGTGCTGCGCGCGGGGCGGCAGACGGAATTGCGCCTCGTCGACGTGCTCGACGGCGAGGCGGAATCCTCGAGCAACGGCTCAGGGCAGGTCGAGGCGCCCATGCATGGGCGGCTGCTTGCTTTGTTCGTTGAAGAGGGACAGATCGTCGCCGAGGGCGCACGCGTTGCGATCGTCGAGGCGATGAAGATGGAGCATTCGCTGAACGCGCCGCGCGCCGGCCGCGTCGCCCGCATCGCCGCCGCCGCCGGCGCGCAGGTGCAACAGGGCGCGCGACTGATGACGATCGTGGATGCGGAGTGAGGCGCGACGTAGACGTAAGCCTTCTTACCGCTCCGCAAGCGCCAGCCGCACGCCGAGCGCGACAAAGGCGCCGGCGAATGTCCGGCGCATCCAGGTCAGGACGCGCGGGCGGGCGATGATGCGGTCGCGCACGGATGCCGCGCAAAGTCCGTAGCCGACGAAAACGGCGAAGGTCATCGCCATGAACACGCCGCTCAACATCAGCATGCGCGACAGCGGATGCGCCTCGCCCGCGCTGACGAATTGCGGCAGGAAGGCGAGAAAGAAAATCGATAGCTTCGGGTTGAGGATATTGACCAGGACCGCGGTGACGATTGTCTGCCTGATCGAGCGCTGGTCGACCTCGCTCGACACTTGCAGCGATCCTGTCTCGCGCAGCGCATTCCACGCGAGATAGAGGAGATAGGCGACGCCGACATATTTGAAGCCCTGGAAGGCGAGCGCGCTCGCATGCAGGATCGCCGCGAGGCCGCCGACGGCCGCCATGATATGCGGGACGATACCGATCGTGCAGCCGAACGCCGCCGCGACGCTCGCGCGGGCGCCGCGCGCCAGGCCGGCCGCCAAAGTGTAAAGAACGCCGGTTCCCGGCGCGACGACGATGATCAGCGAGGTGATCAGAAATTCAAGGCTCATTGGCGTTTCTCCGGTGGCAGGCTGCCTGCAAGGCCGGATTGAAGCGGAGGACGCGGCGCCGCGTCTTGAACAGGATTGCAGCCGGACCGATCAGGCGAAGATGGCGGCATAGGCGCCGGGCGAGACCCCGTATTTGCCCACGAATGTCCGCGTCATATGGCTCTGATCGGCAAAGCCGCTCGCCGCGGCGGCCTCAGCCAGCGGAACGCGCCCGGCTATCAGCCGGCGGGCGAGATCGATCCGCCGCTGGGTGAGATAGGCATGAGGCGTCAAGCCGGTCGCCCGGACAAATCCGCGCAGCACCTGAAACCGGCTCAAGCCGCATTCGCGCGCCAGATCCGCGAGCGTGATCGCGGCCGCCGGCGCGTCGTCGATCCGGCTTTTCGCGCGGCCAATCGCCGCCGGCGCGGGGCGCGGCGCCTCTGCCTGGCCGCGTTCGCGGATAATGCCCGCCAGCAGCGCCAGCAACAGTTCTTCGCCGCGCATCCCGGATGAACTCTCGTTCACCCCGGATGAACTCTCGTTCGCCCCAAAGGCGCCATAGCCGCTGTCGGTCATCGTCTGGAATAGCCGCCCAAACATTGCCGCGGCGCGGGCGTCGTTCACCACAGGGCTGGGGAACTCGCGCCCATGCGAGGCGCCCTCGCGCATATCGGCAAAGGCGCCGAGCACGATCGAAGGCTCGAAATAGAGCATGCTCCAGGAACGGCCGGAATCGCCAACCGGCGCGCCGTCGTGCACTTCGCCGGGGTTGACGGTGATGATGTCGCCGGCGCCCGCTTCCACCATGCCCCGCCCGCTGGCTGACTTATGCGCGCCCTGATGAATGACGCCAACGCCATATTGCTCATGCCAGTGCCGGGCAAAGGCGTGACGCGTGGCGGCGGCGACGGCCTGTATGCCGGGCTCAACGCAGCGGAATATTTTGAACTGGCCTTTGGCCATCCTTCTGCGCCCCAAAGCCTTAGGCTTTCACGGTCTCCTGCGCCGCGCGCCAGGCGGCCAGCATTTCGGTCACCGCTATGCCGTCGATCGTCATGCCTTCGAGGCGGCTTTCGCTGATCGTCGCGCCGGCGAGATTGGCCTTGCTGACGCGCAGGCCCGACAGGTTGGCGTCATGCACGCGCCATCCCGACATGTTGACGTCGTCAAAGCTTGCGCCCGATATGTTGACGTTTTCGAATGTCGCGCCTGAAATATTGACGTTGGAAAAGGCTGATCCGGAGACGTCGGATTTTTTGATGTCGAGGCGTTCCTTGGCTTCGTAAAGTTTCATCGGGCAGCTCCACTGGATCGGGAAAAGCGGGCTCAAACTCACATTCAGTCGGGAAATCGCTTCAACGGCTTGGCCATCCCAGGCGGGACGGCGGTGCGGGCGGCGTTCATCGTCATCGCCAGCAACGTATAATAGCCGTTGAGGCCGATGAGGTCGATGACGCCTTGTTCGCCGAACTTGGCGATCGCCTTGCGCCAGCTTTCGTCGCTGACGCGTTTGGTGCGCTGAAGCTCGATCGACATTTCGTAGGCGGCTTCCTCGTCCTCGGCCATGTCGCCCGGTCGGCGCCCGTCGGCGATGGCGTCGATGATCTCTCGCCGCAGGCCTGCTTTCACAGCAAAACCGTGATGGAACGCCCATTCATATTGCTGGGTCCATTCGCGCGCGACGATCAAGATGATCATCTCGCTGAGGCGCGGCCCCAGCGCGCTGCGAAAACGCAGATAGTCGCCCATCGCCTTGGCGCGCAGCATCACTTCCGGACTGCGGATCAGCGGCACGAACGGCCCGCTGACGGCATAGCCGCGCCCGGCGGCGAATTCCTCCGCCGCTCTTTTCTGCGCGTCGGTATAGGCCTCGTCGGCGATCGGCGGCATGCGGTCTTGGGTGGGCGCGCTCGTAGCGGCGGCGGCGCTCGCAGCGATGGGTTGGTCAGGCATGGCGGCTTTTCCGTTGACGTTGGCTTGGTGGGCGGGATTTCGTCCTCAGGTTCGCACACCGGGCCGAGTCGCTCAATTATCAACGCAAAAGGCGCTCAGGCGCCGGCGTCGAACGTTTCAGTCCAGTAAATCAGCGCGATCAGGCCAGTCGTTCTCGCATCTTGCCGCACGGGCTGAAGCACTGACGGTGATCTCTGCCTCGCGATTGGTGTGCGCGAGATATGAAAGCGGAAACGCGAGTGTATAGTTATATATGCTAATCACACTACGAAATAACAAAATATATTATACTGAGTAACAAGATATGATACAGTGCAATTCATGTTGACGATTACCTGCAATTCAGCTAGCTGCGGATCAGACGAAACATCACGCGCGTGCCGTCAGGCAAACGAACCTACCGCTGAGGCGGTTCATGCGACCGCGCCGCGTTGGATGCCGGCGCAGATATTTTCGAGAGCGGAGCAGAAGAGATTTCATGACGAACAAGATTATTCGCCGATTGGCGTCAATCGGCATAGCTGCGCTATTGGCGGGCTGCGCGACTGGGCATAGTTTTGACGAGGTGGCGCGAGCGATTCCGCCGCTCAGGCCAAATCAAGGCCGCATCTACTTCGTCCGCAGCGACGAAATGGTTGGCTTCGGCCTTCAACCTTCCATCCTGTTGAATGACGAAGTCGTCGGCGTTTCGCGGCCAGGAGGCTTCTTCTTCGTCGATCGTCCGCCCGGTGACTACACAGCTTCAGCTTCGACGGAAGTGACCAGATCAGCGATGTTTCATCTCAGCGCGGGCGAGACGAAATACATCACCACGGCGTTAACGCGGGGAATCTTAATTGGTCACGTATTGCCTGTATTGGAGTATCCTGAGCAGGGTCAATCGGAAGTGAGACAATCGCGGTATATTGGACCACCTTTGGCCGGAAGCATGTGAGCGTTTGTTTCCCACGTCTCAGAAACGGCGGGTCGCGAGTTGAAATGGACCGCCGCAGCAGGGCGCTTTGCTCGCGATCCTAGTCTGACAGAGCGGGGCCGGACTTCCGCTTCGGCCAGTGGCGCAAGCGGATTTCGCGGACAGGCGCCACAATCCCGCCCGCTATTGGCCGTTGCTGTCCAGCGCTGTGCGGCAGGGCTTGGACAATTTGTCGCGGTTCGCCTTGAGGCACTCCAGGAAGGCGGCATTGCCGTCCGCCATTTTGACCGTGTGACAGAATTTGCGGACATCGGGCCGGCAGGCCTCCTGCTCCTCGGGGGTGCCGGTTTGCGCCAACGCCGACGAGCAGACGCCCAAAATGACCGCTGACATCACAAACGCGCGGAATGTCATTTTCGTATCCCTCAGCTTCCCCGCGGCGGGATCGCGGACGACCGTCCAGTTTCATACCGGACAAATGCCATTTCCGATAGGGAAATGGTTAATTGCGCGAGCAGAAGCCTCGGACGAACGGGCCGCGATATCCGCGCCGACAGAAGCGCGCAGACCGTAATGCGGCCGCGTGGTCGAAGGCTTTTTTTTGCGAGCCTTGGATGTCTAGCTCCAAGATTTGAGGCCGCCGCCCGCGGAACGGAATATGGGGGCCGTGCGAGACGGTCGTCTCATCGAGGATAGGGAGGATTAGCGTGCGCTTTGCACTCGTGGTTTTCAGCCTTGGCGCGCTCGCTAGTATCGCAGCCGCGCCGGCTTCGGCCGAGACCGCCGATCCTCATGATGTCTCGGCGGTCGCGGCTTGCTTGAAGAGCAAGGAGGCGGCGAAGGAGCCGCCCGAGAGCTGCGTGTCGATTATTGCGCGCCCGTGTTTCGGCGGCGACGAAGGCGCAGCCGCGGCCGGCCAAGTCAGCGCATGCTTTAACCGCGAACAATTGGCATGGGATCAGTTGCTCAATGAATCCTACAAGCAATTGCATGATCATCTGGATGCCGGGCGGCAGGCCAAGCTGCGCGACACGCAGCGTTCCTGGATCGTCGCGCGCAAGCAAAGTTGCGAATTCTTCTCCGATTATTTCCAGGGCTCGATCGCCAATCCGATGATCGCCTCGTGCATGAACCGCGAAACCGCGCGCCGCGCGATCTTTCTCGATGTTTTCGCCAGGGACGCCGAGGGGCGCAAGTAAGCGGCGATCGTCCGCGGGGGCGACCCTATTGGCCGTTGCTCTCCAGCATCGTGCGGCACGGTTTCGACAATCTGACGCGGTTCGCCTTGAGACATTCAACGAACGCGGAGTCGCCGTCCGCCTCCTTGATCCTGTGACAGAACTTGCGAACATCGGGGCGGCAGGCCTCTTGCTGCTCCGGGCTGCCCGATTGCGCGAGCGCCGTCGAACAGAGGCCAAAGATCGCCGCTGATGTCAGAATCGCGCGGATCATCATTCTCCCAATCCTTCCGTTCGCTTGCGGCGCATTCCGCGCGTCCGTCCGGCTCGTCCCGGGCAAACTCCCTGGAGGGAAATGGTTAATTGCGGCCGCCGCGAGGCCGCAATGGGGCAAGCCGAAATTGTAGAAGTCAGCCCGGAAGTGATGCGGTCTCGCAGAAGAGAACTCGCCCCGCACCGTCGCCGAGGTTCCTGGGCCCAGCGAGACAAATTTTCATCCCAACGCCTTGCAAAACCTCACCGCCTGCTCAAAATCGGCGCCCGCTCTCCACAGCCTTTGATGCGGCCCCCCTTTCGCTTTTTCGCCGCGCCGCGTCATAATTGATTATGTCTCTACACCTCATCAAACTCTGCGTCGGCGCCGAGTCGATCGAAGACCTCGAACAATGGATTGAGCAGCGGATCAGGGAGCGCCGCAAGCGCGGCGAGCGACAGCTCGCGCTGCATGTGACGCGGATGGTCCCCAAGCGCGGCGCGGAATTGCTCGACGGCGGCTCGCTCTATTGGGTCATCCGCGGCCAGGTCGCGGCGCGGCAGGAGCTAAGGGATATCGAGACTTTCACCGATTCCGAAGGCATCGGCCGCTGCCGATTGTGGATGACGCCTGAAGTCGTTCCGGTGCTGCCGCGCCCCTATCGCCCCTTCCAGGGCTGGCGCTATCTCGCGCCCGCGGACGCGCCGCCGGATTTAGGCGGCCAGGGCGATGTCGCCGAAATGCCGGAAGAATTGCGCCGTGAGCTTAGCGTGCTCGGATTGCTTTGAGGAAAAGACCCGGCTTGCCGAAACGCGCGGGAGCGCCAATCTAATCCTAGCGGACATGGCCCGCGGAGCCTGAGCTTGGCCAAGGACACGAAAGACACGCCGCTCGCGCAGACAAAGGTCAGCGGGGATATCGCGGCCTTCGTCGAAGCGGCGCGCAAGGCGCCGGCGCCTGTCGCATCGGGGCGCGGGCGCCTGATCTTTGCGCTCGATGCGACGATGAGCCGGCAGGCGACCTGGGATCTCGCCCAGAGCCTGCAGGCGCGGATGTTTCAGGTCGCCGCCGACCTCGGCGGGCTTGACGTGCAGCTCGTTTATTTCCGCGGCTTCAGCGAATGCCGCGCTTCGAAATTCGTCTCCGGCGGGCAGGGGCTCGGCGAGTTGATGAGCAAAATCGAAGTGCGCGGCGGCGCGACGCAGATCGGCAAGGTGCTGAGCCATACGCGAGACGAGGCGCGGCGCGCCAAAGTCGGGGCGCTGGTCTTTGTCGGCGACGCGATGGAGGAGAGCATCGACCGCCTGCTGGCCAAAGCGGGCGAACTGGCGATCGTCGGCGTCAAGGCGTTCATGTTCCAGGAGGGCGACGATGCCGACGCCGCGCGGGCGTTTCAGGAAATCGCGCGTCTGACCGGCGGCGCTTATGGCGCCTTCGACGCCAGCGCCGCCCATCGGTTGGAAGCGCTGCTGCGCGCCGCCGCCGCTTATGCGGCCGGCGGCCGAGCCGGCCTGGAGGCGCAGGCGCTGAAGGAGGATGCCGCGCGGCTACTGCTACGGCAGATGCGTTAGGCCGGGTTTCGATGTAACCTTGCGCCGGCTGCTTCATTTTGGAGTAAGCTGGGCCGCTGGTCTATGCGGCGGAAATAGAGACAATGCCCAATCTGATTATCGGCCTGTTTCTTCTCTATCTCGTCCTGATCGGGATCAAGCAATTCGCGCGCCTCAGCCCGACTGTCGCGGCGCGGCTGGTCCGGCAGGGCGGCGGCGTGCTCGGCCTGATCGGCGCGCTGCTGCTGGTGCTGCGTGGCAGCCTCGGCCTGGCCTCGCTGGTGGCGAGCGCCGCCTTCGGCTTCGCCGGCTGGACCAAATTCCAGAGTTTCGCCGCCGGGCTGAGCTCCCGGCGCCCGCGCCCGGCCGGGGGAAAACAGTCAAGCGCCCGGTCGGCGATGTTTGAAATGCGCCTCGATCACGCGACCGGCGAATTGATGGGGACCGTGCTGTCGGGTCCTTTTCAGGGGCGCGCGCTGGCGAGCCTGACGCGCGCCGACTGCCTCAACCTCTATGCCGTCGCGCAGGGCGAGGATCCGGGCGGGGCGACGCTGCTAGAGACTTATCTCGACCGCCGGTTCGCCGGTTGGCGCGAGGCAGCTCAGGACCAAAGCGACGCGCGGGGCGGGCGGAGCGGTACGGGCTCGATGACCGCTGAGGAGGCCTATCAGGTGCTGGGCTTGCCGCATGGCGCCGACGCGGAGGAGATTGCGCGAGCGCATCGGTCGTTGATGAAGAAGCTCCATCCAGACCATGGCGGCTCGACCAGTCTGGCGGCGCGCGTCAATCAGGCCAAGGATGTCTTGCTGCGCCGCCATTGATCGTCAACTCCACTCAACAAACGCAACGCCCGCTCTTCGCACCCCGATCGATCAGTCGCGCGTGGCGAAGCAGGAAAACCCGGATCTCTTCAAATTCTTGCAGGCGGCCTCGGCCGAGGAGGAATCGAGGCCGGCGAAACGTGCGCGATAGAAGGTCGAATCGCCATTGCCGACCCTTTCAGTGATCGGCTTGGCCGAAGCGAGGGTCGACCGGTTCTGCGCCCTGGCGCGGTTGAGCAGGTCGGTGGCCTTGTCGGCGTCGGCGGTGGCGCCGATCTGGATGACCCAGCCGTCATGCCCGCTGGGCCGGACATCCTCGCTGCGCGCGATATGGGTTTCCTCTTTGGGCTGGGCGGCGGCGAGAGCCTTGGCGAGGCTCGCCTTCGGATCGGCGGCGCGCGCAGGAGCTGGCGGCGGCGCAATGGCGACGGCCGCTTTCGGCTGCGGCGCAACTTTGGGCTCAGCCGCGATGCCTTCGGGGCCCTTGACCCAACCATGCGCGGCGGGATCAGTCTCGGCGCCACGCGCCGGGGGCGAAGGCGGCAGTGGAGCGGCTGCTGTGGCGTTCACGCTTTTTTCCGCCTCGCTGGCTTGCGGTTCTGCTGCGACGCCCTCGGGGCCTTTGACCCATCCAAGCGCGGCGGGATTATTTTCGGCGATGCGCGGCGGGACGGGGAGGGCGGCGGCCTGGGCGACGCGGAGATCGTGTTTGGTCTGATGGCGCAAAGCTTCCGCCGTGGGGCTCGGCGCGTCGCGCTCGACACTGTCGCCGTCACCCTCGGCATCCTCCCGGTCCTCCTTGGAGAACGCGAGGGGTTCACGCACCGGCGGCGCCGGCGCATCAAAATTGGCGGCTTCGACTTCCATCGCGCGGACCGGCGGCGAAGGCGGAATTGCCGCCGCCAATTGCATGGGCGCGCCGCTTCCCCCGCGGCCGGAAGAATTGGCAGCCAAGCGGGGGGGCTCGGGCGTGGAAGCATCCGCGATCATCGTCGCGGTATGGGCGGTGGTGGCGCTCGCGATATGCTGGGCGATCAATTGCTCCATCAAACGATCGCGCGCATAAGCGCTTGGTCCGCCCATCACGACCGCCACCAACGATCGGCCGTCGCGATGCACCGAAGTCAGAAGATTGAAGCCCGAAGCTCGGGTATAGCCGGTCTTGATGCCGTCGACGCCGTCGACGCGGCCGAGCAAATGATTGTGATTGCCAATCGTCTCGCCGGCATAGTCGAACGAATGGGTCGAAAAGTAACGGAAATACCGCGGAAAGCGTTCCTGAACCGCCCGGCCGAGCACGGCCAGATCGTGGGCCGTGGTAATCTGCCGGTCGTCGGGTAGGCCCGAAGCGTTCACATAAGTGGTGCGCGACATGCCCAAAGCATGGGCCTTGCGCGTCATCATCTCGGCAAAGGAATCCTCGTCGCCGGCAATATTCTCGCCGATCGCGACAGCGACGTCATTGGCCGATCGCGTCACCACCGCCTTGATCGCATTGTCGACGCTGATCGCCTCGCCGGGCTCGAGCCCAAGCTTTGAGGGCGCTTGGGCGGCGGCGTGGGCCGACATGGTGATCGGCGATTCCAGGGTCAGGCGGCCCTTCTCGAGCTGTTCGAACAGCAGATAAAGCGTCATCACCTTGGTGAGCGAGGCGGGATGACGCAGTTCATTCTCGTCGGCCGCATAAAGCGTGCGTCCCGAATTGGCGTCGACCACCAACGCGGCGAAGGCGGAATTCTGGGCAGGGGCGGAGGCCTGGCGGGCGTAATAATGGACCTGCTGGCGCGCGTAATAATGATAGCGGCGCCAATGGCGCGCCTGAGCTGGCGTGGCGAGCAGCGCCACAGCGGTAAGGGCGATGCAAATCGACTTTAGCTGGGCGGCGTTTCCCGACCGTATCTTCCCAAAACGAAACGCCATGAACCCGCCCCTCGAATCACGCCAGCCGCAGCGCCCCATCCTTCGGGCGACAGTTGCTGCGCGCACACACAGGAAAAACCTATGGGGATGCGGTTACGGCCGGGTTAACGTCCAACCCGCATTCCACTCGATCTCTCGCCAAGCCGATGAATTAGCGGGATAAAACGCGCAATGATTAACGCTTCGTGGATTGACGCGGCGTGTCGTTAATTCCAGGCAAGCAATTGAAAGTGAACACAAGTTTACCGATGGCGCTGACCTCCCGTTAAGGAATCGGCGACATGGGCGGCCAGAAATGGTGCGACGCAAAATCGTCGTTGACATTTTTGTGCAGTGCACATAGTTATGGCGCAGCAGGGATGGGATTGCGCCGCGGCCCCATCGAGCTTGCGTCGGACGAGTGGTCGCACCGCGATCATTCCTCGCCATCACAAGCGCGGCGGCATATTGAAAGGCGATATTCATGTTCACCAATGTTGAAGAAATCCAGAAATTCGGCAAACAGCAGCTTGAGGCCGCGACCGCCGCGACGACGACGTTCTCGAAGGGTTTGCAGGAAATCGCAGCCGAGACGACCGACTATTCGAAAAAGACGATTGCCGCCAACACCTCGGTTGTCGAGAAGCTTCTCGGCGCCAAGAGCATCGAAACCGCGATTCAGATTCAGACGGATTTCGCCAAGAGCTCGTATGAAGGTTTTGTCGCCCAGGCGACCAAGGTCGGCGAACTTTACGCCAAGCTCGCCAAGGAAGCGTTCAAGCCGATCGAGTCGGCCTATGCCAAGGCGCCCGCCAAGTAATCGCCCGAATATATTCGATTTGAGAGATTCGGCGCGCCCGATTAGGACGCGTTCGCACCAGGGCCGGCGGAAAAGCCGGCCCTTTTTTTGCGCTTTGCCGCCCTTCCGATTTTTGATCGCGGCGCCGGCGCACAATCCCCTTTCATATCGCGCGCAAGGCGCCTAGATTGAGCAAATGAGTTTGCAGGAGAGGCCGCACTGAATCGCATCGCGCGCCGCTCAGCTTGATGAGAGGTTGAAGGTGATCGGCGAACCGCACCTGGTGGTCAGTCGTTTCAGGGCCGGGGTTGCGCTGTTGGCGCGCTGGTTGTTTTTTCCGCGCGGCGCTGGTCGCTCGGCCTCCGGCGTCGAACAAGCCAGCCAGTCTCAGTTCCTGCGCGTCGCGCCGCTGGGGGCGCGTGAGCCCCGCAAAGTCCCGGAGGGCCCGGGCAATGGAACCGCCGTTATCACACGGACGCGCACGCAGACCAAGCGCCCAAGCATGTATCGGGTTTTGCTGCTGAATGACGATTACACGCCGATGGAGTTTGTAATTCTGGTTCTGCAATCCTACTTTAACAAGAACCCTGAAGAGGCGACGCAGATTATGCTGCATGTACACCACCACGGCGTGGGCGAATGCGGCGTCTTCACCTATGAGATCGCCGAGACCAAAGTCGCCCAGGTCATGGACCACGCCCGCAAGAACCAGCATCCGCTGCAATGCATCATGGAAAAGAAGTGAAAGGCGCGCAATGCCATCGTTTTCCCGCGCACTGGAAAAAACCCTGCACCGGGCGCTCGCTGTCGCCAACGAGCGGCGGCACGAATATGCCACTTTAGAACATTTGCTGCTGTCTCTTATCGACGATAGCGATGCTTCAGCGGTATTGCGCGCCTGCAGCGTCGATCTCGATATTTTGCGCAAGAACCTGACGCAATATGTCGACACCGAGCTTGAAAACCTCGTTATCGAAACGCGCGAAGAGGCCAAGCCGACGGCCGGCTTTCAACGGGTGGTTCAGCGCGCGGTGATCCACGTCCAATCGTCTGGTCGCGAAGAAGTGACCGGCGCCAATGTCCTGGTCGCCATCTTCGCTGAACGCGAAAGCCATGCGGCGTTCTTCCTGCAGGAGCAGGACATGACGCGCTATGACGCGGTCAATTACATCAGCCACGGGATCGCCAAGCGGCCCGGAATGTCGGACGCTTCTAAAACGCCGCGCGGCGCCGAGGACGACCATGAATCGCGCGATTCCAAGGATTCGAAAGAGGGACCGGAGCAGAAGAAAAAAGAAGCAGCTCTGGACGCTTACTGCGTTAATCTCAACAAGAAGGCGAGAGACGGCAAGATCGATCCTCTGATCGGGCGCGAGGCCGAGGTTCAGCGCACCATCCAGGTCCTGTGCCGGCGTCAGAAGAATAATCCGCTCCTGGTGGGCGAACCTGGCGTCGGAAAAACGGCGATCGCCGAGGGGCTCGCGCACAAGATCATCAATGGCGCGGTGCCCGAAGTGCTCGCTGGCGCGACAGTGTTCGCGCTTGATATGGGCGCGCTGCTCGCCGGCACGCGCTATCGCGGCGACTTTGAGGAGCGCCTCAAGCAGGTGATGAAGGAGATCGAGCAGCATAAGGATGCGATTCTCTTTATCGACGAAATCCACACCGTCATCGGGGCCGGCGCTACTTCCGGCGGCGCGATGGACGCCTCCAATCTGCTCAAGCCCGCGCTTGCGCAGGGCGTTTTGCGCTGCATTGGCTCGACAACCTACAAGGAATATCGCCAATATTTCGAAAAGGACCGCGCGCTGGTGCGCCGGTTCCAGAAGATCGACGTCAATGAGCCGACCGTCGAAGACGCGATCGAAATCCTCAAGGGGCTGAAACCTTATTTCGAGGAATTCCACAAGATCCGCTACACGAGCGAGGCGGTGAGGGCGGCGGTGGAGCTTTCCGCTCGTTTCATCCATGACCGGAAATTGCCTGATAAGGCGATCGACGTCATCGACGAAACGGGCGCATCGCAAATGCTGGTGGCGGAGGCCAAACGCAAGAAGACGATCGGCATCAAGGAGATCGAAGCGACGATCGCTACGATGGCGCGGATCCCGGCCAAATCGGTGTCCAAGGACGACGCCGAGGTGCTCCAGCATCTGGAAGAAACGCTCAAGCGCGTGGTCTATGGCCAGAATGAAGCGATTGCGGCGCTGTCTTCAGCAATCAAGCTTGCGCGGGCGGGCCTGCGCGATCCGGAAAAGCCGATCGGCTCCTATCTGTTTTCCGGACCGACGGGCGTTGGCAAGACCGAAGCCGCGCGCCAGCTCGCCTCAAGCCTTGGCGTCGAATTGATACGCTTCGACATGTCGGAATATATGGAGCGCCACACGGTTTCGCGCCTGATCGGCGCACCGCCAGGCTATGTCGGTTTCGATCAGGGCGGCCTGCTGACCGACGCGATCGATCAGCATCCCCATTGCGTGCTCTTGCTCGATGAAATTGAAAAGGCCCATCCGGACCTCTTTAATATTCTCCTGCAGATCATGGATCACGGCAAGCTGACCGATCATTCGGGCAAGCAGATCAATTTCCGCAACGTGATCCTGATCATGACCACCAATGCGGGCGCCCAGGACATGGCCAAAGCGGCGTTCGGCTTTCACTCTTCCAAGCGGGAAGGGGACGACACCGAGGCGATCAATCGGCTGTTCGCGCCCGAATTCCGCAACCGCCTGGACGCGATTGTGCCGTTTGGCCGGTTGCCCGAAGAGGTGATTGCACGCGTCGTCGACAAATTCATCCTCCAGTTGGAGGCTCAACTCGCCGACCGCAACGTGACGATCGAATTGGCGGATGAGGCGCGCGCGTGGCTCGTCAAGAACGGCTATGACGAAACGATGGGCGCGCGGCCGATGGCGCGCGTCATCCAGAAGGAGATCAAGACGCCGCTTGCCGATGAAGTGCTATTTGGCCGGCTCAAGAACGGCGGCATCGTCCGCGTCGTCGTGACGGGTGATGAAAGCGGCGCCAAGAAGCTCGGCTTCGTCTATCCCGAAGGTCCCGCCCAACCGCGCCTCGAGCGCGACCTTTTGGTGGCCGGCCGCAAACGCGCGACCGATGAACCGGAAGTGCGCAAGGCCAAACCGCGCAGACGCGCCGAAGGCGACGCGTCCGACGAGCCGGACGAGAATCCACCGAGCGAGACGCCGCCGACGGAGCCGCAAGCCATCTGACGGAAGGATCAAGCCCGCCTGACCGCGCGAGACATTCGCGGCCAGGCGGGGCGTTATTACAGTTCCTTCAGAGCCGCGGCGATTCGGGCAGCATTGGCGGCGAGCTTGTCGCTGTTTTCGATCGGACCGGCCGGCGGCCGCAATTCGACGCCCGCCCAGCGCGGCAGGATGTGAAAATGGAGGTGGAAAACCACCTGTCCGCCTGCCGCTTCGTTGAATTGGATGACCGACAACCCGTCGGCGGCCATCCCGGCCATCGCCGCTTTTCCGAGCTTCTGGACGGAAGGCATGAAGCGGGCGAGTTCCGCCGGCGGCAAGTCCAGAAAATTCCGCGCCGGCGTTTTCGGGATGACGAGGAGATGCCCCTCGGTGCGCGGCATGATGTCCATGAAGGAGAGCGAGACCTCATCTTCGTAGACCTTTGTGCAGGGCGCCTCGCCGCGCAAGATTTTGGCGAAAATGTTGTTGGGATCGTAGGCGGGGAGCATGGAGAACTCTGTTGCAGGATTTGATTAGACGATTGTGCTGCAGATCGTCTCTATTGAAAACAGGATTCGGCCGCCATGGGTCGTAGCCGACGATCCAAGGCGTGACGAGGGGGGAAATTGGCGCATTCAACCTCTGTCTTGCCCGTCGCGCCTTGGGCGGAGCGGGCGGCCAACAGCGCTATCTTTCTTTGCAGCGGATTGGGGATCGGCGCCTGGGCCGCCTCAATTGCGCTGCTGCAGGCCCGGCTCCATTTGTCCGATGGCGCGCTCAGCCTCGTCCTTCTCGGTTTCGCGGCAGGCGCAGTTCTGTCAATGCCAATGACGGGAATGCTGGCGTCGGCGTCGCGCGGGCGACGCGCTTTGCGGCGCTGGCGTTCGCCTTGGCATTGCTTGGCCCCGGCCTTGCGCCCGGTCTGCCGCTGTTGATAGCTGCCGCATTCACGCTCGGCCTGACCAATGGCGCGCTCGACGTTTCGATGAACGGGCTCGCCAGCGGCATTGAGACGCGCTGGGGCGCGCCGATCATGTCGTCCTTTCACGCGGCGTTCAGCGTCGGCGGCCTTGTTGGCGCGGCGCTTGGCGCGGCGATGGCGACGCGCTCTTCGCCGTTGATGAGCGCGATGAGCATCGTCGCAATCGCCAATATCGCTGGGGCTGCGCTGGCATGGCGCGCGCTGCGCGATCCCACGCCCGCGTTGGCGCCGCCGGCCTCGGGCTTCGCGTGGCCCGATCGAGCGGCGCTTTGGCTTTGCGGCTGTGTCGCGCTCGGCCTGTTGTGCGAGGGCGCGGTCGGCGATTGGAGCGCCGTATATCTCGCCAACGAGCTTTCCGCGCCGCCCTCGCTCGCGGCGGCCGGCTACGCCTCATTCTCCGCCATGATGATCGTGGGCCGATTGTCCGGCGATTGGTTCGTCGCCAGATTCGGTCAGGCCCGCACTGTGCGCTATGGCGGCATCGCTTCGGCTTTTGGGATGGGGTGGGCGCTTGTCGCGCCTTACCCCCAGGCGAGCGCACTCGGTTTTGGCCTGGTCGGCCTCGGCGTGTCCAATGTCGTGCCGATTGTCTTCAGCGCTGCAGCGCGCGTCGGGTCTTCGCCGGCGGCGGGCGTGGCGATGGCGGCAAGCGCTGGCTATTCCGGCCTGCTGCTCGGCCCGGTGCTGATTGGCGCTTTGGCGACGCTGTTCGGCCTCAAGGCCAGCCTCTGGCTGCTCGTCGCCGGCGCTGGCGTCATCGCGCTGACGGCCAATTCCATGCGCGATAGCGCCTGAAGCGGATCGCTTCCGCTAAGCCGACGCTGCGACGATCATCTCCTCGACGTCGCGCAGGCGATCCTTGCCGAAATAGATTTCATCGCCGACGAAGAAGGTCGGGGCGCCGAATGTCCCGCGCGCGACGGAACGTTCGGTATTGGCCATGAGTCTGGCCTTGACCTCCGGTTCGGCCGCGCGCGCGAGGAAACGCGCGCCATCCAACCCGCGTTCGTTCAGCGATCGGACGATGACTTCCGCGTCGTCCATTTTCCTGCCGTCTTCCCACATCAGGCAAAAAATGGCCTCGATGATCGCCATGAATGAAGGGTCGCCCTCCAGGGCGACGACCCCCCGCATGATCTGCAAAGTATTCACCGGAAAATGCGGGTTGATCTTGAATTTTGTGAGACGATGGCGCGCAACAAAGCGCTTTATCTCGAGCCGGTCGTAGGCGAGCTTGTTGGCGATGTCCTTGAAGGCGATCAGCGGCGCCTGGTTATTGGTCGCCTTGAACACGCCGCCGAGCAAAATCGGGACATAGGTGAAGGTCGCGCCGGTCCGCTGCTCGATTGCGCCGATGACGCGGTGGGCGAAATAGCAATTGGGGCTGCCGAAATCAAAATGATGTTCGACTCTTAGTTTCTCCATCGGCGTCACCATGCCTCTGTCCACGGCCGCAGATCCAATTCATGCGTCCAGGCGCTGCGCGGCTGCTTGTAAAGCATCCAGTAGTTTTCTGCGATCGCATCGGGTTCGAGTATGCCGTCTTGCGATTTCAGTGCGGCGCGCTCGGGAAAATTTTCGCGGATCCAGGCGGTATCGATGGCGCCGTCGATCACGACATGAGCGACATGGACGCCTTCCGGGCCGAGCTCTTTGGCCATGGATTGGGCGAGCGAGCGCAAGCCATGTTTGGCGCTCGAAAATGCGGCGAAGCCCGAACGCCCGCGCAGACTGGCGCTAGCGCCGGTGAAAATGATCGCGCCACGCCGGCGCGGCGCCATTTTCCGCGCCGCTTCGCGGCCCGTCAGAAAGCCGGCGAAACAGGCCATTTCCCAAACTTTGCGGTAGACGCGAGCGGTGGTGTCGCGGATCGGGAAATTGACGTTGGCGCCAATATTGAAAACGACAATTTCGAGCGGCGCGATATCACGCTCGATTTCATCGAATAGCGCGACCACCTGTTCCTCTTCGCGCGCGTCGACGCCGAACGCGCGCGCCTCGCCGCCTTGCTCTTCGATTTCAGCGACCAGCGGCGCTAATTTGTCCCGGTGTCGGCGAACGACGCAGGCGATGAATCCCTCGCGCGCAAACCGTCGCGCGATCGCGCCGCCGGTGGCGTCGCCGGCGCCGATAATGAGAGCGGAAGCCTTTTGGGACATGCGGCGTCTCGCGTGACGGAAGCTGAAGCAGACAGGATTTCACGGAAACCATTGCGCGACAAGCTGGCGAACACTGGCCGTCAGGCCCTGCGAAAGGGCACGTGCTCCTCGTAGAGCGCGATCGTCTCTTCAACCGCCACGCGTTCGCGTGCGAGATATTCGGCAACCGCTTCGCCCAGTCCCTTGTCCGCGAAATCGTGAAGCGAGAAAGTCGGGACTGGGCGATAGCCGCGCGCGAGCTTGTGTTCGCCCTGCGCGCCCGCCTCGACGCGTTTGAGCTTGTGCCGGATCGCAAAATCGATCGCCTGATAATAACAGACTTCGAAATGCAGGAATGGATGTTCTTCGATCGCGCCCCAATTGCGTCCGTAAAGGGCGTCGTCGCCGATGAAATTAATCGCTCCGGCGATGTAGCGTCCTTCTCGCCTGGCCATAACCAGCAGGATGCGTTCGGCCATCGAGGCGCCGACCAGGTCGAAGAACTTCCGCGTCAGATAGGGGCTGCCCCATTTGCGCGACCCGGTATCCATGTAAAAGGCGAAAAAAGCGTCCCAATGTTCGCGCTGCAACGCGGCGCCGGTGACCCATTCGATGCTGACGCCGTCGGCCAGCGCATCCTTGCGCTCGCGCTTGATATTCTTGCGTTTGCGCGAGGAAAGTTCAGCGAGGAAGGCTTCGAAATCGAAATAGCCAGGATTGGCGAAATGAAATTGCTCGCCCGTTCGCAGGGAAAAGCCGGCCTCCTCCAAAGGCGTCCGATCATCGGAATTGGCGAAAGTGACATGGATCGACGAGGCGTTGATCGCCTTGCAGAGGCCGCGCAAACCCGCGATCAACGTTGCGCGGGCTTCCGGCGGCGCGTTCGGCGCGACCAGCAGGCGCCGCCCCGTCGCCGGCGTGAAGGGGACCGCGACCTGAAGCTTGGGATAGTAACGTCCGCCAGCTCGCGCATAGGCCTGCGCCCAGCCGTGATCGAAAACATATTCGCCTTGCGAATGGCTCTTGGCGTAAGTCGGCGCTGCTGCGACGAGGCGGCCCGCCTTGTCTTCGATCAGCACATGCATCGGCGCCCAACCGCTGCGCCCGCCAACCGATCTCGACTGCTCCAGAGCCAGCAAAAAGGCGTGGCTGATGAATGGATTGTAGCGCTCGCCGCCCGACGTTTCCTCGACGGCGGGCGCCGGGTTGGCGCAAGCATCCCACTGGACGGCGTCGACCTCCGCGATTTCGCGGGCGATGCGGACCTTAAATGTGGCGGCGGACATGGCGACTCTGAACAATGTTGGCGATGACCATAGAATCATCGACGGAGGCCGCAATGCGGCAATGGGGGATTTGAAGCCGCCAAAAAAAGAGCCTCGCCCTTTCGTCGCTGGAAACGCACAACGCGGCTCCAGTTGTGGTTTTGCAAAAAGCGGACCGATTTTCGTTTGCCGTCAAAAACAAATCAGCGCGGCAAGTCGCCCAATGGCGACAGCGCCGCCGTTCGGCAGGTTTGCTAAGATCGATGCGCCTGATTGCTTCACCAAAAGGTGAACGATTGCTGGCCTCCTCGGAAATGACAGCGGCGCAGCCGACTTCGGGCGAGCGCTCGCCGCTGCGCGCCGACAGGCGTCTCCTGTCTTTTGGCGCGCTCAACTCAAGATTCCAGTTCACCCTCGAAGACGATCTGATCCGCCCATCGCGCCGCGAGCCGCCTTTGCGCCGGCGTGCGCACGGTCCAGACCATGACCGGCGTCGCGCTAAGCGTGCGCAGCAGAAATGGAATCGCATTGGGCAGGTCGTCGACGCAATAGGACAGGAAGTCAGGCCGGGTGTGGGGGTAATGGAGAAAATTAGCGAAGTCGGTTTTCTGCTCCGCCGACAACCCACGCCAATATTCGCTGTCGTAACGGGCTTCGGCGACGATCCCCAGAGGGCAGGGGCTTCCCGAAGGTCCAGGGGGGCGCGCATCCTTGCGAAAGTAGGCGATAATCGCTGGATCGAAGCTTTTCAGCGCCAGCGGACCGCTGTAATCGGCGGCGACCTGCGCGACGCGCCCGGCCAGGCGCATGTCGCCATCGAAGGCGCTTTTGATCTCGCAAATCACCGGCGTCCGGCCGGCGATCCGTTGTAATAGTTCCACCAAGGTCGGGATTCGTCCCGAGCCCTCTTTGAAGCGCACAGTTCGAATCTCGGAAGACGTTTTTTGGAAGAACGGGCCGTTGGCCAGGGTTAGCCGATCGAGAGCGTCGTCGTGAAAGACGAAAGCTTCGCCATCGGCGCTGGCCTGCACATCGCACTCGATCGCACTTCCGCTCGCCGCCGCTTCCTCCGCGGCGCCGAGCGTATTCTCGATGACGCCCCGCCGCGCGTCGTGGAGCCCGCGATGGGCGACCGGATTGGCCATCAGCCAGGACGGCGCGTTGAGACCCATTTCAGGCGACTTCGAACAGGGCTTCGACTTCGGCCATGGCGTTGAGGGGCAGATCGGCGACGCCGACGGTTGTGCGCGCATGACGCCCCCGCTCCCCGAACAGGGTCGCCATCAGATCGGACGCGCCATTCATCGCCTGGGGCAGCGAAGGAAATTCCGAGGCGACGTTGAAGAATCCGCCCAACCGCACAACTTGCCTTATGGACTCGAGATCGCCGAGGGCCGCTTTGGCCTGGGCGAGGAGGTTGATCGCGCAAAGCCGCGCCGCATCGCGCGGCGCTTCAATCGGCGAATGGGGACCAAGCTTGCCGACATAAGCGGGGGCGATCTTGCCGTCTGAACCTAGCGGCAATTGGCCGGATATGATCAGCATGTTCCCCAGGCGCACGGTGGGGACATAATTGGCGATCGGGGCGACCGGGGTCGGAAGCGCAATTCCCAGCTCCGCGAGACGTGCAACAATTGGGCTCATGGAATATCCTTTTTTTGGCCATAGCGCGCCGCTAGGCGCATATCCGGCCTTTGAACCGGATCAGTTTATGCCGACGGCGCGCCGTTGCAATGACCGCGACGCCGCCTTATTTTTTGCGCCGCGCGTTCGCGCGGCATGCCGAGGGAGCCGAATATATGAAGCTGAAATTGGCGCTGGCCGCATTCATTTGCGCGGTCCCTCTCGGCGCGGCGCACGCGGACGCGGTCATGCCGCTGGCCGCCCATCGCGCGGCCTATCAGATCAGCCTGGGCAAGGGGACGGGGTCGCAGTCGCCGGTCTCGGCGAGCGGTCTCATCGCCTACGAATTTCGCGGATCGTCCTGTGAAGGTTATGCCGCCAATTTCCGACAAGTGACCGAACTGCAGCGCGGTGAAGGCGCGCCGATTTCGTCCGACACCAAGGCGGTCACCTTTGAGGACGGGCAAGCCAAGACGCTGCGGTTCCGGATCGATACCACGCTTTCCGACAGTCCTCAGACGCCGATCGACGGAAGCGCAACGCGTTCGGACGCCGGCGATATCTCGGTGAACCTCTCTCAGCCGAAAGAGGAGACCCTTGAGCTTGGGAAGAACATTTTGTTTCCCACCCAGCACATCGCCCACATCATCGACACAGCGAAATCGGGAGGCAGCGTGCTTGAGGCGCGCGTTTTCGACGGCTCCGACACGGGCGAGAAAATCTTCGACACGCTGACCGTCGTCGGCAAGGAGGCGACCGCGCCAAGCGAAGATGCCGCCAAGGCGGAGCCGCTGAAGGGATTGCGGCGCTGGCCGGTGGCGATCTCCTATTTCGACGCGGCCAAGATGGATGCGGCGCCCGAATATATCTTGTCTTTCGACCTCTATGAAAACGGCGTTTCGGGCAGTCTGAAACTCGACTACGGCACGTTTTCGCTGGCCGCTCAATTGACGCAGCTTGAATTGCTGCCTTCAGCTCCATGCGCAAAATAGGTCATGTGCGCTTCGGCGCTGTCGGCCTGAAGGCCAGCCCGCGAACGACCGCGCCAGCGCCGAATTTCTCGCGCAGAGAATCGATGGCGTGGGCGCGCGCCTTTTCGCGGCCAACGTCCTTATCGACAAGATCGCCATGATCGGCGGCTTCCGCGGCGACGAAATCGGCCGTCGAAACGCCGAGCAGACGAAAATGGTCGCCGTTCAACTCCTTGTCCAGCAAACCGCGCGCCACGATGAACAATCGGGTTGCCAGCAGGGTCGGCTCGAAGCCCGAGCGGGCGCGCGTGCGAAGCTTGAAATCGGAAGTCCGCAGCTTGAGCGTAACGGTTTTGCACGCGAGCTGTTGCTTTTTCAGCCGGTCTGCGACGCGTTCGCACAGAATCAGCAATGTGCGGGTGAGTTGCTCCTTCTCGGCGGTGTCGACATCGAAGGTCGTCTCGCTGGATATGCTTTTGGTCTCGCGCTCGGGCGTCACGCGCCGCTCGTCGATGCCGCGCGCAAGGCGCCACAATCGGCGCCCTTCCGCGCCGTGGCGCGCTGATATCGTTGCTTCGTCCAGCGCCTGGATGTCGCCGATGAGACGTAAGCCCGCATTGTTCAGACGGACTTGCGCGACCTTGCCGACCCCCCAGATGCGCCCGACGGGCAGGGGGGCGAGCAGCGCCATCGCCTGGGATCGCTCAACAATGGAATAGCCGCGCGGCTTATCGAGGTCCGACGCGAGTTTTGCCAGGAACTTGCAGTCACTGAGACCGATGGAGACGCTCACGCCGATCTCGTTTTGTATTCTGCCGGCCAGCCGGGCGAGCGTCAGTGGGGCGCTGGCGCCATGCACGCCTTCACAGCCGGTCAGATCGACAAAAGCCTCGTCGATGGAGATGGGCTCGACCAGCGGCGTCAGATCCTGCATCAGGGCTTTGATCTGACGGCCGACCCGCGCATATCTGGCCATGTCTGGCGCAATGACCACCGCTTGCGGGCAGAGCTTCGAGGCCTGGAACATCGGTATCGCGGAGCGCACGCCGAAGGTGCGCGCGATGTAACAGCAGGTTGACACGACGCCGCGCCGGCCGCCACCGACAATGACGGGCTGATCCAGGAGCGCGGGATTGTCGCGCTTTTCAATCGACGCGTAAAACGCGTCGCAGTCGATATGGGCGATGGTGAGAATGTTGCCGTCGGGATAGTCGATGAGCCGCGGGGAGCCGCACAGGGCGCATCGGCGGGGTTTTGCGCCCGGCGACTCGGCCAGGCAATCTCTGCACAAAAAGGCGCGGGCGCCTTCCGTGCTTGGCTGGGTCACGAAAACGCCTCGGTCTCGGGCCCCTGTAGGACGGCATGGGCTCTCGCCACCTCTTCGGGGCGGCGGGCGCAATCCCTGGCAAAATCGACCAGAAGAGCCTCATTCGATGCGAGATAATCGAGTACCGCGGCGAGGAAGCCAGGTTCGGCCGCCGCCTGTCGCAAGTTTTGCGGGCCAAGGCCCGAGACGGCAAGGAAGCGTTCCAGCCGATCGTCGTCGGCCGCGAGCCAGCCGAGCGCCTCGATGGCGGTCTGCGCCGCGGCCTCTGCGCCCGCGGCTGGCGAGGCTTTTTGAATGGGCGCCATCGGTGAGATTTTCCTTTCGTCAACGTCTCTAAGGTAGGCTGGCGCTGAAATATGCTGATCTGGGCTTAGCCAGGCGCCGCCGGCTGATTTGGAAGCTGATATGGCCAAGACCGTGCTGATCGTAGAAGACAACGAATTGAATATGAAGCTCTTCAATGATCTTCTGGAATCGCGGGGCTGCCGCATTATACAGACGCGCAATGGAGTCGAGGCTGTCGAGCTGGCGCGCAAGCACCGCCCCGATCTCATTCTGATGGATATCCAATTGCCGGAAGTTTCGGGGCTGCAGGTCACGCAATGGCTGAAGGATGACGAAGAGCTGCGCGCCATTCCGGTCGTCGCCGTGACCGCCTTCGCGATGAAGGGCGATGAAGAGAAGATCAGGCAGGGCGGATGCGAAGCCTATCTTTCAAAGCCCATCTCCGTGGTCAAATTTTTCGAGACGGTTGACATTTTTCTGAGAGATAAGTGATCCCATGACCGCCCGCATTCTCGTCGTCGACGACATTCCGGCCAACGTCAAATTGCTGGAGGCGTGGCTCAGTGCGGAATATTTTGACGTGCTGACGGCGTCGAGCGGCCCAGAAGCGCTGGCGGTCTGCCAGGAAGGCTCGTGCGACATCGTTTTGCTCGACGTGATGATGCCCGGCATGGACGGCTTCGAGGCCTGCCGCCGCATCAAGAACAATCCGGCGACGGCGCATCTGCCCGTGGTCATGGTGACGGCCTTGGACCAGCCCGCCGATCGGGTTCGCGGCCTTGAAGCCGGCGCCGATGATTTTCTGACCAAACCCATCGACGAGGTCGCCCTGATCGCGCGGGTGCGTTCTCTCGCCCGCCTCAAGGTGGTGATCGACGAGTTGCGCAGCGGGGCCAGCAAGGCGCTTTCGCCCGGCGCCCGAGAGGGTTCTTTCGCCATGACGGCGGATGACGGACAAAAGGGGCGAATCCTGCTGGTCGACGACCGCCCGAGTTCGTCGGAGCGGATTGTCCAGGCGCTGTGCCCTCACCACGAAGTGACCGTGGAGACCAATGCGCATCAGGCGCTCTTCAAGGCGGCGGAGGACGATTGCGATCTGTTCATCGTCAGCCTCGGGCTGCAGAACTACGACGGGCTGCGGTTGTGCAGCCAGATACGATCCCTCGAGCGCACGCGAAATCTCCCAATTCTGGCGATCGCCGAGGCCGACGACCGCGCTCGCGTGCTCCGCGCGCTCGATCTTGGCGTCAACGACTATCTCGCGCGGCCGATCGATCGCAATGAATTGCTGGCGCGCGCGCGGACGCAATTGCGTCACAAGCGCTATGCCGACAGCCTGCGCAACAAGGTCCAGGCGTCAATCGAACTGGCGTTGGTCGATCCCCTGACCGGGCTCAACAATCGCCGCTTCCTCGAGACTCATCTCGCCACCATGCTCGATCAGGCCCAGCGCCGACGCGCGCCATTGGCCTTGCTGATATTCGACATCGATCATTTCAAGAGCGTCAACGACACCTATGGCCATGACTGCGGCGACGAAGTGCTGAAGGGCTTCGCCGATCGTCTGCGAGGGGTGATACGCGGCGGCGATCTGCTTTGCCGTCTCGGCGGCGAGGAATTCGTGATCGTCATGCCGAATTCATCGCTCGAAGTCGCCACGAAAGTCGCCGAGCGCACCCGTTCGGCGATACAGGAGGAACCTTTCGTCATCGACAATGCGGGACGAACGATACCGATAACCGTGTCGATCGGCGTGGCGGGCCGGGGGGCCGACAACGATGCTGATTCGCTGTACCGGCGCGCCGATCGTGCGCTTTACCGGTCGAAATCGGAGGGACGCAACCGGGTGACCGCCGACGCAGCCTGATCGCCTAATGATTTGCGTCCGCGCAATAATCCGCCGAATGGCCGGGCGCGGGCGAAGGAGCTGATCTGAAGGGTAGTCTGTCCGGCGATTTTACGCCGCAGCGCGCGTCGGATACATTGGCCCTCGATTCGCGGTCCGCACGGCCGCCAACGGCGGGCCTTAACTCCGTTTGTTTAGGTAAACAAAAGGTTTCCGAAGCCGGTCGCGGTCTAACGATTGCTTTCCGCCCCTATCGTTGTAACGTTATTTGTGCGGCGCCGTTGAGGGCGCCCGAGAGATACCCTACGGAGTGCTCAGGTCCGCCGCATCTCCTGGGTCCGTGGGGTCGGCCGGCTTGGAAGCAGCAAGGAGTGGCCTCCTCACAGCTGCTTCCGGCCGGCCACCATTTCCCGACCGAACGCCGCAAAGGCGCCACGCCTGGCGAGAGTCTGCGCCTAATATTTGCGGATCAGGCTCACGAGCTTGCCCTGTATGGTCACGCGGTCAGGGCCGAAAATCCGCGTCTCGTAAGCCGGATTGGCCGCCTCAAGGGCGATCGAGGCTCCGCGACGGCGCAAGCGTTTCAAAGTTGCCTCTTCGTCGTCGATCAGCGCAACGACGATATCGCCCGTTTCGGCGTCGTCCTGCCGCCGGATGATCACGGTGTCATCCTCGAATATGCCGGCCTCGATCATCGAATCGCCACGCACTTCGAGCGCGAAATGCTCGCCGCTGGCGAGAAATTCCGGCGGCATGCTGATCGTATGTGTGCGCGTCTGAATCGCCGCGATCGGCGTTCCCGCGGCGATCCGTCCCATCATCGGCACGGCGACCGAGCGTTCCTCTTCCGATCGCGAGGGCGCGCCAGCCGGGCGAACGCGTCCCAGGTTGCCCTCGATCACGCTGGGGGAGAATTTCTGGGCGCGCGGCGAGGCTACCGTCGCCGATTCTGGTAGGCGCAGCACTTCGATCGCACGCGCGCGATTGGGCAGCCGGCGGATGAAATTGCGCTCTTCCAGCGCCAGAATCAGCCGATGGATGCCGGATTTGGAACGCAGGTCGAGCGCTTCCTTCATTTCGTCGAAAGAGGGGGGAACACCCGCCTCTTGCAGGCGTTCGTGGATGAAACGCAACAACTCGCTCTGTTTCTTCGTCAGCATTTCACGCCTCTTGCCGAATCCCGCAGGCGAATCATTGCCCCGGCAGCCCTTGATTTGCGGCCACTTTCGCGGCGGCCGATAAACAAATCATGAACGGACCTTAGCCGTTCACTCTGTGTTCTGCAAGTGGAGTGGGCATGTTGGACTTCACGGACCCAAGGGTGCTACCAATGAATAGCGCCGGGATACTCAAACTCAATCGATCCCCAGAAGAAGCCGCCGCGAGGATTACCTCGCTTGTGAGCGGATTCCCCGGCGCGCGGGGGGCTGAGCGAGTTATCGTAATGCTGCAGGCTTACGTGGATGGGAGCGGAAACGGCGACCCTAAGCACTTAGTCTTGGCCGGACACATCGCCACAGACGCGGTTTGGGCTGAGTTCTCAAGAGCGTGGCATTCCCGCTTAGCTGAAGCTGGCATTCCGTATTTTAAAATGTTCGAAATGCAGAATAAGCCAGAGGTGGCTGGTTGGTTTTATCGTCTCATCGAAGAGCATGATATTAAGGCTTCTATAGCTGTAGTTATATATACCGACCAACTGGTCGACGTGGAAAAAAGTATAAAGTGGCCGCCGTATATCGACAGGGTTGAACTTGGACTCAACCCTTACTACTGGGCCTTAAAATACATCGTTGTTACTATTGCTCAAAAACAAAAAGAATTTGGCTTTGATGAGCCAATCGACTTCGTTTTCGATGAAGAAGGCGAAAAAGTGAACATCCCTGCTGCGTGGGCGGCGCTCAAGCGCAACTCCCATCCAGAAATTTTGGCTATGCTCGGTGATATGCCAATTTATCGCGACGACAAGACCACAATGCCGCTCCAAGCCGCCGATCTGTACGCGTGGTGGGCTCTAAAATGGGAGCGCGAGGGGATAAGGGATTGGGCAAATAGGATGCCTTTCCCATGGACGCCAAAGAGAAATATACCACGATTGGCCACAGGATTCGGGAAGAACAGCTTCCTAATAGAAACGTCGCTATCATTGCAGGCGCTGGCGAGGACCGATGAGGAACTCGCCTATGCTAAGTCGCTTTACCCGACGATTTTGGCGCCACCTGCTTAGCTGGCTCAATCTTCCCGAACGCTCGGTCCAGCGCTCCGGGGGTCTCGTCGCATCCAAGCTCCCGCGCAGTTTTCTTGAACTGCGCGGCTTGCTCTTGCTGCGTCAGCTTCTTTGGGTTGGTGGAGCGCTTCTCGTCCTTTGATCCGGCCGTCATTGGATTTTCAATCCTTGGAGCACTCGGCGCATTCATCACTGAGGCTTACAAGCTCATCTTTTATGGCGCTCATGACATCTTCGCGCATGAACATTTCGTCTCTCTGTCTCAAAATATTGGTCGCAATCGCATAAGCGAGGCGTTCCGCGTCGTCATCAAACCGTCTAATCACAACGTCTCTATGGATAGGACAACACTCAGTCGCCTTGGCGGTCCCAAGAGCCTCGCGCGCTATGGATTCAATGCTATCTACATAGTCGTTGATGGACATACGCAACCCCATCTTCTAGCAAGCACAAAACTGATCTCGCAATTCAGCGCCAGCTAACGCCAGGCTTTCCTGGGGGGCTCTGGTTTTCGCTGCTCCGACCATTTATCATCAAATGCTGATGGGCGCGGTTGCCGCCGCGCACCATCCTCGTCGTGATGCCTCTCCATCAGGTAGTGCAACCTACTTGATGGAGAGGCATGCGTCCATGAAATCCAATCCCCTTACCGCCAGCGAGTGCTCTGGGCGTAAGTCAGCCACAATGACCACCAGCGAGTGCGGCGGCCATCCATCCGCAAAAATGACTGCTACGTCTTGTCTTCCACCGCTCTCACCAAGCGTACGAGTATTTCGGTTTGCGCTTTCGATTGCGCAGCCATTATTTCAATATTGTGGTCGATTGCCGAAAGCGCTCTGGCGATATGGTCCAGCGCCTCGACCGCCTGAAATTCGGTTTGGATCACGCCGATACCGGGAGTGAATGGTCTTACAGTGCCTTCCGGGCCGCCTTGTCTGTACGTCACGATCCCCTCCCTAAATTTGGATGGGATCAAAACACTTTGGGCGTTTGTGGTCGAATCAATCTTCAAACGGCAGCTTCAATTGGCGCGGATCGTCATATTGGCGCTTGCGCCGCTTGCCCTGCCTGAAACGCCGCCAGCGCTCAGCTTTGGAGCCCTTCGCCTGCTTCTCCCCGACCAGTCGTTCGATAGGTCAAACGCTTGCCTTTGATGCCCTTGACCGCAAGCTCGGTGCGCTGGACATCGTCAATTCCAAGCTTCATCCGGTTCGAATAGCGGAAGTCAAATTCGGCGAGATAACGGTGAAGGTGCTTTTCTTTGCAGTGCTGATAAACGCCTTTCATTCCACGCTTGAAGACGCTGTAATAACCCTCGACGGAATTGGTCGAAACGAGCTTAGTTCCCTCCCAGCGGGCGTATTCATCCTTGGCGTGGTTGACGGTGTCGTGGCTAGCGAACTCAGCGCCGATCTCTGGATACCAAGCGGCCTGATCGGTCATGATTTGGGCACCGGGCGCCACGTTGGCGCGGATGATGGGCTTCAATTCAGCAATGGTGGTTCCGCTGACGTGAAAGCTGCGAGCGGACCCGCCACGTTCGACTAAGGTCATGGCGACGTTGCGGAAGCCGCTGCGACCACCCATGCTCTTGCTGGACGCTGGCGCACCTTCGATACGTCCGAATACAGTTTCATCAATTTCGATAATTCCGCCATCCCCACCCATTGGGGCAACCCCAGTCACACGCATCGCCTCCCGCAGCCGATGGGTCATAAACCAAGCGGTTTTGATGGTGACGCCAAGAGTCCGGTGGATTTGCTGGGAACTGACTCCCTTCTTGGATGAACACATCAGATAGACGGCTTGGAGCCAGTGATGCATCAGGACGTGGCTGTCCTCGAAAACAGTCCCGACCTTAACGGTGAACTGCTTCCTGCACTGATAGCACTTATAGACACCGATCCGAGTGGACTTGCCGCCCATCTTGGAAATCCGCTCGACACCGCCACAATGAGGGCAAGTTGGGCCATTCGGCCAAACGCGCGCTTCAACCCAAGCATAGGCTGCGGCTTCGTCGTGAAGAGCCTTGGCGTCGAGGACTGACTTAGACATAACGAATGATCCTGAATATCGATTGTGGATCAACGTTATATCAGAAATCTGGGTCCGTCAAGTCCAATATGCCCAGTGGAGTGCCAGTTCTGCTACACTTTGGCGGGTCGTACGCGGCCGAATGGTAGAGAGGAGGCGATGTAATGAGCCGGAAAACCAAAGGTCAGGCGACAAAAGACAAGGTCGATGCCGCTCTCGACCAGGCGCTCGAACAGACTTTCCCCGCCAGCGACCCGCTCGCCATCACCGAACCTTCCGCCGCGAATTACGCGCCGGGCAAACGTGCAAAGCGCCGCCCGGCGGGAAAACCAGCTGAAGCGGCGTCCGGCGCAAAATAGCCCGCCGTTTCAAAGTCCATCAACCCTCAGCCTTCATGCGACTTGCAGTTCGACCCATGCCGGGGTGTGATCGGACGCTTTTTCGAGCGCGCGCATATGTTTGTCGACGCCGGCGTCGCGCAAAAGATCGGCCGCTTGCGGCGACAGCAGGAGATGATCGATTCGGATGCCGTTGTTGCGCTGCCAGGCGCCAGCCTGATAATCCCAGAATGTGTAGAGGTCGCCGGCGTCCGTGGCGGCGCGCAGAGCGTCGGTGAAACCCAATGCAAGTTGTTCGCGGAACTTTGCGCGAGTCTGCGGCAAATACAGAGCGTCGGACGTCCATTGAGCCGGGTTGGCGGCGTCGCGCGGCTCGGGGATGACGTTGAAATCGCCCGCCAGGACCAGTGGCTCCTCGAGCGCGAGCAATTGCCGGGAATGGGCGATGAGCCTGTTCATGAAGGCGAGCTTGTAGGAATATTTGTCGCCGGGCGCCGGATTGCCGTTTGGCAAATAGATGCAGGCGAGCCGGACCACGCCTTTGTCGGTCGGCAGGACCGCCTCGATATAGCGCGATTGCTCGTCCGAGGAATCGCCGGGCAGGCCGCGCGTGACCTCGAACGGTCGTTTGGCCAGAATGGCGACGCCGTTGAAGCCCTTTTGCCCGTGCGTGGCGACATTGTAGCCGAGTTCCTCCACCTCGGTGCGCGGGAACGCCTCGTCCTGGCATTTCAATTCCTGTAGACACAGAGCATCCGGGCTCGTCTCCTTCAAATAGCTGAGGAGATGGCCAAGCCTTTGGCGGACGGAATTGACGTTCCAGGTTGCGATGCGCAGGGCGCGCTCCTATTCCGGCTCAGGACGCAATAAGTGGTGAGGCCACCTTAAAACATTTCCTTGCCAATCGAATCGCAGTTTTTCAATCCCACCGGCGATGCGCCCACATCCATTGGTCCGGAGCGTCCCTTATCATGGCCTCGAAAGACGCCTGGATGGCGCCCGTCGCCGTGGCGACGTCGGCGTCGCGGTTGGCCGTCCGCGGCATCGCCAGTTGCTCGACGCGAAGCGAGAATCGCACGCCGCTCAAACGTTTCGCCCGGCAGACGAACAGCGGCGTCTCGAGAGAGCGGGCGATCAGCGCCGGAAAGGAAGTCGACCGCGCTAGCCTGCCAAAGAAGGGAGCGGCGATGCCGCGCCACTCGCGCTGATCGGCGAGGAAGGCGACGCAGCCGCCTTCGCGTGCGTAACGAAGGAGAACTCGGGCGGCGCCAGACGATTTTTCCGTCAGGCCGCCCGGATAGAGCGGCGCCCGTATGGCGCTGACATAACGGTCGACAAACGGATTGGTGATTTTCTGATAGACACCGGCTGGCGGCCGGCCCAGGCGCAGGGCGGCTTGCGATACGATTTCCCAATTGCCCAGATGCAGGCTGCAAGCGACAAATCCGCCGCGTTGGGCGCGCAGCGCGTCGAAAAGTTCCGACGGCTCAATCTGAATGCGGTCGCTGTTGATGATTTCATCGATGTGGAAAAACTCGGCGAAAGTGCGTCCGAGATTGTCCCACATGCCCAGAGCGATCGCCTGAATCTCGGCGGCGCTCTTTTCCGGAAACGCCGAGCTGAGATGATCCAACGCGCGCCGATGCCGGCGCATATGGGGCGCGACGAAGCGCCAACAGGCGCCAGACCATCGCGAAGCAAGTTCCAGCGGCAGCGCGCGGATAGCGGCGACAACAGTCAAAAAGACAATATATTCAAATCGATGTCGTAAGCGCCTGAGGCGGGGCATCAATGCGGCGTTCCGGCCAGCAAAGCGCCGACACCATCTGACTGCCGGTTGGCGCGCGCGCCGTCAAGTCTGGGCCGACCTGAGCCAAGGGTTGCGCCGCAGCGCCCTCATGCTATCAAGCGGCCCCACGCAAACCCTTCGACGCCGCCCAGCGAGGTTTCCCCTATGCAGTTCAGTCGCCGCGATGCTCTGGCTCTTTCTGTCGCCGCTCTCGCCGCCTCCAACGCAATGGCCGATGACGCCGCTGCGCAAAATACGCTGATCCTCGAGACCAAGCATGGCAAGGTCGTCATCAAGCTGCGCCCGGATCTGGCGCCCAAACATGTCGCCCAGATCAAGGCGCTCGTGGCGCGCAAATTCTATGACGGCCTGGTCTTTCATCGGGTGATCTCCGGCTTCATGGCGCAGACCGGCGATCCCAAGGGCACCGGCGAGGGCGGCTCCGATCTGCCCGATATCCCGGCCGAGTTCACCCCGACCCCGTTCAAGCGCGGCACGCTTGGCATGGCGCGCGCCAGCGACCCCAATTCCGCCAATTCGCAATTCTTTATCTGTCTGGCCGATTCGTCCTTCCTCGACGGCAAATATACAGTGTTCGGCGAAGTGACCTCCGGCATGGATGTCGTCGACAAGATCAAGAAGGGCGACGAAGCCAACAATGGCGCCGTGACCAATCCCGACAAGATGTTGACGCTACGTCTGGCGAGCCCCAAGTGAACGAGACCATCGCTCTCAATCAACAGGACAGCATGATCCATGACTGAACAAGACAACACCCTCACGCTGGAGACGACCAAAGGCCCGGTCGTTATCGAGATGCGGCCCGACCTCGCGCCCGGCCACGTCAAACATATCAAGCGCCTCGTCTCCGAGGGCTTCTACGACGGGATCGTATTTCACCGTGTCATCGAAGGCTTCATGGCGCAGACCGGCTGCCCTAACGGCACCGGCACAGGCGGCTCGCAATATCCCAATATCAAGGCCGAGTTCAACGCCGAGCCGCATGTGCGCGGCACCGTCTCGATGGCCCGCGCGCAGAGTCCGGATTCGGCCAATTCCCAGTTCTTCATCTGCTTTGACGACGCGAAATTCCTCGACAGGCAATATACCGCCTGGGGCAAGGTGGTCTCCGGCATGGAGAACGTTGACAAGATCAAGCGCGGCGAACCCGTGCGCGATCCCGACAAGATCGTGAAGGCGACCCTGAGCTGAGGGCGGGGAAATCGGGCCTTTGAGGGCCCCCGATCATGCGCGTCGATCTCTTTGATTTCGATCTGCCGCCCGAGCGCATCGCTCTGGCGCCGGCATCCCCCCGTGATGCGGCGCGGATGCTTGTGGTCGAGGCGGATGGCGCGCTCACCGATCGTCATGTCGGCGACCTACCAGAGTTTATTCGTCCCGGCGACGCGCTCGTCGTCAACGATACGCGCGTGATCGCCGGGCGACTTAGCGGAATCAGGGTGAGGGGCGACAGCGTCGCGCAGATCGAGGCGACGCTGATCAAGCGTGTCGACGACAGCCGGTGGCGGGCCTTCGTGCGTCCCGCCAAGAAGCTCAATGTGGGCGAACGCATTCGCTTTGGCGAGACCAGCGAAAGCATGGCTTGCCTGCTGGGCGCCCTCGACGGCGAAGTCGAGGAAAAAGGCGAGGGCGGCGAAGTGCAACTCGCCTTCGCATTCCACGGGGCCGCGCTGGACGAGGCGATCGAGCGGCTCGGCGAAATGCCTCTACCGCCCTATATCGCGGCGCGACGGGCGCCTCACGCCGGCGACAGGGCCGACTATCAAACCTTGTTCGCAAACGAGGCCGGCGCGGTCGCGGCGCCGACGGCGGGCCTGCACTTCACCCCCGAACTCGTGTCGCGCGTCGAGGCGCGGGGCGCGAGCCTCTACAAGGTCACGCTGCATGTCGGCGCGGGCACGTTTTTGCCCGTCAAAGTCGATGAAACGCAGGACCATTCGATGCATGCCGAATGGGGCCGGATCGACGCCGCCACCGCCGCGGCGCTGAACGAGACGCGCGCGCGAGGCGGGCGTATCGTCGCCATCGGCACCACCAGCTTGCGGCTGCTTGAAAGCGCAGCGGACGAAGCGGGCGAGATCAGAGCCTTCGCGGACGAGACTTCGATTTTCATTACGCCCGGCTATCGCTTTCGCGCCGTCGACGTGTTGCTCACTAATTTTCACCTGCCGCGCTCGACTTTGTTCATGCTCGCCAGCGCCTTCGTCGGGCTGCAACCCTTGAAGCGCGCCTACGCGCATGCGATCGAGATCGGCTATCGTTTCTATAGCTATGGCGACGCCTGCCTGCTGACGCGCGCCGACGATCGGGCGGCCTGATGCGGGCGAGCTTTTCCCAGGGTTATTCGTGACCGACACCTTCGCATTCGCCATCCACGGTCGCGACGGGGCGGCGCGCGTCGGCGAGATAACGATGCCGCGCGGGACCATCCGCACGCCGGCCTTCATGCCGGTGGGAACGGCGGCGACGGTCAAGGCGATGTATCCGCAGGAGGTGCGCGCGCTCGGCGCTGATATCGCGCTGTGCAACACCTATCACCTGATGCTGCGGCCCGGCGCGGAGCGCATCGCGGCGCTTGGCGGCCTGCACAAATTCATGAACTGGCCGCATCCGATCCTCACCGATTCCGGCGGCTTCCAGGTGATGTCGCTCGCCAAACTGCGCAAGATCAGCGAGCGCGGCGTGGTGTTCAAGTCCCATATCGATGGCGCCCGCTACGAGCTGACGCCTGAGCGCTCGTTGGAGATCCAGCGCCTGCTTGGCTCGGATATCCAGATGCAATTGGACGAATGCGTCCGTCTGCCATGTTCGGATGAAGAGGCCGAGCGCGCGATGCGGCTTTCCTTGCGCTGGGCCGAACGCTCGAGGCTGGCGTTCGGCGATCAGCCGGGCAGGGCGGTTTTCGGCATCGTTCAGGGCGGCGCGGTCAGCGCCTTGCGCGTCACCAGCGCACGGGAACTGGCGGCAATGGATTTTCCCGGCTATGCGATCGGCGGCCTGGCGGTCGGCGAGCCGCAGGCGATGATGCTCGAGATGATCGAGATCGTCGAGCCCCATTTGCCAGCCGCCAAGCCGCGCTACCTGATGGGTGTGGGAACGCCCGACGATCTCCTCCAAAGCGTCGCGCGCGGCGTCGACATGTTCGATTGCGTGATGCCAACGCGCGCGGGGCGCCATGGCATGGTCTTTTCGCGCTACGGGCGGATCAACCTGCGCAATGCGCGCCACGCCGACGATTCCCACCCGATCGATCCGCAATCGACCTGTCCGGCGGCGCGCGATTATTCGCGCGCCTATTGGCATCATCTCGTCAAGTCAGGCGAAATTCTCGCAATGATGGCGCTGACCGCGGTCAATATCGCCTATTATCAGGAATTGATGGCCGGCATGCGCAAGGCGATCGGCGAGGGCCGTCTCGTCGATTTCATCGCGGAGGCGAGGGAGGGTTGGGCGCGCGGCGAGGCGGCGCCAAACTAAGATATCGGCCTGCCGCTCGCCGGCCTCTGCAAGCAAAAAGGCAAAGCTGCGGCGCTGGCCGAGCTTTGCCCCTTTGCACCTGTCCTTGAATTGCGAAGCCGGTTTCCGTCGCATCATCGTGCGCGCAGGAATTATACCCTGCTCGTAAAACCGGTGAGACGCCCCGTCCTCCCACAGACTCGGCAGCTACGCGACGCCAAGAATGGCGCCGACCTCCTTTTCCTAACGGCACGGACGCTAGTCGAAAAATTGTGCACTGTCACCACTATATGAGGCGCCGTGATGCAATTATTTATCGACAGCCCAGGGGCTAGGCAATTGCCCCGCGCCTAGACGTGAAAAACACCTATCTGCAGATTCTAGTCTGAGGCGCAAGTCCAATGTTTGGGCGCCATGCTTTTTGAATTCTCGAGGCCATGCGGCCTTCCGCGGGCGACGTCATTCGCGTAAAAGCCTCCCGCAAGAGAACAGGCATCGAGGAGCACGCATGACCGCCATCGTCGACATTATCGCGAGAGAAATTCTCGACAGCCGCGGCAATCCTACCGTCGAGGTGGAGGTCGTTCTCGAAGACGGATCGATGGGTCGCGCCGCTGTTCCCTCCGGCGCCTCCACCGGCGCGCATGAGGCGGTCGAGCTGCGCGACGGCGACAAGACGCGCTACGGCGGCAAGGGCGTCCTCAAAGCGGTCGAGGCGGTCAATCGCGATATTTTCGAGGCGCTGTCCGGCCTTGAAGCGGAAGATCAGATCCTGATCGATGAGGCGATGATCGCGCTCGACGGCACGCCGAACAAGGCGAAACTCGGCGCCAATGCAATCCTCGGCGCCTCCCTGGCGGTCGCCAAAGCAGCCGCGGAGGCGTCCAGCCTGCCGCTCTATCGCTATGTCGGCGGGACGACTGCGCGCGTTTTGCCGCTGCCGATGATGAATATCGTCAACGGCGGCGTTCATGCCGACAATCCGATCGATTTTCAGGAATTCATGATCCTGCCCGTCGGCGCGCCTTCGCTGCGCGAGGCGGTGCGCTGGGGCGCGGAAGTCTTCCATACTCTGAAGAGCGCGTTGAAGAAGGCCGGCCACAACACCAATGTCGGCGACGAAGGCGGCTTTGCGCCCAATCTTCCCTCCGCCGAGGCCGCACTCGATTTTTGCCTCAAGGCGATCGAGAACGCCGGCTTCAAGCCGGGCGCGGATATGATGCTGGGCCTGGATTGCGCGGCGACGGAATTCTTCAAGAACGGCGCTTATGTTTATGAAGGGGAAGGCAAAACGCGATCCATCGAAGAGCAGGCGCAATATCTCGCCAAGCTTGCCGGCGCGTATCCCATCGCGTCGATCGAGGATGGCATGTCGGAGGACGACTGGGAGGGTTGGAAGATCGTGACCGATCTGATCGGGTCGAAGTGCCAGCTTGTCGGCGACGATTTGTTCGTGACCAACGTGAAGCGCCTTGGCGACGGCATCAAGAAAGGCGTCGCCAATTCGATCCTCGTCAAGGTCAATCAGATCGGTTCGCTGACCGAAACGCTTGCAGCCGTCGATATGGCCCATCGGGCGGGCTACACCGCGGTCATGTCGCACCGATCGGGCGAGACCGAAGATTCGACCATCGCCGATCTAGCGGTCGCCACCAATTGCGGTCAGATCAAAACCGGCTCACTCGCCAGGTCCGACCGGCTCGCCAAATATAACCAGCTCATCCGCATTGAGGAGGAACTCGGCGCGCAGGCCCAATACGCGGGGCGCTCGGCGATCAAGTCGCTCTGAAAGCGACGCCGGGAGCAGCAACGCTCTCAGCGCCGGCGGCGCGATTCTGGCCGGATCGGCAACCAAATCTTAACGATGAGAACGCCAAGGTCCTGGGATGGTGGTCCGGACCCGCGCGCGCGCTATTCTCTATCCCCTCGCATTCTACGTCGTACTCGGCGTGGCGAGCGGTTATCTCGTCTGGGGCGCCTGGAACGGCGAGCGCGGCCTGAAAACCAAAGCCGAATATGCCAGCCAGATGCAGGCTCTGGACGCGGAATTGCAGGCGCTTCACGCCGAACGCCAGACCTGGCAGCGCCGCGTCGCCTTGATGCGCTCGGACGCCGTCGACCGCGATCTTCTCGATGAAGAGGCGCGCGCCGTTCTGGACCGTGTCGGCAAGAGCGATCTGGTAGTGTTCACCGGCGAATCCGCCGCGCGATAATGGCGACCCGCGGCGGCCGCCAAGCTCATTGCTTCGGCGTTGCAGCGCCTTCCACGTTTCGTCGGGTCCATTCCTCGCGCTCGTAATCCTCAAAGGCGGCGATCATGGCGCGGTAGCTGCGCTCGGCGACGCTCTCCGCCAGCCCATCCTCTCGTGCGATCGTCCTGACCTTGGCGATGATTCCCTCGACCCGCGCCGGGGCGCTGACGGCGGCCGGATTGGCTTTGAAACGGCCGGCCTCGGCGACATAGCGCCCGCGTTCCGCCATGAGGCGGATGATCTCATGATCGAGCCGGTCGATATTGGCGCGGACCTCGGTGAGGCTCGCGCAGCATTTGCCGCCATCGACGGAAGGCGCGCCCCAATAGGCGGGATGGGTAGCGGAATTGTCTGCGCTCTGAGCAAGAGCGCCACCGCTGCCTGAAACAAACAGGACGGCGAGAACGAAAAGCGGATGGTTCATCGAGAGGCCTCGCTGAGGTGGTCGTGACGTGAGCTGCCGGTCACGCCTTCTGGGCGACGGCTGGCGACGGGGTCAAGCCGGCAAGGTTCGAGGCGCATCATGCAGCGATTTTTCATCGATATGTTCAATGGCCCGATCTGGCGGGCCTTTCTGTTGATGGGCTTGTTTGGCGGGCTGTCGGCGATCACGTCCTATAATCTGGTGCTGCTGTTCAGCGCCAATTTCAGCTTCGTCGCGCAATATGGAATCATGGCTCTTAGAGAAGGCGGCCTGCTGCAACTGGGGGAGCTTATCGTCTATGGTTATCTCAGCATCGCCTTCTATATCCTGTTCAACGGCTGCCTTTATGGCGTGCTGGGACATTTCGTGAAACATTGACGTCTCGATTGACGTCTCGAGGCGCGCCTTTCGTTTTCCCGCGGCTTCGTGCTATGCGGGCGAAAGTCGGTGAAAGCCTTTCCATGGAGCTTTCGCGACTTGCTCTCAAGGGCTCGCCATGACAACAACCGCCGCCAATGCCGCCGAAGGGCCGATCCGCTCGAATTCCTTCTTTTCCGCGCCGCTCAGCGCCGCTGACCCGGAGATCGCGAGGGCCATTGAACTGGAGCTCGGTCGCCAGCGTGACGAGATCGAGCTGATCGCCTCAGAAAATATCGTCTCATCAGCCGTCCTGGAAGCGCAAGGCTCGGTGATGACCAATAAGTATGCCGAGGGCTATCCCGGCCGGCGCTATTATGGCGGCTGTCAATATGTCGACATTGCCGAAAGACTCGCGATCGAACGGGCCTGCAAATTGTTCGCCTGCCGTTTCGCCAATGTGCAGCCCAATTCCGGCAGCCAGGCGAATCAGGGGGCGTTTCTCGCGCTGATGCAGCCCGGCGATGTTTTCATGGGACTCGATCTGGCTGCCGGCGGCCATCTCACCCATGGCTCGCCGGTCAATATGTCGGGCCGCTGGTTCAAGCCGGTCTCTTACGGGGTCGACCGGGAAACCAACATCATCGATATGGATCAGGTCGAGAGGCTGGCCCACGAGCACCGGCCCAAATTGATCATCGCCGGCGGTTCGGCCTATTCGCGCCATTGGGATTTCGCGCGATTTCGCGCGATCTGCGACGCGGTCGGCGCTTATTTCGTTGTCGACATCGCCCATTTCGCCGGGCTGGTGGCCGGCGGCTCGCATCCCTCGCCATTTCCGCACGCCCATGTCGTCACCACGACGACGCATAAAACCCTGCGCGGTCCGCGCGGCGGCATGATCCTGACCAACGACGAGGATCTCGCCAAAAAGATCAATTCAGCGATTTTCCCCGGCCTCCAGGGCGGTCCATTGATGCATGTGATCGCCGCCAAGGCGGTAGCCTTCGCGGAGGCGTTGACGCCGGAGTTCAAGAATTACGCCCATGCCACCGTGGCCAATGCCAAAATCCTCGCGGCGACGGTCGCGGCCGGCGGCTACGCCATCGTATCGGGCGGCACCGACAACCATTTGATGCTCGTCGATCTGCGCCCCAAAGGCCTGACCGGCAAGGCCGCGGAAGCCAGCCTCGGGCGCGCCCATATCACCTGCAACAAAAACGGCATTCCGTTCGATCCGCAAAAGCCGGCGATTACATCGGGGGTGCGGCTCGGTTCTCCGGCCGGGACGTCGCGCGGCTTCGGCGTCGGCGAGTTCAGGAAAATCGGCGAATTGGTTGTCGAGACGCTGGACGGCTTGGCTAGGCATGGCGAATCGGGGAATGCTGCGGTCGAAGCGCTGGTTCGCGACGGGGTCGCCGAATTGACCCGGCGTTTTCCGATTTATTGAATGGCGGGGCGGCTCGCCCCGGCCGAACGGGAGCTTTCCCATGCGTTGCCCCTATTGCGGCAGTCTTGAGACGCAGGTGAAGGATTCTCGGCCAACCGAGGATTCGTCCTCCATTCGCCGCCGCCGTATTTGCCCTGATTGCGGCGGCCGTTTCACGACGTTCGAGCGCGTGCAATTGCGTGAATTGACAGTGGTCAAGAAATCGGGTCGGCGCGCGCCTTTCGATCGCGACAAGTTGCAGCGCTCGGTCGAAATCGCGCTCCGCAAGCGTTCTGTCGCCGCCGACCGCATCGAACGCATGGTCAATGGCATCGTGCGCCAGCTCGAAAGCCAGGGCGACGGCGACATTTCCACCGATCGCATCGGCGAACTGGTGATGGAGGGGCTGAAGGGCCTCGACGACGTTGCCTATGTGCGCTTCGCCTCGGTCTACCGAAATTTCAGAGAAGCGCGCGATTTCAACGCGATCGTAGGGGAACTTGAATCTACGCCTGAGGCGCCGCCGACGGTTGCGGCCAAACCAAGGAAGTCGCTTGCGGAGCCGCGATGAGCGCCGCCGGATCGCCGCAAGATGAGCCTCCAGGCGCTGATCTCGCCAGGGACGAGCGCTTCATGGCCGCCGCCCTCGCTTTCGGGCGGCGCAATCTCGGAATCTGCGCGCCCAATCCTTCGGTCGGGGCGTTGATCGTGCGTGACGGAATCCTGGTCGGGCGTGGCGTGACGTCAAAGGGCGGCCGACCCCATGCCGAACGCAACGCCATCGACGAGGCCGGGACCGTGGCGGCGGGCGCCACGCTTTATGTGACGCTGGAGCCTTGCTTCCATCAGGGGCGGGCGGCGCCGTGCGCGCCAGCGATCGTCGCGGCAGGAATTACGCGAGTGGTCAGCGCGATCGAAGATCCTGACGCGCGGGTGGCCGGACGCGGCCATGGGCTGCTGCGGGAAGCGGGCATTGCGGTCGTCGTCGGCCCCGGCGCGCGCGAGGCGCGGCGCGACCATCGCGGCCATATCCTGCGCGTCACGCAAGGGCGGCCGATGGTGACGCTGAAGCTCGCGCGCACGGCGGACGGTTATGCCGCTGGCGACGAATACGATCGGCGGCTCACGATCACTGGCGAGGCCGCCAACCTCCGGGTGCAGGTCATGCGCGCAATGCATGATGCGATCATGATCGGCGTCGGGACGGCGCTCGGCGACGATCCTTTGCTGACGGTCCGCTTACCCGGCGCGGAGGTTTACAAGCCGCTGCGAGTCGTGCTCGACGCGCATTTGCGGCTGCCGCCGCGCTCGCGCCTCGGCGCCACGGCGCGCGACTTCCCGACTTTAGCGATCGCGACGGATGCGGCGCCGTCCGAGCGCGCTGACGCGCTCGAGGCTGTTGGCGTCAGCATTGTGCGCGTCGCCGGCGATCGCGATGGTCGCATCGATCTGCCCAGCGCCCTGCAGGCGCTTGGCCGGCGCGGGGTCACCCGCGTTTTCAGCGAAGGCGGCCCGCGCGTTGGTTCGGCCCTGATCGCAGCGGGCCTTGTCGATGAGGCGATTCTGTTTACCGCCCAGAAACCGCTTGGCCGGCCCGGTCTCATGGCGCTTGACGGCGCCGCGCTGAGCGCGCTTGAAGACAGAACGCGCTACGCCGAAGCGGAAATCAGCCGCTTTGGCGGCGACGAGATGCGCCGATTCGAGAGGTTGGATTGAGATGTTCACCGGACTGGTCAGCGACGTCGGGGAGGTTTTGCAGGCTGAGAATCATGGGCATTTGCGTCGGCTGCGCATCGGTTGTGGGTATGATCCCGCCACGATCGAGATCGGCGCTTCGCTCGCCCATGCCGGCGTCTGTCTGACCGTTGTCGATGTCGCGCGCGCGGGCAATCGCACCGCACTCTCGGTCGATGTCGGCGCCGAGACTCTGGCTCTGACCAATGCGGGCGACTGGCAGGCGGGAACGCGGCTCAACCTCGAGCGTTCGCTGCGCCTCGGCGACGAGCTCGGCGGCCACATGGTCAGCGGCCATGTCGATGGAACCGCCGAAATCCTGTGGCGGCGCGATTTCGACGGCATGGCGCATTTCAAGTTTCGCGCGCCTGCCGCCCTGGCCAAATTCATCGCCCAGAAAGGCTCGGTCGCGCTGGATGGGACTTCCCTCACCGTCAATGCGGTCGACGGCGATTGCTTCGAAGTCCTGTTGATTCCGCATACGCTCGCTGTCACCACCTGGGGCGATCGGCAGGCCGGCGATCGCGTCAACATCGAGGTCGACCAGATGGCGCGTTACGCCGCGCGCCTGCTGGAGAGCGGTCGATAATTCCAACGATTAAAGATATCCCCGTGCGCCGAATTCAGTTGAGGATTGGCCGATGAGCTGGAGAGAAGGACACGATCCAATCGCCGGCGACGCTGGGTCGTGCGATGCGCTGGAGCTGGTCATCGTCCCGCGCGTTCGCGAGCTTGGCGGATTTTCCGTTCGGCGTGCGTTGCCGCATGGCAAGCGACAGATGGTTGGACCCTTCATCTTTTTCGACCAGATGGGGCCGGCGCAGTTTATCGCCGGGCAGGGCATGGACGTGCGTCCGCATCCCCATATCGGATTGGCGACGGTCACCTATCTGTTCGAGGGCTCGATTTTCCATCGCGACAGCCAAGGCAATGCGCTGGAGATTGCCCCGGGCGCGATGAACCTGATGACGGCAGGACGGGGCATCGCCCATTCCGAGCGGACGCCGGCGGCGCAGCGCGCCAGCGGGCAGGGCCTTTATGGCATCCAGTCCTGGATCGCCCTCCCCGAAGAGTTGGAGGAGACTGCGCCGAGCTTTCAACATTTCGACGTGGCGGCCTTGCCGACGCTCGCCGACCATGGGCTTGAAGCGCGTGTTGTCGCCGGCAGCGCTTTCGGCAAGGCGGCGCCCGTCGCCGGCCTCTCGCCCTGGTTCTACGTCGAGGTCAGGCTCGCCGCCGGCCGATCCGCGCCGCTCGACAACGATTACGAGGAACGCGCCGTCTATGTCGTCGACGGCGAGATCGACGTGGCGGGGGAATTGTTCGAAGGACCGCGGCTGCTGATTTTCCGCCCCGGCGACCGCATCACGATAAGAGCAAAAACCGATTGCCGACTGATGTTTCTCGGCGGCGCGGCGCTGGAAGGTCCGCGCTACATCTGGTGGAATTTCGTCTCCTCGCGCAAGGAACGCATCGAGAGCGCCAAAGAGGACTGGAAGCGGGGCCGCTTCGCCGCCGTGCCCGATGAGAGCGATTTCATTCCGCTGCCGGAGTGAGGAACGTCTCTCGATCCGAAAAAGAGGCGCCGCGCGGAACCTCATTTCACGCTTGAGCCGTGCGCGCGCATCAATCTGGGCATGGAGAAATGCGGCGCCGCGCCTTCGCGCATGACAAGGCGGCGAAGGGGTCCGACGGCGCCGAGCGCGCCGAGAGCTGCCCCGCGCAGGAAGTCGATCGGCGGCAGACCGGCGAGCAGCGAACGATTGAGGCCGTCGACGGCGGCGCTGCGCAAAGCAACGTCGAGCCGTCGTAAACGGGCGTAATCAGCCAGCGTTTCACGGCCGCCGAGATCGCGCCCCCCCGCTCTCGCCCGCAGCGCCGCCTCGATGAGATGAGCGGCGTCGCGCAGCCCGAGATTCAACCCTTGCGCGCCGATCGGCGGCAGAACATGGGCGGCGTCGCCGATCAGGGCGAGACGCTTCCCGATCATCCGCGCCGCCGATTGCATCCCAAGGGGAAAAGCGCCGCGTTTTCCCTCGACCCACATCTTGCCCAGGATCGATCGGGCCTGCGTCTCGATTTCTTCGGCAAGCGCGCGATCGTCGAGCGCGGCGCGGCGCCGGGCCTCGGCGTTCGCCATCACCCAGACGAGGCTGGAGCGGAAAATCTCTGAGGACGATCCTGGCAGCGGAACAAGCGTGAACGGACCGGCTCGGGTGTGAAATTCCGTCGAGAAATCACGATGGGGGCGCGAATGCGTCAGGAGAAGCGTCAGCGCAGTCTGCGGATAGGACCGGAATGAGGCGTCGATGCCGGCGGCCTTGCGGGCGGGCGAATCGCGCCCGTCGGCCGCCGCGATCAGAGCGGCGCTTATCAGGCAGCCGTTTTCGCAACGCGCCCGCGCTTGGCTGGATCCGAATTCATAAGTGGCGATCCGACTGTTGATGATTCGCAGTCGGGGCGAGGAATGCGCCGCCGCGGCGAGGACATCGACCAGTTCCGCGTTTTCGATGTTCCACCCAAAGGCTTTCAGGCCGATTTCGTCCGCGCGGAATTCGATCGGCGGAGCGCTCCATAACGATCCCGTGTCGTCGACGATGCGTAGCGCGCGCAACGGCGCGGCGCGTGGTTCGACGCCGGCCCAAAGTCCTAGGGTCCTGACGAGCCGCGTCGAGCTTTCAAGCAAAGCGACGGTTCGACCATTCGCAATGCGCTCAGGCGCGCCGCAAAGAATGACGTCGAATCCAGCCTGCTCGAAGCCGATGGCGGCGATCAGGCCCGCCAGTCCGGCCCCGACGACGAGAATTTGGCAGGATAACGCATCGCCAGAGGCTTCATCCATACGAAGGCTTTCGTTGAGGGGCGAAGACTCCGGTCGCCGTCCCATCCGGCAATCTCCATCATGCGGGCCGGTCACGCAATATCGCAAATTTACTCAGGCAGCTTGCGCAACATTGCCCAATTGACGCATGCATGCTTTCCTCGGATCGGGCGAGCGTCGCCCGAATCCGCGCGACCCTTGAGTTGCGCGCGGGCGGGGTGTCGGGGCGGAGCCGCAATGAGCTTGGCGAACAAACGCATCCCCGTGCGAAACGCGGCGGGCTTTTCGGTTCATGTGTTGACCGCGTCGGGCGGCGCGGTGGCGCTGCTTGCGCTTTATGCCGCGATCGAGCGCGATTTCCCCACGACTTTCGCCTGGCTTGGTCTGGCGATATTTATCGATGGCATTGACGGCACGCTGGCGCGGGCCGCCAGGGTCACCGAAACCGCCGCGACGATCAACGGCGCGTCGCTCGATCTCATCATCGATTTTCTGACTTATGTCGTCGCGCCGGTCGTTGCGGTCTGGCGGTCCGACCTGATGCCGACCTCGGTGGCTTTCTGGATTGGCCTTGTCGTCACCATCGCCTCGGCGCTTTATTTTGCCGACACCAGGATGAAGACCGCCGACAATTGGTTTCGTGGCTTTCCGGCCTTGTGGAACGTGTTCGTTCTTTATCTCTTTGTTTTTCGCCTGCCTTGGCTCGTCAATGCGGCGGCAATGCTGATCGCCGCCGCGATGATGTTCGCTCCGATCGTGTTCGTCCATCCCTTGCGCGTCGAACGATTGCGCGTCTGGACGATCGCGGCGACCGCCGCCTGGTTCATCTTCGCTGCTTTGGCGATTTTCGAACGTCTCGAGGCGAATTTTTGGGTCAAGCTCGGACTGATCGCGACGGCTCTCTATTTTCTCGGTCTGCCGTTTCTGCGGCACTCGCCATGGGCGCAAGATGACGAGCCGGACGACGAGATTGCCTGAGACCCGCGCCAGCGCCTTGCCGCCGCACAATGAATCTTGCTATAGCCCAACGCGCTGCAGCGAAACTTCGCATCGGCACGGCCTCGTGGCGGAGTGGCTACGCAGAGGACTGCAAATCCTTGCACCCCGGTTCGATTCCGGGCGAGGCCTCCAAATTTGATTTTATCGGCGCATTCGTCTGCGCCGCCACGAAAAGCGAGCGGCGCGCCCATGGCCCAGGCAATTTCCAGCGACGATTTGGCAGTGCGGCGCCAGCATATGGTGGACGGCCAGTTGCGGACCTGCGACGTGACCGATCAGGCGCTGCTCGCCGCGTTCGCCCGAATCCCTCGCGAATCATTTGTCGCGCCGGCCTTCGCCTCGCTCGCTTATCTTGACCGCGAGGTCCCAGCGCTCGGCGCGGGCTATCGGCTTTTGCTGGCGCCAATGGTTCTGGCCAAACTTATCCAGGCCGCGAATGTTCGGCCCGGCGAAAGGGCGCTCGATGTCGCCGGCGGTTCGGGCTATAGCGCGTTGGTTCTGGCCGGCCTCGGCGCGCGTGTCGTCGCTCTCGAGTCCGACGAAGGCGCGGTTGCGGCGGCGAAAGTTCTGTTGGCGGCGGAAAAATCGGTGGAAATCGTCGCCGGCGACTTGATCAATGGGACCGCTGGCGGTCCTTTCGACATTATTCTCGTCAACGGCGCCTTTGAGCAAAGTCCGGAAAAGCTTCTAAGCCAATTGGCGCCGGGCGGACGTCTTGTCGGGGTGGATGCTTCATTCAACGCGATGAAAGCGGTTTTTATCGAGAGAATCGGCGGCGTCGCGAACCGCCGAATTCTCTTTGACGCGACGGCGCCCAAGCTTCGGGATTTCCAGCAAACGCCCAGTTTTGCTTTTTGACGGTAAAAGTGTCGCATAATTGCGACGCTCGACAAATTTGCTGTGGCTTGAGCGCGATCTCAGCACGACGCAGGTAGCCCACGACGAACAAAGGCTTATATTGAATCGCTAGCGTCGGTTCGCCGGCCTTTTTATTTGCGGCTTGGTAGCGTTCGCGGCCGTTAGGCGATTGCTGCAGTCGAACGCCTCAAATGCGTTCGCAAAGCAGCCAAATGTCGGGCGCGCCGGGCAACGGCGGCCAAAAACGGGGCGTCGATGTTGTTCTTCAGGGTGAATGAGGGGGCGCCGGTCGTCTCCAACGGTGTCTGGGCTGCGCGCCGCCTTGCGTTCGCTCTGGCGGCCGCTGCGAGTTTGACGGTGTTTTGTGGCGTCGCGGGGGCGGAAACAATCGGCGGGGCCTTGATCAAGGCCTATTTCAGTAATCCTGATATCAATCAGCAACGCGCCGCCGTTCGCGCCAGCGACGAAAATATCCCAAAAGCGACAGCCGGCTATCGGCCGACCGTCACCGCTGAAGCTGACGCCGCCGTTCAGCAGCTCGATTCCAATATACCAGGGGTC
>DATBZF010000114.1:0-4052 GCA_036513315.1 Roseiarcus sp.
ACGCAATAGAGCATTGCGAAGGTCGCGAAGCTGCCGAGAAACAGCGCAAAATTCGTGCGCCAGAACCGGGCGCCGCCCGCAATTAGGGGCTCATCGCCGGCAGGCGCTTCGATTTTCGAGATCACGGGGGTCGACGTCACGAGGGAGCCTTTCCGCCTGCGCGGGACAAAGGCAAGTCAAAATCCAGACTGCCTTGGGCTCGAGGACTGGGGTTCGCTATGGCGGGAGGGCCGCGTGACGTCCCGGACCCGACACCTTGGCTTGTCCCCGCCCTTCGCCGAGGCACGCCTCGATGAATTCGTCCATCTGCCGCGCGATGGATCGGATATCGAACAGCGCCTCGACCCTCTTGCGCCCGGCGAGTGCAAGATCCGCGCGCCGGTCGGGCGTATCCAGCAATTGGCCGAGCGCCGCCGCAATTCCATTGGCGTCGCTTGGTTCGACCGTCACCGCATAGGGACCGCAGATTTCAGCCAGGCCGCCCCGCCCCGATGTGATGACCGCGGCGCCGCTCGCCATGGCTTCAAGCGCCGTCCGGCCGAACGGCTCGGGGCCCGTCGTGAGCACCATTCCGACTTCCGCGCGCTCCCATGCCGCTTTGACCTCGGTATAGGGCACGTTGGAATCGACCCTGATCCGGCCGTTGAAAGGCTCAGCGGCGGCGCGAAGCGCATTGACAAGTTCCGGATCCCTGTCGGCCACCGCTGGGTCGGACACCATGAAGCGAGCGCTCCATTCGGGCCGCGAGGGGAGAACGCGCGTGATTGCCGCCATCGCTTCGATATGGCCTTTGTGCCTAAGCGCACGGCCCACACAGAGGATCGATTTGTCCTTGGGTTTCGTCGCTGACCAGGCCTGCATGTCGAGCCCGTTGGGCACGGCGCGCTGGACGGCGCGCACATCTGGGAAGTCTGTGCGGAACTGGCTCAAGGCGTACTCGCTGACGAAGGCGCAACCGGCGAGCAAACGCAGCTCTCGGCCGCGGAAGGCGCCGTCAAGCGGGCTCGTCGGCGCCTTGACATAGGCGTGGGTTTGCAAAATTACCCGCGCTGCCGAAGTCAGCGCGATGAACGCCGCCGCCGGCAGATGATTTTCGACGATCGCGAGATCGATGCCGCGGCGCCACAGCAACTGGGCGACGCCCCACGCCTTGCCGAGATTGCCGCTGATTCCAGGATCGGGAATCGTGGCAATCTGGATACCCTCGAACGGCTCATCCACCGGCGGGCATACGACCAGCGTCGTGCCCGCATATCGGCTGTGGACGACCAGGTCGCGAACGCAGAGTTCGACCGACGCTGCAAGCCGCGGCCCGAAATGCGCATTGCGCAGCATCACATAGGCAATTTTCGGCTCGCGCGCCATCACCACATTCGGAAATCAGGGCGCGCGGCCCGCCGCCCGCGAGCGTCCTTACACGGAAGGCTTAGGCTAAGACAATCGATCCATTGATCATTGCCGCCTGCGGCGAATTTTGCTTGAAGGGGCGGCCGAACCACGGTCAATGGACAAAGCTCACGCAGACGCTTGAGCGAAGGCGCCCCAACCCATGGTCTCATCAACCGACGTATCGAAGCCGCTCACCCATATTGGTGCTGACGGCGCAGCGCGCATGGTCGACGTGTCGGATAAGGCGGCGACCGACCGGGTTGCGATCGCCGAAGGACGGGTGCGCATGGCGGCGCCAACGCTGACAACCATCCTGTCTGGCGACGCCAAGAAGGGCGACGTCATCGGCGCAGCGCGCATCGCCGGCATTATGGCGGCCAAGAAGACCTCAAACCTCATTCCGCTCTGCCATTCAGTGGCCCTGACCAAGGTTTTGGTCGACATTTCGCCGGACCAAGCGCTGCCCGGCCTCGCCGTGCGGGCCGAGGCGCGATGCTTTGGGCCGACGGGCGTCGAGATGGAGGCGCTGACCGCCGTTTCCATTGCCTGCCTGACGATCTACGACATGGCCAAGGCGATCGACCGTGGCATGACCATCGAGGCTGTCCGGCTGATCGAGAAACGGGGCGGCAAATCCGGCGAATGGCGCGCTGCGCACGAGCCGACGAAAGAGCGCCGATGAACGCCATGATCACGGTTGAAGAGGCCTTGGCGCGCGTGATCGCTTCCGGCGCTCCGCCGCTTGAGGAGGAGAAGGTTGCGCTCGAGCAGGCTTATGGACGCGTCCTGGTCCGCGACCTCAAGGCCTTGCGCACCCAGCCGCCGTTTCCCAATTCCGCCATGGACGGCTACGCGCTACGCGCGGCCGATACGGCGGCGGCGCCGACGACACTGGTGGTGATCGGTGAATCCGCCGCTGGCCGCGCCTTTGAAGGAGCCGTCGGCCCGGGTGAGGCGGTGCGAATCTTTACCGGCGCGCCGATGCCGGCGGGCGCCGATTCCATCGTCGTTCAGGAAGATGTCGAGCGCGAGGATAAGCGGATCCGGCTTTCGGTCGCGGCTCCGTCCGGCGACAATCTGCGTCAGGCCGGCATGGATTTCCGCGAAGGCGAATCCCTCATTCCGGCTGGCCGCCGCCTCAGCCCCCGAGATGTGGCGCTGGCGGCCGCTGCGAACCATACAGCGCTCGCAGTTCGTCGCCGCGCACGGGTCGCCATTCTTGCAACAGGCGACGAGCTGGTCGCGCCCGGCGGATCGCTCGGACCTGCGCAAATCATCGCTTCCAACAATTTCGCCGTCGCAGGGGTTGTCGAGGCCTACGGAGGGGTCGCGGTCGATCTTGGTATAGCCGTGGATGAAGTCGATGCGATGAAAGCGGCGGTTAGCCGCGCCCACGACGCCAAAGCCGACGTGCTGGTGACGCTGGGGGGCGCGTCGGTCGGCGACTACGACCTCGTCCAGAAGGCGCTTGTTTCGTCCGGGATGGAGCTCGGCTTCTGGCGCATCGCCATGCGTCCCGGGAAGCCCCTGATGCACGGACGGCTGGGCGCAATGCGCATCCTGGGCCTGCCCGGCAATCCAACCTCGTCCATGGTGTGTTCGATCCTGTTCCTGCGTCCGCTGCTGCGCGCTTTGCACGGCGAGCCCGACCCGGGCGCGGATCCCAGCCAGCCCGGCCACCTTGCGGCCGACTTGCCCGCGAACGGGGTGCGCCAGGACTATATGCGCGCATCGCTCAGCCCCGGCGCGGACGGAATTCTCGTCGCGACCCCGGTTTCGGCGCAGGACTCGTCGCTGGTGAAAACAATGGCGAGCGCTGACGGCCTTATCGTGCGCCCGCCCAACGCGAAGCCAGCGAAGGCTGGAGAGGCATGCCGCGTCATCCCGTTTCATGGGCTTGGGGTGTAGGGCATTTGGGTCGAGCCTAACCGAATCCCGGTAAGTCCAAACAATGAAAAGTTTTATTCCCTATTTCAGAATTCGTGCTAAGATCGCCTGATCGGAGGGACGTTTCTCCCGCACGGTTTTGGATGAAAGAGCGCACGCGCAAACGGCGCGAAACGAAATTAGGTTCAACCCATTGAAAACAAACGATTCCGCGAAATGGCTGATTCAGCACCTTCAATGATCTCAATGAGTTGCGACCCTCGTCGCGAAACCGCTCGTTTCGTTTGGCGAAGCGAAGCGCTTCGTTTTCGCTGGTTTTGGGCAGTCCAGCGCAAGGAAACAAAACGAAAGTTGCTTTTTTAGGGGACACAAGTTTGTCAGCGTTCCTCCATGAAGGTTGATGATAGACTGGCGGGCGAGGAGTTCAGATGAGAAACCCATGCCTTGCGCTCACGGTAATCCTAACGTTCGCGACCGCGTCGGCGAATGCGGCAGACCTGTCACAGCCAAATCTGACTGCGCCGCCGCCCAGTCCGGCAATCTTGCCCGGATCTATTGTGCCGAACGGCGCCTTCTTTCTTGGCCTCGGCGCGAGCGCCAACTGGACGAATTTCGGTCACCAGCATGTGTATGCAATCGGAACTTCGAACGTCTTCACGGATGGCGTGCTGTCGGCTTCCGGCAGCGCTCAAGGGCCGACCAATATTCACATGGAAGACAGGTTCGCGTTCGCGCCGTCGTTCCAGGGCGGCTACTTCCAACGCTTCGGGGCGAGC
>DATBZF010000115.1:0-7410 GCA_036513315.1 Roseiarcus sp.
TCCTCATTGTTTGCATGGCGGAGCGGGGCGCGAGAGGAATTCGAAGTCAAGGACGACGGCAAAGCCGTCGCCGCCTTCGGCGGTGGTCCGAAGGACCATCCTTGAGTTCGAATTCCTCTCGCGCATAATCGCCTCCATGCAATCAATGAGATGGTGTCGCCACGACTCGGCGGCTGTCTCATATGTGTTTGAACCAGGACAGGACGACGCCGAAGCCGTCGCCGCCATTGCCTGACAAGTCTACGCCGTCAGCATGCTGACTGCTATCGCCAAGCGAAGCGGCGCCAATCTGCGGCAACTCCCAACGCAAAACGCTCCAGGCAGGCGCTCAGGTCAGGCGGCGCCCGATTGCGCCGACGCCGCTGCGACGCGCTGCATGAACAAGGCCTGGAAATCGATCGGGTCGATATAAAGCGGGGGATAGCCGCCGCTGCGCACCGCGTCGGCGACGATCTGCCGGGCGAATGGGAACAACAGCCGTGGGCCTTCGATCATGACGGCGGGCTGAACCTGCTCGGCCGGAATGTTTTCGACGCGAAAGACGCCGGCGTAATTGAGCTCGAACTTGAACAGCATATTTTCGCCTTCGCCGGCGCCGCCTTCGAGCACGAGATTCACTTCGTAATCGGTTTGTCCGACCTGACGGGCGTTGACATTGATCTGGACAGAAATATTCGGGCCCTGCTGCTGCGGGCCGAGCGTGCGCGGCGCATTCGGGTTTTCGAAAGAAAAGTCCTTGGAATATTGGACCAGGACCGTCAACCTTGGCGCCGTATTGGCCGCCGCTGTGATCCCATTGCCGTTTTGGTCGACCATCCGTCTCTCTCCCGCCCGCAAGCGTTTCGCCGTGAACGCGCTGCCGGTTTGCGCCACAAGCCACGTCAAAAAATTCGGAACATTGGCGCTTTAAGTGGCCCCCGCGGGAACTGGAAGCTCTTTCCTCTCCCGCCGGATGAAGCGACGTTATCCTGGCCGGTCGCCTAGCACGTCGTTAGCGCTCGAACAAGAACGCATGATAGCGCTGCTCTCCGGCCAATCGTGCAATCCCTGTTGCGGCCGCAACGATCGACGATGCGTCAAAGCGGAGGCCAGGCAAAATTATCGGCGCGGCCCGATTTGGGCTCGATTGGCGAGCCTTGCGCAAGGGCCCGTTCGAGCGCGCCGCTGTCGCGCAGGGCGGTTTGACGGGTGACCAGCGCGCCGCCGGGCGAGAGTGGCCTTGCCGTCAGCGGCAGAATCGGGCCCGCCAACGGCTTGTCGGGCTCGGCCGCCGCCGGCGCCCCGGCCGGGGCGGGAACGCCCATTTCGCGGCGGATCTGGGCATTGATGTCGATCGCGGCCTGTTCGATGTCGGGCGGCAGGTTGGCGATGTCGTTCTGGGGCTTGGCTGCGTCAAACGCCCGCTTGATGTCGGCCTCCAGGAATTGCGCGAGCTTGCGGGCGCCGGCCTTGGTGAAATGGATGCCGTCGGCGGCGCGCAATTTAGCGTTCTGGCCGTTGATATCGGGCCCATAGGCGTCGTAGGCGCCGCCCTCGTCGGCGAAAGCGTCCCAGATGTCGATATAATGAGCGCCGGCCTTTTCGGCGTGTTCTTTATAGAGTTCGTTGAACTTGATGACCTGGGCGTTGAGCTGGTCGCTGCGCATCGGCGGCAGGCCGACCCAGGCGACCGGGACATGCGCGAGTTTGAACGGCGCAACCAGGCGTTCGATGCGCTGTCCGTATAGCTCGCGCCATTTGTCGCTCTGCAGATCAAGCGTATTGTCGCCATCCTTCAGCGGTTGAGTATCGTTGATGCCGAGAATGATGACGACAAAATCCAGCTTGTCCTTGGCCGCAGCGACGTCATGGGCGAGCTTGAACCAATCGTAAAAATCGTCGCGCACGAGGCCCGAGGATTCGTGCGCGCGGTTGACGACCGAAATCTCCGGCTTGTCGACGAAAGCCTGAGTCAATCCGTCGGCGGCGTAGACCGCCAGGCTGTCGCCCAGCACATTGATAAAAAATGTCGGTTCAATCGGGGCTCCGCCGATCGAGCCCGGCGCCCGCGTCGCCTCGGACGGCACGAAATCGCGGACCGGCTTGTGGGCGGGGCGCACCTGGACCGGCTTTGATTTTTGCGCTTGATCGGCCTGTTCGCGCCCCTGCTGAAGAATGAAGTCAAGTGGGCTCTGGCTCCCGGCGAACACCGAGGGGCCTCCGGTCGCATAGAGAAACAGCGCGACAGCGATGATTTTCCATGCGCCGGAAAAGCTGGAATGCTTGAGCATGCTTGCCATGGCTTGGGCTATCACCTTGATCTCAATCTTGAATTGGTCTGCGCTATTTACGCATCTTCAACAGCAAGGCGAGCGTCGGATAGCCATCGGGGATCAGCCCCGTCTTCTGCTGATAGGCGCGCAATGCGGCCTGGCCGACCTCGCCGATCTTTCCATCCATTTTCCCGACATCATAGCCCATTTTCTTCAGCCGAGTCTGCATTTCCTGCATTTGCGCCGGCGTGAGCTGGCGATCATGGACGGGCCAGTCGGCCACAAGAGGCCCCCCGCCCATCGCGCGATCGCCAAGCAAGGCGACGCCCAAGGCGTAGGAGGTCGAATTATTGTAGCTTTTGATGACCTTGAAATTGGCCGTCACCAGGAAGATCGGCCCCTTCAGCCCCGCCGTGATCAACAATTCCGCCTCGCCCGATTGCGGCAATGCTTTGCCGTCAGCGCGTTTGACGCCGCGGTCGGCGAAGGCGCTAAACGGCGCGTAATGGGATGAATCGGCGTCTTTGAGCTGGAATCCCTCCGGCAGAGTGACTTCAAAGCCCCAGGGCAGGCCGGCGACCCATCCATGTTTGGCGAGGTAATTGGCGGTCGAGCCGATCGCGTCGGGGGCGTTCGTCCAGATGTCGCGGCGGCCGCCGCCGTCGAAATCCACGGCATAATCGCGAAAGCTCGACGGCATGAACTGGGTCTGTCCCATCGCGCCAGCCCACGAGCCCTTCATCCGGGCCGGCGTGATGTCGCCATCCTGCAGAATTTGCAGCGCGGCGAGCAGCTCATCCTTGAAATAATCGCCCTGGTAGCGCGCATAAGCGAGGCTCGCCAGGGCGCGGATCACATAGTCCGATCCGGCGAAAGCGCCAAAATCCGTCTCCAATCCCCAGATGCCGGTCACCACGGACGCGTCGACGCCGAATTTGCGCTGGGCCTTGGAGAGCCAGGATTCATATTGCTGCGCCGCCGCCCTGGCGCGCTCGATGCGATTGGGCGAGACCGCCGAGGCGAGATATTCCCATATCGGCTTCACGAATTCGGCTTGGGTTTCGGTATGGGCGACGACGCTTGGATCATAGGTCACGCCGCGGAACGCCAGGTCGAAAGTGGCCCTGGAAACGCCGAGCGCCTTGGCCTGGGGCCAGAGATCTTCGATGAAAAGCTGAAAGGCATGGGCGGCCGCCGTCGCCCTCGCCTGCGCCTGAGAGGCGAGCTTGGCCTTGGCGTGGGGGGTCGCCGCCGGCGCCGCGCCAGGCTGCAGCAGAAGCGCCGCCCCGATGATCGCGAGAGCGCTTGCGAGCCTCTTCGCTCGCCCGGCGCGCAACAAGGTCAGGACGGCGGCTTTCATGGACATAGGGGTCTCTCGGCAGATCGCGCCAAGTCTACCAGCGTCCCGTTTACGAAAAAGCTACCATGATTCGGCCGTGGCGTTGACCGCCGCCAGGGTCATTCGGCCGCCAGATCCGTCGCGCCGTTCTCCGCAGCTTTGATGTCCTCCGGACGCGGCATCGAAATGATATTATAGCCCGCATCGACGAAATGAACCTCGCCGGTGACGCCGGCGGACAGCGGCGACAGCAGATAAAGCGCAGCGCCGCCGACATCCTCGATCGTCACGGTGCGCCGAAGCGGCGAATGATCGCGCTGGAAATTGAACATGAAACGCGCGTCGGCGATGCCCGCGCCCGCCAGAGTGCGGATCGGTCCGGCCGAAATGGCGTTGACGCGGATGCCGACCGGGCCGAAATCGGCGGCGAGATAACGGACGCTGGCCTCAAGCGCCGCCTTGGCGACGCCCATCACGTTATAGTTGGGCATCACCCTGGTCGCGCCGCCGAAGGTCAAAGTCGTCATCGCGCCGCCCTGCGGCATCAGCGCGGCGGCGCGTTTGGCGACTTCGGTGAAGGAAAAGGCCGAGATCACCATCGTGCGCGTGAAATTCTCGCGCGTGGTGTCGGCGTAGCGGCCCTTCAATTCGCCGCGGTCGGAATAGGCGATGCAATGGACGAGAAAGTCGATCGAACTCCATTGCGCCTTGAGGGCGGCGAACAATTGATCGACGGAAGCGAGATCTTCGACATCGCAGGGCAGCACGATCGACGAGCCGAGGCTGCCGGCCAGCGGCTTGACCCGTTTGCCGAGCGCTTCGCCCTGGTAGGTGAAAGCAAGTTCCGCGCCCTGGTCGGCGAGAGCTTTGGCGACCCCCCAGGCGATCGAATGATCGTTGGCGACCCCCATTATGAGACCGCGCTTGCCGTCCATCAGTCCTGTTTTGACCACGCTTCCCCGCCCCCTGACTCAAGCATCGACGTGCTTGAGAACGATTGCCGCATTGGTGCCGCCAAAACCGAAGGAATTGGACAGAACCGCCCCCAGTCTAACATTATCGCGGCGGGCGCGCACAATCGGCATATCGGCCATTGCCGGATCGATCTCGTCGATATGGGCGCTTTCGCAGATAAAGCCATTCTGCATCATCAGCAGCGAATAGATCGCCTCATGCACGCCGGTCGCGCCTTGCGAATGGCCGGTGAGCGATTTCGTCGCGGCGATCGGCGGGCATTTGTCGCCGGCGCCGAACACTTCGCGCAAAGCCTCGATTTCCCGGAGATCGCCGACCGGCGTCGAAGTCGCATGCGGATTGATATAGTCGATCGGCGCCTTCACGCCGGCGAGAGCCAGACGCATGCAGCGCACCGCGCCTTCGCCTGAGGGGGCGACCATGTCGTGGCCGTCGGATGTCGCGCCATAGCCGGCGATCTCGCCATAGATCCGCGCGCCGCGCGCGCGCGCGTGCTCCAGTTCCTCCAGCACGACGACGCCGGCGCCGCCGGAAATAACGAAACCGTCGCGGTTCTTGTCATAGGCGCGGGAGGCGACGCCCGGATTGTCGTTGAAACCCGTCGACATTGCGCCCATTGCGTCGAACAATACCGACAGGGTCCAGTCGAGATCTTCGCAGCCGCCGGCGAAGACGATGTCCTGCTTGCCCCATTGGATCATTTCATAAGCATTGCCGATGCAATGATTGGAAGTCGCGCAGGCCGAGGAAATCGAATAATTGACGCCTTTGATCTTGAACCAGGTGGCCAGCGTCGCCGATGCGCTCGAACTCATCGCCTTGGGCACGGCGAAGGGACCCACCCGTTTCGGGCCTTTCGAGCGCGTGATGTCGGCCGCTTCGACGATCGTGCGCGTCGAAGGACCGCCCGAGCCCATGATGAGACCGGTGCGGACATTGGAAATCTCGTTTTCCTCGAGTCCGCTGTCGCGCAGCGCCTGTTCCATCGCCACATGGTTCCAGGCGGCGCCGCCGCCCAGAAACCGCATCGCCCTGCGATCGACCGCCTCGTCGACCTTCAAGGTCGGCGCCGCTTGCACCTGGCAGCGAAAACCGAGCTCGGCGTAAGTTTCGGCCCGCGTCACGCCGGAACGGCCCTCGCGCAGGCTGGCCAGCACCTCTTGCGTGTTATTGCCGATCGAAGAGACGATCCCCATACCGGTAACGACGACACGCCTCATGCCATTCTCCTGAAAGCTCGCGACGCGGAGCGATGAAACCGGGACGGATCGAATCGCTTAAATTCAGGCTTCCGCGGGCTTGGCGGCGCCGAACAGGCCAACGCGCATGTCCTTGACCTCATATATGCGCCGGCCATCGGCTTCCAACCAGCCGTCGGCGATGCCGAGCACCAGCTTGCCGCGGAAGACCCGCTTCATATCGACGCCATAAATCACACGTTTGACATTGGGGAGGACCTGGTCGGCGAATTTCACTTCGCCGACGCCGAGGGCCCGCCCCTTTCCCGACAGGCCGAGCCAGCCGAGGAAAAACCCGGTCAATTGCCACAAAGCGTCGAGTCCCAGGCAGCCAGGCATGACGGGGTCGCCCTTGAAATGACAGCCAAAAAACCAAAGTTCCGGCTTGATGTCGAATTCGGCGCGCAGACCGCCCTTGCCATTCGCCCCGCCCGCTTCGGAAATATCGACGATGCGATCGAACATCAGCATCGGCGGCAGCGGCAGTTGGGCGTTGCCAGCGCCAAACAATTCGCCGCGCCCGCAGGCCAGCAGCTCCTCATAGGCGAAACTGGAACGCCTTTCGCTCATCAACGCCAAATCCCCTCTTGCGCAAGCGCCTGTGAACAGGCCTGCGCGGCGCCGACGCGCCAGACAATCGGCGCTTCCTAACACAAGCGGCCCCATCCCGGAAGCGGCGCGCCATTGGCATTTCCGCCAAAGTGTCGCATTCTATTGCAAGTTGCAGACGGCGAGGCCGTTTCGTATTATAAGGGCACGGCTGCGCCTTTGCGGCCTTGTCCCCAATGTTGGAAGTTGGATCGATTGGCCGAGCTGAGAACTTTCCCGCCCAGGAGCGCCCAGACCGGTGAGGCGATGAACGCCTGCCCGGTCCATTTGCTGCGCGGAAAATTGCGCCGCGCCAGCCTGCGGCCGACCCGCCAGCGCATCGCCCTGGGCTGGCTGCTGTTCGGCAAGGGCGACCGCCACGTGACCGCCGAGACGCTTTACGAAGAAGCGGTGGCGATGAAAGTGCCGGTCTCGCTCGCCACCGTCTATAACACGCTCCACCAATTCACCCAGGCCGGCCTCCTCAACGAAATCGCCGTCGACGGCTCGCGCACCTATTTCGACACCAATATCACCCCTCATCACCATTTCCTGATCGAGGAGACCAATTCCCTCCTCGACATCCCGAAAGGCGAAGTCGCCGTCTCCGGCCTGCCGCAGGCGCCTGAGGGAACCGAGATTTCCCGCGTCGACGTGATCGTGCGGATCAAGCGCGCCGCGGCGGCGGCGCGGTAGGGCGCTGGGCCGCTCCCCGTTCACCCCTTACGGGGCGCCGTCCCGTCCGACGGATAGACAGCGCAGCGAGTGCGTCGCCGTGCCATGTCGCCAATCGCGATAGCGCGCTCTTGCAGCCGCGACGCGTCGCGCATGTAGCCCAGTCTGGATCGCTTCGTCGCTTCGCTCCCTCGCGATGACGTCAGTGAATGAACCGCCATCGTCATCGCGAGGGAGCGAAGCGACGAAGCGATCCAGACTAAGCCGCACACAGGCCATCTCTTCCTCTGCATCTCACGCGAAGTCGGCGTAGAGATCGCGCCAATCCGGATTGAGTTTTTCG
>DATBZF010000116.1:0-12896 GCA_036513315.1 Roseiarcus sp.
CGCGATCCGCCCGACAGGAAATCGGAACAGCAATACGCGCACTCCGAACCGCCGATGCGCCGCCTCGACGAAAGCCGCCTCATAGCGTGCGAGATCGCCGATCCACTCGGGGGCCACTCGATGCGCTTTGGCGAGCGCCGCGAGCCGCGCCGCCAGCGCATGCGCCTCGTCCGCGCGGCTCGCGCCCGCCGACAGCAAAGCCAAAGCGTCCCGCCAATGGTCGGCGAAGGCCTCGCCAAGCGCCCGCGCGGTCAACGGCATCCGCCTGCGCGCATCGGCGACGCTCTTGGCCCGCAGACTGCCAGCGAACTGGCGCAAGGCGCGCGGCGCCAGACGCGCGAGCGTCTCCGCGTCGCTTTCATCGAGGCCAAGCGTGCGGCCGGCCGCTCGCGGATCGCACAGAAAATCGGCACGCGCGGCTTCATCGGTGAACAGCCGCGCCAGCGCCGACTGGAGCTCGCCTAAGGCCATCGCCCGTGCCGCCTGCCGATGGTGCGAGCCTCGCCGATTTCATCGAGCAATTGCTGGAACGGCGGCAGGCGCTCGTCGCGTTCGAGGATGATCCCCTTCACATCAGAGCGCGCCACCGCCGCCTCCAGCAGGCGCCACACCTCTGGCGAAGTCGGCCCATCGTGGCTGTCGATCATGACGCCATCGCTGACGCGGCCGCCGGCGAAATGCATCTGCACGATGCGCCGCCAAGGCCAGCGGTCGAGTTCGCACGCGATGTCGCGCCCTTCGTTGAACGCGTTCGTGAACAGGTTCGTCACATCGCAGAGCCAGCCGCAATCGGCTTCTTTCAGCACGGTTGCGACGAATTCCGGCTCGTCCATTTCAGCGCCTGGAATCAGCACAGTCGCGGTGATGTTCTCGAGGATCAGCGGAACCTTGATCGTTTTGCGGACGGTCTCGACATTGCGCAGCACGATTTCGATCGCCTCGCTGGTGTAGGGCAGGCAGGCGAGATGGCCGATGGAGAGGCCGCCGGCGCGGGTGAAGGCGAGATGTTCGCTCCAATAGGGCGGGTCGAGCCGTGCGATCAAAGCGGCAAATTTTTCGAGATAGGCCTCGTCAATCCCCTCGGCGCTGCCGATCGACAGTTCGAGCCCATGCGGGATGAGCGTGAAATGACGGCTGAGAAGATCGAGCTCGTCGCGCTTCTCTTGGGCGACGTCGAAATAATGGTCGGCGGTCACTTCGAGAAAATCGACCAGTTCGCGATGCGCGAAAAGATCGGCGCGAAAGGCTGCGCGATAGCCGAGGCCGACGCCGAGAGGCTCAAGGTCGGCGAGCGCGGCCATCGTTAATCGCCGCCGCCGCCGCCGCAACCGCCGCACCCCCCGCCGCCGCCGCCTCCGCCGCCGCATGAGCCGCCGCCGTCGCCGCCCGAACCGGAGGATTGCGCGAACGCCTTCGCGAGCGCCGCATCGGGCGTGTCCTTGAGGATGGCGAAGCCGAACAGGCCCACCATCAGCAGGGCGGAGCCGCCGAACGCGGCGCTGGCGGGAGCGCCTTGCGTCGCCTCGCCGCGGACGGCGCTGAGATGACCGGAATAGGCGAACTGAACCTGCGCGAGATAAGCCTTGCCGCGTTTGCTGGCATGGCTGGCGTTGAGGCCTCGGAACATCCAGATCATCGCGACGCAGGCGACCGCCGCTTCCATGAACAGAAAGCCGACATTGGAGCGGCCGTGCATCGCCGCCGCCGCGACCTTATAGGCGGCGAGCGCGATCAGCAGGGCGCCCGCCACGACCAGCGTCAGGCGCGCAGCGCGGCGCACTTCCGGCGGAGTTAGCAATTGCTCGGCCGACAGGCGCCGCTCATAGCCGTCGCACAGGCGCTCCAGCGTGTTTCTTAAGAACTTGTCGGCGAACAAACCGGCGATCGTGGGGGCGGGCGATACCGCGTCCAGGACCGCGCGTTCGATCGGATTAAGCGCCTGCGCGCTGAAGCCGGAGGCGCGGATGCGGGTCGTCTCGGCGATTTCGACGAGCCCCTTCTGCCGCAGCGAATAGACCGCGGTGCGGATGACCTCATTGGCGCCGCCGCGTAGAAAGGCAAGCTCATAGGGGTCGACGGCGGACGGAATTGCCGGCGCCGGCCGGGCGCCCGTCGTGTCCTGCATTGCAATGAAGGCATAGGCGGCGGCAAGCACGACGACGGCGAATATCGCATAGAATATCAGGAAGTCCGGCCCGCGCATGTCGGCCAGGAAATTGTCGAAGAGCCAGCCCATGCCCGCATTCCCCCGAGAGTCTTTGCGCCGCGCCGGCGCGAAGCGGCGAATCAATTTAACTTAAATTCCGAACCCTTGCCGGAAACGCGTGATTTCGTAGGCTAGACGGCCTAAACTTACGGTCTACTGCTTCACTTTCAACGAATCGAGAGACGAAATGCCCGATTGGTCGCAGACTTTCACCTTTCTCGACGGCGAATGGATCGAGGGCAACAAGCCGATTCTGGGGCCGCGCACCCATGCCTTCTGGCTCGGCTCCAGCGTATTCGACGGCGCCCGCGCCTTCGAGGGCGTCACGCCCGACCTCGACCGTCATTGCGCCAGGGTCAATCGTTCGGCCAAAACCATGTGGCTGAAGCCGACAATGAGCGACGAGGCGATCGTCGAACTCGCCCGGGAGGGCGTCAAGAAATTCGCACATGGAACGCCGCTCTACATCAGGCCGATGTATTGGGCGGAGCGCAATGGCGTCGGCTCGGTGCCGCCCGATCCCGATTCGACGCGCTTCCTGTTGTCGATCTATGAAGCGCCGCTGCCCGAACCGACAGGCATTTCGATCACCCGCTCGGCCTATCGCAAACCGACCGCCGACACCATGCCGATCGACGCCAAGGCGGGCTGCCTCTATCCCAACAATGCGCGCGCTCTAATGGAGGCGCGCACGCGCGGCTTCGACAATTGCATCCTCGCCGACGTGCTTGGCAATGTCGCCGAACTCGCCACCGCCAATATTTTCATGGCCAAGGACGGCGTGATCATGACGCCGGCGGCCAATGGCAGCTTCCTCAACGGCGTGACGCGCCAGCGCGTGCTGAAACTGCTGCGCGAGGACGGCAAGGACGCGCGCGAAGCGACATTGAGCTTCCAGGATTTCGACGAAGCCGACGAGATTTTCGTGATCGGCAATTTCGGCAAGGTGACGCCGGTGCGCCGCATCGAGCAGCGCGATCTTCAGCCCGGCCCGGCGTTCCGCCGCGCGCGCGAGCTTTACTGGGCGTTCGCGCATTCGGGGGCGTAAGGGGCGGCAAGCCTCTGACGACTTTCACTGCGACCGCGCATGCCGCGTCCGCCGCTTCTGCAGAAACCGTCGCACGGCGGGGTCGGCCTCGAGGCCGATCGCCTGGTCATAGGCTTCCCCGGCGGCGGCGGTTTGGCCGAGCCGGGACAAAAGCTCGGCGCGCGCCGCCCAATAGGGTTGATATTCGGCGAGGCGAGGGCTGTCGCTCAGCGTCGGCAGCGCCGCCAGCCCCTCCGCGGCGCCGCGCGTCTCGGCGATGGCGATCGCGCGGTTGATCGCCGCCACTGGCGAGCCGGTGATCGCGCAGAGGCCGTCATAGAGCCGCTCGATTGCAGCCCAGTCGGCGCCGCCGCCGCGGCGGCGGATGACATGGGCGGACTGGATCGCCGCTTCCAGTTGGTAGCGATCGAACGCGCTGAATCGGCTGGCGCGAAATAGCAGCGTCTCGGCCTCGTCGATGAGATCGGCGTTCCACAAATCGGGGTCCTGGTCGGCGAGCGGGACGAACTCGCCCGAAGCGTCGCGCCGCGCGCCGCGCCGCGCCTGCGAATAGAGCATCAGCGCCAGCAGGCCGAGCGCCTCGGGCTCATCGGGCAGAAGCTGCACGATCAGCCGGCCGAGCCAGATCGCCTCTTCGGCTAGATTGCGCAAGGAAGGATCGGCGCCGGCCGGATCGCTCCAGCCTTCGGCATAGGCGGCGTAGATCGCCTCCAGCACCGCCTCCAGCCGTTCGCGCATCTCCGCGCGCTCGGGAATGCGAAATGGAATTCCGGCGCCGCGTATCTTGTTCTTCGCCCGCGCCAGCCTTTGGCCCATCGCGGCGGGTGAAACCAGAAACGCCGAGCCGATCGCTTCGGCGTCAAAGCCGAGGATGGTTTGCAGGATCAGCGGCGCCCGGACGCCCGCCTCGATCGCCGGATGCGCGCAGGCGAACATCAAGGCGAGACGCTCGTCGGGAATTTGCGGCGTCTCCCAGGCCATGGCTTCAAGCTCCTCCGCCAGCAGGCGCAAATGGTCGGCGGCGGCCTCGCCTATGCCGCGCCGGCGCGCGGCATCGACCATCTTGCGGCGCGCGACCGCGAGCAGCCATGCCTCAGGACTTTGCGGCGCGCCCTTGACGGGCCAATCGACCAGGGCGGCAGCGAAGGCCTCCGACAAAGCGTCTTCCGCGCTTGCGACGTCGCGCGTTCGCGCCGCGAGAATAGCGACCAGTTTGCCATAGCTCCGGCGCGCAACCGCTTGCGCGGTCTCGACCGCCAGTTGTTCGCTTTCTCGCGGCATCGAAGAATTTCGATCAATAGATCATAAGGGGCCGAACCTCGACCGCGCCCCGCTGGGCGCCGGGGCAACGCGCCGCCCAGGCCTGCGCGCTGTCGAGATCAGGCACGTCGATGAGGAAATAGCCGCCAAGCTGCTCTCTGCTTTCGGCGTAGGGTCCGTTGAGCGCCTTGGCCTTGCCGTCGGGGGCGCGAATAACAGTCGCCGTGGATGTCGCCTGCAAGCCATGGCCGGCGCGATGTACGCCCGCCTTCTTCATCGCCTCGGCATAAGCGCTATAGGCCGCGAAGGTCTCGGTCTTTTGCTCTTTCGTCGAGGCGGCCTGCGCACCTTCGTCCCAGTAGACAAGCAGCATATATTGCATGACGCCTTCCTCATCTTCCACGGCGGGGCGTCAGGCCCCGTCGTTTCAGTGACGTTCGCGCGGTCATCATTTCGACCGGATGCGCCAGGAATATCTAGTCGACATGGCGACAATGGGATGAAGCGGCGGTCTCACAGACCGCCGGTCGCCCTCTCACCGATGCCGAAAGCTTCAGCCTGCATCGGCCTGACGGGGCGCACCTCCATCGTGCCGAACTGTGCGCCGGGGCAGCGCGCCGCCCAGGACAGGGCGCTGTCGAGATCGGCCGTTTCGATAATGTAATAGCCGCCGAGCTGCTCCTTGCTTTCGACATAGGGGCCATTCAGCACCTTGGTCTTGCCGTCGGAGACGCGCACGGTCGTCGCCGTCGAGGCGGCTTCCAGCGGATCGCCCGCCTTGAACACGCCGGCCTTCTTCATCGCCTCGGTATAGGCGCCATAGGCGGCGAACATCTGGCCCATCTGCTCTTTGCTGACGTGCGCCCGCGCGCTTTCGTCGCCATAGATCAACAGCATATATTGCATGGAATGCTCCTCGGTCGGTTTCACGAGGCGTCAGGCCCCGTTGCTTCAATGACGTTCGGGCGATGACGATTTTGACAGGGCGTTGAAAGAATTTATCGGACGTGACGGGGATGGGGAATAGGGCGCCGCCGTCGCCGCCGTTAAATAAACACCCCCCGGTCGCGCTCGACCGCCGCCACCAGATGGTCATGCACGGCCCGGATGCGTCCGAGCCCGCGGGTGTCCTCATGGGTGACGATCCAATAGCCGCGCATGGCGCGCCGTTCGGGCAGGACGCGCGTGAGGTCCTTGAAGCGGCGCGCGATGAAATCATGGACGACGCCGAGGCCGAGGCCGGCGCGCAGGGCTTCGAACTGCGTCACCGCGCTGGTGCATTCGAACGAGGTCGGCGCGCCATCGTAGAGTTCTCTGACATAATCGAGCGCCGTCGAGAAGGCGTGCTCCTCCACATAGCCGATCAGCCGATGGCGAGCGAGATCGGCGATGTCGCGCGGCGCCTTATGCGCTTTCAGATAGGCGGCGCTCGCATAGATGCCGAGCGAATAATCGGTGAGCTTGCGCGCAACGAAGCGCCCCGCCTCAGGCTTGTCGAGCACGACGACGATATCGACCTCGCGCCGGGCCAGCGGGATCACCTGCGGCGTCGGTACGAGCTGGATGACGATGCCGGTATGGCGTTCGGCGAATTCGCGCAGCGCGGCGACGAGATAGTAGGTCGAGAAGCCGTCGGGCGCGCCGATCCGCACCACGCCGGTCAGTTCGACATCGCGGTCGCCGATCTCGGCCTGCGCATGCAGGAACGCCGATTCCATCTCTTCGGCGGTCGCGAGAAAAAGCTCGCCCGCCGAGGTCAGCCGCGCGCCGGTGGTGCGGCGGTCGAATAATTTCGCCCCTAAACCCGTCTCCAGCGCGGCGATGCGCCGGCTGATGGTGGCGTGGTCGAGCCGCAGCCGCCGCGCCGCCGCGACGAATTGGCCGCCCCTGGCGACAGCGAGGAAAACGCGCACATTGTCCCAATCCATGGCATGAGAATAGCATAGGCGCGTCGGCCGCGGAGCATTCCCCGGCCGCAATGGTCGGGCTTGCGCTGGCCAGCCTTGTCGAGCGGCCTATCCTGGTTCAAACACACAGCAGGCAGTCGCCGCTTGCGGCGACAGGCGCTCATTGATTGCATGGAGGCGATTATGCGCGAGAGGGATTCGAACTCAAGGACGACCACAAAGTGGTCGCCGCCGCAGGCGGCGGGCCTTCGGCCCGTCCTTGACTTCGATTCCCTCTCGCGCATCCGCTCCGCCATGCAAACAATGAGGAAATCCGCTCTCAATCATCGCCTCAAAGGTTGCGAACCTGTGCGATTTCGAATGTCTTTCGCGCATAATCGCCTCCACGCGATCAATGACATGCTGTCGCCACGGGCGAGTTCGGTTCCCTTCCGTTGTCCGGGTCATACGTCGGCGTTTGTTTAGAGGAGCCAAACATGTTGCGACTTTCGCTAGGTCTCGCCCTCGCTCTCCTCGCCTTCGCCGCCCCGGCGGTCGCCGACGACGCTCCCTTTGTCCTCGGCATCATGAACGATCAGTCCGGCCCCTATGCCGATCTTGCCGGGCCGAGTTCGGTGCAGGCGGTGCGGATGGCGATTGAGGATTTCGGCGGCGCTGTCCTGGGTAAGAAGATCGAGCTCCTTGTCGCCGATCACCAGAACAAGGTCGACATCGGCATGGCGATCGCGCGCGAATGGTATGACGCGAAAGACGTGCGGGTGATTTTCGATATCACCAATTCCGGCGTCGCACTCGCGCTGCAGGATCTCGCCAGGGCGCGCAAAAGGCTGGTCATCTTTGATTCCGCTTCATCCTCCGATCTCACCGGCAAAGCTTGCTCGCCCAATGGATTTCAGTGGAACGCCGACAATTGGTCGAATGGCGTCTCGCTGATGCGCCTGCTGATTCACGACAAGCGCGACAGTTTCTATTTCATCACCGCCGATTACGCCTTCGGCGCCTCGCTCGAGGCCGACGCGCGGGACGCGATCGCCAAAGCGGGCGGGACGACGGTCGGCGCCGTGCGGGCGCCGCTCAACACCGCCGATTTCAGCTCCTATCTCTTGTCGGCGCAGGCGTCGGGCGCCAAAGTCGTGGTGCTCGCCAATACCGGCGCTGATCTATCGACTTCGCTGAAACAGGCCAATGAATTCGGCCTTACGCCGGGGCAATATATTGCGACGCCGATCACCTATCTCAGCGACGTCAACGCGCTCGGCCTGCCGATCGCCCATGATCTCGTCTTCATGCAATCCTGGTACTGGGACATCAATGATGCGACGCGCGCTTTCGCCAAACGCTTTTTCGAGCGCGCCAAACGCATGCCCAATGACAATCAGGCCGCGCTCTATTCCTCGGTGCTTCATTACCTCGAGGCGGTGAAGGCGACGGGGAGCGACGACGCCGCCGAAGTCGCCAAGGCGATGAAGCAGGCGCCGATCCGCGACATCTTCACCGACAATGGCGTGGTGCGCGCCGACGGGCGCGTCGTCTACGACCGCTATCTCGTCAAGGTGAAGCAGCCGGCGGAGTCGAAATATCCGTGGGACTATCTGTCCATCGTCGCCAAAATCCCCGCCGACGCAGCGTTCCGGCCACTGGGGGCGAGCGGATGCAAGATGGAGGGGTGGGGGCAGTGAGGGCGCGCGGACCTTCCCCCCTTGCGGGGGAGGGTGGCCGGCGGAGCCGGCCGGATGAGGGGTGGTCGCGCGCAGCGCGACGGCTTCGGGCTCTGCAGAATTTTCCTCGATGCCTGAGGATGATGCGACCGTCCTGGACGTCTGAAGAACTTTCCGCCCTTGGATGCGAGCAGCATCCGGTTGATCATCGCGCGCGGCGGCGAGCGGATAGGTTCAAAGCCGTCGCGCTGCGCGCGACTACCCCTCATCCGTCATGCTTCGCATGACACCTTCCCCCGCAAGGGGGGAAGGGGCGTCGGCGCGCGCAACTAACGATTGACGAAGCTTGCTCGCGCGATGAATTTACCCGCGGCGCCGCGCAGACCTGGCGCGTTTCGCATCGGGAGGATTTGGATGAGCGCAGAAACCGACGACAGCCTCGCGGCCCTTGCGACCCGCGCGCTCGGCGATCTCGCCAAAGTATTCGCGCGGCTGCCGCCCGGCGCGGAGACGGCGCTGATCGACGCGATCGTTGCGGCCAGGCGCATCGCGATCTATGGCGCCGGGCGCGAGGGGCTGCAGATGGACGGGCTGGCGATGCGGCTGAGCCATCTCGGCCTTGACGTCTCGGTGGTCGGCGACATGAACGTGCCGCCGCTCGGGGCGGGCGATCTGCTGCTGGTTTCATCCGGCCCAGGCGCCTCCAATATCGGCGACGCTTTGATCGGCGTGGCGCGCGAGGCGGGCGCGAAAATCGCTGTCGTCACTGCCCAGCCCGGCGCTCGCACGCCGGCCCGCGCGGATGTCGTCTTCCATATTCCCGCCCAGACGATGGCCGACGATCGCAGCGGCGAAGTCTCCGTCCTGCCGATGGGCTCGCTGTTCGAGACCGCGCAAATGGTGCTGTTCGAAATCATCGTGCTCGCGTTGCGCGACCGACTCGGCGAAAGCCCCGAGACGATGCGGGCGCGGCACACCAATCTCGAGTAAGCCAGTTTCTGCACAGACGATGAGCGAAATCGGCGATTGCTGTGCAAAAAAATGAGGGCTATGGAGACCCCAGAGGACGAAATCCAAGGGAGCGAACGATGATCAACTACGGGCATTTCATCGGCGGCAAGCATGTCGCCGGCAAATCGGGCCGCACGGCGGAGGTCTTCCAGCCGATGGACGGCACGGTGCGCGCGACTGTCGCGCTCGCCTCGAAGGCGGAAATGCGCGCCGCCGTCGAAAACGCCAAGGCTGCCCAGCCCGATTGGGCCGCGACCAACCCGCAGCGGCGCGCGCGCGTGCTGATGAAGTTCCTCGACCTGATCGCGCGCAACAACGACGAACTCGCCGACATTCTGGCGCGCGAACATGGCAAGACGGTCGCCGACGCCAAGGGCGACATCCAGCGCGGCGTCGAAGTCGTCGAATTCGCGCTCGGCGTTCCCCATCTGATGAAGGGCGAATTCACCGACGGGGCCGGCCCCGGCATCGATTCCTATTCGATGCGCCAGCCGCTCGGCGTCGTCGCCGGCATCACGCCGTTCAACTTCCCGGCGATGATCCCCTTGTGGAAGCTCGCGCCAGCGATCGCCTGCGGCAACGCCTTCATCCTCAAGCCTTCCGAGCGCGATCCCGGCGTGCCGATGCGGCTCGGCGAATTGTTCGTCGAAGCGGGCGGGCCGCCCGGCATTCTCAATGTCGTCAATGGCGACAAGGAAGCGGTCGACGCCATCCTCGACGATGCCGACATCCAGGCGATCGGCTTTGTCGGCTCGACGCCGATCGCGCAATATATTTATGCGCGCGGCACGGCGACCGGCAAGCGCGTGCAATGTTTCGGCGGCGCCAAGAACCATATGGTGATCATGCCCGATGCCGATATGGACCAGACTGTTGATGCGCTGATGGGCGCCGGCTATGGCTCGGCGGGTGAGCGCTGCATGGCGATTTCGGTCGCCGTGCCGGTCGGCAAGGCGACCGCCGACGAATTGATCAAGCGCCTCATTCCGCGCGTCGAAGCGCTGAAGATCGGCCCTTCGACCGACGCCTCGGCCGATTACGGCCCGATGGTGACCAAGGCCCATCTCGACAAGGTTAAATCCTATGTCGACATCGGCCAGAAAGAGGGCGCCAAGCTTGTCGTCGACGGGCGCGGCTTCAAGATGCAGGGCTATGAAAACGGCTTCTATATGGGCGGCTGCCTGTTCGACGGCGTCACCAAGGACATGCGCATCTATAGGGAAGAGATTTTCGGGCCGGTGCTGTCGGTGGTGCGCGCCACCAACTACGGCGAGGCGCTGGGCCTCTGCAACGACCATGAATATGGCAATGGCGTCGCCATATTCACACGCGACGGCGATGCGGCGCGCGATTTCGCCTCCAAGGTCCAGGTCGGCATGGTGGGCGTCAACATCCCGATCCCGGTGCCGGTGTCCTACTACACTTTCGGCGGCTGGAAGCGGTCGGGCTTCGGCGATCTCAACCAGCACGGCCCGGATTCGATCCGCTTCTACACTAAGACCAAGACCATCACCTCGCGCTGGCCGTCGGGCGTGAAGGATGGGGCGAACTTCAATATTCCGACGATGGGGTGACGAGCGGCAAGCGAGGCGCGCCAGCGGTTGCGCCTCGCGATTCCACGGCCGTGGCGGCTATGCTAAGGTCAGCTCATGTCAGTCGTCGCAAAAGAGAAATTGTCCGCCGATCAGTTCCTCGTTTGGGCCGAAGCCCAGGAGGGGCGATGGGAATTGTACGATGGCGCCGCGGTCGCTATGTCGCCCGAGCGCGTCGCTCATGCGGAGACTAAGGATCAATCGGTCAAGGCTTTGGCGCGAGCCATAGAAAGTGCGCGCGCGCCATGTCGGGCGCTGCCAGACGGGCTCGGCGTGCGCATCAACCAGAGAACGATCTTCGAGCCCGACGCTCTGGTCTATTGCGGACCGCGCCTGCCTCCCGAAGCGATCGAGGTTCCCAATCCCATCATCGTCGTCGAAGTGCTCTCGCCCAGTACGGCTGCGCGCGACCATGGCGCCAAGTTGACGGGCTATTTCTCGCTGCCTGGCCTCTCCCATTATCTCATCATCGACCCCGAACGGCGGGTGCTGATTCATCACAAGCGCGGGCAAGGCGACATCATCGAAACGCGGATTCTCACCGAAGGTCTGCTGCGCCTCGATCCGCCAGGCATCGCGACGCCGGTCGCCGACATGTTCGCGCCCGAATGATCCAAAGGGAGCGACGACAACATGTTCGCCCTTAACGCCGATCACCTCGCCATGCGCGACATGGCGAAGACCTTCGCCGATGAGCGCTTCGCGCCCAACGCCATCGCCTGGGACGAAGCCAAGCATTTCCCGGTCGAAGCTTTGCGCGAGGCGGCGGGTCTCGGCATGGCGGCGATCTATGTGCGCGAGGAGAGCGGCGGTTCGGGCCTCACGCGTCTCGACGCCGCCTTGATCTTCGAGGCGCTGGCGACCGGCTGTCCGAGCACGGCGGCGTATCTGTCGATTCATAATATGGTTGCCTGGATGATCGACCGTTTCGGCGCGCCGGCATTGCGTGAGAAATTCCTGCCGAAACTCGCCAGCATGGCGCATATGGCGAGCTATTGCCTGACCGAGCCCGGGGCTGGATCGGACGCGGCGGCGCTGCAGACGCGGGCGCGCCGCGACGGCGAATATTATGTGCTCGACGGCGTCAAGCAATTCATCTCCGGGGCCGGCGCCGCCGATATCTATCTCGTCATGGCGCGCACCGGCGGCGAGGGGGCCGGCGGCGTCTCGGCTTTCGTCGTCGAGAAGGGAAGCCCTGGTCTTTCGTTTGGCGCCAATGAGCGCAAGATGGGGTGGAACACCCAGCCGACGCGCCAGGTCATCATGGAGGCGGCGCGCATTCCCGCCGCCAATCTCGTCGGCGCCGAGGGCGAAGGCTTCAAAATCGCCATGGCCGGGCTCGATGGCGGGCGCCTCAATATCGGCGCCTGTTCGCTCGGAGGCGGCGCGGCTGCGCTCGAAAAAGCGCTCGCTCATATGCGCGAGCGCAAGGCGTTCGGGCGGCCGCTGGTCGATTTCCAGGCGCTGCAATTTCGTCTCGCCGATATCGCGACCTCGCTGGAGGCGGCGCGTTCCCTGCTCTGGCGCGCCGCCGCCGCGCTCGACGCCAAAACCGCTGATGCGACGCAGCTTTGCGCGATGGCCAAGCGGGTGGCGACCGACGCCGGATTTGCCGCCGCCAATGATGCGCTGCAATTGCTCGGCGGCTACGGCTATCTCGCTGATTATGGCGTCGAGAAAATCGTGCGCGACCTGCGCGTGCATCAGATCCTGGAAGGCACGAACGAGATCATGCGGGTGATCGTGGCGCGCGGGCTGATCCAGCGCTGAACCTTTATAAATTTCCGGAGGAAACCATGAGCGCGATCGCCTTTATCGGCTTGGGGAATATGGGCGGCCCGATGGCCGCCAATCTCGTCAAGGCGGGCCATCGCGTCGTCGGCTTCGATCTTGTCGAGAAGCTGCGCAACGAGGCGGCGGCGGGCGGGGTGGCGATCGCCGCCTCGGCCCGTGAAGCCGTCGCGGCGGCCGAAATCGTCCTCACCATGCTGCCGGCTGGGCGCCATGTCATCGCCGCCTGGAGCGACATCCTGCCGGCGGCCAAGTCGGGCACGTTGTTTATCGACAGTTCGACCATTGACGTCGACAGTGCGCGCCGCGCGCACCAGGCGGCGCTCGCTGCCGGCATGGCCTGCCTTGACGCGCCGGTCTCGGGCGGCGTTGGCGGGGCCAGCGCCGGCACGCTCACTTTCATGGCTGGCGGCGATGCGGCGG
>DATBZF010000117.1:0-49312 GCA_036513315.1 Roseiarcus sp.
GCCGCCGATACGCCGACCATTCCGATCATCGTCAAGGACACCACATCGTTCTACTGGCAGATCGTGCTGGCCGGCGCCCGCAAGGCCGGCAAGGACCTCGGCGTCAACGTGCCCGAACTCGGCGCCCAGTCCGAATCCGACATCAACGGCCAGATTTCCATCCTTGAGAACGCCGTGGCCGGCAATCCCGCCGCGATCGTCATTTCGCCGACCCAGTTCGCCGCGCTCGGCAAGCCGATCGACGAAGCGGCCAAGAAGGTCAAGATCATCGGCATTGATTCATCGGCCGATTCGAAGGCATTCACCTCGTTCCTCACCACCGACAACGTGCAGGGCGGCCGCATCGGCGCCGACGGCCTCGCCGCCGCCATCGCCGCCAAATACGGCAAGGCGGAAGGCGATGTCGCCCTCATCACCTCGATCCCCGGCGTCGGCTCGCTCGACGCGCGCGCCAAGGGCTTCAAGGAACAGCTCGCCGCCAAATATCCCGGCCTGAAACTGGTCGCCGACAAGGTGGCGGACGGCCAGGCGACGACCGGCCTCAACATCATGACCGACCTGATCACCGCCAATCCGAACCTGCGCGGCGTATTCGCCTCCAATCTCATCATGGCGCAGGGCGCCGGCCAGGCGATCGCCGAGAACAAGAAGGCCGACACCATCAAGGTGATCGGCTTCGACTCCGACGACAAGACGGTGAAGTTCCTCGCCGACGGCACGCTGGCCGGCCTTGTCGTGCAGGACCCGTTCCGCATGGGCTATGACGGCATCAAGACCGCGCTCGCCGCCTCCAAGGGCGAGAAGATCGAAACCTTCGTCGACACCGGCGCCAATCTCATCACCACAGCCAATATGAAGGAACCCCGATCCGTCGAATTGCTCAGCCCCAAGGTCAAGTGAGGGGATGGGCGACGGGAAGAAACTTGCCTGTCATGGCCGACCTTCGTCGGCCATGACAGGGCTGGTCAGACCTGCTTTATTCTCCGCGTCAATCGAACGTTGAAAGAGGGAGGCCGCGCATGCAGACCGAAAGCACCGCGGCCACGCCGGCGTCGGGCGCTTCGCTCCTTTCGTTGCAAAAACTCGATAAGCGCTTTGGCGCCACGCATGCGCTCAAGGCCGTCGATCTCTCCTTCGAACGAGGTGAAATTCACGCAATCGTCGGTGAGAACGGGGCCGGCAAATCGACGCTGATTAAACTGCTCACGGGCGTTCATCCGCGATCGAGCGGCGATGTCTACTGGGAAGGCCAGCCCGTCGCGCTGGCGAGCCCTCATGAGGCGATCGGCATCGGCATCAACGCCGTCCATCAGGAAGTCGTGCTTTGCGCGCATCTCTCCGTCGCCGCCAATCTTTTCCTCGGTGACGAGACAGTCAAGTTCGGTTTTCTACAACACGGCGCGATGGTGCGCGAGGGACAAAGGCTGCTCGACGAACTCGGCTTCGATCTGCCCGCGAACGCGCAACTCGCCTCGCTCACCATCGGCCAACAACAGCTCGTCGCAACCGCCCGCGCTGAACGGCGCGGCGCCAAATTCCTCATTTTCGATGAGCCCACCGCCTATCTGACCCGAACCGAAACGGCGGCGCTTTTCCAATTGATCCGCCGCCTCAAGGCCAAGGGCGTCACGATCGTCTACATCAGCCACCGCCTGGAAGAAGTGTTCGAACTCGCCGATCGCGTTTCCGTCCTACGCGACGGCGCGCTCGTCGGCACAAGGCGAATCGCGGAGACCAACGAAAACGACCTGATCGCGTTGATGATCAATCGCTCGATCGAGCAAATCTACCACAAGGAAAAAATCGATCTGGGCGCGACGATCGTCGAGACGCGCAACCTTTCCGGCAAGGGATTCAACGATATTTCCATCCGCGTGCGCGAGGGGGAAATCGTCGGTCTCTATGGCCTGATTGGCGCCGGACGTAGTGAATTCGTGCAAAGCCTGTTCGGCCGCTTCCCGGCGACGGCGGGCGAAATCGTATGGAAGGGCAGACAAGTCGCCATTCGCTCGGAGCGACAGGCAATGGACCTCGGCATCGCTCTTGCGCCTGAAAGCCGTCGCGACCAGGGCCTATGCCTCAATCTCGGCGTCGGCTTCAACATTAATCTGCCCATCTTCGATCGGCTGAGCGTCGGACCGCTGATCAATGTCCCCAGCGAGGCCAACCATGCGGAGCGACAGATCAAGGAAATGCAGATCAAGGCGGCTTCGCGCTTCGCCAACGCCTCCAGCCTTTCGGGCGGCAATCAGCAAAAAATCGTCATCGCCAAATGGCTCAACCACGGCGCGAAGCTCTTCATTTTCGATGAACCGACCGTCGGCGTCGACGTTGGCACCAAGGCCGAGATTTATCGGTTGATGGGACAGCTCCTGCGCAACGGCGCCGGGATCATTCTGATCTCATCCTACCTGCCGGAAGTCTATGAACTTGCCGACACGCTACATATTTTCAGGCGCGGTTCGATAGCCGCCAGCCATGCCTTCAAAGACGCCTCGCATGAGGCGATTCTGACCGAAGCGATCGGCGTATGAAGCAACGTCCGCGCCTCGGCGCACATCAGAAAAGCCGGGCAACCTAAGGGTATCGGCGCGAAACAGGGGGATCGGATCCGATGAGCGTGCAGGCAGCAACGGTGAGAAAGCGACCCAACGCCGGCGTCAATCTTCTTCTTGGTCTGACGCTTCTCGGCCTACTCGCGCTCATGTGGCTCGCTCTGTCCGTCGCCACAAACACTTTCTGGACCGAGAACAACCTGACCAATCTCGCGCGCCAGGGCGCGATGATCGCAATCCTCGCGATCGGCGAAACATTCGTCATCATCACCGGCGGCATCGACCTTTCGGTCGGCGCCGTCACCGGATTCTGCAGCATGGCGATCGCGCTCTTTCTCGCGCAGGATATGCCGATCTGGCTGGCGATCCTCGCTACGCTCGGCATCGGCCTCGCCATCGGCCTCTTCCATGCTTTCGGCATCGTGCAGCTCGGTCTGCCGCCGTTCATCATGACTCTGGCCAGTCTCACCGCTTTGCGCGGCGTGGGCCTCCTGATCACCAATGGCGCGACCATATCGATCACCAACGATACATTCACCGGGTTCTCGCGCGGCGGTTATCTCGGCGTTCCCAACCTATTCTGGATGGTGCTTGTCGTCGCGATACCGGCCTATTTCTTTCTCCATCAGAGCCGATGGGGCCGCTATCTCTTTGCGATAGGCTCCAATATGGAGGCGGCGCGACTCTCCGGCGTGAACGTCAAGGCGATCATTTATGTCGCCTATATCCTGTCGGCCGTCTGCGCGTCGTTCGTTGGCATTCTGCTCGCAATGCGGATCGGCATCGGCAATCCGACCCAGGCTGAGGGCTGGGAATTGCAGGCGATCGCCTCTTCCGTGATCGGCGGCACCAGCCTCTTCGGCGCGATCGGCTCGGTTCAGGGGCCGCTGCTCGGCTCGTTCATCCTGACGACCATCAACAACGGCGCCAACCTGCTCAATCTCAATTCGTTCTGGCAAAAAATTATCACCGGCCTGCTTATCATCGTCATCGTCTATTTCGACGGCCTGCGTCGCAAGAAGCGATGAGACGGAGGCTTCGATCGTCCCGCGCTTTTGTCAGCCTTTCAAACCGTTCAGCAGCGCCTCGACCGCGGGCAGGATATTGGCGACGATCTTTTCGACGCCCTCGCGCGTCGGATGCAGGCCGTCCTTTTGATTGAACCTGGGATCAGCGGCGATCCCATCAAGAAAAAAGGGATAGAGCGTGACGCCGTATTGCTTGGCGAGATCGGGATAGATCGCGTCGAACCGGCTCCGGTAGTCCGCGCCCATATTCGGCGCGGCTCGCATGCCCGTCAGCAGCGTGGCGATGTGAGCCGCCTTGGCGCGCGTCAGAATAGCGGCCAGCGCAGCCTTGGCCGCGGCCGGATCGAGCCCGCGCAGCATGTCGTTGGCGCCGAGTTCGACGATCAGCGCATCGGTCCCCTCCGGCACGCCCCAATCGTAGCGCGCAAGGCCATCGGCCGCGGTATCGCCTGAAACCCCGGCATTGGCGATCTCGACATCATAGCCTTTTGCGCGCAGCGTCTTTTCCAGCGCCTCGGGAAAACCCTGCCCCGGCGGCAGGCCGAAGCCCGCCGTCAAGCTGTCGCCCAGCGCCACCAGATGCAGCGTGCGCGCCAGCGCCGCAGGCGCGACAAGGGACAGTGCGACAATCAGGGTTAGCGCCGCCAACTGGACGCGGCGAAGACAATGCCCATATGAATGAACCTTCTTCGGCATCTGGAACAATCTCGCAATGGCTGAAACCGCGATCGAACTTCGCGATCTGGACTTAAGTTTGGGCCGCGGCGCGGCGCGCGTCCATATTTTGCGCAATATAAGCCTCGCCGTCACGCGCGGCGAGGCGGTTGGGCTTGTAGGCCCGTCCGGTTCCGGCAAATCAACGCTGCTGATGACGATGGCGGGCCTCGAACGCCCCGATAGCGGTTCGATAACAATCGACGGCGTTTCGCTGGACGGCTTGAGCGAGGACGCGCTGGCGAAATTTCGCGGCGCCAGGATCGGCATCGTCTTTCAGGCGTTTCATCTGATCCCGACCATGACGGCCCTCGAAAATGTCGCAGCGCCGCTGGAACTGGCGGGGCTGAAGGACGCATTCACGCGCGCCGCCGCCGAACTGGCGGCCGTCGGTCTCGACCAGCGCCTGTCGCATTATCCAGCCCAGCTTTCGGGCGGCGAACAGCAGCGGGTCGCGCTGGCGCGTGCGCTGGCGCCGCGCCCGTCCCTGCTGATCGCCGACGAGCCGACGGGCAATCTCGACGAAGCGACCGGGCGCGCGATTATCGACTTGCTGTTCGATCTGAGAGCGCAGCGCCGCGCGACGCTGGTGCTGGTCACCCATGATCTCGCTTTGGCGGCGCGCTGCGATCGGACGATCCATCTGCGGTCAGGACGCACCGAGGCTGAAGCGCTGGCGGCCGCGTGAGCGATAGAGGCAGGATCTCCTCGGCAAGCCTCGCGTTCTTGCCGCCAATCTTGCGGCTGGCCTTGCGCGATTTGCGCGGCGGCCTCGCTGGCCTGCGCATTTTCCTCGCCTGCATAGCGCTGGGCGTCGCCACCATCGTCGGCGTCAATTCGCTGGCGCGCAGTCTCGACGACGGCCTGTCGCGGGACGGGCGCGCCATCCTTGGCGGCGATGCGAGCTTCTCGTTGATCCATCGCGAATTGTCCGATTCGGAGCGCGCCTTTCTCGGCGCACATGGCGCCCTCTCGACCGTCGGCGACATGCGGGCGATGGCGCGCGCGGATGATGGAACGGCGGCGTTGATCGAGATCAAATCCGTCGAAGAGTCGTGGCCAGACATCGGGCAAGCCGAGTTTGCGCCTGCGATGGGCCCGCATGACGCTTTCGTTCGCAAGGACGGAATCTTCGGTGCCGCCGTTGAAGAAGCGCTGCTCGACCGCCTCAACCTCAAGATCGGCGATCGTTTCGCGCTTGGCGATGCGCGTGTCGAGATTCGAACGACGATCGTCTCGGAACCTGACCGTCTCGGCTCCGGCCTCGGCCTTGGCCCGCGTGCGCTGATCTCGCAAGAGGCCCTGCGCGCCACCGGCCTTATCCAGCCGGGATCGCTGGTGCGCTGGACGACGCGGGTTCTGATGGGCGCGGGCGGCGCTCCGCCGCCGCAGGCAGCGGTGAAGGCGTTCCTCGCCGAGGCACAGCAGGCTTTCCCCCAAGCCGGCTGGGAAGCGCGCGACCGCGCCAATGTCTCGCCGAGCTTTTCGAAGAACCTCGATCGGTTCACCGAATTTCTCGCGCTGATCGGCCTGACTTCGCTGATCGTCGGCGGCGTCGGCGTCGCCAATGCGGCGCAGGGTTTTGTCGAACGCAAACGCCCCACCCTTGCGACGCTGAAATCGATTGGCGCCACTGGCGGTGCGGTCGTGCTGCTCGCGCTCGTCGAATTCATGGCCGTCGCGCTGATCGGCATTGGTCTTGGGCTCGCACTCGGCGCGGCGTTGCCGTTTGCCGTCGACGCGCTGTTTGGCGCGCTCATTCCCTTTCCACTGGCCCCAGCGATCTTTCCCGGCGAACTGGCGCTGGGATCTGTCTATGGCTTGCTCACCGCGCTGGTCTTTTCAATCGCGCCATTGGGACGCGCTCATGACCTGCCGGTTTCCGCCCTGTTTCGCGATCTGGTGGAAGCGCGCGGCAAATGGCCAAGGCGGCGCTATGTCGCGGCGACCGCGCTTACCGCACTGGCGCTCGCCGTTCTGGCTGTTTTCGAAAGCGCCGAGCAACGCATCGCGATCATCGTCGTCGTCGCGACCATCATCGGCTTTGTCGCGCTACGTCTTGTCGCGTTGGGCGTGATGGCGCTCGCCCGCCGCATGCCGAGGGCAGGCGGCGTGGAATGGCGCATGGCGCTCGCTAACATTCATCGCCCCGGCGCGATGACTCCCGCGGTCGTGCTGTCGCTCGGCCTTGGCCTCGCTGTGCTGGTGACGTTGACGCTGATCGACAGCAATTTGCGTGGCCAATTGCGCCAGAACCTGCCGGGCGAAACACCGAGCTTCTACTTTCTCGACGTACGCAGCGCGGAGATCGACAGCTTTCGTCAATTTCTCGCCGCCAAAGCGCCCGATGCGAAAATCGTCGAGGCGCCGATGATGCGCGGGCGTTTCGTCAAGATTGGACAGGCGCGCGCCGAAGATATCAAGGCAAAGGAGAATGTCGCCTGGGTGCTGGAGGGCGATCGCGGGGTCACCTATGCGGAGACGCCGCCCGACGGGTCCGTCATCACGGCGGGACAATGGTGGCCCAGAGACTATTCCGGACCGCCACTCGTCTCGATGGAGGAGGAAATTGCCGACGGGCTCGGACTGAAGATCGGGGATCCCGTGACCGTCAATGTGCTCGGGCGCAATATCGTCGCGACGGTCGCCAATTTGCGCAAGGTGAACTGGCGGAGTTTCGCGATCAATTTCGTTCTGGTCTATTCACCCAATACTTTCAAGGGCGCGCCGCACACTTTCCTAGTCACCGCCGCATTCGCAAAAGACATCGGGACGGCCGCCGAAATCAATCTGGTGAAAGAGACAGCGCACGACTTTCCCTCGATCGCTGCTTTGCGCGTGCGCGACGCGTTGCAGGCGGTGGAAGCTTTGGTCGCCAAACTCGCGGTGGCGATCAGATCGGCTTCAGGCGTCGCGCTTTCGACATCGGTGCTGGTGCTGGCCGGAGCGCTCGCCGCCAATCGCCGCACGCGCATCTACGATTCCGTCGTGCTCAAAATCCTTGGCGCTACCCGAACCCGCCTGATGATCACGTTTCTCATCGAATATGCGCTGCTGGGCGTCACTACCGCCGCCTTTGGCCTGGTGGCGGGCGCCAGCGCCGCTTACGTCATCGTGACGCGGGCCATGCAATTGGATTTTACGTTCTCATGGCCGGCGGCGCTGGGCGCAGCTTTGGCGGCGCTGCTGCTGACAGTGGCGCTCGGGCTCCTCGGAGCGTCGCGGATATTGGGGCAAAAGCCGGCGGCGTTTTTACGGGAGCTGTGAGGGGCATTTTCGTTGGCTTTCGTCCAGGTAATTGCGTTGGCAGCAAAACTCTCGAAATTTTGGAAAGGTGCGTGCTGCCCTTTTGCGGCATAGAAACCTACAGACGGCATGTCTTCCGGCCCATCGTCGGCAGCTCAGATGAACAGTGTGCCGATTGGCCTGCCAAGGCGACCGCGATCAGCCGCACGGCGTTTCAGGGACGGCTTTGGGACATGGAGCAGGCGGATCGCCCCACAGCGTCACCGAAGCGGGCCGCTACGCGCCCGCCGGCGGCGTCGGCAGGTCGCGCGCGATCAGTTCGAATAGACGGCCGGTAAACGCGCAGCATTTCCCTTACCGCCGCTTCCTCGCCGCTCTGACTCCGCGACTGCCGCTCGCGATCGCTCGCGGAAAAGGCCGCGCGATCCGTGTAGTTTGTTGATAATGAACAGTTTTCATCTTTTCTGAACCGACATTCCATTTCCTGTCGCGCGCCCCGGCGAGATGCCAGAAAGGCGAGCGATGCCACTAGCGGCACGAATTGAACGGTCACATGATGTGCAAATGAGCAATTCGAAGTTGATATTTCGCTTGCCGCCCGATACGAAGACGATCGTCGGGTTGGGGGACCGCGTGCGTCAACGTTAATCGAGTCTAAAGGCGTGCGCGGTAAAATTGTTTCGAAAGCGAGGCAATAGCGGGACGAATGATGCAGCGGACGGGTGCGCCACTGAGTTTTGTTTCTTTCGACTGGCGCCATTTACCTCGGCGGATTTTTGTGAGGACTGCTCCCGGCGCCGCGGCTCTTGGCTTGGGCGCGCTGGTCGGCGCCTGGATCATCCACGCGCTTCCCGAGGCGGCCGCTCCCAAGGTCGCCAGGGCGCCGGCGGTTGCGACGCCGGCCAAGGCGTTGGCGGTCGCCGCCAATCCGTACGGCGGCCTGATCGATCCAGGATTTTCCCTTGGCCAGAAATCGGCGCCGCCGGCCAAAGCTCGTTCCCTTGAGGTGAATCCAGCACCCGTTCCAGGCTCGCCTGCCCTCGCCATGCTGGAGCCGGAAAGCGCGCCGCTACCGCCGCCCAAACCGATCACTGATCCCTCCGCCGACTCCGCGCCGCCGCCGGCGCCGGTGCCCCCGGCGCGGCCCGCCGAATTCGCCAGCCCGTCCAGTCCGTTGATTTCCATCCGCCGTCTCGCGCAACAGAACGGCAGGGTGACGGCGCCCGCCGCCGCACCGGACAATCGAAACTTCTTTGAGAAGCTTTTTGGGGCTTCGCAGCCCTCCGGCGCAGTTCTCGCCTATGCCTCGCCAAAAGGCGGCATCGGCGGCTCGCGAAGCGATACATCGGTGGGGCCAGTGCCGGCTGGCTATGATCGCTACACCGCCATTTATGATCTCTCCGCCCATACCGTCTATCTGCCCAATGGAACGCGACTCGAAGCGCATTCGGGCCTTGGCGACCGGTTGGACGATCCGCGTCACGTCAGTGAGCGCGATCGCGGCGCGACGCCGCCCCATCTCTATGACCTTGCGCCGCGCGAAGAATCTTTCCACGGCGTGCAGGCGTTGCGCCTCACGCCCGTCGGCGGCGGCGACATTTACGGCCGCGCCGGCCTCCTCGCCCATAGCTACATGCTCGGCCCGAACGGCGATTCCAACGGATGCGTGTCGTTCAAAGACTATGAAGCGTTTTTGCAGGCCTACCAGAATGGCCAGGTCAAACGCCTTGCCGTCGTCGCCAGCCTGAACTGAGCGGCGGCAAGCGCGTCCCTTGCGGTGCAAGCGCCTTTTTTGCGATGCAAGCCGCTTTTTTTCGATGAGGGAGTCCGATTCGGCGAGCGATGAACGCCGGATGTCTGTAGCGCTAGTGAGGCGAAGGGGCGAAAACTCGCGCGCGACGGGCGTGGCCGCAATGGTCGCCGTCGACGGCGGCATGGCGACAATCGCGCCCGCGTCCGATTCGAGACCACGGGCGGCACGATCCCTGCATGGCGCAGCCGCGGGTTGCGAAGGAGGCGTCATGCAAAAGTCCAGTCCATCCTCGGTTGAGGAAGCGCGACAACAAAGAATGACGTCCTACCTGTCGTTGGTCGCCCTCGTGCTCGCGGGCCTCCTCGTACTTGCGCTGGCGGAGCGTTATCTCTAACGCGATGGCGCATTAATCTTCGCCGCCTACGCGCGGCGCCGCGCGCACGGAGCGCGCAAACGGGAGGCTCCTTCTTGCGCATTCGGCGCTGAATCCATGGTTCTCCGACGCAGTTCAGCCTATCGCGTCATCCGAAAATTCGCGGCAAGTCTCTTCTGAGCGGGCCTACAACCACGAATAGCCAAGGAAGGCCGCCGCCAACACCGTACCAAGGATGTAAATGGAAAAGCTGATCCGCAGGCAAACGGTCTTCCAATAGAGAATGTTGCAAAGGATGACACACAGTAATTGTTGGCTGTCGATCGTTGCTTCGTGACTGGCGGGACTGTGAAAATCGCTCGGATTGGCGTTGGGGCTGATCAGAAAATTGGCCCGCCCCGCGCGGGGATAGCGGGGAAACAAGCAAATCAGCAAGCAGAAGAAGACGATGACGAAGGGTAGGATGACGATCGGCAGGGGCAGGAATTTGGGGAATTTGTCACTGAAGCTCAGCACGGGGCCGATCGTGAAGGCGCCATAGATGATCGCGACATTCGCCTTGAAATCGCTGATGCGAATGGCGTCGGTATAGGCGGCGATCTGGTTGCTGTAATAAGTCGCGGCGTCTTTTGCCATGGGCCAATCGCAAACGTTAGAACAACGAATAAAGCAGCAGAAAGAAAATCACCGCAATCGTGACCAGGCAAATCGTCATGCTGATCGTCAGGCACAATGTCTTCCAGAACAATATTCCCGAAAGAATGGCGCAGGTCAGTTTGCGCTGCTCCAGATTGTCGTCCTCACTTTCGACGAAGACGAAATCGCTTTTGCGCGGATTTGGCGTCACCAGGAAACTGGCGCGCCCGCGCTTGGGATAACGGGGATAGACAACGATCAACAGGCAGAAAAAGGCGATCAGAAACGGCGCCAACACTAGAGGGAGCGACAGGAAAGACGGATATTTGCCGCGATAGGCGACGATCGGACCCATCATGATCGCAACGAACAGCACCGCAAGATTGGCTTTGAAATCGCTGACGCGAATCGCCTCGGTATAGGCGCCGATCAAAGTATTGAAATGCGCCGCCGGATCCGGCGGTCCTTTGCTCGCTGACCCGTCTGTTGTCATAGGACGTTCGCAGGCTCCCCATGCGGGCAAAGCGAGGCGCGCCGCCGCCGGCTTGTGACGAGGCGTTTATGGAATAGAGAATGCCGGGTGTCCAGTGGCGTCGCGCCTATCGCATGGCGCCGCTTGCGCGTCGAAAATATCCTCCCGCGATCAAGCGCAACGGCGTTTGAACGCGCCCGCGTCGCCGGAAGCGTTGATCTCAGCCGATAGAATCGTCTAGCGCGAACATGCGTTCGTGCTCGGCGCCCGCCTGATCGATGTCGACACAAGGTCCGCCCTCGCCAAGCTTTCGCCGAAGAGCCCGCGCGTTTCGTCGCGGCGATCCGCGCCTTCCTCGGGTAATGATCGCCTTGGGCGATGTTTACCCCCAGCGACGGTGGATCCACATCCATTGGTCCGGCGCGTCGCGGACCATCAGTTCCAGAATCGACTGGAGATTTCGCGTCGCCACCGCGACATCGGCATCGCGATCCTCCGTTCGCGGCACTGGCACTTGCGTGATGCGAATGGAAAAACGCACGCCGTTCAGGCGCTTGGCGCGGAACACGTAGAGCGGCGCGTCGACCGAGCGCGCGACCAGCGCGGGAAAGGGATTGGATGGCGCCGATCTGCCGAAAAAGGGAGAGGCGATGCCGCGCGACTCGCGGTGATCGGCGAGCAGCGCAACGGTGCCCCCCTCGCGCGCATAGCGTAGCAGCGTCACCGCCGCGCGCGGCGATTTCTCCATCAGGCCGCCGGGATAATAGGGCGCGCGCATCGCGCTGACGTAGCGATCGACGAACGGATTGGCGATCTTCTGATAGACCCCCGCCGGGCGCCAATCCATAAGCATGCCGGCCTGGGTCAGAATTTCCCAATTGCCCAAATGCAGGCCGCAGGCCACGCCGCGGCCGTGTCCGCGCAAAGATTCGACAAGCTCGCGCGATTCGAACTCGATCCGGCCGCTGTTGAAAATGCGGTCGATATGGAAAAACTCGGCGAAGGTGCGCCCGAGATTCTCCCACATGTCGCGCGCGATCTCTTCGAGCTCGGCAGGCGTCTTTTCCGGAAAGGCTAAGGCCAGATTGTCCAGCGCGCGCCGATGGCGGTGAAGAAAAGGCGCAAGCAGCCGCCAGATCCTCCCCGACCAATGCGAGGCAAACTCGAGCGGCAGCATTCGCATAGCTGCCGCGACCGTCAGAAAGGCGAAATATTCGAATTTGTGGCGCAGGCTTTTCAAGGGCTTCATCGGATTCAGGCCCATCTGAATGAGCGCCGATATCCCAGGGCCGGACAAGAAGGGCCGCCGGAACCGCTTCAGGCCCCGACGCGCCCGTCAGCGCGCCGCTCAATACAAACAATCGCAGGGGCGCGCAACCAATTCCGCGCAGCGATGTCGATCTATACCAAAGCGAGGAGCGTCGTGATCAGTATCGCGCCGCCCATGACAAGATTGAGCGCGGCATGATCGCCGCGAAGCCATGTTGTCAACAAATCCACTTACATGAGAAAATACATATATAAGCATGTCTTTATATTGATGCGAAAAAATGACTCCTGTCCAGAATGCGTGACGATAATCCTTGAGAGAGCCCCGCGACGCTCATCATCGGCGCCACCCGATTTGCCGTCGTGGAATCGCCATCGACGCCGCGACCAGGATCAAAGTTCCGAGAGTATAATTACCGCGACGCGCGGTGGTCGGTAGCCTCGCAATCAAAATCGAATTAATGTTGTGAAGAGGAGATCAACGAGAGAAACAACGATATGTTCGAAGGCGTTGTATTTTTGAACAATTTTCTCATCGGGCCTGCCTGCGCTCTGGCGAATGGGCGAGTGTTTCCGCAATGAACCCGGAGACATTCGCGCGGGACCTGCTTGCACGTGCGAAAATCGAAATCAACGGTCCCAACCCCTGGGACATCCAGGTCCATAACGAGGCTATCTACGCCCGCGCCGTTGCGAACGGTTCGCTCGGCTTTGGCGAGGCCTATATGGATGGTTGGTTCAGTTGCGCACAGCTCGACGAATTCTTTGCCCGCATCGTTGGCGCGCGGCTGAGCGAGCGGCTGCCGGTATCGGTCAATCTGGCTCTGCTGATCGCCAAATCGAAACTGCAGAACCGGCAGAGCCAGCGCCGCGCCAAACAAGTCGCCGATGTTCATTACGACCTGCCGCCGGAAGTGTTCGAGGCGACTTTTGACCGCCGCCTCACCGGCTCTTGCGGCTATTGGCGGCAGGCGCGCGACCTCGATGAGGCGCAGAACCACAAGCTTGACCTTATCTGCCGCAAGATCGGCCTCCAGGCCGGTCAGCGCGTCTTCGACATCGGCTGCGGCTGGGGCGCGTTCATGGGCTTCGCCTCCGAGCGCTACGGCGTCCAATGCACCGGCGTCACCGTCTCCAAGGAACAGATCGGTTACGGCCGCAGACGCTATGCCGAGCCAGCCGTGACTTTCCGCCTGCAGGATTATCGCCAGGCCTCCGACGAACCGTTCGACCGCATCGCCTCGATGGGTATGTTCGAACATGTCGGCCCGAAGAACTACCGGGTCTATTTCGAAACGGCGCGGCGCTTGTTGCGCGAAGACGGGCTGTTCCTGCTGCACACCATCTGGTCGAACGAGCCCTCACCGCTCGACCCGTGGATCGACAAATATATCTTCCCCAATGGCGCGCTGCCGACCGTCGGTCAGATCGGAACCGCGGTGCACGGGCTGTTCGTCGTCGAGGACGTGCATAATTTCGGTCCCGACTACGATAAAACCCTGATGGCGTGGAACGCCAAATTCCAATCCAACCGTGCCGATGTCGCCGCTTTGATGGCCAGGAAGGGCCATGACGGCGAACGCTTCTGCCGGATGTGGGAATATTACCTGTTGTCCTGCGCCGGCGGCTTCCGTTCGCGGGAGATCAGCGTCGGGCAATTCGTCCTGTCGCCGCGCGGCGTTCGGGAGGGATATCAGAGCGTGCGCTGAGACGCCCGGGATCGCGAGCGTCGCCTGCCCTATCCCTCCGTCGCCTTGGCGATCGGCGGCTGGAAGGTCAGGCCCATGTCCCAGGGGAAATAAATCCAGGTGTCCTGCGACACTTCGGTGATGAACGTGTCGACCATCGGGCGGCCCAGCGGCTTGGCGTAGACGGTGGCGAAATGCGCCTTGGGCAGCATTTCGCGCACGATACGGGCGGTGGCGCCGGTGTCGACGAGATCGTCGATGACGAGAATATTCGATCCATCGCCCGATTTGACGACTTCGGGCGAAATGCCCTTCAGCACCTGCAGGCCGCCCTGGGTCTTATAGTCATGATAGGAGGCGATGCAGACCGTCTCGATGACCCGCGTGCCAAGCTCGCGCGCGACAATCGCCGCCGGCACCAGGCCGCCGCGCGTCACCGTGACAATCGCCTCGAACGGCCCAACGCCGCTGAGGCGCCAGGCGAGCGCGCGCGCGTCGCGGTGAAACTGGTCCCAGGACACGGGAAAGGCCTTGTTCTGCGGCTCGGTCATGGCGGCTCCGTTCAACCTTTAGCTAAGCGCCTTGTTAGCAAGCCGCGAGGGCGCCCGCGAGGGCGCGCTTCACTCGTCAACAGGCATTACAGCGGCCGGTCATATTCACTGAACGAAGCCAGCATCGCGCCGACCGCCGCGCGCGCGGCGGCGATTTTCTCCGGTTCCTTGCCGCGCACCACGATCTGGTTGCGAAAACGCCCATCCTGGAAGGACGGATAGGAGCCGATCGAAACCTCGGGATGGCCGGCGGCGATCGCCGCCAGCGCGCTGCCGTAGCGGCCCTCGGGAATGCCGCCCGCTTCGATCGTCTCGGCGATAATTTTCACGCCGGTCTCGAGGTCTTTTGCCGCGGCGTCGAACATCGCTTGCATGATATTGGGCACGCCGGCCATTACGATGACATTGCCGAGCCGGAAACCTGGCGCCTTGGAGATCGGATTTTCGATGAGGTCGGCGCCGGCGGGAATGCGCGCCATGCGGCGGCGCGCCGGGGTGAGATCGCCCGGCTGATAGCGCTCCATCATCATCGCCAAAGCCCGCGGGTCCTCATCGATCGGCACGCCAAACGCCTTGGCGACGGAATCGGCGGTGATGTCGTCATGCGTCGGGCCGATGCCGCCGGTGGTGAAAACATAGGTGTAGCGCCCGCGCAACGCGTTGAGCGCGGCGACAATCTCCTTCTCGATATCGGGCACGACGCGCGCCTCGCGCAATTCGATACCGATATTAGTGAGATATTCGGCGATATAGCCGACGTTGCGGTCCTTGGTGCGGCCGGAGAGAATTTCGTCGCCGATGACAAGGACGGCGGCGGTGATCGTCTTGCCCTTTTCGTTCATCGCTTTCCAGACCCTTCACACGTTCTCGTAGGCTACATTTTCGACGGTGCGCAGGACTTCGCGATAGCCCAAAGCGCGCAGGCGCTGTTCCAATTGCACGCCGCCGCGCAGGAGCGCGAATTCCATAATGATAAGGCCGGGCCACAAGGCCCGCGGCGCATCGCGAAAAAACGGGTCGAGCACGAGGTCCTCGGCGCCCTCGATGTCAAGCTTGATCGCGTCGAGCCGCTCATAGCCCTCCTCAAGCAGCAGGGATAGCAGGCTTTTGCCGGGAACCCGCAATTGCACCCCGCGCGCGTCCGCGCTGACCACCCGCACCGACGTTTCCCCGCGATTGCTGGAATTGACGAAAAGCGCGATCTCGCCGTCGCGATCGGCTAGCGCGCAGGAGACGGCTTTGACATTGGCGAAGGCGTTCTGCTCGATATTATAGACGAGCCGTTCGAAAATCTCCGGCTGCGGCTCGACCGCCAGGATGCGCGCGCGCTGTCCGCCATGGGCGGCGAGGAACAGAGCATAACCGCCGACGCTCGCGCCGACGTCGAGAAACACGAAATCGCCAGCCAGGCGGTCGGCAAGCAGGGCGCGCTCTTGCGGATCGAAATATTGCGGCGTGAACAGCAGGCGCTTTTCCGCGACGTTATTTTGCGGATAGAGACGCATTTTCGCGCCGAGCGATTCGATATCGACGGGACGCCCTGCCAGCGATTTGACCGCCATCGAGCGGAGGAAGAACGCAATTCTCTTGCCGAACCATCCCTGCGAGCAAAGGCGGGTCGCACGCAGCGCCGCCGCGCAAAGCCCGGTCGGCGCGAAAGCGCCGTAAGGCGATGAATCGATTGTAATTGTCTTGGGCATGAGGCTCGCGAAGCGGATCGCCCTGGCCGCAATATCGCGCGGCGCGAGCACACCCGCCAGCCTATGGCCTCGGCGCCGCATTTTCAAGCAAAGCGCGCGTCGCCCCTCACCCGCTTGGCGTGCGACCGACAAGCACTGATGATTGAAACTGCCGGCAACGGATTCAGGCCGACGCAGGTTTGCCGCAGCGCGTCAGCCCGTCGCGGCCCCGGTCAATGCGCGCGCCGCCGCTGCGACAAGCCCCTCGCGCTCAGCCCTCAGCTTCGCCCCCGCCTTGCGCATCGCGGCAAGGACTTCGGTGGGCGCGCTGGTCGGCGTCCCCGCATCGAAGGGCGGCTCGGGCGCATATTCCAGCGCGAGCTGGATTCTCTGCGCGGTCTCGACGCCAGCAAGCTCGGCGACCAGGGTCAGCGCGAAATCGATTCCCGCCGTGACGCCGCCGCCCGTCATCAGAGCGCCGTCGCGCACCACCCGACCCTGCGTCGGGATCGCGCCAAAAGCGGCGAGCAGGTCGTGCGAGGCCCAATGAGTTGTCGCGCGCTTGCCGTAGATGAGACCCGCCGCGCCGAGAACCAGCGCGCCGGTGCAGACGGAGGTCACGTAGCGCGCGCCCGCCGCCTGACGCCGCAGGAAAGCCAGGACGGCCGCATCGCCAAGCAATGGATTGACTCCGACGCCGCCCGGCACGCAGACGACGTCGAGTTGCGGGCATGCGTCGAAGGTCTCGTTCGGCTCGAGCCGCAGCCCGGTCGATGAGACGACGGGCGCGAGGTCCTTCCATATGAGGCGCACGCGCGCCTCTGGCCAGGATGCGAAGACCTCGTAAGGAGCGGTGAGGTCGAGCTGCTGCACATCGGGGAAGACGAGGAGGCCGATTTCGACGGGCATGGACCTTTCCTTTGCTGGGAATGTTTGTTGCGAAGAGGCTCGGCTTGAAAAGGCTTGGATTGAAAAGGCTTGGCTTGAAGAGGCTAGCCGATTATGGTTTGGCGGAAATGACAGAAAGCCAGCAAATTCCGCCAAAATACCTAAGGCGCATTGAGATCCTTGCCTTCGACATGGCGCAATTGCTCGATGTCGCCGGCCCGCTGCAGGTCTTCGCCACCGCCAATGACCTCGCCCGCCACCGCCACGCGGCCCCGCCCTATTCCCTGGCGGTGGTCGCAATGAAGGCGCCGCGCATCCAAACGTCCGCCGGCCTCGACCTCGCCGTCGACCCTCTTCCCGGCGCCGAAAGCGCGCCCGATACGCTGATCGTCGCCGGCGGCTTCGGGGTGAAGGCCGCCGCCATGGACGAGGCGTTGCTCGCCTGGCTGCGCGCTCGCGCCGGGCAGGCGCGCCGGCTCGCCTCAGTCTGCTCGGGCGCGCTGCTGCTTGCCGCCGCCGGCCTGCTCACCGGGCGGCGCGCAACGACGCACTGGAGCCGCTGCACAGAGCTGGCGCGGGCCTATCCCGACGTGACCGTCGAGAACGATCCGATTTTCATCCGCGACGGCGATGTCTGGACCTCGGCGGGCATCACCGCGGGGATCGACCTGGCGCTCGCTTTGGTCGAGGACGATCTCGGAGGCGCCATAGCGCTCGAAATCGCCCGCCAGCTTGTGGTATTTCTCAAGCGTCCGGGCGGCCAGGCGCAATTCAGCGCGATGTTGTCGCTGCAGTCGGCCGACGAGAGCTTCGGTCCCCTCCACGAATGGATCGGTCAGAACCTTGACGCCGAACTTTCCGTCCCCGATCTCGCCGCCCGCGCCAAAATGAGCGAGCGGACGTTTCTGCGCCGCTATAAGCAAGCGACCGGCGCGACGCCGGCCAAGACCATCGAGCGGTTGCGCGTGGAGGCCGCGCAGCGCCGCCTCTGCGATTCCAGCGATAGGATCAAACGCAACGCGCTGCATTGCGGCTTCGGCTCGGAGGAGACGATGCGCCGCAGTTTCCTGCGCGTCGCCCGCGTCACGCCGCAGGACTACCGGGATCGCTTTTCGCGCTGAATGAGAGCCCGCTTGCCTAGAAACGCAGGCGCATTAGATTAGCGGTTTGTTTCGAGCGCCAGCTCCCCCTCCTTCTCGGACTTTTTGATGACTTTTGTCGATTCCGCTGAACTGCAAAGCCGCAAGAGCGGCCATATCAAGCTGCATGGCCCCGAGGATTTCGCGGCGATGCGCAAGGCCGGCGCGCTGACGGCCGAGGCGCTCGATCTCCTCTGCGAGCGCGTCCGCCCCGGCGTCACCACCGCCGCGCTCGACAAATTCGCGTTCGAATTTGCGATGGACCACAAGGCCTATCCCGCCCCGCTGCATTATCGCGGCTATCGCAAATCGATCTGCACGTCGATCAATCATGTCGTCTGCCACGGCATTCCCGACGACAAGCCGCTGCGCGACGGCGATATCCTCAACATCGACGTGACGCTGATCGTTGAGGGCTGGCACGGCGATTCCAGCCGCATGTATGTCGCCGGCGAAGCGCCGCGGCGCGCGCAACGCCTGATCGACGTGACCTATGAAGCGCTGATGCGCGGCATCGCCGCGGTCAAGCCCGGCGCGACGACGGGCGACATCGGCGCGGCGATCCAGAGTTATGCGGAGCCGGAACGCTGCTCGGTGGTGCGCGATTTTTGCGGCCATGGCCTTGGCCGACTGTTTCATGACGAGCCCAATATCCTGCATTACGGGCGCCGCGGCGAAGGCGTACCGCTACGCGCCGGCATGTTTTTCACGATCGAGCCGATGATCAATCTCGGCTTGCCGGCGGTCAAAGTGCTCTCCGACGGCTGGACGGCGGTGACGCGCGATCGTTCGCTGTCGGCCCAGTTCGAACATACGGTCGGCGTGACGCCGACGGGCGCCGAAATTTTCACTCTCTCGCCGCGTGGCTGGGATCGGCCGCCCTATCCCACATGAGCGGGATGGCCGGCGAGGTCGAGCCCGCCCATTACCTTGGCCATCGCGAGCGGTTGCGCACGCGGCTGCGCGAAGCCGGCGCCGACGCGATCGCCGATTACGAATTGCTGGAACTCGTGCTGTTCCGCGCGATACCGCGCCGCGACGTCAAGCCGCTCGCCAAGGCGCTGATCGCCCGCTTCGGCTCGTTCGCCGAGGCGATCGCCGCACGGCCGGAAAGGCTTGCCGAAATCGAAGGCATGAGCGAGGCCTCGATCAATGAATTCAAAATCCTCGAAGCGGGCGCCAAGCGCTTCGCCAAGGGCGTCGCGAAGAAACGACTTTCGCTCGGCTCGTGGAGCGAAGTCGTCGACTATTGCCGCACCGCCATGGCCTTTTCCGAACGCGAGGAATTTCGCATCCTGTTCCTCGACAAGCGCAACGGCCTGATCGCCGACGAAGTGCAAGGCTCAGGAACGGTTGACCACACGCCGGTCTACCCGCGCGAGGTGGTGCGGCGCGCGCTGGAGCTCTCCGCCACCGCGATCCTGCTCGTCCACAACCACCCCTCCGGCGATCCCTCGCCGTCGCAGGCCGATGTGAAGATGACCCTCGAAATCATCGCCGTGGCGGGCCCGCTTGGCGTCGCCGTCCATGATCATCTGATCGTCGGGCGCCAGGGGCACGCCTCGTTGCGCAGCCTGCGTCTGATTTAGGATATCACCCCTGCATCGCGACTTGAAAGCGAGCGTTCATCGGATGAGGCGGTTGATCGACGGACGAGTGCGGCAAGGTCATTTGTGCGACGCAGTTGAGATACTTGGCCGGCGGCTGTCCGAGGGCCTTTTTGAACATCGTGATGAAGGCCGTCACAGATTCATAGCCGAGATCGGCTGACACGCTTTGCACGCTTGCGCCTGCGGACAGCTCCCGGATGGCGACGATCAAGTGCAACTGCTGACGCCAGCGCCCGAAGGTCAGCCCTGTCTCCCTCGCCACCAGACGCGCAAGACTGCTCTCACTAAGGGCGACCTGTTTGGCCCATTCAGCCAACGTGCGACGGTCGGCGGGGTCATCCGCCAGCGCCGCGGCGATCCGCTTCAGGCGCGGCTCGCTCGAAAGCGGCAAGTGAAGCTGCTGAACCGGCATACGGGGCAGCTCGCCTAGAAGGACGCTGATCATGGGCTCGCCCCTCGCATCGCCATGCTGCACGTGGTCGGCTAACTCGACGATCAATTCGCGCAGCAATGGCGAGATCGAAATGGTGCAGCATCGATCCGGCAGATCGACCAGCTCGGTTTTGATGTAGACGAAGAATAGCCTTGCATTCGCGGTGGCGCGATTGCTGTGCGCCATGCCGCTCGGAATCCAGACCCCGCAATGGGGCGGCGCCATCCACAGGCCGCTGGGAACGCGGCAGGTGACGCCGCCTCCCAGCGAGACCACGAGTTGCCCTTTGCGATGCCGGTGGTCCGGAACCTCCGCTTGCGTCCCGTCGGCGTCGACGCGCACGGCAATGACCGGCGCGGATTGGTCATCCACATCCAGATCGGGCCAGGGATAGCGAAGAGGCTGCCGCATGATTGACGGTTTTTAGCGATTGATTGCTTTTATACATAAATTAATCGAGCCGACGAGTCGATAGATCTACGCCGGCGGATGACGCGCGAGCGAGCGGCGGCACGGACCCTGCCCGGCGCCGGCAGGCCCCGGAAAAAAGGACAAACGACCATGCATGGCTTCATGACCTCGAAAGCAACCGACCTGGGACGACAGGTTCACACGCAAGCCGGCCATGTGCGTGGCGACCGGCGGGACGCGAACGGCGTGCTGGCGTTCAAGGGCATCCCCTATGCCGCGCCTCCGGTCGGAGCGCTGCGGTGGCGGGCGCCGCGGCCGCCGGCGCCTTGGAACGGTGTGCGCGACGCGTCGATATTTGGCCCAGGGTGTCTTTCGGCGCTCGAAAATGATCCGCGACCGGGGCCGCGCGCCGAGGATTGCCTCACTCTCAATGTCTGGACCGCGGCGAAGCGGGCTGACGAGAAGCGGCCCGTGATGGTGTGGATTCACGGGGGCGGCTTTCAATTCGGCTCCTCGGCCAATCCTGCCACCGACGGCGGCGCGCTGGCGGCCAGAGGCGTCGTCGTCGTCAGCTTCAACTATCGCCTCGGCGTCCTCGGCTTTCTCGCCCATCCCGAACTCGATGCGGAGGCGCCATCCGGCAATTATGGGCTGCTGGATCAACTCGCGGCGCTGCGCTGGGTCAAAGCCAATATCGCCGGTTTCGGCGGCGATCCCGACAACGTTACGCTGTTCGGCGAATCCGCCGGCGCCATGGCTGTCGGCATTTTGATGGCGTCGCCGCTTGCGCATGGCTTGTTCCACAAGGCCATTGGCGAAAGCGGCGCATTCTGGGACGGCAAACACGGGCCGTTGCAGAGCTTCGACGAAGCCCGCGCGCGCGGCCTCGCTTTCGCGCGCCGGCAAGGCAATGCGTCTATCGCAGCTTTGCGCGCCATGCCGGCCGAACAGTTGAACGCGGCCGCGCCCTGGACCTTTGCGACCGACCACGTCGTAACGACATTCTCGCCGAGTATCGATCGTCATGTCGCGCCTGACGCGCCCGCTGCGCGTTTCCTGCGCGGCGCGCAGATGCAAATCCCGCTGCTCGCCGGTTGGAACGCGGCGGAGGAATTCCCCTTCGCTTCACAATCGCTCCCCCATCACTCGGCGCAAGCCTTTCGCGCCGCGGCCGAGGAGATGTTCGGTAGAGAACGGCTGGCGGACTTCCTGGAGGTCCACCCCGCCGAGACCGACGCGCAAGCCAAAGCTTCCGCCGCGGCGCTCACGGGCGATTATTTGGTCGGCGAACAATGCTGGCAGTTGCTACGGCTACATCAGGCAGGCGCTCGGGCGCCCGTCTACGGCTACCTGTTCAACTATACCTCGCCCTACACGCCGATCGCCTCGCACGTCACCGAAGTTCCCTTTGTCTTCGGCACTTTGACGCCGCAACAGGTGATCGGCTGCGCCACGCCGCCTGGTGATGCGGATCGTGCTCTGTCGCAGACAATGATGAGCTATTGGGTGAATTTTGCGATGCGCGGCGATCCCAACGGAGACGGTCTGCCATTCTGGCCGGCCTATGATGAGAAAGACGTCGTGCAGATCCTCGGCGCAACGATCGAAGCCCGCCCCAATCCACAGGCCGCCCGCTTCCGCTTCCTCGGCAGTTTCAGACGGAACGGCATTCTTCCGATGCGCTGGCGGGAGTTACCGTAGGCGACAGGAACCCGGTTCACCCCTTCGCCCACGCCGCAGCGGTGCGTTTATGGAACATCTCGCGGAACTGGCCTGTCGACACCGGCAGCAAAGCCCCGCTGTCCCAGTCGAGCACGACGGCGTAGCGCCTGACCACATCGAGCTTGTCGATCTTGCCGGCGCGATAGTCCGCCGCCACCTCTTCAGGATCGGCGGCGAGCCAGCCGCCGCGCTCAGTGCGGATTTTTTCGCGCGCGTTTCGGGTCGCCGCCTCATCGATCTGAAAGGCGCAAATTTCCGGATCGATCGGCTTGATGACGACACCATAATCCGTGGCGGCGCGCCCGATCGAGACATAGTCGTCGATCACGTCTTCAAGCACCAGCGCCGGATCGCGCTCCAGTGGGTCGCCGAAGCCACCGCCGCCGGCGGTCGGGCGGCTGAAGACATCGCCGGAGCCGATCGGCACATCGGAAAACACCGAACCCAGCCAATCCTCCTTGTCCGCTCCGGCGCGCTTGATGCTGAGCCCATGCGGCATCGACGGCAGACCGCCCTCGATGCCCCAGACGATCGCCCGTTCGCGGTCGCAGATATAGGAAATGACAGTCTTATCTGCTTCGAGCATGATCGATGTCTTGCGCGCGCCCGCCCCGCCACGCCATTTGCCGGGCCCGGCGGAATCCCTGAGGATTTCGAACTCGGTGGTCAGGATCGGATTGGCGCGCTCCTGGCCTTCCACCGGCTGCGCCATCAGGCCGGTGCCGAAACAGGCGGTGGTGACATTGCAGCCATCGCGGCCATTGCGGCCGCCCCAGCCGCCGGGCAGCCAATCGTAGAACATGAAGATCGGCTTATCCGGCCGGCGCGCATCGAGCCCGCCGGTCAGCAGATATTCCAGGTTGAACGCGCAGGCGAGCGCGCGATGCGGCATGATCTTCGACCAGATTTCATAGATGGCGTTCATGATCTTTTCGAACGGCATCAGAAAGCCGGTGACGCCGACCGGCCAGCGCGCATCGACGATCGAGCCTTCCGGCGCGATGATCTCGAGAACCCGGTAGAAGCCGCTATTGAGCGGCAGGTCCGGAAAAAACGTCTTCATGCCCGCCGCGACCGCCGAGAATGTCGTGCCGAAGGCGGAATTATAGATGGAGCCGATCGTCGGATGGCTGCCGGTGAAATCATAGATCGCCTTGTCGCCCTTGATGGTGAGCTTGACCTTGATCGGGATCAGCCCTTCCGAACCCGAGGGGTCGCGATCGATAAAGTCCTGCGTTTCCCAGACGCCGTCGGGCAGCGCCGTGAGGCGCTGGCGCATCGCCCGCTCGACATAATCCTGCACTTCGGAAAGGCCCGTCTCGACCGTCTCGCGACCGTATTTGCCAACCAGGCGCAGGATTTCGCGCTCGCAGACCAGGGTCGCCTGCGCCTGGGCGTGGATGTCGCCGATGATCGAGGCGGGATCGCGCGTATTGGCGGCGATGAGCTGGGCGACATCCTTGCAGAAGCGCCCCTTGTCGAACAGGCGCACCGGCGTGATGCGCAGGCCCTCGCGGAACATGTCGCGCGCGGTGACGTCGAACGAACCCGGCACGCTGCCGCCAACATCCGACCAATGCCCGTTCGACTGGCTGAAAGCGATGATCTTGCCGTCGGCGAAGATCGGCCGGATCAGGCGCACGTCGGGGAAATGGGTGCCGCCGGCATAAGGATCGTTGATCGCATAGACGTCGCCCGGATGCATGTCGCCCTCGAAGGCCCGCATCACCGCCTTGCAGGTGAAGTGCAGCGTGCCGACATGGACCGCGATGTCCTGGTTGCCCTGCGCCGCCGATTCGCCGTGCGCATCATGCAAGGCGCTGGAGAAGTCGCGGTTGTAGATGACAAAGGAATAGCAGGTACGCAGGATCTGCTCGGCCATCTGGTCGACGCTGGTGATGAAGGAGTTCTTCAGCACCTCGAAAGTGACGGGATCGAGCGTGGGTTTGGCGGCCATCGAAGTTACTCCATCACGCGGATGATGATATTGAGATATTTGTCGACCGACGCCGTCGTTCCCGGCGGGATCACGACAGTGGAATCGACCTGCTCGACCACCGCCGGCCCTTTCAGCGAAAAGCCCGCCGGCAGATCGTCACGTTCATAGACGGGCGTGTCGACCGCGGCCGCCGCGTCGAACCAGACGGAGCGTCGGCTCGTCGCCTTCGGCGTCGCGCCGGTCGGCGCATGCGCCGCAAGCTCCGCCTTGGGCACGATGCCGATCGCCTTGAGGTTGAGGCGAAACAGCCCGACCGGCGCATCGTCGCGCCGGAAATTATATTCGCGTTCATGGCTGCGGTGGAACGCTTCGGTGAGGTCGCGCATGGCCCCGATCGGGCGCGGCGCCGGCACGGCGAGCGAACGCCACTGGCCTTGATACATCATGTCGATCGAACGCTGCAGCACGATGTCGGCGCTCGCCACCCCCTCATGGGCGAGACGCTCCAGCGCCACGGCCTCCAACTTGCCGAATTCGGCTTCGATGGCGGCGGGGTCGGCTTCGTCGGCGGCGGCGAAATAGCTTTCTGAAAAATCGTGCTGCACATCGACGAGCAGGCAGCCGAGCGCCGAAGTGACGCCGGGATTGGGCGGCACGATGACGGCCGGAATGGAAAGTTCCTTCGCGATCGCCGCCCCATGCAACGCGCCGGCGCCGCCGAAGGCGACCAGCGCGAAATCGCGCGGATCGTAGCCGCGGCTGATCGAGATCAGGCGCACCGCATCTGACATGTTGGCGTTGGCGACGCGGATGATCGCGTCCGCCGCCGCCTCGCGCGTGAGGCCGAAGGATGCGGCGACTTCATCGACCGCCGCCGCAGCGAGCGTCGGATCGAGCGTGATCTTGCCGCCGGCGAGACTCGTGCCGAGGCGCCCGAGCACGACATTGGCGTCGGTGTTGGTCGCCTGTCTATTGCCGTTGCCGTAGCACGCCGGCCCCGGATTGGCGCCGGCCGATTGCGGGCCGTTACGTAGCGAGCCCGCCTCGTCGGTCCAGGCCAGCGACCCGCCGCCGGCGCCGATCGTCAGCACTTCGATCGAGGGGAAACGGATGGGATAGCCGAATTCGATGTGCCAATCCTTGGTGACGCGCGCCTGGCCTTCATAAGTCAGCGACACGTCGGTCGAAGTGCCGCCCATGTCGAGGCCGATCGAATTCTGAAATCCGCACAGCATCGCGATATAGCGGCTGGCGATCGCGCCCGCCGCGATGCCGGAGCCGGCGAGGCGCGCGGCGAAATCCTTCACGCTCGCCGGCGTCATCACCCCGCCGCCGGTATGCAGCAGCAGCAGGTCGCGCTCGTAGCCGCCCTGCTTCAGCCTTTCGCCAAGACGCGTGGTATAGTCGACCAGCACCGGGCTCAAGGCCGCGTTGACGACGGTGGTGGAGAAGCGCTCATGCTCGAATATTTCGGGCAACACGCCTGAGGACGTCGAAATCGGCACGCCCGGCATCTCCTCCTCAAGGATCTGCTTCATGCGTCGCTCATTGACGCCGTTGACATAGGCGTTCATGAAACAGACTGCGACGGCCGCCACTTTGCGCCGCTTCAGGATACGGGCGACCTCACGAGCGGCGCTCTCCTCAAGCGGCGTGACGATCGCGCCCTGCGCGTCGACACGCTCCGGCACGGTCAGTCGGTCGCGGCGCGGCACGTAGGGCTTCACCACATCCTTATAGGCGTCCCACAATTCTTCCTTGTTGGCGCGACGGATCTCGATCACGTCGCGAAAACCTTCAGTGCACACCATGGCGGTGCGCGGCAGGCGCCGGGTAATCAACGCATTGGTCGCTACCGTCGTGCCATGCGAGAACAGCGCCACTTTGCTCAGATCGATCGCCGCCTTGCCGATGCCGGACATGATGCCGTCGATCGGATCGGGCGTCGAAGCGGTCTTCTCGATACGGATGAGGCCCGTCGTCTCGTCCATGATGCAGATGTCGGTGAAGGTTCCGCCGACATCCACGGCCACGCGCAAATTCTGCAAGGAAGAGTCCTCCCATTGGTCGGCGCGCCGGCCCGCTCCGGTCGGTCCCGACGGCGACTATCCCTCTGCCAATCGCACTAGGATATTACGCGTTTGGCGGGCTTGTCGGCGAGCGCACATAAGTTTGTTGGTCAGCGTAAGGCTCGCCCGCGGCTCCTCAAGCGAAGGCGCTGTTTGAAACAGGGCTCAGCGGAAATGCCCCGGCGCGCTTCCGGCGCCATGGAAACTCAAGTTGAGAAAATCGTGAAACAGCTTGGTCGCGGCGGCGAACGGCCGGTCGATCGCCCAGGCGAAACCGACATCCATAGTCGGGATATCGGCGGCGACATTGCGCGTATCGATTCTTTGCCCTTCGAGCGACCAGGGCCGGTACACCATGTCGGATAAAACGGTCACACCCATGCCGGCCGCCACCATGCTGCGCACGGCTTCGACCGAGGAGGTGGTGAAAATCGCCTTCGGCCGCAGGCCGCTCGGCCGCCAGTAACCGCCGGCGGTCTTCTTGGCTTCATCGACTGTGAGCATCACATAGGGCTCCCTGGCGATGTCGGCGAGCGTAATCGTCTCGAGTTTCATGAAAGGATGCTCCACCGGCAGCCACAGCCGGCGATGGGAGCGGATCAGCGTATCATGGGCGAGGCTGCGCCTGTTGCGCAGGTTGGAGACCAGCATGACGGCGATATCGAGTGAGCCGTCGACCAGCCCCTTCTCGATTGCCTCGCGCGGCAATTCAATCAATTCCAACGTGATGCGCGGATATGTTCGCGCGAACCGCGCGTGATAGGGCGGAAGGAAATAACCGGCGACCGTATAGGTGACCCCGACCCGGACCTTGCCGGATTGCTTCATATCCTCCGCCAACGGCGTTCGCATCGCCTCATTGACGGCCGCCATGATATTGCGCGCCAACTGCAGAAATCGCGCGCCTTCGGCAGTCAAGGCGACGCCCTGGGGATGGCGCGAAAACAGGCTGACCCCGAGCTCGCCTTCGAGCTGCTGCACCGCGGCGGTGATTGCCGATTGCGAAACGCCGAGATGGATGCCGGCATGCGAAACCTGGCCGGCTTCGGCGGTGGCGATGAAATAGCGGATCTTCGTGAGCGAAAACGACATATCTGCTTTTCCAATACCGGCGAGCGGTATTTCTTATTTTACTATATTGACGATCCGCGTCCATACTCTGCGACGGGATCGCCAATTGGCCGCCGGATGGAGAGCCGAATTGACCTCGATCAATTGCGATATGGGTGAGGCTTACGGGCTCTACCGCATGGGCGACGATGAGGGATTGATGCCGCTCATTTCGATCGCCAATGTCGCCTGCGGCTTCCATGCCTCGGATTTCAACCATATGCGCGACACTGTCCGCCTCGCCAAGCGCCTCGGGGTGCGGGTCGGCGCGCATCCTTCCCTGCCGGATCGACAGGGCTTTGGCCGGCGCGAGATGGCGATCTCGCGCGAAGAACTCACCAATTGCATCATCTACCAGGTCGGCGCCCTTAAGGGATTTCTAGAGGCCGAAGGTGCAAAGCTCAATCACATCAAGCCGCATGGCTCGCTCTATTCGATGGCCGCCAGGCAGCCCGAAATCGCCCATGCCATTTGCGACGCGGCTGATGTCTTCAAAGTCCCGCTCCTCGGCATGATAGGCACGTTGCACGAGCGGATCTATGCGGAGCGCGGCCACGACTTTATCGCCGAATTCTACGCCGACCTCGACTATTCCGACGACGGCGCGCTGATCGTGACGCGCCAGCATGACGCCAAAGACCCTATGGAAGCCGCCGCCCGCTGCCTTCGCGCTGTCCGCGAAGGCAAGGCTCGCAGCGTCGGCGGCAAGGATATTGCAGTGAGGGCGGATTCAATCTGCGTCCATTCCGACACGCCCAACGCGGTCGCTATCGCCACGGCGGTGCGGGAGGCCGTGCGGGACTATTTGTGAATTGACGGGCAGCGGCCGTCGACCGGCGGCGCCCTCGCCATAAAGATGAGGAGTGGGACCGGCTATGGCCATCAAGCAAATCATCTCGCCGCTGCCCGGCACTTTCTACCGCAAGCCGACGCCGGACGCGCCGCCATTTAAGGGCGACGGCGACGCGATCGCCGCCGGCGACACTATCGGCCTTGTCGAGGTGATGAAGTCCTTTCACGAAATACAAGCACAGTTCGGCGGCAAAATCGTCAAGTTCCTGATCGACAACGAAGAGCCGATCATGGCGGGCCAGCCGATCGCCGAGGTCGAAGTCTAGAGGGACACTGATGGCGCCGATCAAGACGCTCCTGATCGCCAATCGCGGCGAGATCGCAGTCCGGATCATCCGGGCGGCGCGCGAACTCGGGATCAGGACCGTTCAGGTCTATAGCGCCGCCGACTCCAATTCGCTCGCCGTGAAGCTTGCCGACGCGGCGGTGAATATCGGGCCGCCGCAGGCGGCGAAATCCTATCTGTCGATCGACGCCATTCTCGCCGCCGCGCGCGAAGCCCAGGCCGACGCGGTCCATCCCGGCTATGGCTTCCTTGCTGAGAACGCCGATTTTGCCGACGCCGTCGAGGCCGCCGGCCTGATCTTCGTCGGACCGCCCGGCAGCGTCATCCGTCTGATGGGCGACAAGGCGGCGGCTCGCGAGATCGCCGCCAGGGCTGGCGTTCCTACCGTGCCAGGCAGCGATGGGCGCATCGACGCGCCGGAAGAGGCGCGCGAAGTGGCCGCGCGCCTTGGCTATCCCGTGATGATCAAGGCGGCTGCCGGCGGCGGCGGGCGCGGCATCCGCATCGTCAACGATCGCGCCGAGCTTGATCGGCTGGCGCCGCAGGCGAGCGCCGAGGCGAAAGCCGCCTTCGGCGACGGCGGCCTCTATCTCGAAAAGGTCATCGAACGCGCGCGCCATATCGAGGTGCAGGTGCTCGGCGACGGCCATGACGTTGTCCATCTTTTTGAGCGCGAATGTTCGCTGCAGCGCCGGCGACAGAAGGTCTGGGAGGAAGCGCCGGCCGCCAATCTGCCTGACGAAATCCGCGCCCGTCTTTGCGCCTGCGCCGTGCAATTGGCGCAAGCGGTTTCCTATCGCGGCGCCGGCACGCTCGAATTCCTTTACGACGAAGCGACGCGCGACTTTTACTTCATCGAAATGAATACGCGCATCCAGGTCGAGCATCCGGTGACCGAGTTCGTCACCGGGATCGATCTTGTGCGCGAGATGATCAAGATCGCCGGCGGCGAAAAGCTCAGCCTGCGCCAGACCGACATCCGCTGCATCGGCCATTCCATCGAATGCCGCATCAACGCCGAGGACCCGGCCAAGGGCTTCATGCCGTCCCCCGGCGTCGTCAGCGCCCTGCGCATCCCCGGCGGCCCCGGCGTGCGCTTCGACAGCATGCTCTATGCGGGCTACGCCGTGCCGCCGTTTTATGATTCGCTGCTCGGCAAATTGATCGTCTGGGACGAGAATCGCGCCGCCGCTATCGCGCGCATGGCGCGCGCTCTCGGCGAATTTGAGATCGAAGGCCTCAAGACCACGATCGGACTGCACCAGGCGTTGGCGCGCGACGCCGACGTCCGCGCGCTTGCCTTCGACACCAAATTCCTCGAGCGTTGGCTCGAGGCCAATTCATCGCAACTTGCCTGAATGGGAGTTATGCGCCGATGGCTGTCAGATATTCCTTTGGGGGCGACGAACATATCTTCGTCGAGGTCGGCCAGGAGATGTCCCTCGAGGCCTTCTTCAAGAGCCTGTCGATCACCAACGCCGTACGGGAAAGTAGGATCAAGGGGGTGACGGAAATCTGTCCCGCCAACGCCTCTTTCCAGATCAAATTCGACCCCGACCTGATCGCCCCCGACGATATGCTGAGCGAGTTGAAGCGGCTGGAATCAGCCGCCGATACGCCTGATCCCTCGTTGAAGACGAGGATCATCGAAATACCCGTGCTCTACAACGATCCCTGGACGCGCGAGACCTTGATGCGCTTTCGCGAGCGCCATCAGGATCCCGCCGCCACCGACATCGAATATGCCACGCGCATCAATAACTTCGCCACGGTCGACGATTTCATCGCCGCCCATTCCGGCTCGCCCTGGTTTGTCTCGATGGTCGGCTTCGTTGCCGGCCTGCCCTTCCTCTACCAGATGGTCGAGCGCTCGCGGCAGATCGAGGCGCCCAAATATCTGCGCCCGCGCACCGACACGCCGAAACTCACCATCGGCCATGGCGGCTGCTTCTCTTGCATCTATTCGGTGCGCGGCGCCGGCGGCTATCAGATGTTCGGCATCACGCCGATGCCGATCTACGATCCCCGCCAGGAAATCAGCTATCTCCGTGAATTCATGGCGCTGTTCCGGCCCGGCGACATGGTGAAATGGAAGCCGGTCACAGTCGAGGCTTACCACGACGCCGTCGCCGACGTTGAGGCCGGACGCCTGCAGCCGCTTATGCGCGACGTGACCTTCTCACTCAAGGAATTCGAACGCGACATCGCCGGCTATAATAGCAAGCTTGAGAGGACGCTCCATGGCCATTGAGATCGTCGCTCCCGGCCTCGCCACCACCGTCCAGGATCTCGGCCGGCCTGGCTATTATCATCTCGGCATCCCGCTTTCAGGCGGCATGGACCGCCTCGCATTGCAGGCCGCCAACCTGCTCGTCGGCAACGATCCCGGCGCGGCGGTGCTGGAAGCGGTGTTCATGGGGCCGCAGATCGTCTTCGCCGATGACCGCATGGTCGCCGTGACGGGCGCCGAACTGCCGCCGAAGGTCGACGACGAGCCGCGCGCGACATGGACGAGCTTTCTTGTGAAGGCGGGCCAGACCCTGTCCTTCGATTTTCTCAAGAAGGGCGCGCGCGCCTATATCGCGATCGGCGGCGGCGTCGACGTGCCCGTCGTGCTCGGCAGCCGATCCACCTATGCGCTTGGCGCGCTTGGCGGTCACGAGGGCCGCAAGCTCCAGGCTGGCGACCGTCTGAAACTTGGCGCGTCCGGCAAGCCGGTCAAGGAAGGACGCGCCGTTGCCGCCGATCTGCGTCGCGGACCCGGCGACACCGTGAGTCTGCGCGTGTTGCCCGGGCTTTATTGGCACCGGGTCGCGGACCAATCCGGCCGGAATTTTTTCGCCGACTCCTGGAAGGTGGCGCCGGAAGCTGACCGCATCGCCTATCGCTTCCGCGGCGGCCGTCCGCTCGAATTCGTGCCGCGCACGCCGCCTTTCGGCGCCGGCTCCGACCCATCGAATATCGTCGACGCCTGCTATCCCTATGGGTCGATCCAGGTGCCCGGCGGCAGCGAGCCCATCGTTCTGCACCGCGACGCGGTCTCGGGCGGCGGCTATTTCATGCTGGGCACGGTGATCTCGGCCGACATGGATCTGATCGGCCAATTGCAACCCCATACGCCGGTGCATTTCGCGCCTATCGAGATGAAGGAAGCCCTCGCGGCGCGCGCCGCGCGCAAAGCACTGCTGAGCCGGCTTTATGCCTCGCTCGCCTGATCGCCGCGCGCCCGGTCGCGCAATTCCTTCGGGGACATGCCGAAATGACTCCTGAAAGCCCGCGAGAACTGGGCATGGTCGTTGAAGCCGAAACGATAGGCGATTTCGGTGACCGTCAGCCGATTGGCGGGATCGCGCAGCTTGGCGTGGCAGGCCTCCAGCCGCTGGTCCCGGATCCATTGGCCGATCGTCTGATTGGTGTCGCGGAACAGTTCATGCAGATAACGCGTGGAGATGCCGCAGGCGCGCGCGATCATGTCGGGATCGAGGTCGGCCCGGCTGAGACTGCGGCGCGCGAAGCTTTCGATGCGGCTGAGATGTGCTTCCCGCACGGTCGAGGAGCCGGACGTCAGCGTGCGCTCGTCCCCCTGTATGGCGAGCACCAGCAGATCGATCAGATGCCCGCCGACCATCGAGCGCGCCTCGGCCGACATCGTGTCGAAACGGGCCGGAATCAAATGCAGCATGTCGGTGAAAAGGCCGCCCGCGCCATTCGCTGCGTCAAACTGAACGCTGCAGAATCGGTCCGGCGAGCGGATGCGCCCGGCGAGCGCTTTGGCCTTGATCTTGATGACCCACATTTCAGCCAGCTCGGCATGGCTGAACTCATAAGGCTCGTGACTGCGTTCGAGGAAGAAGCCGCCGGGCCGGCAGCGGATTTCCTTCCCGCCCTGCGCGAACAGCACTTCGGAGCGCGCCGGCACGGTGACCAGAAACTGCTCCTCCCGCTCGGCGCTAAGATGACGCCGCAGGCGCCGATACATCAGGCTGGCGGAGACATTGTGCGACAGCGAGAAATCGCCGACCTGCCAGATCGACAGATCGCCGCTGAAGCGATCCGGCTCTGCGAATTGCAGGTCGAGCGGGAAGTAGGTCGCGGCGATCGCCTCATGCCAATTGCGGCTTCGGTACGGCGGGTCCATCGCGCTGGTTGTGATGGTGGTCTTCATCAAGCTTTCCGGTCCTCGAGACGGGTGCGTCATGTCGTTTCCGGCGATCTCTCGCCCGCAAGGTGCGCGAGAAATCAAACTAGCGTTCACTCAAAGCAAAGACCATGCCGCAAGGCGGCCCCTAAAGTGAAGGGCATTCTACCGACGCTGGCCCTGTCCGTCATCAGGTTGCGGCGGTTCGGCGATTTCGGCACGCGAGCATGAAGGCCGGCGCCGCACGGTCTTCTTATGCCGGCGCCGTGTGAGGGCGCGGCGTCCAGGTTGGTGCAGGGTAAGCAAAGGGGAGTGATGGGATGAGATACGCAGCTTCGATGATTGCAACGGCCGTCGCGATGACGGCCCTCGCCTATGGCGGGACAGCCCGCGCCGCCGATAATTGGTGGCCGGCCAAAATCTACAATCTTGATTCCGGCTCGGCGAAAGTGTCGGATTATTCGCCGCTCGAAAAGGCCGCCAAGCCTTGGAATATCTGCGTACTGTTTCCGCATATGAAGGACACTTTCTGGGTCGCTGTCGACTATGGCGTGGTCGAAGAGGCCAAGCGGATGGGCGTCAACATGACGCTCTACGAGGCCGGCGGCTACGAGAACCTGCCAAAACAATTGGCGCAGTTTGACGATTGCATGGCTGGCAATTTCGACGCGATTATCGTCGGGCCGATTTCGGAAGCCGGCCTGGACAAGAAAATCAAGGAAGGAGTGGCGGCCGGCAAGGCCATCATTTCGACCGTCAATCCGGTCTCCAAATCGGATGTGACCTCGAAGATGACCGTCGATTTCGACACGATGGGCGAGCAGACCGGCGTCTATCTGCTGAACTATCTCAAAGACAAGACGGCCAAGGTCGCGACCTTCCCGGGACCTGCCGGCTCCGGCTGGGCCGAGGACTTCCTCAAAGGCTTCAAAAAGGCGGTCGACGGCAAGAGCAACGTCACCATGCTCGGCGACAAGTTCGGCGATTCCGGCGTCGCCGTGCAGCTCGGCCTGATCCAGAACGCTCTTCAGGCCTATCCCGACATGAACGTCATCTGGGGATGCGCGCCGGCGGCCGAAGCTGCCGTCGGGGCGGTCGCTCAGGCCGGACGCAAGGATGCTCTGATCATGTCGTCCTACGAGAACCAGGCGATGCTCGACGCCTTGAAGAAAGGCGAGATTTTGGGCTTCGCGACGCAATATCCGGTTCTGCAGGGCCGCATCGCCATCGACACCGCCGTGCGCGTGCTCGAGAAGCAACCCTATGTGAAGAGCGCCAAAGCGATCCCCGATATGATCGGCAAGGACAATATGGACAAGATCAATCTCGGCCTCGTCCTGGCGCCGGCCGACTTCAAGGCGGTGTTCTCCGTCAAGGCGCCGTGACTGGCTGATCCAGACCAAACGGCGGGATCGTCATGATCGACAGCAGAATTGCTGAAACTTCGCGGGCCGCGCAAGCGACCCGCGACGACCTTCTCCTGGAGATGATCGGCATCTGCAAGCGCTTCCCGGGCGTGTTGGCGCTCGACGACGTGGACTTCGACCTGCGCGCCGGCGAGGTGCATGTGCTGTTTGGCGAGAACGGCGCCGGCAAATCTACCTTGATCAACATCATCGCCGGCGCGTTCGCTCCGGACGCCGGCGAGTTCAGGTTCCGTGGCCGCGCGCTCGCACGCCTTAAGCCGCACGCGGCGCGCATGATGGGGATCAGCCCGGTCTTCCAGGAATTCAGCCTGGTGCCGGAACTGACGGTCGAGGAGAATCTTTTCCTCGGCCGCGAAATCGGCGCCGGCGGCTTTCTCAATCATGCGGCGATGCAGGCCAAGGCGCGCGCCATCATCGGCGAGCTTGGTTTCGATATCGCGCCCGACCAGAAGGTCGGCGAACTCTCGCGCGCCCATCAACAGATGGTCGAGATCGCCAAGGCGTTTCTCAGCGAAGTGCGTCTGCTCATTCTGGACGAACCGACCGCCTCTCTCACCGAGGCCGAGACGCAGAACCTGTTCGCGCTGGTCGCCAGGCTCAAGAACGCCGGCGTCGGCATCATCTATGTGTCGCACCGTATCCAGGAATTCCAGAAGATCGGCGACCGCATCACCGTGCTTCGCGACGGGCGCAAAGTCGCCACCGTCAAATCCGGCGACGTCTCCGAGAACGAACTGGTCGAGCTGATGACAGGTCGCAAGGTCGGCGTGTTGTTTCCCGCCATCGATCATCGGCCGGGCGAGAAGCTCCTCGAGGTCGATGACGTCACGCTTGCCGATCTCTCGGCGAGGAACGTCAACTTTTACGCACGCGCCGGCGAAATCACCGGAATCGCCGGCCTTGTCGGATGCGGCAAGTCCGAGATCGTCCGCGCCATTTATGGACTGGAGCCGATCGCCGCCGGCGTTGTCCGCGTGCGCGGCGAGGCGATCGCGGCGCGCCCGGCGCCGATCGACATGTTGCGGCGCGGCGTCTGCTATTTTCCATCGGACCGCGTCGCCGAAGGCTTGGCGCTCGGACGGCCCATTCGCGAAAACGCCTCGATGGCGGCGCTCGACCTGCCGACATTCTCGCACGCGCACATCTTGCGGCGCGCAAGCGAACGACGCGCCATCCAGGCGATTGTCGACACGCTAAGGCTCCGTCCACGGCAGATCGAGCGCAGCGTCGCCAAACTGTCGGGCGGAAACCGCCAAAAGGTATTGCTCGCGCGCGGCATGACGCGCGACATTTCGATATTCCTGTTCGACGAACCGACGGTCGGCATTGATGTCGGCGCAAAAATCGAAGTCTATGAACTGATGAAATCATTGGTGGCGGAGGGCGCGGCGCTCGTCCTGGTGTCCTCCGAGCTGCCGGAGGTGATGAACTTGTCGAATCGCCTTTACGTGATGCACCGTTCGCAAATGGTCGCCGAACTTTCCGGAGCCGACATCAACGAGACTGAAGTGCTGTCCCATTTCTTCCGGGAAAAGCGTCTTGAGGATGGACCCGCGTCTTTCAGCACCGCGATGGCGACATGACGACGGGAAGCACCGATCGCGGCGGCGCGCCGCCGAGTGTCGCCCTCGACAGGTTCTATCGACTGTACGGCGCGATCGGCTTCCTGCCGATCATGCTGATTGGGCTCGTCGTCATCTTCGCGTTCGTCGTGCCGCATTTCCTCATCCTGCCGAACGTCCTGAACGTTCTGCGCAGTTCGTCCTATCTGGTGATCCTCGCCGTCGGTCAGATGCTCGTCCTGATGGTCGGCGGCTTCGATCTTTCCGTCGGCGCGGTCGTGGCTTTATCAAGCGTATCGAGCGCGCTCGTCATGGCGGGCCTCAAGGATCAGATGGTCGATCAGGCCGCCCTGATCATCGTCGCCGGCGTGCTCACCGGGCTCGGTTGCGGCTTTCTCGTCGGCCTGGTCAATGGTCTCTGCGTGGCCTTCCTGACCGTTTCGCCTTTCATGGTGACCCTGGGCACGGCCTCGATCGCCACCGGCGTCGCGTTGCTGTTGACCAACGGCATCCCGGTTTACGGCATGCCGGTCGGCTATGTCGACGGTTTCGGCCGCGCGCTCTGGCTTAAGCTGCCGAGCGCCGTTTATCTCGCCATCGCCATCGTCGCGGCGGTCTTCGTCCTGCAAAATTTTACGCGCATGGGCCGGTACATCGTGGCCATCGGCGGCAATCTGCAGGCCGCCATTGTCTCCGGCGTGCCGACGCGGATCTATCTGGTGGCGACCTATGCGCTTTGCTCGGTCTTCGCTTCGATCAGCGGTCTGGCGCTGACCGCGCAGATCGGTTCGGGACAGGCGGCGATCAATTCGCAACTCACGCTTGAGAGCATCGCCGCCGCTGTGATCGCCGGCGTCAGTCTGAAAGGCGGCGTAGGCCGGGTCGAGATGGTCGCCCTCGGCGCCTTGTTCCTGCTCATCCTCACCAATGCGATGGATCTGCTGACTATCGATCCGCGCATTCAAACGATCTTTCTTGGCGTCATCGTCGTGCTCGCGGTGGCGCTCGATGAACTATCGACACGGAGGACGAAACGTGTCTGACGCCGACGTCGCGCCAGGCGCGCGGGAAACGGGAGCGAGCGGACTGTGGCGAAGCCTGCTGGCGCTGCTGCTGCCTATCCTGATCGTGGCGATGGAGCTCGGCGTCTATTTGCTTGAGCCGCGCGTGCTGTCGATCGGCAATTTGCGCAACATACTCATTCAGTCGAGTTATCTCGTGCTGTTCGCCTCGGCGCAGATGGTGGTGATCCTGACGCGCGGCTTCGATCTGTCGCTTGGCGCCAGCGTCTCCGCGATCAGCGTCGCCAGCGCTCTGGCGATGACCGGCCTCGACGCCGAGGGCGCCGCGACTTGGATCGTCGTTTCAGCGGGACTCGTCACCGGACTTGGGTTCGGCTTCCTGGTGGGGTTGTTCAACGGCGGATTCATTTCCTGGCTCGGCATCAGTCCCTTCGTGGTGACCCTGGGCAGCCTCAACATCTGCCTTGGCCTCGCCACCACGATTTCGGGCGGCCGGCCGGTGTTCAACGTCCCCGATCCCTTCAGCTCTCTCCTCTACAACGGCAAGCTGATCCCCGGCGTCCCGGTCCCGGTAATGCTGGCGCTGGCGGTTTGCGTGGCTTTGTATTTCCTTCTCGATCACACGGTGTTTGGGAGGGCTCTCTATCTGATCGGCAACAATCCGCGCGCGGCGCGCCTCGCCGGACTGCCGAGCCGCCGCTATCTGCTGATGGCCTATATTCTCGGCGCCCTGCTCGCCGCCTTCGGCGCGCTGATGCTGACGGCGCGCACCGGCTCGGGCGAGCCCAATCTTGGCGGCAGCCTCATGCTGGAAAGCATCGCGGCGGCGGTGATCGGCGGCGTCAGCCTGCAAGGCGGCGTCGGCGGAATCATTCCGGTCATTCTGGGCTCGCTGTTCATCACCATGATGTCGAACGCCATGAACCTTCTGCGGATCGACGGTTATATTCAGCAGATTCTTCTCGGCATCATCATCATCGCCGCCATCTTCCTCGATCGCATCCGCTCGACACGCAGCTAGGATTTCGACGATGGTCAAAGAGTGTCCGCTTCGAGGCCGCGTCGTCGCTGGCGCCGATATTCGCGAACGCGCCGAACCAAGGATGCAGCCTTATGCAAGCCGCGGCTGACGCGCGTCTCCATATCGCCCGTTCGCTGAGCGAGGCGGTGGCGGCGCTCGCCGAACGCGGCCCCTCCGGCGCGCCGCTCGCCGGCGCCACCTGGATCATGCGGGCGCCGCTGAGAGAGGAACGGCGGGAATTATCCTATGTCGCGATTTCGAAGATCGAAGAACTGCGGCGTATCGACATCGCAGATTCGCAGATGAGCGTCGGCGCTTGCGTCACCCATGCCGAACTGGCGCATGCGCTGGCGCCCTTGCCCGAATGCCGGGCGCTGGCGCAGGCCGCCGCCCGCTCGGCCAATCCGTCAATCCGTGGGATCGCCACTGTGGGAGGCAACCTTTGCGCTTGCGGGTTCGCAGCCGCCGACCTCGTCCCTGCCCTGATCTGCCTCGAGGCGGAAGTGGAGCTTGTGAGGCCGCATGGATCTGAACGTCTCGCCTTGGAGCGTTTTCTCAATGTCCGAGCAAAGCTCGAACCCGGCAGTGTCGTCCGCCGCGTGATCATTCCGCGCAATGCCGGCCGCTCGGCGCACGCGCGGCTGCCGTTGCGCAAGGCCGGGGATTATCCCGTGGCGATCGTCAGTATGACGGCGACGTTAGGTCCCCGCGGCGTGGTGAATAAGGCGAGGGTGGCGGTTGGTTCGGTGGAATCGGTCGCGCGCCGATGGCGTCGGCTCGAAACCGATCTGATCGGCCGACCCCTCGATCCAAACTCGGCGGCCGAAAAAGCCGAGCTCTATTGCGAGGACTTTCAAGGCCGGGACGGCGTCGAAGCTCCCGGATGGTATCGCGTGAAAGTGCTCCCCACTCTCGTGCGCCGGGCGGTCGGGGCAATCCGCGAGCAAGTTTGACGCCTGAACGCGAAGACAGGACGTGCATGATGGTCAAGGTCACGATCAACTGCGATATGGGCGAAGCATTCGGCATCTACCGGTTCGGCGACGACGAGGCCTGCATGCCGTTCATCACCCACGCCAATATCGCCTGCGGCTTTCATGCCTCTGACCCGATCGTCATGCGCGAGACGGTGCGGGCGGCCAAGCGTCATCGCATCGCCATCGGCGCGCATCCCGGCCTGCCGGATCGCGAGGGGTTCGGTCGGCGAGAAATGAAGCTGAACCGCGACGAAGTGTCGGCGCTCGTGCTCTATCAGACGGGAGCGCTGCGTGAGTTCGCGACGAGCGAAGGCGTCGCGCTCGCGCATATCAAGCCGCACGGCGCCCTTTTTGGCATGGCGCAGCGCGAGGAAGAGGTCGCCGAGGGCATCGCCGACGCCGCGCTGGCGACAGGCCTGCCGGTGATCGCCTATTCCGATTGCGCGATGTCGGAAGTCTTCACCCGGCGCGGCATCGCGTTCTCCTGCGAGTTCTACGCGGACCTCGACTATGACGATCATGGTCGGCAGATCATCGCAAAGCAGCATCGCGCGGTCTCCGCCGCCGAAGTCGCCGCCAAGGTGATGCGGGCGGTGGACGAAGGATTGACGCGCTCGGTCAATGGCCGGGACGTCGCGGTCGTCGCCCAGTCGATATGCGTGCACAGCGACACGCCGAACGCGGTCGAAGTCGCCAAGGCTGTTCACCAAACGCTGGCGGACAAGCTCTAATCCCCGCAGCCGGAAAGCCAGGAAGGAAATATTGCGTCAATGCCTTTGCTGCTCAGGATCAATGGCGAAGACCGAACCTCGGTGAGCGATCCGATGACGCCGCTCGTCGATGTGCTGCGCGATGAATTCTTTCTGACCGGCGCCAAAGTCGTCTGCCGCGAGGGTTTTTGCGGGGCGTGCACGGTGCTTTTGGACGGCCGCCCGATCGCCTCTTGCCTGGCGCCGGTCGGTCTGGCCGCGCATGGCGAAGTCGCGACGGTTGAATCGCTGGCGCGCGAAGGAATCTTGTCGCCTTTGCAGCAGGCGATGGAGGATGCCGACGCCGTGCAGTGCGGCATGTGCTTTCCCGGCATGTTGATGACGCTGTCCAGCTTTCTGGCGCACACGCGCTGTCCAACGCGCGAAGACGTCAAGGAGGCGCTGGTCGGAAATATCTGCCGCTGTACGGGCTATGAGCGCATCGTCGACGCGGCCTTGGCCGCCGCGCGCGGCGCCGATGTTGAAGGACGATAGCGCGATGCTGGAGCCGTCCAATGCCGTCGCGAATTTTCCGAGGCGCGACGCCCGCGACAAGTTAAAGGGGCAGACGCGCTACACCGTCGACGGCGGCCGCCCGGGGATGCTTCACGCGGCCTTGCTGCGCGCCGATGCGCCATCCGCCAGGATCGTGCGCGTCGATGCGTCCGACGCGCGGAAAATGCCCGGCGTCCGCGCGATCGTCACCGCCGCCGACGCGCCCGGGCGCCATGGCATCGGCATTGCCGACCATCCCTTATTCGCGACAGGTTGGATTCGCTACGACGGCGAGCCCATCGCAGCGGTCGCGGCCGAAACGTTGGCGCAGGCGCAGGCCGCGGCGGCGGCGATCATCGTCGATCTCGAGCCCTTGCCGGCGGTCATATCGATGGCCGATGCTTTGGCGCCCGACGCGCCCTTGGTGCATCCCGACTGGCGTAGGTACGAAGAGCTGCAGCAGGGCGGCGCGCGCGCCGGCAATGTCGCCTGGGAGGCGACCGTCGTGCGCGGCGACGTCGACGCCGCCTTCGCGCGCGAGGATGTCGCGATCGTCGAAAGCGTCTTTCGGATCGGGCGTCAGAACCACCTTTCCTTCGAGCCGCGCGCGGTGATCGCGTCTTACGAGGACGGACGGTTCCATATCGAGACCTCGACCCAGGTGCCCTGGTCGGTGCGCGGCGCGACGGCGAAGCTGCTGAATGTGCCGCCGTCGCAAATCCGGGTCACCGTTCCGGCAGTCGGCGGCGGCTTCGGCCTGAAATTCGATTGTGCGCTCGAACCCTTCGCGGCCCTCCTGGCGCGTGCGGCGGAGCGGCCGGTTCGGCTGGTGAACTCCCGACAGGAGGAGATGCGCACCTGCCTCTGCCGGGAGAACGCCGAGATTCGGATTCGCTCCGCCGTCACCAAAGATGGTGAGATCGTCGGCCGCGAAGCCGTGGTGCTGATGGATTGCGGCGCCTATGGCGGCGAGCAGATATTCCTGACGACGATGACCGCGCATACCCTCGGCGGCAATTACCGGCTCGGCGCGGTGCGGCTGACGAGCCGCGCCATCTACACCAATACGGCCCCCAATGGCGCGTTTCGCGCCTGCAACGGCGTTTACAACACCTTCGCCCTTGAGCGACATACAGACGAGATCTGCGCGGCGATCGGCGTCGACCCTCTGGCGTTCCGGCGACGCAACGTACTGGGCGATCAGGATATCGGTTCGACCGGACAGGTGTTCGAAGGCGACGTTCTCGGTCCGATGCTCGATCGCATGGCCGAATTGCGCGACGCCAGGCCGTCGAAACAGCCGATGGCGGGAACGCGTCTTTATGGCCGGGCGACGACGGTCGGAACCTGGTTCGTCTTCGTCGGACCCTCAGCGGCGACCGTCAATCTGAACGCCGACGGCAGCGCGACGCTGGTCACCTCCGGCGTCGAGATCGGATCAGGTTCGATGATGCAGGCGCTGCCGCAAATCGTCGCCAACGCGCTGGGCCTGCGTCCGCAAGACGTCATCGTGCGCACCGCCGACACCGACGCTGCCGGCTATGACGTCGGGGTTGGCGGCGGCAGGACCACGGTCTCGCTTGGCGCGGCGAGCATGGCCGCATGCGCCGACGTGCGCCGGAAGCTTTTGAAGATCGCCTCGGACATGCTGGAGGCGGCGCCGGAAGATCTCGTTCTCGCCAACGGCCGCGTTGAAATCGTCGGCATCAAAGGATCGGGCGCCACCATCGCCGCGGTCGCCGAGCGCGCGCAACGATTGGTCGGCCCGATATCCGGGAGCGGGTCCTTCACCGGCCCGGGCGTCGCGGCGATGCCCGGCTGCGCCACCGGTCATTTCATCGACGCCATCGACATTCCCGTTTTCGCTGTCCACGAATGCGAAGTCGCGGTCGATCCCGAGACGGGCCATGTCGAAGTGCTGAGCTATTGCGTCGTCCAGGATGTCGGCCGAGCTCTGAATCCTCGCGCCATCTTCGGCCAGATACAGGGCGGCGTCACGCAGGGTTTGGGATACGCGCTGCACGAGGAGATCACCGTCGGCGCCAATGGCCGCATTGAGCAAACCGGTTTCGAGACCTACAGTGTCCCGCTGGCGCAGGACGTCGTGCCGGTGGAGATCAGCCTCTACGAAGGCGCGCCCTCGATCGGCCCATTGGGGACCAAGGGCGCCGGCGAAGTTCCGATTCTGAATGTCGCCGCGGCGATCGCTTGCGCGGTGTCCAACGCCACCGGTCGACGGGTCCAGGAAATACCGCTGACCCCGCCGCGCGTCCTCGCCCTAATTCTCGGGGGCGGAGCTGCTCTCGAACTGCCGCACATCTCGCCTTCGTGGCGCGACAATGTGCTTACCGGGCCGGCGCCACTGGCGCGCGCTCTATGAATGCCGGGACTGACATATAGCGAAGAGGGAGAGAGCCATGCGTCTCGCGGACAAGGTCGCCATCGTAACCGGATCCACCCAGGGTATCGGCGAAGCGATCGCGCTTCGCTTCGCCGACGAGGGCGCCAAAGTCGCCGTCGTCGCCTCAAGGGACATCGCCAAGGCGAGTGCGGTCGTCGACAAGATGCGCACATCGAAGGGGTCCGGCGCGCCTTTTACGGCCGATCTTTCCGACGTCCGCGCGATCAAGGCGCTCGCTGCGGCGGTGCTTGAGAAATTCGGCCATATCGACATTCTCGTCAACAATGCCGGCATCATGCATACCGCTTCGATCGAGGATACGACTGAGGAACTCTGGGACGCGCAACTCAATCTCAATCTCAAAGCCGCATTTTTTCTTACCCAGGCGGCGCTCCCCGAATTCAAGCGACAGGGACGGGGCAAAGTGATCAATGTTTCGTCGATCTGGGGCATCGGCGCCGGCCCGAATTGCCCCGCCTATTGCGCCTCGAAGGGCGGCGTCGAGAACCTCACCCGCGCGCTGGCGGTCGAGATCGGCAGGCACAATATCAATGTCAATTCCCTGGCCCCCGGCAATATCGCCACGCCGCTCAACGCGCATCTGCGCGGCCCCGACATGGCCGCTTATATCGCGCAAATGCGCGCGCTGACGCCGACGGGACGAGACTTTCTCGACCCCAGCGAGTTGACGGGAACCGCCGTCTATCTCGCAAGTCCGGATTCGGACGCCGTCCATGGCGTGACGATCGCCGTCGATGCGGGATGGTCGGCCTGGTAAGCCAAGCGCTCTTTGACGGCCGATGCGGCGGCTCAGACAAGCGCGCGAGTTTCCATCGGAAGGAGTTATATGATTGACTTGTCGCCGATCGGCGTCGACACCTTATGCCAATCTGCGATTGCCGGCATAGGGAGACGTTCGGACTATGAAATCGTTTGGGGGCAAGAGCGCGCTGGTGACGGGCGGCGCCGGCGGCATCGGCTCGGCGATCTGCGAGAGCCTCGCGCGCAGCGGATGCCGCGTCTTCCTGCATGATCTTCCGGCATCGGACGGCGACGCGAAGGCGAGGTCTCTGAACGAGCGGTTTGGATCGGGGCGCGCGGTTTTCGTAGCCGGCGACCTCAGCGATTTGCCTGCCCTCAAACGCGACAGCGAGAGACTCGTCGCGGCCGCCGGCGGTTTTGATTTTCTTGTCAACAACGCCGCGGTCGATCCCGTCGCGCCGATCGAAGCCTATTCTCTCGACGAATTCCTCGCCGTCCAGAACATCAACGCCCATGCGGCGTTTCTGCTCTGCCAGGCCCTCGTGCCGTCAATGAAGCAGAAGCGATCGGGCGCCATCGTCAATGTAATGAGCATCACGCTCTCAGGAGGCTGGACCGATAAAGTGCCCTATGTCATGTCGAAGGGCGCGCTTCTTGGCCTCACGCGGTCACTGGCGCGCGAAGTAGGCCCGCATAACGTCCGCGTCAACGCTGTGAGCCCAGGCGCCATTCCGACCGAGCTTGAGCGCAAGCATTGGAAAGACGACCGCGCCGCCTTCGATCGACAAGTGATCGCACGGCAATCGCTGCCAGTCCGATCGGACATTCAGGACGTCGCCGACGCCGTGCTCTACCTGCTTTCTCCCGAGAGCCGATTCATCACCGGCGAGGAACTTCACGTCAACGGCGGCTGGTATATGGGTTGAGTGCGACCGCGGCGATGTTTACATCCGAGCCGATCGAGCCCCCCGATCTCACACAAGGCGAGGCTTCCCGTCGCCGCGCCATCCCTCGGCGAGCAGGTTCGCAGATCGACATTATTTGTTAGACGATGGACGAAATCCGATAGATTCCCTTTATGTCCCAATCCTCGCCAAAGCCCATCCCGCTCGCCAAGACCGCCGCCAGGCGCATCTGGCTTCGCGCTCAACGCCTCGATGCGCGCACGCCCTTTGGCGACGGACCAGCGGCGACGCAGGCCGCGGTGGAGCATCTTGGCTATGTGCAGATCGACACGATCAATGTGATCGAACGCTGCCACCATCACATCCTGTGGTCGCGCATTCCGAACTATCAGCGCGGCGATCTCCATCACGCGCAAAGCGTCGATAAAAGCGTCTTCGAATATTGGACGCACGCTTTGTCCTATGTGCCGACCCGGGATATGCGCTTCTTCCTCCCGGAGATGAAACGCCATCGACAATCGCCAAAGATATGGTTCAGCAAGGTGACGGCGGAAGAACTGCGCAAGGTCCTCACGCTTGTCCGCAAAGGCGGCGCGCTTTCGATACGCGACATCGAAGACGACGTGCTGGTGGAGAAAGACCATGCCTGGGCGAGCCGGAAGCCCTCCAAACGCGCCTTGCAGAGAGCGTTCTACAATGGCGCGCTGACGGTCAGCGCGCGCTCCGGCATGGTCAAGACCTATGAGTTGATGGACCGGCACTTTGGCTGGGACGCGCCGCCGAAGCCGGCTTCGGAGCGCCAGACCCTGGATTACCTGCTGGATCGGGCGCTTCGCTCACAGGGGCTGGTCAGCCTCGATTCGATCTGCCACCTCGACGCCAAGCGCAAGGCGCCCATCCGCCGCCTGATCGAATCGAGGATCCGGCGCGGGGAATTGGCGCCGGTCGCGGTCGAGGGCGCAGGAAAAATTGAGCATTGGGCGGAGCCTCGCACACTCGACGCCATTCCCGATCCGGCCGTGGAAATGGTTCACCTGCTCTCGCCGTTCGACCCTCTGATCATCCAGCGAAAAAGGCTGAGCCTGTTCTTCGGCTACGAGCATCGCTTTGAGGCCTATGTGCCGAAGGAAAAACGCCTGATGGGTTATTTCGCGCTGCCCGTGCTGTTCGGCGACGAAATCGTCGCCGCCATCGATCTCAAGGCGGATCGGGAGAAGCAGGCGCTGCGGGTTCAACAATGGAGCTGGATCGGCGACGGCTCGGCCGCGTCCCATAAGAGGCGGATCGAGGAGGAGCTTCATCGGTTCGAGCGCTTTCAGCTCAAATCGTGACACACGACACTGGCTTCGATCGAGGCGCGCCGGCGCCGGCGCTCATGCGAGCTTGTGCTCCCGCAACGCGGCCGCGAGCGCTTCAGGATCGCGAAAGTGATGTGTCGCCAGGCCGAGCCTGCCGGCGCTTTCCACATTGGCCGCGGAATCGTCGATGAACAGGCAGTCATGCGCCGTGAGGCCGAAGCGCTTCAGGAACAGTTCGAAGATGGCCGGATCCGGTTTGACCAGGCCTTCGTCCGACGAGACGATAACGCCGCGAAACTCCGACAGGAACGGAAAGCGTTTGGCGGCAAGGTCGAATTTCACGCGCGAGAAATTGGTGATCGCATAGAGCGGAACTCCGGCGGCGCGCAGCTTCTCCAGCAAGGCGACCGAGCCCTCGATGGCTCCGGCGACCATATCGTCCCAGCGCTCGTCATAGGCGCGAATCTCGGCCTCGTATTCGGGGAACGAAGCGATCCGCTCTGCGATCGCCTCGCTCCACAAGCGGCCGCGATCGAGATCGAGGTTCCAGGCGCTGTGGCAGACATTGGCGAGGAACCAGTCGATTTTCGCAGGGTGATCGAAAAGGTCGCGATAGAGCCGCTTGGGATCCCAATGGATGAGGACATTGCCGATGTCGAAGACGACGATCGAGGGTGAATGAGAAACCATGGGATTCATTGCCGCCAACTCCCGCGACGTCGCTTAGCGAACGCCGCGAAGGCTCGCAAGGGCGCGCGATCGTCTATCGTGGGTTCAAGTGGCCGGACCGACCGGCGGCCTACCGCCGCCGCGCCTCAATGCAGCAACATCTCCACGCCAACATTGCGAATCTCGGCCGGCTTGATCAGCGAGGTATGGGCGACGCGCACCGAATGCAGCGGGCCGTCGAGCTTCTCGCGCCAGAAGGCGAGGAATTTCATCAGCGCCGGAAATCGCGGCGCCAGGTCGTAATCCTGCCAGACATAGCTTTGCAGAAACATCGGGTGATCGGGCAGCCGATAGAGAATTTCCGCCGTCGTCAGACTGAAACCTTCCAACTGACGCACAAACTCTGGAGAAGCGACCATACGAGCCATTGCGCAGACCCCCTTCGTCTTGAGATCGCCGTCGCTCCGCCCGGACTCAGCCAGACAAACCGCCGCCGAGAAGCCCATTGCGCTCCGGAAAGGTTAATCTTGCGTTAACCACCCCGAGCGCTGTCGTTCACATGCAATTCCTCGGCCAGCAACCATCCTCGGGGCCAGGACCGCCGCTCCATCATCAATTCTTCGTTCCCTGATCCGCCCCAACGTGCAGGGGGTGCATCCAGTTCCGGCCCGTAAGTTCAAAATAGTGCGGTTTGTCAGGCCTCTGGCTCGATGACGGTCGGACGCCGCCGTCCCCGGTTCGCGATCGCCTCTTCGCATGGCCATTTGCCTCGCGGCCGACGAAGCTTTAGGCCTGTTCCATAACCGTCTGCCCGCAGGCGCCGCTCGCTTTGACTCGCCAGCCGACCCATCGCAGTCTTCCTTAACGGCGCCGACGTCCCGGCGCCTGGAGCGCAATATGCAAGCCGTCGCGCTGGCCATTCTTCTTGTCGAAGACGACCCGCTGATTCGATTGAACACGGCTGAGCTCCTGCAGGATCTCGGCCATATCGTCGTCGAGGCGGGCAATGCCGAAGATGCGATGGAAGCTCTTGACGCCGGGCCGGTGGACGTCATCATCACGGATCTCGGTCTCCCCGGCGTCTCAGGCGCCGATTTTGCGTCGATGGCCCGAAAAGCCAAGCCTGATGTCGCGATCGTATTCGCCACCGGCGCGGAGCCCGGCCCCGATCTGATCGGCAACGATGCGGCTTCCTATCTCCTGCGCAAACCTTTCGGCGCCGCGGACGTCGCAGCCGCGCTGCAAGCGGTGCGCTGATTTCCTCATCGCTGGGCCGCCTCGCCGCAGCCTGTGGATAACGCAGCCTCCCCGCGTCCCCGGCAAGCCTCCCCTTCCGCCGCCCGCCCGGTCCGTGATAGAGCGCGAGCCCTGCCGCCCAGATGAACCGACATGGCCGATATTCCGCTCGTGCTTGAACCTGAGACATTGGCCGACGCGGAAGCGATCGAGCGGCTGAGCGAGCGCGTCTTCGGCCCCGGCCGGTTCGCCAAAACCGCCTATCGCCTGCGCGAGGAGGCCGAACCCGACCTGTCGCTGTCCTTTGTCGCAAGGGTCGGCACTTTGCTGGTCGGCGCCAGTCGGATGACGCCGATCCTGATCGGCGAGACGCCGGCGCTGCTGCTCGGGCCGCTGATCGTCGAGCCGGCATTTCGCGCGCAGGGCATCGGCGAAGCGCTCGTCATGCGCTCGCTGGAGGCGGCGCGGCAGGCGGGCGCGAGCCTGTCGATTCTGGTCGGCGATCCCCCCTATTACGCCAGGATGGGCTTCAAGCCGGCGCCGCCCGGACGCGTGAAAATGCCGGGCCCCGTCGATCCCGCCCGCGTCCTCTATTGCGAGATCGCACCCGGCGCCTTCAAGGGCGTCAGCGGCCCGGTGTTCGGCAAATAGCCGAGCCCTCAGCCGCTTCACCCAACGATCCCCCTCGCCTTCAATCCCGCGATCTCCTCCTCCGTCACGCCCAACTCGCCGAGCACTTCCTGCGTATGTTCGCCAAGCCTCGGCGCGGCGCTCGCAGCCGCCATCGCCTCGCCGTCGATCATGACGGGCGAGCGCACCGACGGGACCGTGCCGCCCGCCGCGCCGGCAGCCGGCAGATCGATGCGCAGGCCGCGCGCCACCACCTGCGGGTCGGCGAACACCTGCGCCACCGAATTGATCGGCCCGGCCGGCACATGCGCCTCCTCGAGCGCCGCGAGCAGCGTCGCCGCGCGAAATTTCCGGCAGGCCTCTTCGAGCAGCCCGATGAAGGCGACGCGGTTGGCGACGCGCTGGGCGTTGGAGGAAAAGCGGGGATCGTCGGCGAGCCCATCGAGGCCAAGAATGCGGCAGAGGTCGCGCGCCTGCCGATCATTGCCGGTGGCGATGATGATATGGCCGTCGGCGACGGCGATCACCTGATAGGGCACGATATTGGGATGGGAATTGCCGAGCCGCCGCGGCGCCTTGCCCGAGACGAGAAAGTTCAGCGCCTGGTTGGCGAGCACGCTGACCTGCGCATCCATCAGCGCCATGTCGATCTGGCCGCCAAGGCCTGTGATGGCGCGCCGCGCCAGCGCCGCCTGGATGGCGATGACGGAATAGAGGCCGGAGAAAATATCGGCGAAGGCGACGCCGGTCTTCTGCGGCTCGCCGTCGGGATCGCCGGTCAGGTCCATGATGCCGCCCATGCCCTGGATCATGAAGTCGTAGCCCGCCCGCGCCGCATAGGGGCCGGTCTGGCCAAAGCCGGTGATCGAGCAATAGATCAGCTTGGGATTGATCGCCTTCAGGCTCTCGTAATCGAGGCCATATTTGGCGAGGCCGCCGGTCTTGAAATTCTCGATCAGCACGTCGGCGCCCGCCGCGAGCTTCCGGACGATCGCCTGCCCCTCAGGCTTTTCGAAATCCACCGCGATCGATTGCTTGCCGCGATTGCAGGAATGGAAATAGGCCGCGTCGAGCCGCTCGCCCGCCTCCCCCATCACGAAAGGCGGCCCCCATCCCCGCGTATCGTCCCCCGCCCCCGGCCGCTCCACCTTGACGACCTCCGCGCCGAGGTCGGCCAATGTCTGCCCCGCCCACGGGCCGGCGAGAATGCGCGCGAGTTCGAGGACTTTCAGCCCTGCCAGCGGTTTCAAAGGGAACTCCGTCGTTACGGCGCCGAGCTTTGCCGGAGCGCGCCGCGCCGCGCAATAGTTTCGGGCGGCTGAACGGCAATGAGCTTGGCCGCCCCACGGCGTATTGGCCGGGCTTGTCGCGGCCAAGCGCCCCATTTCGTCCAAGGAATTCCAAATGAATGCGCGCGTCTTCCAAGAAAATGCTCGGAATTTCCCAAACTTCCACGCCCCCCTTCGCCCCGCGTAGCGGCTATTCGATGCACACATCTTTTCCTTGAGTTTTTTGACGAACTCCGATTCGCTGCAGGGGCAGATTCTGGAGCCGATGATGGATTTGAGCGCGGTCGATGTGGAGCGATATGGGGTTG
>DATBZF010000118.1:0-20991 GCA_036513315.1 Roseiarcus sp.
CGCGAGAGGAATTCGAACTCAAGGATGGTCCTTCGGACCACCGCCGAAGGCGGCGACGGCTTTGCCGTCGTCCTTGACTTCGAATTCCTCTCGCGCCCCGCTCCGCCATGCAAACAATGAGGAAATCCGCCCTCGGTCATCATCATATGTCGTGAACCCGGTCACCCTTGACTTCAATCTCCTTCCGCGCCCTCGCTCCGCTCAAGAAATCAATGGAGGAATCTGATCTCAATCCTCTTGAGCGTTCTGCGGCCACACACCGAGGATTCCGCCCAACCAACGCGCTCTGGCGAAGGCCTGATCAGGTCGCTACGAGGCGCGCCGCCGGCTTTTCAGCCCCCCGCTCCTCGTAGCGACGCCAGATCGACGCCTCTCCGAGCGTTTTGATATGACCCGCATGAGCGGAGCTCTCGGCCTCTGTCAGGAGCGCGGGAAGCGGCGCCGATCGCAACCGTCGCTCCACCGCGAGTGTCCCCGCCGCGCGGATCGCCCGTTCATTGGCGGAGAAAACCAGCGACCGCTGGCGACCGCCAAGCAATTCGCCGTAAACCTCGACCAGGATTTCGGCGTCAAGCAGCGCGCCATGTTTTATCCGGCGCGACCTGTCGATGCGATAGCGGTCGCATAGGGCGTCGAGACTGGCGGGGGCGCCGGGATGCTTCCGTCTCGCCAAAGCGAGCGTGTCGACGACGCGCGCGCTGGGGATGGGATCATGGCCGATCTTGGCGAGTTCGGCATTGATGAAGCGCATATCGAATTCGGCATTGTGGATGACCAGCCGATCCCCGCCGATGAACGCGAGAAACTCGGGCGCGATCGTTGCGAAGGCCGGCTTGTCGGCGAGAAACGCGGTCGAGTGGCCATGGATGCGATAGGCGTCGTCGGGCACATCGCGCTCGGGATTGATGAGGACGTGATAGACGGCGCCGGTCGCGATCTGATTGACGATTTCCAGACAGCCGATTTCCACCAGCCGATGCCCCTCCGCCGGGTTGAGGCCGGTGGTTTCGGTGTCGAGGATAATTTCACGCATCGAGATCAGCTCTTCCGCCCGCCATGCCCGCGGCGCAACGCAGGAACCCTTGCAATTGAGCGCGGGTCGCCTCAATCGCGCCATTGGTGTCGATCACCGCATGCGCTCTGCGCCGCTTCTCGCTGTCGGGCGTCTGCCTGGCGATAATCCTGCCGAAGCGCTCCAAAGTCATGCCTTCTCTGGCCAGCGCGCGGGTCTTTTGCACAATTTCCGATGCGCTGACGACGACGATGACGTCTACCGACTTTTCGCCGCCCGATTCGAACAGCAGGGGAATATCGACGACGACGAGGCGCCGGCTCTGCGCGACCGCGCCTTGCAGAAATTCCCGCCGCGCTTTGGCGACCAGGGGATGAACGATGTTTTCCAGTCGCGCCAGCGCCGCGCCGTCGCCGAGCACGCGTTGCGACAGCCGCTCACGATCAATCGCGCCCCCCACGAGAACGCCCGGAAAGGCCGCCTCTATCGCTTGCGCTTCATCGCCCCTGTATAGAGCATGGACGGCCGTATCCGCATCGAACACGGGGACGCCATCCGCCGCGAAAATGGCGGCGGCGGTGGATTTTCCCATCGCGATCGAGCCGGTCAATCCAACGACAATCACTTTTTCCCCTTGTCTGATCGAAGAATGTCGTCCTCGATCAGCGCCCGCAATTCTGGCGTGACCGTGGGGCGAACGCCGAACCACCGTTCAAAGCCGGGCGCCGCCTGGTGCAGCAACATTCCCAGCCCTTCGACAGCGCGCAATCCGCGCGATCTCGACGCGGCCAGCAGCGGCGTCTCCAATGGGATATAGACGATATCGGCCACGATCGCCCGCGCATGGAGCGGCGCGAGATCAATTTCGAGTCTGGGTTGGCCGATCATGCCGAGCGAACTCGTATTGACCAGCAGATCGGCCTCCGCCAGCAGCGCCGGCAAGGCGCTCCACGGCGCGGATTGCGCGCCGCCGCCCGATTGCAGGGCGAGACGATCGGCGCGCTCGGGCGTTCGATTGACGATGATGATCTGATCGACCGCTGATGTCGCCAGGCCGCGCACGATGGCGCGCGCCGCTCCGCCGGCGCCGATTACGACGGCGCGGCGCGTCCCGCCCTGCCATTCTGGCGCCTGGTCGTCGAGATTGGCGAGAAAGCCGGCGACATCGGTATTGTCCCCGCATAGCTTGCCACTGGCTCGCCACAGCGTGTTGACGGCGCCGAGATCGGCGGCATGGGCGGAGACCCAATCGCAGGCGGCGAAGGCCGCCTCCTTATGCGGGATGGTGACATTCGCGCCGACGAGGCCATCCTTGCCGATGGATTCGGCAAAGGCGGCGAATTGCCCTGGCGGCACGGCGGTTTTCTCATAGGATCCGTCGATGCCAAGCTTCTGCAGCCAGTGTGAATGGATCAGCGGCGACCTTGAATGATCGACGGGCCAGCCGGCGACGCAGGCTCTGGGCGGCGCATGCCTGCTCATAACGCCAGCGCCCGCTGCTCGCGCAGCCATTTCAGCAAGGGGAGCAGAGGCAGTCCCAAAATCGTCGAATGGTCGCCGTCGATCGCCTCGAATAGATGAATGCCGATCCCCTCGATCTGATAGGCGCCGACGCTCGACAGAACAGCGGGGCCCGCCGCCGCGAGATAAAGCCGAATGGCGGCCTCGTCGAGCGCGCGCATGGTCATTTCAGCGCTTTGCGTCGCTTCGAACAGAACCTCGCCCGCGCGCGCGACGCAGACTCCGGCGACAAGAACGTGGGTCCGGCCGGCAAGCCTGGCGAGACTTTGCACCGCCGTTTCCAGATCGTGCGGCTTATGAAAAAGAACCCCCTCGAGCAGCAGGGTCTGATCGGCGCCGATGCACAATCGCTCAGGACGCCGCTTGCTGACGTCAAGCGCCTTGGCCCTGGCGAGCAGCATTGCAAGATCGGCTGGAGCGCCGCCGCCTTCCAGAAACCCCGTCTCGAGTCGCCGCTCATCGATATTGGCGGCCTCAACTTCGACTTCCAGGCCGGCGTTCTCCAACAAAAGTCGCCGCGTCGCGCTCTTCGAGGCGAGCACGGGATTGGCCTGATCGATCCATAGCGATGAATGGGCGGACAAGAGCTGAACCTTTTGCGATGGGACGAACGGCGCCGGGTCGCGAACGAGCGGGCGATCACGCCTGGGCGATGAACTTCAGCCGATGTTCCTTGTAGAGATCGATGATCGCCGCCGCCGTCTCTTCAATCGAACGCCGGGTCACGTCAATGGTCGGCCATCCCTTTTCCGCGAACAGTCGCCGCGACTGCGCGACTTCCTCCGCCACCGCGACGCGGTCGACATAGGGCGTCTGATAATCGGCCTTCAGCGCCAGCAGACGGTTCTGGCGGATCTGCACGATCCGCTCGGGCGAAGCCAGCAGGCCGACGACCAGCGGATGGCGCACGTTTTCAAGCGCCGCCGGCGCCGCCACATTCGGAACAAGCGGAATATTGGCCGTCTTCAGGCCGCGATTGGCCAGGTAAATGCTGGTTGGCGTCTTGGACGTGCGGCTGACGCCAAGCAGGAGAATATCGGCCTGTTCCAGATTTTCCGGCAATTGGCCGTCGTCATGCAGCATGGTGAAATTGAGCGCGTCGATCCGTTTGAAATAATCCGCGTTCAACATGTGCTGCGCGCCCGCGCGAGGCGTTGAGCTGGTTCCGAGATAAGATTGGAACAAGGTCAGTATCGGGTTGAGCACAGACAGACAGGGCGAGCCTGACGCCTCGCAGCTCGCCTCCAGCCGACGCGACAGTTCGGCGTCGACCAGCGTGAACAGCACGATGCCTGGCGCATTGTCGATTTCGACGATGACACGGTCCAGTTGCGAATGCGTGCGGATCAACGGATAGACGTGTTCGATCGACGCCACGCCCTGGTATTGAGCGGCGGCGGCGCGCGAAGCGGCGATCAGCGTTTCACCGGTGGCGTCGGAAACGAGATGGAGATGGAAATAACTGCGTCCCATTTCTTCGTCCCCGGCAGCCCGATCTCACTCTGGTCCTTCTTATAACCGCCGGGCGGCGCTGTGGACAGACGTGGACAAATCCAGCGAAATTGCCGCTGCCGGATCGCCTCCGGCGAATGCCGCTTTAGCATCCACAACGATGCGCCTGGGGACAGACAAACCTATCGGTGGGAGGGGAGCGGGAACTATGGGGAGAGCGTCACAAGATTTCACAATCGACTCGATGCCTTAAGGTCTGAAAAACTTAACAATTGATTAATCAGTCCACAGGTCCAAACGCGCGCCGTCGGCGTCAGGATTTATGCGCGCCCCGCGCGGGTGATGGGGATAGAGGCGTATGGGCTCTGTCAGGCCCCAAAGAAGGAGAAAAAGAATCTCTCTCTATGATTCTATTTAAAGAGAATGACGGGCTTTGATAAGCGAGGGCGGTCATGGCAATCTGACGAGACGCTTGGTCGCCCATCGACTTTTGTTCCTCCTCTTCGCACAAGCAGGTCAGCGGTGAATGATTGAGCTTTGGGTCAAAGCCGTGCACATCATGGCGGTCATTTCGTGGATGGCGGGCATGTTCTATCTGCCGCGATTGTTCGTCTATCATGTCGACGCCGCATCGGGCTCTCCGCAATCGGAAACCTTCAAGACGATGGAGCGACGGCTCCTGAAAATCATCATCAATCCGGCAATGATCGTCGTCTGGCTGAGCGGACTGTGGATGGCCTATGCCGGTGGTTTCTTCCACGCGCCGTGGCTCCACGCCAAACTGGCGCTGGTGCTCGTCATGTCGGGCCTGCACGGCTATTTCACTCGCCTCGTGAAGGATTTCGCGGCCGACAGGAATGTCAGGTCGGCGCGCTTCTACCGCATCCTCAATGAAATCCCGCCTGTGCTGATGGCTGTTATTGTGGTGCTGGTCGTCGTCAAACCGTTCTCATAAGGCGGCGACCGCGCATTTCGTTCCGGCGGCTTTCGCTCATTTTTGACGATAAGTAATTGAAATAGATGGCGTATGGTCCAAATATGCCTGCCAAATGAGATTTGCCCCGCTCGCCAGAGTTCGCCGTTGAAAGAATCAGCGAAGCGCGTTATAGACGGGCTCCCACCCCAAGCAGGCGTTCCCGTGACCAGCGGACAATATGTTCCGCCCGATTTGTGCAAGGTCCGGCGAACCAGCGGCTCATAGATCAAAGTCCCCGCCGATCCTGCCTCTTCATTCGTTCGCCAAAGCGCTTTGCGCTGCTGCCTTTCAAGGACCCCCGATGCGGGAAATCAAACTCAAAGACCTCAAACAAAAATCGCCGACCGAACTTCTCGCCTTCGCTGAGGAAAACGAGGTCGAAAACGCCTCGATCATGCGCAAACAGGAGCTGATGTTCGCCATCCTCAAGCAGCTCGCCAGCATGGATGTCGAGATCATCGGAGAGGGCGTCGTCGAGATATTGCAGGACGGTTTCGCCTTTCTGCGTTCGGCGGACGCCAATTATCTACCCGGCCCGGACGACATCTATGTCTCGCCCTCGCAAATCCGCCGCCTCAGCCTGCGCACCGGCGACACGGTCGAAGGCGTGATTCGCAGTCCGAAGGAGGGCGAGCGCTATTTCGCGCTGCTCAAGGTCAATCTGATCAATTTCGAGGACCCGGAAAAAGCGCGCCACAAGGTTCATTTCGACAATCTGACGCCGCTTTATCCCGATGAACGCCTGAAGCTTGAGATCGACGACCCGACGCGAAAGGACCTTTCCGCCCGCGTGATCGACATTGTCTCGCCGATCGGCAAGGGCCAGCGCGCGCTGATCGTCGCGCCGCCGCGAACCGGCAAGACAGTGCTTCTGCAGAATATCGCGCAATCGGTCACCGCCAACCATCCCGAATGCTATCTGATCGTCCTGCTGATCGACGAGCGCCCCGAAGAAGTCACCGACATGCAGCGCTCGGTGAAGGGCGAAGTCGTCTCCTCGACTTTCGACGAGCCGGCAGTGCGCCACGTCCAGGTCGCCGAAATGGTGATCGAAAAGGCCAAGCGCCTTGTCGAACATGGCCGCGACGTCGTCATCCTGCTCGATTCCATCACAAGGCTTGGGCGCGCCTACAACACGGTGGTGCCTTCGTCAGGCAAGGTGCTGACCGGCGGCGTCGACGCCAACGCCCTGCAACGGCCCAAGCGCTTTTTCGGCGCCGCGCGCAATATCGAGGAAGGCGGGTCCTTGACCATCATCGCCACCGCCTTGATCGATACGGGGTCGCGTATGGACGAAGTGATTTTCGAAGAATTCAAGGGCACCGGCAATTCGGAAATCATCCTCGACCGCAAAGTGGCCGACAAGCGCACGTTCCCGTCGATGGACATCACGCGCTCGGGGACGCGCAAGGAGGAGTTGCTGGTGCCCGCCGACATCCTCAAGAAAATGTATGTTCTGCGCCGTATTCTCAATCCGATGGGCACGGTCGATGCGATCGAATTCCTGATCGGAAAACTGCGAGAGACCAAATCCAACGCCGGCTTCTTCGAATCCATGAACACCTGAGAGACCGGCGGGATAGCCAGCGCGGCGCGGCCTCTATATGAAGAGGCCGCTCGCGTGGGAGCGCCCTGGAAATATCAGCCGTGCCCGAGACCGCCGCTAACGAGACGCTTGCCGATCTCCGTGTCGATATCGACAGGATCGACGCGTCGATGCACGAATTGCTGATGGAGCGCGGCCGGATCATTGACCGGCTGATTGCGATCAAGGCGCGCCAGGGCGGCGGCTCGGCCTTCCGACCGGCGCGCGAGGCGGCGATGATGCGGGCGTTGGCCGAGCGCCATCGGGGCCTGCTGCCGCTCGACACTGTCGAGGGCATCTGGCGCATCATCATTTCGACCTTCACCTATGTTCAGTCCAATTATTCGGTCCATGTCGACATGTCGCGCGGCGACGCGCCGATGCGCGATTCCGCCCGCTTCCACTTCGGCTTCACGGTTCCCTGCGTGCCGCATCACAGCGCCGGCGGCGTCATCGACGCGGTGGCGCGCGGCCTGGGCGATCTTGGCATGTTCGCCCTCGACGGCGGGGTTGGCGCCGGCGCCTGGTGGACGCGGCTTTGCCCGCTTGTCGCGCCCAAGATCATCGCCCGCCTGCCCTTGGTGGAGCGTCCCGATCATCCCGCCGGCATGCCGGTTTTCGTCATCGCCAAGCCGCTGGCGGACGGCGCGGCGCGCGATGTCGTGATCGATTGCGTGGCGCTCGATCGCTGGCGCGGCGACTATCCCGACGCTTTGGGCGCTCTCGGCGCCGAGATTATCGGCAATGCGGCGGACGGCATGGGCCTGTCGCTGCTGATTGCGCGGCCCGGCGCGCTTGACGCCGGCGCGGTCGCCGGCGCATTGCGTCAGGCGGGAGCGAGCGATCTCAAGGTTACTGAGGTCGGCGCCCATGCCGCGCGGTTCGATTCTTCCGCTTCGTCCTGAGCATCAAGACTTTGGAGCATAGCTGATCATGTCCGGGCAAATGCTGTCGCGACCTGTCCCCCGCGCCGACGTGATGGCGATCGACGCCTATGTGCCGGGCAAAAGCGGCGCGCCGGGCGCCGGCAAGGTTCATAAGCTTTCGTCGAATGAGACGCCGATCGGACCTTCGCCGATGGCGGTCGAGGCGTTCCGTTCGGTCGCCGATCATCTGGCCGTCTACCCCGACGGATCGGCTTCGCGCCTGCGCGAGGCGATCGCGCGCCGCTATGGGCTCGACGCGGCGCAGATCATCTGCGGCAACGGTTCGGACGATATTCTGAGCTTGCTCGCCCATGCCTATCTGCAGCCCGGCGACGAGGGCCTCTACACCGAGCACGGCTTTCTCGAATATCCGATCGTCATCCGGTCGGCGGGCGCCACGCCAGTCGCCGCTCGCGAAACCGCCCTGAAAGCCGATGTCGACGCGCTGCTGAGCAAAGTCACCGCGAAGACCAAGGTTGTTTTCCTCGCCAATCCGAACAATCCGACCGGCACCTATCTGTCCTTCGCCGAGGTCAAGCGCCTGCATGCGGGCCTGCCGGCGCATGTCCTGCTCGTGCTTGACGCCGCCTATGCCGAATATGTCACCCGCAACGATTACGCCTCCGGCATCGAACTGGTCGCGACCAGCGAAAACGTCGTGATGACGCGCACGTTTTCCAAAATCTACGGTCTCGCCAATCTTCGCATCGGCTGGGCCTATGGGCCGGCCCATGTCATCGAAGCCGTGAACCGGATTCGTGGCCCTTTCAATGTCAACGGGGCGGCGATCGAAGCCGGAATCGCCGCTCTGGCCGATGCCGCGCATACGCAAAAAGCGGTCGCCCATAATGATCGTTGGCTGCCTTGGTTGACCGAAAGGCTCGCCGCGCTCGGCATCGAAGTGACGCCCAGCGTCGGCAATTTCCTGCTGCTGCGCTTCCCTGGGGATGGCGGCCGCGACGCCAAGGCGGCCGACGCCTATCTGGCCGCGCGTGGATTTGTCTTGCGCGCCGTCGTCGCTTATGGGCTGCCCGATTGTCTGCGCATGACCATCGGGACGGCGGAGGCGAATGAGGGCGTCGTGGCGGCGCTGACGACATTCATGAAGGGCAAGGGCGGTGCCTGATATTTCTGGAACAACGCCTGGCGCGCCCGTCGTCGACCGCCTGGCGCTTATCGGAATGGGCTTGATCGGTTCGTCCATCGCCCGCGCCGCGCGCCGCTACAATGTGGCGAGAACGATCGTCGCTGGCGACCGCGATGAGGGCGTTCGCGCGCGCGTCAAGGAGCTGGCGATTGTCGACTACGTCGCGCCGACGCTGGCGCAAGCGGTGGAAGGCGCCGATCTCGTGATTTTCTGCGTGCCGGTCGGCGCCAACGAAGCTGTCGCGCGGGAAATCGGGCCGCATGTGAAGGCCGGCGCCGTCGTTTCCGACGTCGGCTCCGTCAAATCGGCGGTGATCAGTGCGATTGCGCCGCATCTCCCCCCAGGCGTCAGCCTGGTTCCCGCTCATCCGGTCGCGGGAACCGAGCAATCGGGGCCCGACGCCGGCTTTGACAGCTTGTTCCTGCATCGATGGTGCATCTTGACGCCGCCCGATGAAACTGAGGCGAAAGCAATCGCTTTGGTTCAGGCCTTTTGGGAGGCTTTGGGTTCGAACGTCGAAATCATGACTTCAGCCCATCACGATCTGGTGCTGGCGATCACCAGCCATGTGCCGCATCTCATCGCCTATAATATTGTCGACACGGTCGCCGAACTCGAAGAGGCGACGCGATCGGAAGTGCTGAAATTCTCGGCTGGCGGCTTTCGCGATTTCACGCGCATCGCCGCTTCCGATCCGACCATGTGGCGCGATGTCTTCCTGCACAACAAGGATGCGGTGCTGGAAATGCTCGGGCGGTTCAATGAGGATCTGACCGCATTGCAGCGGATGATTCGTCGCGGCGATGGCGAAGGGCTGTTCGAGATCTTCACCCGCACCCGGGCGATACGCAGGGGGATCGTCGCGCAGGGCCAGGAGACCGCCGCGCCCGACTTTGGACGCCGCGCGGCCGAGGAGCCCGCCAAGCCGTGAGGCCGGCGTTGGTCGCCTCTCCGTCAGCGGGACAGCGCGAAGACTCGGCCGCGCCAGAGGCCGCCGATCTTTGGGTATTCGGTTATGGGTCGCTGATGTGGCGGCCCGGGTTTGAATATCTGCAGCGGCAGGGCGCCCTGGTTCATGGCTGGCGGCGCAGCCTGTGCATCTATTCGCATGTCTATCGCGGCACGCCCGAGCGGCCGGGCCTGGTGCTGGGACTTGATCGCGGCGGCGCCTGCCATGGCGTGGCCTTTCGCGTCGCCGCCGCGCTGCGGGAGCGGACGATCGACTATTTGCGCCGGCGGGAGCAAGTGACGGCGGTCTATCTTGAGAGAAACGTTCGCGCCTATCTCACTGACGGAACCAAAGCCAATGCGGTCACTTACGTGGCCGACCGCCGCCATGGCCAATATGCCGGCCACCTCGCGCGCGAACAGCTCTTGCGGCTGGTCATTCAGGGGGCCGGGCAATCCGGCCCCAATGTGGATTACGTTCTCAATACCGAGGCTCATCTGCGGGAGAACGGCATTCGCGATCCCGTTCTCGAATGGCTGGCGGCTCAGCTTCGGCCCGCCTGAGCGAGATCGGCGATCATCGCGTTGCGCTCGGCGCGCGATGTCGCAAGCATATGAAGGTGAAACTCGATTTCGCCCGCAACGGGGATTTCTTTCGCCGCCCTGGCGAGTGCGAGTTCTGGAAAACAGCCGGTATCGCCGATGAACATAATCCGCCGCTCGCCATCTGGGTCGCGCCTGACGATCATCGCCACGACATGTTCATAGGCAGGGCAGGACTGCCGGTCGAAGATCGAAAATATGTAGCGCCGGCCCGAGGCGCCGCGCCAGGAGCGAAAGCGGGCCGCGAGGGCTTCGCCGGCAAGCGCCCGAAGGGGCGCCGACGATCGCGCCGGTCGGAGCGTCCAGCCGATAGGTTGGACCTCAGGAGCCGATTGGGCGCGGGGATGGGCAAGCTGTTCGTGAAGCGCCAGCATCGAATGTCCCTCGATTCGTATTGAGAGGAACAAAGCTAGAACATCATTGAATCGGCGTCAAGTCCAGGCCGAACGCACGGGGTGGGGAGATGAGCGGGCGGCGCTCATCCCTGCACGGCCGCCGGCGCCATCGCCAGCGCGGGATTGCCCGCCAGCGCGTCGGCGTTCAGGCGCTCACAGCCGGCCTCGATGGCCGATTGCAGCTTTTCGATGAAGGCGTCTCTGGCGAGACCCGGCGCGATCGCGGGGAGGTATTCGATGATCGCCACGCCTGGCCGACGCGAAAACCCGCGCCGTCCCCAGAACAATCCGGTGTTCAGCGCGACGGGCAGGCATGGCGCCCCGGTATCTTCATAGAGCTTGGCGACGCCGAACTTATATTGCGGCGGCGCGCCGGGCGGGCGCCTTGTTCCCTCCGGGAAAATGAAGATCTGCCGGCCCGCCCTCAGCACTTCGCCGGCCCGCTCGCTGACGATGGAGACAGCGCTGCGGCCCGCCGAGCGGTCGATCGCGATTTGCTCGGCGCCAGAGAGATACCATCCAAAGATCGGGATGTAGGTAAGCTCGCGCTTGAGGACATAAGCGAAATCCGGCGCATGCAGCAGAAGCGCGAAGGTCTCCAGGATCGATTGATGTTTGGCGGCGATGATGTAGCCGCCTTGCGGAATGTTTTCGAGCCCGCGGAACTCGACCCTCAAGCCGCATATCTTATCGAGCAGCCATAGGGAGGACCTGCCCCAGACGCGCGCCAGCGCGAATACGCCGTGGCGCCCGACAAGCAGGGTCGGCAAGCCGAGAATCATCAGGATGATGAGATTGGCGTAAAAGAGAATGTTGAAGAGGAGGGAGCGCATCTTGAGCATGGCGCTATAATCGCCGAAGCCGGCATACGAGAAAAGAGCGGGGCGCAAGAATCGCGTTCCTGCGGCCCGCGATCGGGCCCTTCATTGCAGGCGGCGCAAATGGCGATACACGATGATTCTCGATATTGCGCCGGTGAGGACCGCAATGGCGACGGCGACGGCGAGGATCGCCCCGTAGCCCCTGGGTCCAAGCGAGAAAGCTCCAAAAAGAGCGCCGATTTCCTCGCCGCCGACGCTGCTCGTCCACCAGGCCGACAAGGCTGACGCGCCGGCGAAGAAAAGCGCCGCCAGCGCCCCGCCGATGAGGCCGCCGCGCAGCCCGAGGCGCAGGAAGTGAGCCTGGAATTGCCGGGAAATATAGCTGTCGGCGGCGCCGACGAAATGCAGCACCTCGATGATTTCGCGGTTTCCCGCCATGGCGCCGCGCGTGGCGAAGCCGACCGCCATCGTCATTGCGGAAATCATCAACAGAAACAGCAGCGATGCGAAGATAACGATGGCGTCCGCCATTGTGTCGAGCCGCGCCAGCCAAAGACGATGATCGTCGAGACTGGCGCCGGGCGCCTGCGCGGCGAGCGCGTTGCGCAGCGCGGCGATGTCGGGCGCCTTGAGATCCAGCATGCGCACGATAATCAATCTCGGGATCGGCAATTCGGTCAGATCAAGGCCATTGCCGAGCCAGGGTTCGAGCAATTGCTCGGATTCCTGCTTGGACAGAGCCCGCACATCGGCGACGCCGGGCGCTGTTCGGGCGGTTTCGGCAGCCTTGGCGACCGCGGCTTCGATGTCCTGTCCAGGCGCTGGCTTGATCTGGATCGTCACCTCTCTGGAGACTTCGCCCCGCCAGTCTTGCGAGGCTGTCGCGACAAGAATGGCTCCGCCCGCCGTCAGACACGCCAGAAAGGTCATGATGGCGATGACGATGACGAGAGCGCGGCCCGCGATCGAACTCGCCGGCACGAGCGGCATGTCGCGACGGAGCGCCTTGTCCGGCTGGATGTCCGGGCCCGGCTCACGATCGCCGGCGGTTGAGACCGCGCTCATGGCGAATCGCCATCGAAGATTTGCAATCGGCCATCGCCTACCACAAGCCTTCGCGCCTCGCCGAATTGATCCATGAGGGCAAGATCGTGGGTGGCGATGACCACCGCCGTGCCGGATTTGTGCAATTCGACGAACAGCCGCAGCAGACGGCGCGCGAGGCCGGGATCGACATTGCCCGTGGGCTCGTCGGCCAGCAGAAGCTCGGGCCGCGCGATCAGGGCGCGCGCGATCGCCGCCCGTTGCTTTTCGCCGCCCGAAAGCACGGCGGGCAGCGCGTTCATCCGCTCGCCAAGACCCACCCAGCGGAGCAGTTCGACGACTTCGGCGCGATAGCTCGCCTCGGCGCGGCCCATCACCCGCAGCGGCAAGGCGACGTTCTCATAGGTCGTCAGGTGGTCCAGCAGGCGAAAATCCTGAAAGACGACGCCGATCCGGCGTCGAAAGCCGGTGATCTCATCCTTGTCCAGCGTCGAAGCGTCCTGGCCGAATATTTTGACGATTCCGCGCGTCGGCTTGAGCGATAGCAGCATCAGCCGCAGCAAGGTCGTCTTGCCCGCTCCGGAAGGCCCGGTCAGAAACTGAAAGCTTTGCGGCTTGATGGAGAAGGAGAGGTCGCGAACGACCTCAACCCCCATTCCATATCTCAACCCGACATTCTCGAAGCGAAGCAAATGCAGCCCTTATCAAACGGTCGAGCCGCCTTCACAGCCCTAAGAGAGCCGCGCGGCTTAACGCGCCCTTAACCATGAACGCGACCAAATGCCAATGCACGCACGGGACCGCCGGAGACAGTCTGATTCGCCATGCTGATCGTTTGCAAGACCTGTGCGTCCTCTTACCACATTCCGCGCGACGTTCTCGGCGAAAACGGCTGTCGGTTGCGCTGTGTCGGCTGCGGCGAAGCCTGGACGGTGACGATCGACACGATCGACAACAACGGCGCGCCGATTGTCGAAGGGCGGCGCGTTGCAACCGGAGCGCTGGAAGACGCCCAGCGAGGCGTTCGTTGCGCTCTGCCGGGCGCCGCCGCGGCGACAGGCGCCGAACGGCGACGACAGGATAGGTCGACACGAAAATCCTACGCGCTGGGACGAACGGCCAAGACTTTCGCCGCCTTGTTGATCCTGGGCTGCGCAATGGGCGCGGTTGGCGCGCGCGAGACGATCGTCAAGGCGGTCCCCAGTACGGCGCGCATCTATGCGGCGCTCGGCCTGCCGGTCAATCTGCGCGGCTTGGCGCTTGACAATGTGCGCACGAATATCTTCGACTCCGGCGACAGAAAAGTGCTGATTGTCGAAGGCGCAATTGTCAATTTGCGCGATTCGTCCAGGGAGACGCCCAATATGCGCATCGCGCTGCGCGGCCTGAACAAACAGGAGCTTTACGTCTGGACGGCGCCCGCGCCGAAAGCCCGGCTTGGCCCCAACGAAGAGGTGGCGTTTCGCACGCGGTTGGCGGCGCCCCCTGATGGCGTCAGCGACGTCCTGGTCAGGTTCGCTGCTTCTGGGGACAAGCTTTCTCCGATGAAGGAGGGACTATGAGCGGCGCCCGGCAAGTCAAGGTCCTGTTCGACGAACACGCAATCGCCGAGCGCAACCGGGCGCTGGCGGTCGAGATCGCCGCCGTCAAACCCATCGATCTGCTCGTTGTGGCGGTGCTCAAGGGCTCCTTCGTATTCGCCGCCGACCTGATCCGCGCGTTGCATCGCGTCGGGCTCGAGCCTCACGTCGAGTTCATTCATCTGTCGAGCTATCTGACCGGCACGGTTTCTTCGGGGGCCGTCCGTATCCTGAAGGATATCGAATCGTCGGTGCGGGATCGCGATGTCCTGCTGATCGACGATATCCTGGAATCGGGACGCACGCTCGCCTTCGCCAAGGATCTGCTGGTCGCGCGCGGGGCAAGGCGCGTCATGGTCTGCGCGATGCTGGAAAAGCCGGGCAAACGCGCGGTGCAGATCACGGCCGATTTCGTCGGCTTTTCGAGCCCGGATGTTTTTGTCGTGGGCTATGGGATGGATGTCGCCCATTCCTATCGCGAGTTGCCGTTCATCGGCCATGTCGTGATGGAAGGCGACTAGAATCATGTTCGAGAGCTGGTACCAGTCTTTCGCGGCGATTGGCGATGCGCGGGGCGGACGTGAACGCGCCGCGGCGTTGCGCGAAGAATTGAAGCGCCGCGGCCTTGATGGATTTGTGATTCCACGCGCCGATGAACACCAGAATGAATATGTGCCCGCCTGCGCCGAACGGCTGCTTTGGCTCACCGGCTTTTCGGGTTCCGCCGGCGTTGCCGTGGTTTTGATGGATCGCGCCGCGATTTTCGTCGACGGCCGCTATACGCTGCAGGCGCCCGAACAGGTCGACGCCAAAGTCTTCACGCCCTTGCATCTGATCGACGAGCCGCCGACCGGATGGATCGAGAAACATCTGCCGCGCGACGGCCGGCTCGGCTACGATCCCTGGCTGCATACGCCCGATGCGGTGGAACGCCTGACGCAGGCCTGCAAGGGCGCCGGCGGCGAACTGGTCGCGGTGGATAGCAATCCGGTCGACGCGATATGGCGTGATCGTCCGGCGCCGCCTGTCGCGCCCGTGAGCCGCCATCCCGCGCGCCTTTGCGGGGAGACGTCACAGGCCAAGATCGCGCGGGTTCAGGCGGCGCTGAAATCAACCGACGGGCTGGTGGTCAGCGACGCCCATGACGTCGCCTGGCTCTTCAATATCCGTGGCGCCGACGTCGCGTATACGCCGCTGCCGCTCGCCTTCGCCTTCGTGCCGGCGGCGGGCCGCCCGGCCCTCTATGTCGATGGGCGCAAATTGTCGAATGCGGTGCGAACCTATCTGACCGGCCTCGCCGAGGTGGAGGAACCGGATCGCCTCGTCGGCGACCTCCAGGCTTTGGGCGCCGCGGGAAAGCGGCTCGCTTTTGACGCCGCCACCGCGGCCGCGCGGCTGACCCAGGCGCTGCAGGGCGCGGGCGGCAAGGCGGAGGTCGGGGCGACGCCGATCGCCTTGATGAAGGCGGCCAAGAACAGGATTGAACTGGAAGGCGCGCGCGCCGCGCAATTGCGCGACGGGGTCGCCGTCGCCCGTTTTCTCGCCTGGTTGGACCGCGAAGCGCCCAAGGGCAAACTCACTGAAATCATCGCAGCGCAGGCGCTGGAGACGTTCCGGCGCGAGACGGGCAAGCTGAAGGACATTTCGTTTCCCAGCATTTCCGCCGCCGGCCCCAATTCCGCGATCCCGCATTATCGCGTCAGCGAGGCTTCCAACCTGCCGATCAGGCGCGGCATTTTCCTGATCGACAGCGGCGGTCAATATGAAGACGGCACGACCGACATCACGCGCACGATCGCCGTTGGACGCCCGAGCGCTGAAATGCGCGACCGGTTCATGCGCGTCCTCAAGGGCCATATTGCGATTGCGCGCGCGGTCTTTCCCAAAGGTTGCGCCGGCGCGCAGATCGACGTGCTGGCGCGTCAGGCGCTATGGGCGGCGGGGCTCGATTTCGATCATGGCACGGGTCATGGCGTGGGTTCTTATCTCTCGGTGCATGAGGGGCCGCAACGCATCGCCAAGAGCGGCGCGACGCCGCTCGCGCCCGGCATGATCATTTCCAACGAGCCCGGCTATTATTCCGCGGGCGGGTTCGGCATCCGCATCGAAAATCTCGTCGTTGTCGAGCCGCGCGAGATCGCCGGCGCCGAGCGCGTGATGTTCGGCTTCGAGACGATCACGCTGGCGCCGATCGATGCGAGGCTGATCGACCCTAAACTGCTGAGCGCCCAAGAGGCGGCATGGCTTGACGCCTATCACGCTCGCGTACGCAAGGCGCTGACGCCGCTCGTCGATGCTGAGACGCGCGCCTGGCTGAAGCATGCGACACGGCCCTTGGCGCAGGCGGCGAAATAGAGCGCGTGGGGGGAGTTGGGCCTCGATGAGGAACGCTCAACGGGGTTCAGATCGGATTCTTCTCGCGCATAATCGACTCCATGCCACGGCTGTCCGGTTCGGCAAGATCGGGTGTAAATCTTAAGTCGCACACAACCCCCGCGCGTCGTGCCCGGGCTTGTCCCGGGCATCCACGCCATGCGGAAGCTGCCAACTTCGAAAGTTTCTTGCAACGGCGCGGCGTGCGGACGAATGCTATGCATTCGCCTTGGGATGGCCGGGACAAGCCCGGCCAAGACGGAGAGGTTCTATTACAGCTAGATTCTCTCGCGTGACGGTACTTTCAGCTCAACCGGACAGCCGTGCCTCCATGCAATCAATGAGATGGCGCCGCCACGACCGGCGGCGGTCTCGTATCTGTTTGCAAAGCGTTCGCCGCCATTGCTGACAAGCTTAGGCAGTCAGCAAGCTGACTGCTATGGGCGGTTGCCCGGAGAGGCGATCCTCGAGTTCAATCTCCTTCCGCGCCTCGCTCCGCCCAAGAAATCAACGAAAGTTTGGCGCCAAGCGTCGCGGCGCGCTTTTGCGTCAATTTAAATGCAAAGCGCTCCACGCGAGTATTGCATTCGCTAGGAGATAAGGAGGGGCGCAGGCCCTTGACAACCAAGGGCGCCCAGCAATAACACGACACAATACTGTACAGAGCCGACACTATACGTGAATTCTCTCAGGAACAACTGACGCTATCGCTGATTCATCGATCGTTTAGGTGGCAATTGACCAAGGGAGCCGCCAATACTTACATTTCGATCTTTGCAATCTACCAAATAACAAGTGGAGCCGGCGCGAGACCCCATGGCGCCGCATTGCCCGATCCCGCGCGTGATGGCAAAGGTTCGCGCCTCGTCGGCGCGCTTCGACGAAAGGGTTCATCGGCCAATGAAATCCACCCCCGACCGCACCGCCGCGCTCGATCTCATCCCTGTTTCACGTGAAACAGAGCGGCGTCTCGCCATCTTCGTCGACCTGCTTGCCCGCTGGCGCAAGATCACCAATCTGATCAGCGCTGGCAGCTTCGAGGAAGTCTGGCGGCGTCACATCGCCGACAGTGCGCAACTCCTCGCGCTAGCGCCCGCCGCAAAACGATGGGTCGATCTCGGTTCCGGCGCCGGCTTTCCCGGCATGGTTCTCGCCATCCAACTCGCCGATGAGCCGGGGGCGCTTGTGCATCTCATCGAGAGCGATCAGCGCAAATGCGCTTTCCTGCGCGAGGTCGCGCGCGCCACCGGCGCGGCCGCCCAAATCCATGCAGCCCGCATCGAATCGATCGCGCCGGAAACGCTAATGCCTGTGGACGCGGTGACCGCGCGCGCCTTCGCGCCCTTGCCCGCCCTCCTCGATTTCGCCAAAGTGTGGCTGGCACGAGGAGCGGTCGGCGTCTTTCCCAGGGGAAAGTCGACCGAAGCGCAACTCAGCGACTATTCCGATGCGACGGATTTCCGCTTCGAGACAATCGCAAGCAAAATCGACCCGCGCGCCGCCATTTTGATTGTGCGCGGCGGCGAATCGGCGCAGCAGTTCGGCGGAGCGTGATCCCGCTCCGCCTTGCGGAGGATTTTTTGGCAAATCGACCCCATCCGCGCGTTCTCGTCATGGCCAACCAGAAGGGCGGGGTGGGCAAAACCACGACGGCGATCAATCTCGGCACCGCGCTCGCCGCGATCGGCGAGCAGGTCCTGCTGATCGATCTCGACCCGCAGGGCAATGCCTCCACCGGCCTCGGCATCGATCGCAAGGCGCGCTCCACATCTTCAAGCTATGATGCGCTGGTCGGAGAACGAACCCTGGCGCAGGTCATCATGCCAACCGCCGTTCCGCGCCTCTTCATCGCGCCCTCGACCATGGACCTGCTCGGCGTCGAGTTGGAAATCTCCGGCCATTCCGATCGCTCTTTCAAGTTGAAGCAGGCGTTGCGCAAGCTTTTCGACGAAGCGCCCAGAGACGGCGAGCCGCCGATCACTTATGTGCTCATCGATTGCCCGCCCTCGCTCAATCTGCTGACGCTGAATGGGCTTGCCGCCGCCGATGCCGTCGTCGTGCCGCTGCAGTGCGAATTTTTCGCGCTCGAAGGCCTGTCCCAGCTTCTAACGACCGTCGACCAGGTCCGCCGCTCGCTCAACCCGTCCCTGGCGATCCATGGCATTGTGTTGACCATGTTCGATCCGCGCAACAATCTCGCCACCCAGGTCGTCGCCGATGTGCGCGCCTTCATGGGCGAAAAGGTCTATGACACGATCATTCCACGCAACGTGCGCGTGTCCGAGGCGCCCTCCTACGGTAAGCCGGTCCTCCTTTACGATCTCAAATGCACGGGCAGCCAAGCCTATCTGAAGCTCGCCTCGGAAGTCATCAAACGCGAAGCGCGCTGGCGCGCGGCATGATGAGGCAAACATTGATGGAGACGAATATGGCAGAGGAAGCCGCCCGTCCGATCGAAAACCGACCGCGTCTTGGTCGCGGCCTAGCGGCGCTGCTCGGCGATGTCGGCGAGGAAGCTTCGAGCGCCGAGCGCACGCGCGCCCAGCGCAAGACGCCAATCGAATTCCTACGTCCCAATCCGCGCAACCCCCGCAAGAATTTCGACGAGGCCGAGCTCGAGGAATTGTCGGCCTCCATCAAGGAGCGGGGCGTCATCCAGCCCGTGCTGGTCCGGGCGATCCCGCGCGTCGCCGACGCCTATGAGATCGTAGCCGGCGAGCGCCGCTGGCGCGCGGCGCAGCGGGCGGGCCTGCATGAAATACCGATCCTCGTCATTGAGGCCGGCGACCGCGAAGCGCTCGAACTCGCCATTGTCGAAAACGTCCAGCGCACGGATCTCAACGCGCTGGAAGAGGCCAATGGCTATGCGCAATTGAGCGCCGATTACAGCTATTCGCACAGCGACATCGCCCGCATCATCGGCAAGAGCCGCAGCCATATCGCCAACACCTTGCGCCTGCTGAAACTGCCGGACTTCGCCCGCTCCCTGCTCGCTTCGGGTCAAATTTCGGCGGGACACGGCCGGGCGCTGCTGGCGGTCGCTGACCCCGACGCAATTGCGAGAAACATTCTCGCCGAGGGCCTGACGGTGCGGGACGTCGAGAGGCTCGGTCGCGAGCGGGAGCCGGAGGAAACCCCCGCCGCCAGCGGCGCGCCCCCCAGGGCGCCGGCCGAAGTCGACGCGGACACGAAGGCGCTCGAACATAGTCTAAGCGTCGCGCTCGGAACGATCGTCTCGATCCGCCATCGCGGCGACAGTGGCGAAATTCGGATCAAGTTCCATGATTTCGAGCAGCTCGACGATTTCTGTCGCCGCCTTTGCTCATCCGATTCGGCGGCTTTAGGAAAGCCCCGCGCGAGCGCTTGACGCGATCGCCCATAAGGCGCGCATGGCGATCGGTTGCGCCATATGGGCGTCGCGGCGAACATTGGCCGAAGCCGGCCGAAGCGCGCGCAACAGACCGCCGAGCTTCACCGACGACCAGCGGCCGGCCTGCTTTTCCAGGGCGCCCCGCCGTATCGGCGACAGCCTGACATATTGGCCCTGCATCGCCGTCTCGAACGAGCGTCCGTCATCCATTGCCAGCCGCAGACGATGAAGCAGCATGGCGCGCGCGACAATCACCCGGACGAGCGAGCCGGGATCGCCGCCATCGGCGAAATAGCGATTGGCGGTCTCTTCGATCCCTGCCCAATCGCCAAGAAACGCATGGTCGACCGCGTCGTCGAGCGCCGACGGCGCCGCATCGGAGACGATGGCTTCGATGTCGGCGATCGTCACGGCGCCTTTGCCCTCGGCGTAGAGGAACAATTTGGCGATCTCGCCGCGCGTCGTCATGCGGTCCGAGCCGAGCAATGTGACGAGGTAATCGCGAACGTCGGGCGAGATGGTCAAGCCGGCCTGGCGCGCCTCGACGTCGATGAGTCCGCCGATGCTTCGCTTGTCGTCGGGATAGCATTCGACCGACGCGCCATCGCTCATTTTCTCGAAGGCCGAACGCAAGGCCGTTCCTTTCTTCAAGGAGCCCGCCTCGACGACAATCGCGCAATCGCGCGGCGGCGTTTTGATCAGCGGCTCCAAGGCCGGAGCGATGTCGCGCGCCTGCACCTCGATCCAGATCACCCGGCGCCCGCCGAACATCGGCACGGAATCGGCCTCGTCGGCAAGCCTGCCAGGGTCCCGCGCCAGAGCGTCGCCATCAAAGCGGACCAGGCGCATCGGGTCGGCGTCGCCGTCAAGCAGCGAATTGACGATTCCCCTGGAGCGTTCGCGGATCAATCCTTCGTCATTGCCGTGCACCAGAAAGAAAATCATGTCGCGCGGCGCACGTTTGACGAAGACATCGGCGCCGCTATTCGTCACGATCGTCACGCCTTGGTTTCTCCTGTCGTCGATGAAATTGCGGCATCTGCCCGGCGCGTCCGCATCCCAGTCGATTGTCCTGGTTCAAACACACACGAGACAGCCGCCGGGTCGTGGCGACACCACCTCATTGATTGCATGGAGGCGATTATGCGCGAGAGGCATTCGAACTCAAGGACGATCACAAAGTGATCGCCGCCGGAGGCGGCGACGGCTTCGCCGTCGTCCTTGACTTCGAATGCCTC
>DATBZF010000119.1:0-2709 GCA_036513315.1 Roseiarcus sp.
CTGGCGTCAGATGTCCGCTCGGCGCGCACACCCGGCGCGCCAATCCGCGTGAAACTTTCGATCCCGGATCGCTAACACAGCTATCGATCACCAATCGGCATCGTATCCTTCGGGTTGGGCGCTCCTACATCCGCCAAGAGGGCAAGTCGGACAATCCCGGGCTCCTCTTCATGGCCCTCAACGCGGACATCGAGCGCCAGTTCGAGTTCGTGCAGCAGAGTTGGCTTCTGGCCCCAAGTTTCCACGGACTGCAAAACGAAGCCGATGCGATGATCGGGCGGCGCGACGTGAGCCAGGACATCACGATCCCAACCCCATCCGGACCCTTATGCCTGAAGGGACTGAAGGACTTCGTCACGGTCAGAGGAAGCGGCTATTTTTTCCTACCGGGCCGGACTGCGATACGCTTTCTGGCGGGCGTCGTCTGATGTCAGACGGCGCCGCCCTGCGCGCCGACCAATAGCGCGACGCCGAACGCCAGCACCGCCAGGGCGGCGGCGAATTCGAACCCCTTCGCCACCAGCCCCAGGCGCGAATCTTCCCCCGCCGCAAGCCGCATCGCGGCCGACTTGGCGAATACAGCGATCCAGGCCAGCGCGCCCGTCGTCACCGCCGTGCCGATCGCCATGGCGAAGGCGGCCGCCACCCCGGCGGCGAACAGCCCTTGCGCCATTGCGAACACCAGCACCAGGATTGCGCCCGAGCAAGGACGCGCGCCCGCGGCGATCACCGTTCCAGCCGCCGCCCGCCATGAAAAGGGGCCATTAAGCTGAGCCGGATCGGGCATATGCATGTGCCCGCACTCGTCCCCGGGCGCGTCCGCGACGTCGGGCGGCCCGGCGCGATAGGCCGCCGCCGACAGGCTGAACGCGGGCCGCCTCCATGCGACGCCAGCATAGGCCGGGGCGGAAGCCAATGCGCGGCGGCGCGCCGCGTGCTCCCTCAGCGCCGCAATGAGCGCTGAGCCCTTTCGCCACACCAACCAAGCGCCAATGGCCGCGATGCCGCAATAGCTCGCGAGATCGATCCAGTCGGCGGCACGATTCATCTGCGAAGCGGTCGCTCTGAAGACAACCCCGGCCGCGCCGACGAGCGCGATCGCGATCAGCGCCTGAAGCAGCGCCGCCATGAGCGCCATCGCCGCGCCGCGTTTGAGCGACGTCTCATTGGCCAGCATGTAGGAGGCGAGGACCGCCTTGCCGTGTCCGGGGCCCGCGGCGTGAACTACACCATAGGCAAGGCCGAGCCCGACGAGACCCCATGCGGCGCCGGGATTGCCGTTCAGCGCGTGCACTTTGCCCGCGATGAGATGGGTGAGCGACGATTGCTGGGCCATCAGCCAGCCCGTAAGCCCGCCTCCGGCGCCGCCCCCGCCCTCGCCGCCGGCAACAGCAAATGGCCGCTGCGAAAGCTGCGCCAGTGCGCTAACGGCCGATCCGCTCCAAGCGACCAATCCAAGAGCGGTCCATAAGGTCACGCGTCTCGTCATGGGCACGCGACGATGGCGGCGCTCGCCATTTTGAATCCGAAATTGGTTCCCGGCGCCAGGTTGGTGAAGAAGGATTCAGTCAGCTTCTGCTTGTCGTCCGCCTCGAGCGGCTTCGGTTTGGCGACGTTCGCCGAGCATCCCGACGGCGCGGAGATCAGTGTCACCGGCCCCTTGTCGTCAAATTCAAAATCGATGAAAAACTCGGGGTCGGCGACCCGCAAGGTGAGGAACTTGGTCACAGGCGTCGGCGTCTTCAGCGGCAAGGTCACATGGAACTCGACCAGATGGTCGGGCCGCTCCTGCATCCAGTAATCGGTCACTGTGCCGAAATCCATTGCCTTGCCGCCGTTCTTCAACGTGGTGAAATAGCCGATTTCGGCCAGGCTGCCGGCGTTCTCTTTGGCCAGCGGGGCGAATTGCTCTTTCTTCACGAGCTGGCCAGCCGGCGCGAGGCCCTGCGTGGCGAAGGACGAATACATCTCGTCGAAAACCCAGTCGTGAATCACCGCGGAAACCTTCCCGTCAGGGGTGAATGCGATTTGGCTCTTGACGGTGATCCAGACATGCGGATGCGCGCGAGCCGGCGTCGCGGCCGCAAGCCCGAGCCCGAGGCTCAATGCAACGCTTCTCCAATTCCGCTGTCGGCCGCCCATAGCGACGCTTCCTTGCTGGCAAAGTGCGGCGACGAGATGGCGCGCCGGCTCAACCATGGTTGAGCGAATCTTAACGCTGCATGGTTCAGCGATTCTTAAGCCAATGGGCGCAACGTCGCGTCATGGCGCGTCGCGTTTCGCCTGTGTTGCTCGCGTTCACCGCGGCTCTGTGTCTCACAAGCTGTGGCTTCCTCGGCCATCCCGAGCGGCCGGTCTGGCGCGCTCAGGCCGAAAACGCCTGCTTCGCCCGCAGGCAGGTCACTCTTTCCGACAATATCGTTCAGGCGGCGGAAATCGACGGGCCCGGCATCTGCGGCATGACCCGTCCGCTGAAAGTCTCGGCTCTGGCCAATGGGACGATTGCGGTCGACAAGACCCTCACGATCGACTGCCCCATGATCCCGGCGCTCGAGGCCTGGCTCGACGCCATCGTCGAGCCCGACGCTCAGACCCGCTTCGGGCAGAGGGTCGCGAGTGTCAAAGTGTTCGGCGCCTATAGCTGCAGGGGCATCGACAATGTGCCGGGCGCGCGCCTTTCCGAACATGCCTTTGGCAATGCGGTCGACG
>DATBZF010000120.1:0-29154 GCA_036513315.1 Roseiarcus sp.
ATCCTCGATGTCGAGAAAGCCAAGACGGTGTTGTTCGTCAAGCGCGGCATGGGCTCGGGCTATGCCGGCGTCGAGAACGAGCTGTTCTTCCGCGACAATACGATGATGCTGTTCGGCGACGCCAAGAAAGTCACCGATTCCATCGTCAAGGCGCTCGCGCACTAGGCGAGGCTTGCGAGTCCGCGGACGCTTCTCAGCGGTCAGGACTGTCATGTTGATGTTGGGCGCCTGCGCCGGGATATATGTGCTGGCGCTTGCGGCTCTCGCCTTCGGTCAGCGCAAGCTCCTGTATTTCCCCTACGCGTCGGAAGTCGCGCCAGCCTCGATCGGTTTGCCGAAGGCGGAGATTCTTTATCTGCGGACCGATGACGGCGAGCGCCTTCTCGCCTGGTTTGTAGCGCCTGCGCCAGGGCGACCGCTGATCCTCTACTTTCACGGCAACGCCAATGGTCTGGCCAACCGGGGCGAGCGTTTCCGCGCGTTGACGGCGTCCGGCGACGGCTTGCTGGCCGTGGAATATCGCGGCTATCCCGGATCGACCGGATCGCCCTCGGAAGCCGGGCTATTGAGCGATGGCGAGGCGACCTATGCGGAAGCGCTTGCTCTTGGCGTTCCGGCCGGCCGCATCGTCGTGATGGGTGAATCGCTCGGAACGGGCGTCGCTATCGACCTTGCGGCGCGCCATCAGGTCGGCGCGCTTGTACTCGACTCGCCCTATTCCTCGATCGTCGACGTCGCGGCGGCGCATTACTGGATGTTTCCCGTGCGCCTGCTGATGCGCGATCAATTCCGCTCCGACGAGAAAATCGGCGGGGTCGCGGCGCCGGTGCTGATGGTCCACGGCACGGCGGACGCCACGATCCCGATACGCTTCGCCGAAAAACTATTCGCGCTCGCGAAGGGGCCGAAGGATTTCTTGCCGGTCGATGGCGCGGGCCATCTCGCCTTGGGGCTGGTCATCCCGAAAGTTCTGCAATGGATCGATCAAACGGCGGCGGGCGCTGCGCCCTGAGGCCAGCCGGGCCTTATCCCCGCAGCCGCGACATGCCGTCATGGGCGAGCTGGTTCGAGGGATCGACGGTGATCGCCCGGCTGTAGGATTCCATCGCCTTGGTCTTGTTGTTCTGCTTCTCATAGGCGACGCCCAAACCGGCCCAGGCGTCGGCGTTTTTGGCGTCGACATTTAGAGAGGCGTTAAAGTCCTCGATCGCCGCGTCATATTTGCCGGTGGCGAGCAGGCTCTGTCCGCGCGCCTGGTAGGGAGCGCCGGCGAACGGATCGCGGTCGATCGCATTGTTGAAGTCGGTGATCGCCTGGGCGTGATTGCCTTGGCGCTGATAGATCAGCCCGCGCGCGTGAAAGGCCTGGGCGCCCTCCGGATTGAGCGCGATCGCCTGATTGAGATCGGCGAGCGCTTCGGGCAAATGGCCCTGCGAGCGCAAGAGATTGGCGCGGCCGAGGTAGGCTGGCGCATGTTTGGGGTTGGCGACGATCGCCTGGTTGAAATCGGCGAGCGCCGGCCCATCCTTCTGCATCTGGCGATAGGCGAGCGCGCGATTGGTATAGGCGCCGGCGAAATTCGGGTCGATCTGAACCGCTTTGGAGAAATCCTCGATAGCGTTCTGATAGCGCCCGATTTTCGCATAGGCGGCGCCGCGGGTGTTATAGGCGACCGAATCGTTTGGATTGCGCTGGATGACATCGCTCAGAGAGGCGATGTTGACCGAGCTGGCGCCCGACGTATCGACTTCGACTTCGGCGACATTGCCCATCGGCGCCGCGCCGAAGCCAGTGGTCTCGCAGCCCGCAAGCGCCAGCGCCGCTCCTGCGATGGCAAGAATCCGCATGGAGGAAGCGCCGGAAAGCCTGACCATCATCTGCATTGCGTCTCAGTCTCGTCGCGCCGAAATGCGCGAGTCCGCTCTTACACGCCTTGGCCTGACAAATTGGCCATGAAAAGGGCAAAGACGATTTAAAAAAGCGCTGGCTGCGGTTTCACCGCCGCTGTCTCATAAAGATCACGCCATTGCGCGCGCCGGCCATCAGCCAAAACGACCAGGAATCAACCCGCGCCGCCTCTAAATCGGCTTTAGCGGGGCGCGCCCATAACGGGCTTCGGCTTCATCGGCAAAAGGCCCTCGCGCTGCAACTTCTTACGCGCCAGCTTGCGCGCCCGGCGGATCGCCTCGGCCTTTTCGCGCGCACGTTTTTCGGAGGGTTTCTCGTAATGTCCGCGCAATTTCATCTCGCGGAAAATTCCCTCGCGCTGCATTTTTTTCTTGAGCGCTTTAAGGGCCTGATCGACATTGTTGTCGCGGACGAGAACTTGCACGGGCGATCCTGTTTCTTAAGGCTGGCTTCAGCCTCGCATGGGAATGGACGACGAATGGGGCAATAGACAACCCCGGCGCCGCGTGGGCGCCTGACTGTTCAGAGAGCGCCGATAGCAGACTCAGCAGACATTGTCCAGAGATTGCCGGCCTCGGGGGTGGGTCAGTTTTATATTTAAGCCTTAGGCAACGGCCCGGGCGCGATCATGTCGGCGCGTCTGCAAATGACGACCAATGTTCGAGGATGCCGGCCGGTCTTCCGCGATGACGCGATTGATCTCGCGAACGACTGTCGCCTCCACCACAACGGAGCGTGCTATTTTGTGGTGATCATACATCCATTTTGACACCTGTACCCAGTCCCAGAGAGGACTGTCCGAGGTGACCCGGGCAACAGGATGCGGGAAACCTTGTCCGCGAAGACCGTGTGCGTAGTTTGAAATAGCGGCGCGTCCCAGATTGGCTCTGTTGGCGATGTCGGAGGCGCTTACCAGATAGTCCGGCTCAATGCGCTCGATCTTCGCCCCGCTCGTCTCTACCGCTACGAGCGCCGATAACAGGGCGCTGCTAAAGCTGTGCCCTTGCCGATCGAATTCGAGAACAATTAATCCCTTTTGAATTGAAATAGTTGCGTCGTCACAACCGGCCTCGAAAAATGGATCAGCGAAATTCGATTCCTCGAAATCGACGCCGGACGCGATGATGGTGAAGTTATGAATTTTCGTCATTTCCTCCTCCATGACACTCAGGACACCGATTCACGGCGCGGACGATACCATTCGCATGGTTTTGCGGAGCCTTTGGCGTCGCCCAGACAGAGATTTTGCACCCTTCGCGCGTGTGCGACGGACAATAAAGCCGTCCCCAAGCATGACCGTTGGACATGTGGACAACCCAACCTAAAGATTCGGCATATGCAACGGCGGCTTCGATTTCCTTGTGGGGGTGGCGCGGTCTAGCCATTGCGCCTGCCCCAAAATATGCAGCCGTGAACAAATGTCAACAGGTTCGGTTCCTCATAAAATGCAACTTCACGTTTTGCGGCGGTCTTTTATCGATGCCGCCTGTCGGGCTGGCGTCATGCTGGCCGCCCTCGCCGGTCGCCCTTCTTAGCAAGCGGCAATAGGGCAGGACCGACGCCCCGTTTCTTAAGCGCGCGCTCGTCCTCCTCGGCGGCGCGTCATGAGCTCGGCGAGCTGGTTCGTATCGCGAGGGCGCTTAGGAGATTTCGCCATGGGAAGCACTGCTGTCGGCATCATCCTTGGACTTCTGAAACGCGTCCAGCAATTCAACGCATCCGGACTTCAGACTGGCCCACTACCCCCGCCTCCGCTTCCGCTTCCGCTCTCCGGCAGAATCCGGGTGACATGGCCCATCTTGCGGCCCGGGCGGACCTCCATCTTGCCGTAGAGATGGAGGCTGAGATCCGGTTGGCTGAGGACTTCGCGCCAACCCGCCGCCTCTTCGCCGATGATATTGTGCATTTCGATCCGCCCGCGCCGCGTGGTGGCGCCGAGCGGCCAGCCGACAATGGCGCGTATATGTTGCTCAAATTGCGAGGTTTGCGCGCCATCGATCGTCCAGTGCCCGGAATTATGGACCCTGGGCGCCAATTCGTTGATCACCAGGCCCTCCAGCCCATCAGCCTCACGGGTGACGAACATTTCGACGGCGAGAACGCCGACGTAATCGAGCGCCTCGAGAATTTGCCGCGCGATCGACACCGCCGCCGCCGCGGTCGCCGGGGCGATGGCGGCGGGAACGCGGGTTTGCGCCAAAATATGGCGCTCATGCTCGTTTTCGCAGATATCGAACGCGGCGAAGGCGCCGTCGAGGCCGCGCGCGGCGATCACCGACACTTCCCGCTCAAAGTTGATAAAACCTTCGAGGATGGTCGGCGCGCCGCCAAGGCCGCGATGAAGCGCGGAAAGGTTGGATCCCTCGCGAATCAGCGCCTGACCCTTGCCGTCATAGCCAAAGCGCCGCGTCTTCAGGATCGAGGGGCGGCCCAGAGAACCGACGGCGCGCACCAGGCCGCCGGCGTCCTCGACCGCCATGAAGGGCGCCGTTCTCAGACCGAGATCGTTCAAAAACGACTTTTCGGTCAGGCGGTCCTGGGTCAGCGAGAGCGCTCGCGCGCCGGGGCGCACCGGCTGGAAGGTCGATAGAAAGTCGACGCAAGGGGTCGGCACGTTCTCAAATTCATAGGTGATGACATCGACAGCCTCGGCGAAGGCCGCCAGCGCGGTTTCGTCCTCATAGGCGGCGATGGTTTTCGCGCTGGCGACGTCGAAGGCCGGCGCTTCCGTCTCCGGAGCGAACACATGACTGCGCAGCCCCAGCCTGGCGGCCGCCATCGCCAACATCCGACCAAGCTGTCCGGCGCCCAAAATGCCGATGGTGGCGCCTGGGGCCAGGATCATCGGACGCCGGCGCTTGGGTCCGAAGGCCGGTCGGCCACGGATTGGGTGTGGGCGGCGCGCCAGGCGTCGAGCCGGTCCGCGAGGCCGCTATCGCTGAGCGCCAGAACGGCGGCGGCCAGAAGCGCGGCGTTGACGGCGCCCGGCTCGCCGATCGCCAGCGTTCCCACCGGCACCCCCGCCGGCATCTGGACGATCGACAGCAGGCTGTCCTGACCTGACAACGCCTTGGACGCAACCGGAACGCCAAACACCGGCAGCGGCGTGAAGGCCGCCGTCATGCCAGGCAGATGAGCGGCGCCGCCGGCGCCGGCGATAATCAATTTGAACCCTGCCGCGCGCGCCCCCTTGGCGAAGGCGACCAATCGGTCAGGCGTGCGATGCGCGGAAATGATCTGCGCGTCATAACCGACGGCCAATTGGTCAAGCGTTTCGCCGGCGCGCCGCATCGTCGCCCAGTCCGACTGGCTGCCCATGATGATAGCGACGGGTTTTGGATTAGGCGCCAACGGTTTGTCCAAATGCTTGAAACGTCAAAGCCGCAGCGGCCCATTCGCATAAACGAAGGGCGCCAGCGGCGCAAGGCGACCTCCCCCCTTAGGCTATGATGTTGGGCGTCGACAAGTCCTCAAGCAGCGCCAGGCGATCGCGCAGCGCCAGCTTGCGCTTCTTGATGCGCTGCATCTGCAACCGATCCGCGGCCCCGGCGTTGTCGAGCGCTTCAATGGCGGCGTCGAGGTCGCGATGTTCCTCGCGCAGCCGTTCGATCTGCTGTCGCATTTCGGCGCGCTCGGCGTCGCTCAACTCTTGTCGCGCCATCAAGGTTCGCTCGGATTGGTTCGTTTTCGTGAGACCGGCGCAGGGTCAATGCACGGGCAATTATGCTTGCGAGCACGCAAGTTCGCAAGCCCGATTGGACGAAGCGGGCGTGCGCGAGCCGCGACGGGGCTCGCATTCGTCCAATTCAATCAATCCTGTAAAAAAATTGATCGCTTTTCAGCGCTTTGACGACTTGAAATGGGCGCGGCCTGTGTCACACTTTCGTCGTCGATCACAATCAGGGAGTCCCTACATGTCCCTAGAGTCGCACCTTGTGGAGCTCGAGCGTCGTCATCAGGCCATGGAAAATGCGATAGCCGACGAGAAGACGCATCCGGCAACCGACGGTTTGAAATTGATCGAATTGAAGCGAAAAAAATTATTGCTTAAGGATGAAATCGAGAAATTGCGACAAGAGAAGCTCCTCGCGACGACGCATTAGGCGCGCGAAAAACTTCTATCGTCTCCAATAATGATCAGGCGCCCGAAGCGGCGCGCCATTCGGCGGCGACGTGCTCGTCTTCCTCGAAGGGCGCATGCGTTCGCGCCAAGTCATTCAACGTTCGCCCGTCGCAGAGACGGCTGAGCGCCCAGACAGCCATGCCGCGAACCAGAGGCGAGGCATGGCTGAGGCGTTCGATTGCGATCGCGATCAGTGCGCTATCGCCGGAATTGCCGATCGCGATCAAGACATTGCGCAGGAAGCGCGCGTGGCCGACACGCTTGACGGGTCCGCCGGCGAATAACTTGCGAAACGCCGCCTCGTCGAGAGCAGCGAGTTCTCCGAGATTCGGCGCCTGAAGATCGGCGCGTGCGGTCAGCCTGGCCTCCCGCGAATCTTGAGCGAACTTGTTCCACGGGCAGACCGCGAGGCAGTCGTCGCAGCCATAAATCCGATTGCCGATGGGCGCGCGAAACTCCGAGGCGATCGGCCCCTTATGCTCAATCGTCAGATAAGAGATGCAGCGCCGCGCATCGAGGCGATAGGGCGCGGGAAAAGCCTGCGTCGGACAGATGTCGAGGCAGGCGCGGCAGGTTCCGCAATGATCGATCTCGGGCGCGTCCGGGGGAAGAGCGAGGTCGGTGAATATCGCGCCGAGAAACAGCCAGGAGCCATACTCCCGTGATACGAGATTGGTGTGCTTGCCCTGCCAGCCAAGGCCCGCGGCGGCGGCGAGCGGCTTTTCCATCACCGGCGCCGTATCGACGAAAACCTTTGCCTGCACAGGCTGAGCGGGACTGGCGGCGGCGATCCAGCCGGCCAGAAGCTTCAGGCGTCCTTTGACGACATCGTGGTAATCGCGATGGCGCGCATAGACGGAGATGACGCCGACTTCTCGCTCGTTCAGAGCCGCCAAGGGATCGACGGCGGGCCCATAATTGACGCCGAGCATGACGACGCTGCGGACCTCGCTCCACAGCAAGAGCGGATCGGCGCGGCGCGCAAGGGTTTGCGCCATCCAGTCCATGTCGCCATGCTCGCCCTGCGCGATCCAGCGCACCAGATTGTCGCCGGCGCCTTCAGGCAATCGCGGCGCGGCGATACGGCACGAATCGAAGCCGAGCGCCTGCGCCTTGGCGCGCAGATCGTCTAGAAATCGAGATTGGCGTAGGCTTCGACGGGGGTCATGCCGCGCATCCGGTCGGCCAGCAACGGGCGAAACGACGGGCGCGATTTCATTCGCGCGTACCAGTTCTTCGCCAGTTCGTTCTCGGCCCATGGAACATCGCCCAGATAGTCAATGCAGGAAAGATGGGCGGCCGCCGCCAGATCGGCGAAGCTCAGATTGTCGCCCGCCAGCCAATTACGCGCGCCGATGAGATGCCCGATATAGTGCAGATGATAGCGCACATTGGACCTTGCCGCGCGAATCGCCTCCATATCCGGCGCGCCGCCGCCCTGATTGCTCGCCATGAAGCGCTTGTAGATTTTCTCGGTGACCAGCCAGTTCGAGACTTCGTTGAAAAACTTGATGTTGAACCAGGCCATCAACCGACGCACCTCGGCGCGGCCGAGCGGGTCATCGGGCATCAGGCGGCGGTCGCCGAGGCCCATGCCGCGCGTTTCGTCGAGAAATTCGGCGATCACGCCAGCGCCGGGCACGCTCGGCGCCGAGGCTTCCACCAGAACCGGCGTCGCGCCTTCCGCGTTGAGCAGCAGGAATTCGCGCCGGCGTTCCCAGCTTCGCTCCTCGACAAGCTCGGGCTCGATGCCAAATTCGCCGAGCGCCAGCCGCGCGAAGCGGGAATGCGGACAGAAGGGATGATGGTAAAGCGTGATCATTCGATTTATGCAAGCCTGGTCGAGAGTGGGCGGAGGAGCGGCGCGTCGGGAGCATGGCGCCGCGATCCCACGAATAGCCGTCGCTCCCGTTAACCCTTGGTAAAGGCGCGCCACTGATCTGGCCAGCCCCGACCCCGGACGTGCGCCTCAACAGCGCTTTATTCACAGATCGGCGAGGAAACCCGCCTTGATCGCGCCGATCTCGCCTTCATCGCGGCGGTAGAAGGTCCATTGCTTGATTCGCTTGGCGCGGAGCAGCCGGGCCTGCACCAGGACGCGCATATGTTCGCTCAACGTCGCCTGGGTGACGCCGAGCTTTTCGGCGATGAAAAGCGCGCAGACGCCATCCTCGACAAGATCGCCGTCCGCCTGCGGCGGAAAATGGGCGCGCGGGTTCTTCAGCCAGTCGAGGATCTGGAGACGGCGCTCGTTGGCGAGCGCCCGCATGACATTCGCCGCTTGCATTTCGTCAGTTTGCTAAGTTACTAATAAATGTCAATCCCGATAGGAGCGCCCCCGCCTTGGCCGCAGACAATCCCATCACGCGAGAGCGCATCGCGCAAACCGAGCGCCTGATCCGGCCCTATATCCGCCACACGCCGGTCGCCCGCGTCGATCTTGCGGACTTTGGCCTTGGCGCTCGGCCTGTTGATCTCAAGCTCGAGCTCTTTCAGCATTCCGGATCGTTCAAGGCGCGCGGCGCTTTCACCAATCTGCTGACGAGGGCGGCGGCCCCTGCCGGCGTTGTCGCCGCCTCGGGCGGCAATCACGGCGCGGCGGTCGCCTATGCGGCGATGCGGCTTGGCGTCCCCGCCACGATCTTTACGCCGAGCATCACCGCGGCCGCCAAGGCCGAGCGAATTCGACGCTACGGCGCCAATCTCGTCATCGGCGGCGACCGCTACGCCGACGCGCTCGCGGCCAGCGAAATTTTCGCCAAAGAGCGGGGCATGCTGACGATCCACGCCTTCGACCAGCCGGAGACGCTGATCGGCCAGGGCACGCTCGGCCTTGAGATCGGCGAGGACCTCCCCGAAATTGATACGCTGTTCGTGGCGGTCGGCGGCGGCGGCCTGATCGGCGGCATCGCCGCCTGGTTCGCCGGACGCATCAAAATCGTCGCGGTCGAACCGGAAGCGGCGCCGACGCTCTACAAGGCCTTCGAGGCGGGACGGCCGGTTGACGCCGAAGCCGGCGGCATCGCCGCCGATTCGCTCGCCCCCAAGCGCGTCGGCGAATTGATGTTTCCGATCGCCAGATCGTTCGTCGACCGCTCCATTCTTGTCTCCGACGACGAGATCCTGATGGCGCAACGCGCCCTGTGGCAGAATGTCCAGATCGCCGCCGAGCCGGGAGGCGCGGCCGCTTTCGCCGCGCTGCTGTCAGGCAAATATGCGCCGGCGCCGGACGAGCGCATCGCCATCCTGATCTGCGGCGGCAATACCACAGCGGTCAAGTTCGACTGATCGGTCGGCGATTCACTAGACCCTCGCGGAGCGCGTCCGCCAAAGGGACGCCGATATTTCCTCCCCCCTTGTGGGGGAGGGAGAAGAGGCGGCCATCGATTGAGTTGACGCCGCCGCCCTACCCCAGGATCTCGGCCGAGCGGATGCGCCGGACCCCGGCTGCTTCCATCTCAGCCCAGGCCCGCGCGAGCGAGCCATTGGCGTCGATCGCCCGGCAGGCGTCCTCGATCACCAGGGTCTCGAAATCCCTGGCGCGGGCGTCCAGCGCCGACCAGCCGACGCAAAAATCGGTGGCGAGCCCGCAGGCGAAGACGCGGCGGATGTTTTTTTCGCGGAGGAAGCCGGCAAGGCCGGTCGCCGTCTGGCGATCGGCCTCGGCGAAGGCCGAATAGGAATCCACCGCGCGGTTATAGCCCTTGCGCAGGATGAGGATCGCATGGGGTATCGCCAGATCCTTGTGAAGCGCGGCGCCCGGCCCACCCTGCACGCAATGATCCGGCCACAGCGCCTGTTCGCCATAAGACAAGGCGATCGTCTCGAACGGCCGCTTGCCCGGATGCGAGGAGGCGAAGGAGACGTGGCCGGCGGGGTGCCAATCCTGGGTCAGCACGACATGGGCGAAGCTTTGGCCGAGGCGGTTGACGAGCGGCACGATCGCATCGCCGTCGCCGACCGCCAGCGCGCCGCCGGGCATGAAATCATTCTGCATGTCGACGACGAGAAGGACGTCCCGTTCGTCAATCGCGATCCCAACGGTCATGGCGTCACACCTTGGCGCGGATGATTTCGGCGATCCGCTGTCGTTCGAACAGCACGACGACGACCAGCGCGAAGACCAGCGGAATGATAAGATAGAGCAGGCGGAACACAAGCAGCGCCGCCAAGAGATCGGCGCGTGACGTGTCCGGCATCGCTTTGACGAAGGCGAATTCGAGCACGCCGAGGCCGCCCGGCGCATGGCTGACCAGCGCGATCGAGAAGGAAGCGAGGAATATGCCGAGCACGATCAGGAAACCGGGATTCCCCGCCGCCGGCAAAGCAAAATAGATGATGCCCGCCGCGCCCAGCAATTCGAGCGGCGCAGCGCAAAGCTGACGCGCGGCGATCGGCGGGCGGGGATAGATCAGTTCAAAGCCGCCGATCTTGAGCGGGCGAAAATGAAGGAGCGCGCCGGCGATATAGAGCGCCACCAGGCCGAGCATGGCGAGGCCGATGATGCGCCCCACCCAGTCAGGCGCGTCGGTCCAGCGTTCGACGATCTGGGGATCCAGGACGAGAACGACGCCGCCGAGCAGCACGGTGCCAAGGAAGAAGGTGAACGAGCAGAACGCCACCAGCAGGCCGACCTCAGCCATGCCGAGGCCCTTGGTCGAATAGGCGCGATAGCGTACGACCGCGCCGGAGAAGACTGATGCGCCGATATTGTGCGACAGGGCGTAAGTGGTGAACGAGGTCAGCGAAATGAAAGGCCAGGACAGTCGGCGCCCGAGATGGGCGAGGCCGATCCGGTCATACCAGGCAAGCGCGCCATAGGCGAGAAGGGTCGCCAGGACCGCCAACGCCCAATGGAGAACCGAAATCGCGGCGAGGCTCGTCTCGACGTCGCTGAAGGAAATGCCGCGCAATTCCTTGAACAGCAGCCAGGACGAGAACGCCACCGCGCCGAGCCCGATCGCCGGCCAGGCGAAATCCATCAGACGCTTCATCGCTCCAGCCGGTTCCGGTCAATCACCGGCCTTCCCTGCACGAGCGGGGAGCTAAGAGCAAGCCCGGCTGCGCGGGACTGTCCGGGGAACAGAATTAGATTGCAGCACTCCGCCTTTTGGAACGCCAGCACGTCATGCCCAGGCCTTGTGCCAGGGAATGTCCGATTGCGCTAAAAAGTCCCGTCAGGCGAGAGAATCTAAGTGGAATAGAACCTCTCGGCGTCTTGGCCGGGCTTGTCCCGGCTATCCCCAGGCGAATGCGGAGCATTCGTCCGCACGCCGAGCGGATGCAAGAAACTTTCGAAGTTGGCGGCTTCCGCACGGCGTGGATGCCCGGGACAAGCCCGGGCACGACGCGCGGGGATGTGTGCGACTTAAGATTTACAACCGGTCTTGCTGAACCGGACAGCCGTGGCCTTGTGCCGGGCATCCACGCCCAGAAGCCATCACCAACAACTTCAAAAGTTGTTTGCAACGGCGCCGCGTGCGGACGAATGCTACGCGCATTCGCCTTGGGATGGCCGGGACAAGCCCGGCCAAGACGTCGAAGGGTAGTGCACAACCTAATTGCATCTCCGATTCTGCAACCTTTCGTTTTCCCCGGACAGCCCTGCCGGCTGCGGGAGGGGTTGATTTGGACACATGTGAAACGGGAAAGGGCGCGCCACGCGCTGACGCCACACCAGCAACCGTCGCGCTGCCATCGTCGTGCTCGCCGTCAAGACAACCTGCTTTGCGGGCGGCTTCGCCGGTCTTGACCGCTCCGCGCGCCGATGGCCGTTTGCTTTCCATGTCTTTTGGTGAGCGGCGCGGCCTTCTGGGCCGCACCGCTCACCAAAGGACATAGAGGCCACTTGCCACGCCGACGGGACGCGGTCATCCCGAAGGGACCGTAGCGAAGCGGAGGAGCGGCGCAGCCGCTTGACGGCGTTTCGGCGGCGTGGTCCCCCTCCCCCGCCAAGCCCCACCCGCCCAGCTTGACTCGGCGCCGCCGGAACAATAGCCCCTCGCAGCATGAACAAACCCCAGAAAGCAACGGGCGTGCCGGTGATCGCCGGATTGAGCGCGATCGCCGCGCATTACGACGTCGTGCTCAGCGATATCTGGGGCGTCGTCCATAATGGCCGGGAGTCCTTCGCCGCCGCGACCGATGCGCTCACCCGTTTTCGCGGGCAAGGCGGGACGGTGGTGCTCATCACCAATGCGCCGCGCCCGAACGGCCCGATCCGCGCGCAGCTCGATCATCTGAAGGTCCCTCGCGACGCCTATGACGATATCGTCACTTCGGGCGACGTGACGATGGGCCTGATCGTCGCGCGCGGCGCGGCGCCGGTTCACCATATCGGGCCGCCGCGGGACCTCAGCCTGTTCGAAGCCGCAGCGCGATCCTCGGGCGCCGCGGCGCCGGCTCTGGTTGCGCTTGATGTGGCCGATTATGTGCTCTGCACCGGCCTGTTCGACGACGAACACGAAGTTCCCAGCGATTATGACGCGGCCTTCGCCGCCATGCTGGCGCGCAAACTGCCGCTGATCTGCGCCAATCCCGATATCGTCGTGCAACGCGGCGACGATCTGATCTATTGCGCGGGCGCGCTCGCGCAGCGCTATGAGGAGATGGGCGGCCAGGCCATCTACGCGGGCAAGCCTCACCCGCCGATCTATGCGCAGGCGCTCGGCCTGGCGGCCGGGCTGCGCGGGCGATCGACGCCGGATGCGCGCATATTGGCGATTGGCGATGCGATGCGCACCGACGTCGCCGGCGCCGTCCAGCAGGGAATCGACGTCCTGTTCGTCACTGCCGGCATTCACGGCGAGGAATTGCGCGGCGACGGGCCGATGGCGGCGGCGGCGCTCGAACAATTTTCTGCCCGCCACGGCCTGTGGCCCAAAGCCGCGATCCGCGACCTCCTATGGTGAATCGTCCGCTCGCGGCAGTACGAATCGCGATCTCCACATGCTCGACGACGAAGGCATATCGAGCGTGACGGCGCGCGAAAGCGCGTGAAGTCTTGACCGCCATCGGGCGCCGGGGCAGTTTCCGGCGCCTCGATCCCTTTAAATGTTCAACCAACGGAATCGGCGTGCCGCAAGCGATCCAACCCAAGAAATTTGTGATCGCAGTCGATCCGAAAACGCCTCCCGCCGGGTTGGAACGCGCAGTGCTTGCGATCGGCAATTTCGACGGCGCGCATCTTGGCCATCGCGCGGTGATCGGGCGCACGCAGCGGCTCGCCGGCGAACTTGGCGCGCCAAGCGCCGTGCTGACCTTCGAGCCGCATCCGGCTGATTTTTTTGCTGGCAGGCCGGTCGTCTTTCGCCTGACGCCGAAAGCGGTCAAGGCGCGCGCGTTGGAGCAATTCGGTCTCGACGGCGCGATCTTCCTGACTTTCGACGCCAGTCTCGCCGCCCTGACTGCCGAGGAGTTTGTCAGCAAGGTGCTGGTCGAGCGATTGGGCGTCGCCGCCGTCGTGATCGGCTGGGATTTTCATTTCGGCAAGGGGCGCTCGGGTTCGCCCGCGTTCCTTAAGGAAGCGGGCGCGCGCCACGGCTTTCGCGTCGACATCATCGACAAGGTCGAGGCCGCCGGGACTTCGGCGACCGACGCCATTTCCTCGACCGCGATCCGCCGCGCGCTGGAGGCTGGCGAAGTCGAAGCCGCCGCGCGGCTGCTCGGGCGCGATTACGCAGTTCTCGGCACGGTCATTCCAGGCCGGAAGCTCGGCCGCACTCTGGGCGTGCCGACCGCCAATATCGCGCTCGAACCATCCAACCGCCTCGCCCATGGCATTTATGCGGTCGAAGTTATGGTCGATGGCGCGCGCTTCGGCGGCGTCGCCAGTTTCGGCACCCGCCCGACCGTCGACGACGGGCCGCCGCTGCTCGAGACCTTCCTGTTCGATTTTGACGGCGATCTCTACGGCCGAACGATCGAGGTCGCCTTCGTCAAGCGCATTCGCGGCGAGTTGAAGTTCGACGGGCTCGATGCGCTGAAGGCGGAGATGGAGCGCGACAAGGAGAAGGCGCGGGGGATATTGGCCGAGCGGGCGGCGCTGGCTTGAGGGCGGGCGTGTTTAGATTTGCAGAAAACAAAATGTCGACGTTCTGGATTTCCTGCAGTATCCTGTCCGAAACTTCAGGGACAGATTTGATGCCTTCGAAAATGAAGAGAGCACATTCCGTCATTGTTTGCATGGCGGGGCGTGTGCGCGAGAGGAATTCGAAGTCAGGGATCTGACCGGGCTCGTGACATATAAGACGAACGAGGGGGAGCAGATTTCCTCACTGTTTGCATGGCGGAGCGTGTGCGCGAGAGGAATTCGAAGTCAAGGACGGGCCGAAGGCCCGCCGCCTCCGGCGGCGATCGCTTTGCGATCGTCCTTGAGTTCGAATTCCTCTCGCGCATAATCGCCTCCATGCAATCAATGAGTTCCTGTCGCCAGGGGTGGCGATCCGTCTCGCGTATGTTTGAGCCCTGCCATCCGGCGAAGCCGAGTGATGCAAATCTGCCTTTTATCAGCCTTAAGCTATTGATATTGCAGATTCTGTCCGAATAAAAATTTTGGAGAAATTTGGAAAAGATTTGGAAATCCAGATTTTTGCAGGGCGCGCGGCGGGTGAGAGTCCGGCGGGCGGCGTGAGACAAATCTGCGCTCGTTGCCAAATCTGCATTCCAAGGCTTTGATATTGCTGAGGCGGGATTGCTTCACTGCCGCTCCCAATGACGGGCGGCATAAATCATCCGGCCCCAGCGAGGCCCAACTCCAAAAAGCAATTTGGCGCTTAGCGCCAAATCATCTAATCCCACGCTTCACTTGGGCGCGCCGCGCCCCTCACTCGTCCGGCATCCATTTCAATGAACCAGCAGCCCGCCAAAGGCCCCGATTACACGCAGACGCTTTTTCTGCCCAAGACCGATTTCCCGATGCGCGCCGGGCTGCCGCAGAAGGAGCCGGAGATTCTGGCGCGCTGGAAGCGCGAGGACCTCTACCGAAAGCTTCGCGAGTCCGCCAAGGGCCGCGAGAAATTCGTGCTGCATGACGGGCCGCCCTACGCCAACGGCAATATCCATATCGGCCATGCGCTCAACAAGATCCTGAAAGACATGGTGGTGCGCGCCCAGCAGATGTCGGGCAAGGATTCCAATTACGTGCCGGGCTGGGACTGCCACGGCCTGCCGATCGAATGGAAGATCGAGGAGGAGAACTACCGCGCCAAGGGCAAGGCCAAGCCGGACTTCAAGGATTCGGCGGCGATCATCGCCTTCCGCCGGGAATGCCGCGCCTACGCCCAGCACTGGCTCGACGTCCAGCGCGAGGAGTTCAAGCGTCTCGGCGTGGTCGGCGACTGGGACCATCCCTATCTGACGATGAGCTATCCCGCCGAGGCGCAGATCGCCCGCGAGATCATGAAATTCGCGGCCAACGGCCTGCTGTACCGAGGTTCGAAGCCGGTGATGTGGAGCGTGGTGGAGAAGACCGCGCTCGCCGAGGCGGAAGTCGAGTACGAGGAGCATACGAGCGACACGGTGTATGTGGCGTTTCCGTGCAGAACGGTCGTGTCGGACGGTGCGCAGACGGATGTCGGTAAGGCGCAGTGGAACAAAATCCTGTTCGATGAACAGGGCAATCCTGTCTCGATCGTCATCTGGACCACGACGCCGTGGACGATGCCCGGTAACCGCGCGATCGCCTTCTCGCCGAAGATCGCCTACGGAGTCTATCGCGTCACCGCGGCGCCGCAAGGCAATTGGGTCAAGCCTGGCGCGCGATACATCCTCGCCGACAATCTCGCCGCGGAAGTTTTCAAGAGCGCGAAGGTCGAGGCGTTCGAGAGATTGCAGCAGGTTGATGCGGCCATGCTTTCGGTCGGTCGTTGCTCGCATCCTTTGAGCGGATTCGAAGGGGGCTACACGTTCGAAGTCCCTCTCCTCGCCGGCGATCATGTCACCGACGAGGCCGGCACGGGCTTCGTCCATACCGCGCCTGGTCATGGCCGCGAGGACTTCGACCTCTGGATGGCGAGCGGGCAGCTTCTGGCCAAGCGCGGCATCGACACGCGCATTCCCTATACCGTCGACGAAAACGGCGCCCTCACGGCCGAAGCCCCAGGCTTCGAGGGCAAGCGCGTCATCAATGACAAGGGCGAGAAGGGCGACGCCAATGAAGCGGTCATCAAGGCGTTGATCGCGGCGGGCGCGTTGCTCGCGCGCGGGCGCCTGAAGCACCAATATCCCCATTCCTGGCGCTCGAAAAAGCCGGTCATCTTCCGCAACACGCCGCAATGGTTCATCGCGATGGACAAGCCGATCGAGGCTGCCGCCACCTCCCCTTCTCCCCGCGATGCGGGGAGAACGCAGCGCGCAGCGCCGCGGACGAATGCTTCGCATTCGCTCGGGGATGAGGGGCAGCGCGACGGTAGTTCTCAAACCGCCGGCGTTAGCGCTGCCCCTCACCCCGGCCCTCTCCCCGCTAGCGGGGGGAGGGGGAAGGGTGGTGGTGGCGGCGGCGGCGAGACTTTGCGCGAAACGGCGCTCGGCGCGATCCGGGAGACGCGCTGGGTGCCGGCTTCCGGCGAGAATCGCATCACCGGCATGGTCAACAACAAGCCGGACTGGGTGATGAGCCGGCAGCGCGCCTGGGGCGTGCCGATCGCCGTCTTCGTCGCCAAGGGCGGCCACGAAATCCTTATCGACGACGAGGTCAACAGGCGCATCGCCGACGCCTTCGAGGCGGAGGGCGCCGACGCCTGGTTCGCCGAGGGCGCCAAGGCGCGCTTCCTCGGCAACCAGCACAATCCCGATGACTTCGACAAAATCGACGACGTGCTCGACGTCTGGTTCGATTCCGGCTCGACCCATTCCTATGTCCTCGAAGACCCCGTCCATTTCCCCGGCCTTGCCGGCATCAGGCGCAGGATCGATGGCGGCGACGACGAGGTGATGTATCTGGAAGGCTCCGACCAGCATCGCGGCTGGTTCCAGTCCTCCCTTCTTGAGAGCTGCGGGACGCGCGGGCGCGCGCCCTTCGACGTCGTGCTGACGCATGGCTTCACGCTCGACGAGAAGGGCCGGAAAATGTCGAAATCGCTCGGCAACCAGACCTTCCCGCAGGACATCATCAAGCAATCGGGCGCCGATATCCTGCGCCTGTGGGTCGCCAGCGTCGACTATACCGACGACCAGCGCATCGGACCGGAAGTGCTGAAAAGCGTCAGCGACAATTACCGCAAATTGCGCAACACCCTGCGCTGGATGATCGGCACGCTCGCCCATTATTCGCCTGATCAAGCGGTCGGCTTTGCCGCGATGGCTGACCTCGACCGGCTGATGCTGCACCGCCTCGCCGAACTCGGGGACGAAATCCAGGCGGCCTATGCCGCGTTCGACTACGCCCGCGTGATCGCCGCTTTGTCCGCCTTCATGAACGCCGATCTCTCCGCCTTCTATTTCGACATCCGCAAGGACGCGCTTTATTGCGATCCGCCGTCGAGCGTCAGGCGGCGCGGCGCGCTCGAGGCGATCGACCATATTTTCCGCGCCGTCACGTTGTGGCTGGCGCCGATCCTGGTCTTCACCAGCGAAGAGGCGTGGGGGTCGTATGGCGCCAACGCCCAGTCGATTCATCTCGAGCAATTCCCCAAAATTCCCGCGCAATGGCGCGACGACGCGCTCGCCGCCAAATGGGAGAAGCTCCGCCGCCTGCGCCTGGTGGTGACCGGGGCGATCGAGATCGCCCGCGCCAATAAGGAGATCGGCTCGTCGCTGGAGGCGCGCCCGCGCGTCTTCGTCGCCGATCCCTCCTATCTGAGTGCGCTCGAAGGCGTCGATTTCGCCGAAATCTGCATCACCTCGGATGTTGCGATCGAGCCGTCCGCTCCTCCCCCCCAAAATGCGTTCCGGCTGTCCGACACGCCGGGCGTCGCCGTCGTGGTCGAGCGGGCGGCGGGCATCAAATGTGCGCGTTCGTGGAAATATTTCGACGCCGCGACCGCCGATCCGGCATTTCCCGACGTGACGCCGCGCGACGCCCAGGCTTTGCGGGAATTGAAGGTCGCGGGCGTCATTTCATGAAGCCGCGCAGCTTGGGCGCCCTGGTCGCGCTGGCGATTCTGGCCATCGATCAGGCGTCAAAGTTCTGGGTGCTGTCCGGCCTGAAGATGGAGGCTTACCAGAAGATCGCGGTGACGCCGTTCCTCGACTTCGAGCTTTTGTGGAACCCCGGCATTTCCTTCAGCCTGTTCCCGCAGGGGACGGCGACCGGACGCTGGATATTGCTGGCGCTGACCCTTGCCGCGACGGCTTTGCTTTGCCTCTGGCTGTGGCGCGTCAACAGTAAGCTCGCCGGAATCGCCCTCGGCGCGATCGTCGGCGGCGCGCTCGGCAATGGCTACGACCGTTTCGCCTATAACGCGGTGGTCGATTTCCTCGGTTTTCACGCCTTCGGGTTTCATTGGTACGTGTTCAACGTCGCTGACACGGCGATTACTTTGGGAGTCGTCCTATTGCTTTACGACAATCTCCTCGCCGATCGCCGCGCCCCGGCGCGGAGCGGCGGGCGAGGTTGAACGGCGGCGGGAGCCCGATCACCGAGTCCACTTTGCCAGCGCGATGTGCTAGGAAGCGGTAATATATCGGCGCTAGTCTGGGGAATCAGTGCTCTGGAGGGGCGGGTTCGCCATCGATTCGCCGGAATACCAAGAGAGTCTGACGCCTATCAAGGATTGGCCGCTTCTCGTCCCTGGCGAGAGCAACCAGTTGGAGATCCAGAGGAATGCGGTTGATGCCCTTCTTTTCAAACCAAGCCGGACATGCGCGCCTTCTTGCCCTGGCTGGCGCCGTCTCTGTGATCATGGGCGCATCGGCCATCCGTCCGGCATTCGCGGGCGATGACGGCTACGAGCCGATCTGGTCGGGACTTGGCGGCATCATCGGGCTGACCACCAAGGGGAGGGACCCCACGATCGATTATCGGGAACGCGGCCGCCTCGTGCTCCCGCCGAAGATGGATCTTCCGACCCCGGTCTCGGCTGACGCGGAGAAAACCGCGGCTTGGCCGCTCGATCCGGATATCGAAAGGGAGCGCAGAGAGAAGGCAGACAGGCTGCACATACTGGGGCTGCAATCGAATCTGGCGGAAAGGCGAGACGGCCATCGTCTGACGCCGAACCAATTGCGCGCCGATCGTTCCACGCCTGGCAACACTGACCGTTGCGCGCACCAAAATCACCAGGCCAATTGTGGGGCGATTCCGTTCCACAATATTTTTGAAAGCCTTGGTTTGGCTAAAGCGGACGATGTCGTCGCCGGGCAAGAACCCGACCGAGACTGGCTGACCGATCCGCCCAAGGGCTTTCGCGTTCCCACCCAAAATATGAGTGCGCAATCGGATGCGGGCGATGCGAAGAAGCCGAACCAGCGCGACCCGAGAGCGCTCCTGTACCAGGCGCCGGACACCAACAACAACTAGCCGCGGCGGCGCGGGGCGGATTCTTTGGCGGCGCGACCTTGGCGCTATTCGAATCGCGGATGGCCGGCGCCAGCGCAGCCGTTCGTTGCATCACACGTGACACTGAATTCCAATCGTTTACGCGGCGTCGCGCGTGACTGTTGCGCCGGCGCGGGATGGTTCGCGCAGATCGCGGGAACCTATCGATGAAACGATTCTTCAAGCCCCAAAAAATTTCAGCGTCGGCGTCCGACCACAGCCAGGGGCTCGCCCATGGCGGAGTCTTCAAAAGACTATTGATCGCGGGGCAGATCGGCGCCGATCATAACGGCGACGCGCCCGCCGAATTTGAGTCGCAAGTCGAACTCGCGTTTGACAATCTGCTGGCGGTGCTCGAGGCCGCGCAGCTCTCGATCGGCGACCTCGTAAGGATCATGGCCTATGCCGCCGTTCCCAATTCTCGCGCGCAATACAATCGCGTCCACCAGCGCAAAATCGGTTCGGCGACGCCAGTTTCGACCTATGTGGAAGTCGCCGGACTCGGCGACCCCAATTGGCTCATTTTGATCGAGGGGGAAGCCATTCAAGAAGGCAGTCCCTGACCGAATGGCCTCGCCGCTCCGACGAAGCGGCGCATCGGAAACTGTACATTTCCTGGGCTTGCCGCGGCGCCGTCTCCTTCAAAATCCACGGCATTCGCCGATTGATCTGGCGTCAACGCCTTTGGGCCTGGGCGATGCGGATATTTTCAGCGGATGCGCTCTTCGCCTCACCGTTTCGCACCCGGCGCATTTTGAGCGATCATGAGGAACCGATAGGATTCGATCAGGGAGTTGGGGCGTGGCGCAGCACAAGGGGAACTGGTCGGCCAGCCCCTATGATTCGTTCGACAGCATGGAAGGAATCGCGGCGATCGAGACGAGCGCGCCGCCGCGCTTTTTCCAATCCCTGCCCCAATCAAAACTGATCCATGCGATCTATCCCGGCATCCTCGTCGCCGGCACGATCGCGCTGGCCTCGACCTGGCTGGCCCAGCAATACACGACGCCGGTCATGCTGTTCGCGCTGCTTTTCGGCATGGCCTTCCACTTTCTGCACGAAGAAGGGCGCTGCGTCGCAGGCATCGAATTCTCGTCGCGAACCGTGCTTCGCACCGGCGTCGCCTTGCTCGGCGTCAAGATCACGCTGACCCAGATCGCCGGTCTCGGCGTTCTGCCGGTCGCCACGGTTGTCGTCGCCGTCGCCTCGACCATTCTGTTCGGCCTGGCGTTGGCGCGGCGTCTTGGCCTGCGGCCGATTTTCGGCGTGCTGTCGGGCGGCGCCGTCGCCATTTGCGGCGCTTCGGCGGCCCTCGCCATCGCCTCGGTTCTGCCCCGCCACGAAGAAAGCGAGCGCGACACGATCCTGACCGTCGTCAGCATAACGGCGCTCTCCACGCTGGCGATGATTGTCTATCCGATTATTGCGACCTCGGTCGGTTTCGATCATGTGCGCGCCGGCATATTCATCGGCGGCACCATTCACGATGTCGCCCAGGTCGTCGGCGCGGGCTATATGATCTCGCCCGAAACCGGCGATGTCGCCACTTATGTGAAGCTGCTGCGCGTGGCGATGCTGCTGCCCGCCGTTTTCGTCATCGCTTTCGTCCTTGCGCGATCTGGCGCCGGGCGGACTGGCGCGCCGCCGGCTCTGCCCGGCTTTCTCGTCGCCTTCGCCCTGCTTGTCCTCGCCAACAGCTTTGGCCTGATACCCCATTTTCTCATCGATCTGGCGAATGATGTTTCGCGCTGGTGCCTGGTTACGGCGATCGCGGCGCTTGGCATGAAGACTTCGTTCAAGGACCTTTTCGCCGTCGGCTGGCGGCCCATTGGACTCATGCTCGCCGAAACCCTGTGGATCGGCGTTCTCGTTTTCGCCTCGGTGAAATTCGTCATCTGAATCGTGCCGGGCGGTCTGGGCTTCAATTCGCGGTCAGGCTCCGCTACCGTGCCCGACGGGGGCCGTAGAGGCGTCCGGGATTCCCACGACAAAAGGGGGAGTGCGATGCTTAAGGAATTCAGGGACTTCGCGATGAGGGGCAATGTCGTCGATCTGGCGATCGGCGTCATCATCGGCGCGGCTTTCGGCAAGATCGTCGATTCCCTCGTCAACGACATCATCATGCCGTTCATCGGGGCGTTGGGCGGCGCCGACTTTTCCAATTATTTCTTCGGTCTTTCGCATGCCGTCACCGCGACCAATCTTGTCGATGCGAAGAAGCAGGGTCCGGTCTTCGCTTACGGCAATTTCGCGACTATCGTGGTGAACTTCCTGATCATCGCTTTTGTGCTGTTTCTCGTCATTCAGGGAATCAACCGGATGAAGAAGAAGGACGTCGCCCCGCCGGCCGCGCCTCTCCCGCCGCCGCGCAGCGAAGTGCTGCTCGCCGAGATACGAGACGCGCTGGTCAAGCGCTGAGGGCGGCGTCGGCGCCTTGATTGGCTGCTCTTCCAATCGCCGCCGCCAGCAGCCGCTGGACGGCGGCGAGAATGTGGGATTTGCGCCTTGCCTGCCGCGGCGTATTCCGGCAAAACCCCGCGATGGCGCAAATCCTCCCGATTATTTCTGATACGCCCTCCGCTTCGCGCGTGGACTGGCTCGGCGCCGTCCATTCCCAAATGCACGCGGTCGTCGACAGCGGCATTGTCGAAGTGTTCAATTACGGGCGCAACCGTCAGGGTCTGATTCCCCTTTGGGTCGGCGAAGGCGACCTGGCGACGCCCGAGTTCATCGCCGAGGCGGCGCGGCTTTCGCTCGCCAGGGGCGAGACTTTCTATACCTATCAACGCGGCATACCCGAATTGCGCGAGACGATCGCGCGCTACATGACGCGCATCTATGGCGCCGCGCCGGGCGGCGGCGCCCACCAGCCCGAGCGGTTTTTTGTCACCATTGGCGGCATGCATGCTTTGCAGATCGCCATGCGGCTGGTCGCCGGACCGGGCGACGAGATCGTCATTCCCTCGCCGGCCTGGCCGAATTTCGACGGCGCCATCGCGCTCGCCGGCGCCCGCAGCGTCAATGTCCCCATGGTCAGCGGCGCGCGCTGGAGCCTCGATATCGACCGCCTCGCGGCGGCGATCACGCCGGCGACGCGCGCGATCATTGTCAATTCGCCGGGAAATCCGACTGGCTTTACCGCGACGCTCGCCGAGCTTGCCGCGATCCTCGATCTGTCGCGCCGGCACGGCTTGTGGATCGTCGCCGACGAAATCTACGGGCGCGTCGTCTATCAAGGAGAGCGTGCGCCTTCGTTCCACGACGTGATGGACCCGGACGACCGCATTTTGTTCTTGCAGACACTATCGAAGAACTGGGCGATGACCGGATGGCGGATCGGTTGGCTGGAAGCTCCGCCCGCGCTGGGACCGATTATCGAGAACGCGATCCAATATACGACCTCGGGCGTACCGGTTTTCATTCAACGCGCGGCGATCGCGGCGATTGAGGAAGGCGAATCCTTTATCGCCGATCAACTCTCGCGCATGAAGCAGAGCCGCGACATCATCTGCGGCGGCCTTGCTGCGACGGGACGGGTGCGTTTCGCCCGGCCGGAGGCGGCGTTTTATCTGTTCTGCTCGGTCGACGGCGAGGAGGATACGCGAACTTTGGCCAAACGCCTTGTCGACGAAGCCGGCCTTGGCGTCGCGCCAGGCTCCGCTTTCGGCGCCGGCGGCGAGGGATATATCCGGCTGTGCTTCGCCCGATCGCCCGAACAGATCGCCGAGGCGACCCGCCGCTTCGCCGCCTGGCTCGCCAGATAGCCATCGCCACCCAGCCGGAGCGGCAAGCACGGCCGAACGCGAGATCAAAACCAAATGGTGGGGCAATGCGCACTAGCCATATTGCGGCGCACAAATTACAAATGCGGGTTCGTTTCCGGAGAAAGTCATGATCGCTCGCCCGCGTCGAAGCGTCCTCTACATGCCGGGGTCCAATCCGCGGGCGATGGCCAAAGCGCGGAGCCTCCCCGCCGACGCCATCATCCTCGACCTTGAAGATTCAGTCGCGCCGGAAGCCAAGGCGCTGGCGCGCGAACAAGTCGCGGCCGCCGTCCGCGAAGGCGGCTTTGGTCGCCGCGAAGTGGTCATTCGCATCAATGGCGTCGAATCGCCCTGGGGCCGCGAAGATCTGGCGGCGGCGGCCGCCGCCGCCCCCGACGCGATTCTGCTGCCGAAGATCGACGGGCCGGGCTCGGTCATGCAGGTCGCTCGTGAATTACGTGAGGCCGGCGCCCCCGAGCATATCCGTCTTTGGGCGATGATGGAGACGCCAATGGCCATCCTCCATGCCGGCTCGATCGCGGCCGTGGCCGCCGATCCCGGCTCGCGGCTGGATGTGCTGGTGATGGGGCTCAATGATCTCGCCAAGGAGACGCGCGCGCGTTTCGTCGCCGGGCGCGCCTCGATGACCGCCTGGCTGGCCCTGTGCGTCGCGGCCGCGCGCGCGCATGGCGTCGACATTCTCGATGGCGTCTACAACGATATCGCCGATCTCGGAGGGTTCGAGGCCGAATGCCTGCAAGGGCGCGACATGGGCCTCGACGGCAAGACGCTCATTCACCCCGGCCAGATAGACATTGCCAACGCCGTGTTCGCTCCCACCGACGCCGAAATCGATAGCGCGCAAGCAATTATCGGCGCTTTCAACCTACCGGAGAATGCCGGCAAGGGCGCCATCCAGCTCAACGGCCGGATGGTCGAACGCCTGCACGGCGAAATGGCCCGTCGCACCCTGTCTATCGCGCAGGGCATCGCAGACTTATCCGCCGCGGCGGCAAGCTGACTTTGCCGGCTTCCGCTAAGATTGGAAACCGCCACAAGAAGCGCTAGACCCTGCCTGTCAGGGCCAGTTTGGAGCCGCGTATATGAGCCATGCCTATCGTCCGCTTTTCCCGCTTGGCCCCGATCAAACGCCCTATCGCAAGCTGAGCGGCGAGGGCGTGCGCGTCGAGCGGGCGCTCGGCGCCGAAATGCTGGTCGTCGATCGCGAGGCGATCCGTCGCCTGAGCGAGCAGGCGCTGATCGACATCAACCATCTGCTGCGCCCAGGCCATCTCGCCCAGCTTGCCAGCATACTCGACGATTCCGAGGCGACGTCGAACGACAAATTCGTCGCCTTCGATCTCTTGAAAAACGCCAATATCGCCGCCGGCGGCATCCTGCCGATGTGCCAGGACACCGGGACGGCGATCGTCGTGGCCAAGAAGGGGCGTCGCGTCTGGACCGACGGGGGCGATGAGGGCGCCATAGCCGAGGGCATCGGCGATGCCTATGAAAAGAAGAACCTGCGCTATTCGCAACTCGCGGCGCTTTCGATGTTCGAGGAAAAGAACACCGGCGACAATCTGCCCGCCCAGATCGAAATTCACGCCGAGGGCGAAGATTCCTACAAATTTCTGTTCATCGCCAAGGGCGGCGGCTCGGCCAACAAAAGCTTCTTCTATCAGGCGACGCCGTCGATCCTGACGCATGACCGGATGATTGCTTTCCTGAAGGAGAAGATTCTAACGCTCGGCACCGCCGCCTGCCCGCCCTATCATCTCGCCATTGTCATCGGCGGGACCAGCGCCGAACAGACGATGAAAACCGTCAAGCTTGCTTCGACCCGTTATCTCGACAGCCTGCCGACATCAGGCGGTCCGGACGCTCATGCCTTCCGCGATCTGGCGATGGAGGCGGAAATTCATAAATTGACGCAGCAGCTCGGCGTCGGGGCGCAGTTCGGCGGCAAGTATTTCTGCCATGACGTACGCGTCATCCGCTTGCCGCGTCACGGCGCGTCATTGCCGATCGGTCTTGGCGTTTCCTGCTCGGCGGATCGCCAGGCGCTCGGCAAGATCACCAAGGACGGCGTGTTTCTCGAAGAGCTCGAACATGACCCGGCGCGTTTCATGCCGCATCTCGACGAGGCGGCGCTCGGCGGCGCTGTCGTGCGCATCGATCTAGCCGCGCCGATGAAGGACATTCTCGCCGAACTATCCCGACACCCGATCCGCACGCGGCTTTCGTTGACCGGGCCGATGATCGTGGCGCGCGACGCAGCCCATGCGAAAATCCGCGAGCGGCTGGAGCGCGGCGAGCCGATGCCCGATTATTTCAAAAATCACCCGGTCTATTATGCCGGGCCCGCCAAGACGCCGGCGGGCTATGCCTCGGGCTCTTTCGGCCCGACCACCGCCGGGCGGATGGACAGTTACGTCGATCAGTTTCAGGCCGCCGGCGGCTCGCTGGTGATGCTCGCCAAGGGCAATCGCTCCAAACAGGTGCGCGAGGCTTGCGCCAGGCACGGAGGCTTTTATCTCGGCTCGATCGGCGGACCGGCCGCGCGCCTCGCCCTCGATTGCATCCGCAAGGTTGAAGTCCTCGAATATCCAGAGCTGGGGATGGAGGCGATCTGGCGCATCGAGGTCGAGAACTTTCCCGCCTTCATCGTCATCGACGACAAGGGGAATGACTTTTTCAAGGAATTGAATCTGGGCTGAAACAATCAGGGAGGAAGGGGATGGTCGTCACCGGCGGGTGCCTTTGCAAGGCGGTGCGCTATGAAATCGCCGCCGAACCGATCGCAGCAAGAACGTGCTGGTGTCGTTTGTGCCAATATATCGGCGCCGGCAGCGCGACCGTGAACGCCGCTTTCCAAAAAAGCGCGATCACGATTTCAGGCGAGGTCCGCGATTATCGCAGCGTGGCGGATAGCGGCTCGGTCATGCACCGCAGCTTTTGTCCCACATGCGGAACGCATCTGTTCAGCGAAGCTGAGCCCCGTCCTCATCTCATCTTTGTTCGCGCCGGCACGCTTGACGACCCCGAAATCGCGCGCCCCCTGGCGACGATCTGGGCGGCTGAGGCGCCGAGCTGGGCTTGCTTCGATGAGTCGATCCCGCGCATCGAGGGTCAACCGCCGCCGGCCGGTTGAAGAGAGCGGAACGGTCGCCGCGCCCGTTTTTGGCTCGGCCGGCGTTCTCGTGCGTCGCCATTGAATCGGAACGGCATTCTGTGCAAGTTGCGCGCGAAGCGCCCATCAGGGACGCGCCGAGGGAACATCACCCATGTCGAATTTGCTTTATCAGGCCACCGTCCCGGTTTTCGTGCAGACCCTGGAGGCGCTAAGCGCCATCATCGACAAGACCGCCGCCCATGCCGAAGCGCATAAGATCGACCCCGCAGTCCTGTTGGGGTCGCGCCTACGCCCCGATATGCTGCCCTTCGTTCGCCAAACGCAGATCGTTTGCGACGGCGCCAAGAACATGACGGCGCGCCTGGCGGGCGTGGAGACCCCTCGATTTGAAGACAATGAGGCCTCTTTCGACGACATCAAGGCCCGCATCAAGAAGACGCTCGCTTTCATCGGCGGCGTCAATTCCAGCGAAGTCGAGGCGGGAGAGAACCGGGAAATCGTCTTTCCGCTCGGGCCCAGCAAGATGAAGATGAAAGGCCCGGACTATATCTTTCACTTCGCCTTGCCGAATTTCTATTTCCACCTTACGACGGCCTACGGAATTCTGCGCCATAACGGCGTCGAGATCGGCAAGCGTGACTTCCTTGGCGCCGTCGTCGGAATTTCGCCGGCTTGACGCCGACTTTGTCTTTCAAAACGTGATGAGGTCAAACGAATGAGCATCCATCGCATCGGCGTCGGTCCGCGCATGTCGCAGGCAGTCGTTCACGGCGACACGGTTTATCTCTCCGGCACGGTCGCCGACAAGGCCGCTGGAAAAAGCGTCGGCGAGCAAACCCGCGAAATCCTCGAAATCATCGATGGCTTGCTTGCCAAAGCCGGAACCGACAAGACCAAAATCCTCTCGACCAACATTTGGCTGACCGACATCAAGACATTCGCCGAGATGAACGCAGTCTGGGACGCATGGGTGGCGCAGGGGCACACGCCGGCGCGTGCGACGGTCGAGGCCAAGCTCGCCGCGGCGCCCTATCACGTCGAGATTGCCTGTATCGCAGCGAAATAGATCAATAAAGAGAGTTCTCGTGGAGCATCGCCCTTCGCCGGCCTTTGAAACAATGGCGACGCCCGCCCATGCGATCGATCGCCTCGCCGAACTCTACGGCGAGGCGACCTCGGCGTTGCGCAACGCGGTCGAACGGTTCCTCAAGGATGGAATCGCGCCGCCGCATGAGATTCGCGCCAAATTCCGCTATCCGCAACTGCGCGTCACTTACAAACCGGAAGGCGTGCCGCCGTCGAGCCAGCGCGCCTTCGCCAAATTCACCGAGGCGGGAATCTATACGACGACCGTGACTCAGCCGGCGTCCTTTCGCGGCTATCTTATGGAGCAGCTCGATCCGCTCGTCACGGAATTTGGCGCAACGCTCGAGGTCGGGGTCGGCGCGCAGGAAATTCCTTATCCTTACGTTTTCGAGACCGGCGATGAACTCGGGCGCGGCGGCGCATCGGCATCCGAACTTGCGCGATTCTTTCCCGTGCCCTTGCTCGCGGTCGTCGGCGACGAGATCGCTGACGGCGCTTTCGAGGTCAAGTATGGAGTGCCGCGTCCGCTGGCTTTGTTCGACGCGGTGCGCGTCGATTATTCCTTGCGGCGTCTGGTTCACTACACCGGCTCGGATTGGCGGGCGATGCAGCCCTGGGTGCTGCTGACCAATTATCATCGCTACGTCGATCAGTTCGTTCGCTGGGGTCTCGAGCAATTGCGTGGCGGCGCAGGCGTCGAGAAACTCGTGCTGCCGGGCAATGTCATCATCGACGCGAACCTTTCCGAAGGGGAGGCCGATGCACGCATCGCGGCCGTCGCCTGGCACCGTTTCCAGATGCCCGCCTATCATGTGGTGCGCGGCGACGGGCACGGCGTCAGCCTCGTCAATATCGGGGTTGGTCCCGCCAACGCCAAAAACATCACCGATCATATCGCGGTTCTACGGCCGCATTGCTGGCTGATGGTCGGCCATTGCGCGGGATTGCGGCAATCCCAGCTCATCGGCGATTATGTCCTCGCGCATGGCTATCTCAGGCAGGACCACATTCTCGACGATGCGGTGCCGCTCGACATGCCGATCCCGGCGCTTGCCGAAGTGCAGGTCGCGCTTCAGGAGGCGGTTGCGCGCGTTACGGGCGATCGCGGCGAAGCGTTGAAGAGGCGCTTGCGCACCGGCACCGTCGTCACCAATGACGATCGCAATTGGGAGCTGCGCTGGACGCAGGAGCGCCGGCGCATCAATCTGTCGCGCGCGATCGCGGTCGATATGGAATCGGGCACGATCGCGACGCAAGGGTTCCGCATGCGCGTGCCCTACGGCACCCTGCTCTGCGTCTCCGACAAGCCGCTGCATGGCGAAATCAAACTGCCGGGCGCCGCGAACGCCTTCTACGAGCGGTCGATCGGCGAACATTTGCAGATCGGCATCGCCGCGCTTGGGCTTCTGCAAAGCCAGCGCGACACGTTGCATTCCCGCAAATTGCGCAGCTTCGACGAACCGCCTTTCCGCTAGAGCGTTTTGCCTTCTATTGGAACCGCTCCGCCGTCATTGCTGTGCAGGTACACAAATTCGTTGATTAGGTCTCCATATGGGAGGAGGTTCAGGGTGCGCGACAACAGCTTCGACAGGTTTATCGCCCCTACCGAATTCGCTATTGAGCCATTGTTCGCATGGAGGCAATTCTTTCACCGCTGAGA